>DASYJF010000124.1:0-11735 GCA_035996815.1 Thermoanaerobaculia bacterium | reverse complement strand
GACGAGGTGAGCGGCGGCCACTCCGGTTATGTCCGCAGCTACGCGCGCGCCGCGGTCATGGCCGGTTTCACGCCGCATATCTTCTGTGTGGGCCGCAACGCCTCCACGACGGAGACGGCGTTCGGCGTCATCCACCGCGTGAGGTCGCCGTATCGCCCATTCCGACAGATGCTCGCCGCGGCGCACGCCCGTCCTCTTGCCGCCGCAATCGTGCGTTTCGCCGCGGCTCGCACGGAGCCGGTGCTGATCCACAGCTTCGGGGTCTGGGGCGTGGCGGGTGTCCGCGCTGCGAGACTGCTGAAAACGAAAAAGGTGGACGCGTTGCTGCTCCAAAGTTCATACACCACCTACCGTGACGAAGCGCTGTCGCAGGTTCGCGGAGGCGGCGCATATTCGCTGAGCCGACGGTTGCGCTTTGCGGCGCTCTCGCTTTGGGTAAGGGCAGTTGTCGATACATGGGAGCGACGTGCGTACCTCGGCGCCCGCCTGATCCTGGTCAACTACAAATCCGTCGCGCAGCTGATTCGGAAGCGACATGGCGACAAGGCGCGTTGCCGCTTAATGCCGTACGCCGCTGAGAGCGCATTCTTCGACGAACCGCCGGAGCCGCGCGGCTCCGGCGTCCCTCTCATCGCAATCGTTTCCCGGCACGAGCCCCGCAAAGGTAACGACGTCCTTCTGCATGCGCTGGCAATGGTGAAGAGGGGCGGCATCCCGTTTCAGGCGCAGCACGCGGGCGGAGGGCGCCTGCTCGAAGACGACCGCGCGTTGGCCACCAGTCTTGGCCTCGTCGATTGCGTTTCGATCGTAGGAGTCGTTCCCGACGTCAGGTGGCTCCTCCGTGCGGCGGACATTTTCGTGCTTGCATCGCGCGAAGAGCAGAGCGGATCGCTGGCGATTCTCGAAGCGCTGCAGTCGGGCGCCGCCCTGATCGCGACAAGCATCGATGGATTGCTGGAGGATCTAACCGATGGCGAGGATTCGTTGCTCGTTCCTCCGGACGATCCCGGCGCGATCGCGGCGGCACTCGTTCGCCTGCTTACCGACGAGCCGCTTCGGCGGTGCCTCCAGGCGGGCGCCCGAAGCACCTTCAAACGCCGCTTCTCGGCGCAGCCGTTCGCAGCCACTCTCGGCGCGACCTACCGCGAGATACTGCACGCTGGTCGGAGCTCGCGTTTCGCGACGACTTCTGAGAGCGATCCGAGTGAGTCGAGCTCAGAGTAACGAGCGTCTAACGCGAGTCCAACGTTTACGTTCGGACATGTCGTTTTCGCGCAATGTAGCGGAATGTCCTATCGTCGCGTCATCGCGCGGCACCTCTGCGAATGAGTGCGTGCACGCAGGTCCGGCGGAACACAACCGGCGGCGGATTCCCCCAACGGCGACTACCGATGCGAGGCGATCCCGGCGGTTGCGCTGCCGAATCATTTCTGAAGTGACATCGGCGATGGCTGGCTGATTTGTGTCTAACGCGAGTCTACTTCCCGCGTTTCCGCACATGCGCGGACAAGTCCAGACCGAGGTAACATTCCGAGGAAAGGAGATATCCGCGTATGTCCCGAGACAAACGCGGAGTTGTTAATCTGGTGGTCGCGGGATATCTCCCCACAAGTCCAGACAGGTCATCATCGGAGTGGAGATTCCGCTTGACCTTTGGTTATGAGTCCATTCAGCGGGCTTCTTGCGTAACGTCGATGACGATTGAGCGTCGATGATTTCGTATCGTAAGCCACGCTTTTGCAACGGCTTGACGAATCGTGAACAATCCCGCTCAACGTCGGCCAGAAGGCTTGGCGCCTTAAGAAAAACTTAAAGTTTGGGTGCGCGGGACCGAGTGCGGATCAGTTTCCAGGCAGGAAAGCCCTACACCCCAACCCGGCGGTCGCATCCGAAGCGATGCGCCAGCATCCATAGCCTTCAGCTTCACGATCTCACATTGCCGACATTTTGGGCGTACTATCGGGTGCGAAACTTCCTCTCACTCGTGCGATGGGGTCGGCGGTCTTCTGCCGCCAGCGCAAGTCTCTTGAGAAGACGTGCGCATCGGGCAAATCCTGAATTGGCGCGGAGGCTGCGGCAATGGAGCATGAGAGTGATGGTTCGCGATTCCGAAGCCGGCGTGAGGCGTCGCCGAAACTGCATCGCGCCAAACCAGGTTTTTCTACGCTTCTATGCTTGTTTGTGCTCCTCGCCGCGGCCGCGCCATCCGCGTTTTCGAAAACCGCTCCGACGCCCGTCGTCTCGTTCCGGGTTTATCGCGCGATCGATTCCCGGCTTCTCGGCGGATCGCTCGGGGACGCTGGCACGCGCCTCGGCAACACCAACGCGGCGTCGGCTGGGGGAGTGCTGGGCTACCTCCACAGCGAGGTGATCCCCAGCTTTGCCGTGCCGCCTACCGGACGGCGCCTCAATGACATTGACGCGATTGCGGTGTTCGAGATTCACGTACTCAATGTGAGAGTCGCGCGCATCTTCCCCTCCTACGATCCGCCAGGCAACGTGAACCTGTTCGGTCCATACATGGCTTTCAACAATGGGGTAGCTATGCCGCCGCAGGCTCGCGACCAGATCGTCAGCTTCGGAGCGTATGTCGGTATCCAGGACCAGGCCAACCACCCTCGCCATGCGTATCCGGGCGATTGGTATTCCTTCGTCGGAGCCTGCCCGTTGAGTCCCTGGAAGCGTAATGATGTAACTGGCCAACGTGAAAAGCCGTCGCCCTGTCCGACCTCGCTCCCGCTCGAGGGCATTTGCCCGGCGTCAGGCGCGCCTGACGGGACTCCGTTGTGCCAGTACACGTATTCGTATCTTGGCTATGTGCGGCTCGATGATCTCGTCGGCATCACGTCGAAGGCTCAACCCCTCTGTCAGGAAGGGGGTCAGAAGCGAGCATGCGTTGACTACACCGATTTTCAGCGCAATGGCGGCATCGAGTACTCGGCCGGACCGAGCACGAGGGTGGACTGCGCAGGTGACCAGGTCCCGGAGTCGGGTCTGCCATTCTGGCGCGGCCGCTGCGATCCGGAGAAGGCTCTCGCCCGCATTCGCGCCCTGACGCGGGCACCTCTGGTCGTGCAGAAACGCCCTGCAGGATGAAGCGGCAGGCGCGGCGCGGCGCCAGACATCGCTGACAGCGGCTCCAAGCGGCTAGAGTGTGTTACCGTCGCAGCTCCCTTTCCAAAATCAGCAGGTCAGGGCACGGCGGGCGCTTCAAAATAAACAACTTACAGCGATAAATGCGGCGAAGGCGCCGCACGGTCCTGGTCTGCTTTTCTTATCTCACGAGGGGGCTTTTGTCTTGACGCACACACCCGCTGGCTCGCTGGCGCCGGCTTCGGTTTACAGGCTCGAGTCCGTCGCAACGGCGCGGCAGAAAGCCGTGTTCGTCATCATGCAGTTCCTCTGTCTGGCCGCGTTGCTTTGGCTGTCCGCAACCGTAATTACTATCTTCCTTTCGCAGTTCATGACTCCGACGGCCGTTCGCGTCGTGATCGTCACCAGCAGCACGTTCGTCATCGCGTGGCAGATCACATACATCTACCGAATCCTAGGGATGAAGCGCGCAGTGCTCGTCGATCCGACTCCGCCTGCCGGCCTGCGAATCGCCATGGCGACGACCATCGTTCCAAGCCGCGAGTTCGAGCTGCTGCGCGGGAAGCTGGAAGGGATGGCGCAGGTCGATCCGTGTGGAAACGTCATCGACCACTGGGTGCTCGATGAGGAAAACGACCCGCGCGTGCGGGCGATGGTTGCGGAACTTAACCAGCGCTACGGGTACCGAGGTGTCCGGATCCGTCACTTCTCGCGTAAGGGGGTGGCGCGTTTCAACGAGGCGCCCTCAGGCCGCCACTTCAAGTGTTTCCAGGCGCGGCAGAAGGGCGGCAACCTCAACGCCTGGCTCGATGCGACCCGGAGCGAAGCCTACGACCTGATCACCTTTCTCGATCTAGATCACGTGCCGAAGGCCGGTTTCTATCGAACGGTTCTTCCTTATTTCAAGGACAGGGACGTGTCGTTTGTCCAAGGCCCCGAATCGTTTCGAAACCGCGAGCAAAACTTCGTCACCCGGGCCGCGAGCCTGGAACGCGACACGTTTTACGGCCTGATCCACCGCAGCTATTTCGGGCTCGGCTTGCCCGTGATCGTGGGTGCGCATACGACATTCCGAGGCGCGATCTTTCATGATCTGGGCGGCTTCTATCCAGTCCACCTGACCGAGGATTACCTGATCATGCTTCGTCTCCGCGCGCTCGGAAAGAGCGGAGTCTTCGTCGACGAAGTGATCGCCGTCGGGGAACTGCCATCGACGTGGGCGGCCTATATCGGGCAGCAGCTTCGGTGGGCGTCGGGCGGGCTCGACCTCCTGCTGCGCTACTTCCCGTCAGTGTGGCGGTCCTACACAGGGAAGGCACGGCTCTTCACATTCATGCTTCTCAACTATTACGCCTGGGGAGCGTTCTTCATGGTCTCCAAGCTCGCCCTGTTCTTTCTCCTGCTTGGCGGGCTGACCGTGCGTTTGCAGGTTCCGTTGATCACGGCGATCGGAGTGTTCACCATCGTCTCGATGATCGGCAATCATTTATGGGAGCGACAGTTCTTCATCGAACCGGCACGCCGAAGTTTCCTGATCGAAAGCGCTGTGATGAACAACTTCCTCGGAGGCCTGTACTTTCTGTCGCTGCTGAAGGCCATGGTGGCGCCGAACACGTCCTTTCATGTGACGACGAAGAGCGGCGCGCGGACGTCCGGGGTTTCTCCGATGCGCTCCTATCCGTTCGCTGCTGCCGTTCTTCTCACGCTCGAGATTGCCGGCCTTTCCGTCGCTTGGACGTGGGCTTTTCGGACGGGCGCGTCGCAGGGCGGCTACAACATCCTTGCGTTTCCGCTCGTCCTTTCGGCGATCGCCAATCTGGCGGCACTCGCCGTTTTGCGAAAACACGAACGACGTGCCACGAACGACAAACTGTTACAGGGCCCCTGGATCGCCAACGCCGAAACCGCCCTCGCGCTCGAGGGATTTGCAGTCGAATCACAAAAGAGGATTTCTTGAAAACAACAATGCGGTTCGCGGTCATGGCGTTTGCGGTCGGACTGGTCCCCTTGCCTTCGCAGGCTGCGACCATCAATGTCGCCCCCGGTGAGGTTTTGCTATCCCCTGGCAACGGAAAGTGCTCTCTGCGCGAGGCAATCCTCAATGCCGAAGGTGGTGCGGACTTTTCCGGTGGTGACTGCGTACCGGGATCAGCAGGCAATGACACGATCGCGCTCGCGGCGAACAGCATTTATGTGCTGCCGGACCGCGATCCGTACCCTCTCGATGTGCTGTTGAACGACCGGGAAACCTCCGGTCTTCCTGAAATGCACACGCAACTCACGATCGACGGGAACGGCGCCACGATCCAACGCGATCCGGCGGCCGGAACCTGCTTCCGGATCCTCTACGTGAGCCGGCTCGGAAACGTGAGCCTGAACAACATGAGGCTCCAGAACGGTTGTGTCAACATCACCGACGCGGCTGGCGAGCACGGCGCGGGCGGCGCGATCTTCAACCGGGGAACGCTGAGTCTCGATACCGTGACGATCTCAAACAACTCCGCCTTGAGGTCCGGCGGCGCCATCCACAATGATGGCACCCTGACGCTCACGCGGAGCACGGTGCGCAATAATGCAGTAACGGCGATACCGACAGGGAACGCTGGCGCGGGGGGCGGGATCGTCAACCGCGGCGCGATGCAGGTCTTCCAGTCCACCATCAGCGCGAACAGCACCACGGGCGCCGGCGGTGCTGTCGACGCCGGCGTCGTCGCTGCTGGCGGCGCGGGCGATGGTGCCGGAAAAGCCACATTCGCCAACACCACGGTGAGCGGCAACGTGTCCACCGGCAACGGCGGAGGTATGTTTTTCAGCGCCGCTCCGCTGGCGACCGTCGTCAATACCACGATAACGAACAATTCCTCCGACGGGCTTGGTGGCGGAGGGATCTGGGTGAACTACGGTGGCTCGGTGACGCTGACGAACAGCATCGTCGCCCGGCAAGTCAGGGGGGAGGACTGCTGGTTCCTTAGTTTTGGCAACATGATCGGAGGCGGGAACAACCTCGACTCCGACGCAACCTGTCCTTCCTCGACGACCGTCGCTGATCCAATGATCGGATCGCTCGCGAACAACGGCGGACCGACGCTGACGCATGCGTTGCTTCTTGGAAGTCCCGCGATTGGCACTGCCAATAACGCCATCGCCACCGCGTTTCCTGTGAGCTCAGTCGACCAGCGGGGCGTGCCCCGGCCTCAGGGCGCAAGCTCGGACATCGGCGCGTTCGAGTTTCTTCCACTTGCGACGACTACCTCCGTCGCGACCTCCGGCACTCCGTCGGCACTCGGCGGCTCCGTCACATTCAACGCAACTGTGACCAGCGGCGGCGCCACGGGAAGCGTCTCGTTTTATGACGGCGCGACACCGCTCGGTAGCGCGCCGCTCAGCGGCACGACCGCGACGTTCACGACGAGCGCGCTGGGCGTCGGCGGTCACAGCATCACTGCCGTTTATGGTGGCGATGCGAACTACGCCACGTCGGCGTCTGCTCCGATCACGCAGACCGTGAATCCGCTCCCCACGACGACATCGGTGGCCACGTCCGGTACGCCGTCTACGTTCGGCACTTCCGTCACGTTCACGGCGACCGTGACGAGCGGCGCCACCGGCAACGTCACGTTCAAGGATGGCGCCTCGACACTCGGTATCAGTGCGCTGAGCGGAACGACCGCGGCGTTTACCACCAGCGCGTTGAGCATCGGCGGTCACAGCATCACCGCCGTCTATGGTGGCGAAACGAACTACAGCGGTTCGACCTCTCCGGCCATCACGCAGACCGTGAATCAGGCACCCACCACGACCAGCGTCGCGACGTCGGGAACGCCGTCCGTGTACGGCACCGCGGTCACGTTCACTGCGACGGTCACGTCGGGCGCCACCGGCACCGTGACGTTCTACGATGGCGTGACGCCGCTCGGCACCGGGACTCTCAGCGTCAACACCGCCACCCTCACGACCTCAGCGCTCACCGCCGGCCCGCATACGATCACTGCCGTGTACGTAGGCGACACCAACTACGTCTCCTCCACGTCGCCCGCCATCACCCAGACCGTCAGCCTGGCCTCAGGCGGCGTCGCGGTCGGCTCCTCGCTCAATCCGTCGACATACGGGGATACAGTGACCTTTACGGCCTCCGCGGCGACCGACGCGACAGGCAGCATCACGTTCATGGATGGCGTGGCGGCGCTCGGCAACGGCACCATTGTGACCGGCTCCGCCACGTTCGCAACGTCATCGCTCGGCGGCGGGTCACACAACATCACCGCCGTCTATGCTGGTGACGCGAATCATTCGGCGGGAACGTCGCCCATCCTGACGCAGGTCGTGAATCGCGCGCCGACGACCACGACGTTCACCAGTTCGGCCGGTCCGTATTTCGCCAGCCTCGCTGTGACGTTTACGGCGACCGTGTCCGCCGGGGCCACCGGCACCGTCACCTTCGGCGACGGAGCGACCGTCCTTGGGACCGGTACCCTGGTCAACGGCGCCGCGACGTTCACGACCGCGGCGCTCAACGCAGGACCGCATTCGATTACAGCCAGCTACAACGGGGACCCGAACTTCGCGCCGTCCGTGTCCGGAGCGGCTGCGATCCTGGTCAGTCCAGCTGCCAACATTCCGACCTTGTCGATCTTGATGCTGATGGCCCTCGCAATGTTGATCGTCGCCGTCGGTGCGATGAGGGTGGGAAGGTAAGTAAGGCGGCACCAAGCGGCCGTCGAACGACGGTGGAGTGGCGATGCGTGTGGTGAGCACACGACACACCCAGGCCGTTGGACGTGGTCGTCCAACGGCCGTTGTCTTCTCGTGGAGGCGTCGCACGACCTTCAAGAAAGAGGGCGACGGCGAGCTCATGACGCAGGACGACCAGTGGATCATCGAGTCCAATCGCCCGGGCGGTCCGCGCATCGGTCTCTACCGGAAGGGTCGCGCTGAATACAGAGTTAGCGGCACTCGATGCAAGAGTCGAGGATCTCGTATCCACGGGCACTCGCGGCAGTCCGAGGCGGCATGGCTGACGAGCGTCACGCGTCCCTGCTCGACGACCACCTGCACGCCCGCGCCGATGGCGAACCCACGCTCCTCCAGCCAGCGTCCCGACGCCGCGGGAGTGGGAAGGTTACACGCCCGCCTTCATCGAGCAGTCGCGTAAAAACGGCAACTGACGCGCGCTGATCCCGGGCGATCAGGCGCCGCCGTGGACGGCGTCCCAATAACGCAGCGCGGGCATGCATCGGTTTCAACGGCGGAGCCGTTGCCGGAGCGCTTGCGCTTCCTGAAAATCAGGAGCGAGACGCAGCGCTTCCTCGTCGTTCTGCCGCGCTGCCTCGATCTGGCCGGATTGGGCGTCGGCGAGGGCGAGCGCGAACAACGCCGAAGGGTCTTTCGGAGCGAGGCGGGAGGCCTGGGTCAGTGCGGCGACCGCGTGCGCGGCATTTCCGATCGCGAGATCGGCCATCCCGAGGTCGTGCCAGGCGGAGGCGTCGGCAGGAGTGCGTGCGACGGCGATAGTGAAGAAGCGCGCCGCATCCTGGCCGTCGTGAAGCTGCATCGCGATCCGGCCGAGACGGGACGCACGCACCGCCGGGAGTGGCGCGGCGTCGATCGACGAAAGGAGGCGGCGATCGTCCTCGATCCGATCGGCGCGGAGGTACTCCTCCGCCAGCTCGGCGGTGGCGGTCGCCCGCAGCACGGGCTGCGCGATCGGCGCTCGCAGCACATGCTCGAACGCATCGATCGCGCGCCTATCCTCCCGTTCCTGCTCGTAGGCCAGCCCTGCGCGCAGGTAGAGCCGGGCCGGATCGGCGTGATGCGCCTCCACCCGGGAGATGAGCTCCGACGCTTCCTCGACGCGGTGGTTGGAAATCAGGTAGACGGCCATGTTCGTCTCTTCATAGGAGCGCCCGCTGTCGAGTGCGAACGGCCAGAGCGTGACGCACGCCAGCGCCGCCGCCAATGCCACCGGCCAGACGCGCCGGATCTCGAAGATGCCCGCGGCGCAGACGGCGAGAGCCAGAAGCAGCGGCAGGCGATAGCGCGAGGCGACGAAGAACAACGCCACGGAGACCGCGTAGACAGGAATGAACGCCGCCCAGATCCGGAATCGGCGATCGCGGATGCGGCTCATCGGCCCGGCCACGCCGAGCGGCACCAGCAGCCACGGTCCGATGACGAGCAGCCGCAGCGGCGAATCGACATCCTTGCGGAAAAAGTCGTAGCTCGCGTTCAGGGCCAGATCGGTCTCGTGGATCGTGTACGCGAGCTTGCGGGCGAAGAGCCACAGTGCGTCACCCGGATGTGCGCCGATCCAGCGGAACGCCTGGCCATAGAACCAGCGCGACACCTCTCCCGCGGTGAGAGGATGCCCGACGGCGGCGGCGGAGACACGCGCCGCGTCGACGGACTGTCCCGCGATCGTCGGGCGGATCCCGCGCACGGCGTGATAGGTCCCGTCGGCTTCGGCGTTGTTGCCGATGTAGAAGTTCAGCCCCCCGTGCGACGAGACGAGCACAAGCTCGTGCGCCACGACGTAGTTGCGAAGCACGACCGGCGCAAGCAGAAGGGCGCAGCCGGCAGCGAAGGCGGCGGCCTGCCGCCAACGTTGCAGGAGCAGCAGCAGGCCCGACGCCGCAAGCCAGATCAAGGCGTTGGGCCGATTGAGCGCGAAGAGCGCTGTAGCCGCTCCGGCAGCGACGAAAGGGGGCAGAGCCTGTTTGTCGTCGCGGCCGTCTGACTGCAGCGCGAGGGTCAACGTCCACAGCATGAGCGCGACGAGGAACGGGTCGAGGGCCGACTGCAGGATGGTCACTTCGTCGAACGTCACCACCCCGGTGAGCACTACGAGAAGCGCCGACAGGAACGCGCCCCGCAGTCCGAACCAACGGCGCGCGGTGTCGAACAGGAGGACGACGCCGAGGCTGCCGAGGATGATCTGCGCAGCCGAGGCCAGCGCGATGGAGCCGCCGGTCAGTTTCAGGAAATAGAGATAAAGCGGCGACACGAAGTAGGCGACGGCGGGCGGTCCGTTCCGCGCCAGCGCGAGATAGACGGCGCCGTCCATGTCCCCGGACGGTTGCAGAAGAGGGTGCGCGTGAAGGGACGCCAGCACGAGCGCCTTGATCGAGAGCGCGACGAGGAAAACGAGAATGTGAGGAAGGTATCGCCGCTCCCTCCACGTCGTCCGCATGCCACGCTCATGGTACAGGCAGGCCACGATGGAGAGGTCCGCGCGACGCTGCCGTCGCCGCGTGCGAAGCGAAGCTGATCGAGCGGCGGGCAGATGCTACAGTTGCGCTCGTGGACCGGGTAGTCCAAGTCTTTCGCGGTTTTGAAGATGCAGACCGAGCAGACGATCAGTTCTACGCAGACCTTGCTCCAGAGGCGCGGCTCGACATGCTTCTCGAGCTCATAGAACGGCACAGGAGTGCTCTTGGCGAAGCTGCAGGCCGATTTGAAAGAGTTCATTGCATTACTGAACTCTCACAACATTGAATACATCGTTGTCGGCGGTCACGCCGTTGCCTTTCACGGACATCCTCGTTTTACCGGCGATATCGATTTTTTTGTCCGTACCACTTCAGAAAACGCACAGCGGCTCCATCGCGTTCTCGAGGCGTTTGGCTTTGGAGGCATCGGAATCGCCGAAGGTGACCTCATCGAGCGTGGCCGTGTCATTTCCCTTGGTCAGCCGAGGCGCGGAGGGCGCGGAGAAAAGAAAACTCCGCGTTCTCCGCGGCTCCGCGTGAAACCGGTTCCCTCTCCCGTCTCGCCATCTCTCACGATCAGAAGAGCGACCTCTGCTGGCGCAGATTCTCCGAGTCGACGTGAACAAGGTTTCCTGTCGATTGACACCTTTCGAGGACAACGCCGATAGCATCGATGGTATAGCCCGACACCATCGATGATGAACCCCGATACCATCGATGGTATAGCCCGATACCATCGATGATGACCCCGATACCATCGATGGTATAGCCCGATACCATCGATAATGAACCCCGATACCATCGATGGTATAGCCCGATACCATCGATGATGACCCTCGATACCATCGATGGTATAGCCCGACACCATCGATGCCCTCGATACCATCGGTGGGTCAGCCCCATAGCATCGATGGGTTAACGCCAGTCATCGACGCATTTATGGATGGCGTTATTACGACTTAAAACTGTGGTTTGACGGTAATTTCACGGTTTTAATGGCCTAATACACTGGCAAAAGGCATCCAGAGGACTTAAATTACCATTATGTCAAACGTACACCTCGGACCCGCCTCACATCGGAACGCGAAACAGTCGCGGCGGCTCGGAGTGTCGGGACGTACCTCGAATCGGGTACGGCGAAGCGCTTGGCTCCGCCGATTCCGCCGGACACGGCAGACCATCGACCGCTCGCTGCGGCTGATCGAGGCCTCAGGCCGCGTCATCGACGCAGCGGAGCGATTCGCGGCGCGCCGTCCGACTCGTGCCGCGCGCAAGTACAAGCGCGTCTCGGGGTGGCTCGACGAGGCGTCGATGCAGTTGTCGTCTGCGATTCGCGCTCTGACCGTGACCGCACTGAAGATCGCGCGTTCGCCCGCAGAGGCCGCGGACGCTCGGCCGCTGCTGCTCGAAGCAACCGCCCGCTGGGCCGGCGCGGCC
>DASYJF010000123.1:0-43942 GCA_035996815.1 Thermoanaerobaculia bacterium | reverse complement strand
GCGGTGATTCGTCTCCGCCTCCCACTCCCCACCCCCTACTCCCCACCCCCAAAGACAACCGCCTCCTCCGCCACATAGAATCCCGATTCATGTCCGACAGCCTCAGTATTCAGGGAACGCTCGCGGAGACGACCGTGCCCGATCTCTTCCGGTCGCTCGTCCGCAGCGGTGAGACCGGCATCGTGTCGCTGGAGGCGCCCGGACGCAGCGATGCGATCTACTTCCACGAGGGCCGCATCGTCTTCGCCTCGAGCTCCGATCACGACATGGGCCTCGGCGAAATCCTTCTGCGCAGCGGCGAGCTGACGCTTCAGCAATACAACCACGCCATGGATCGCCTGGTCGTGCAGCGGCGCATCGGAGCGCTGCTCTGCGAACTTGGCTATCTGGATCCGGACGGACTGATGCGCGCGCTGGAACGGCAGGCCAACACGATCGTGCTCAACGCGATTCGCTACCGCACCGGCAGCTACACGGTCGAATTCAACGACGAGTTTCCGCCCGAGATCGTGTCGCTGCCGCTGAATACAGAGCGGCTGATCCTCGACGGCGTGCAGAGCATCGAGTTCTGGTCGCTGATCTCGCGCGGCGTGGCCCGCCTCGACCGCATCCTGCAACAGGTGCCGGGCGCCGACATGCGCACGTACGCAATCGAGCTGACCGATGACGAGAGCCACGTTCTGAATCTCCTCACCGACCCCGGCACGATCGAAGAGATTTGCGCGCGCAGTTATCTCTCGAATTTCATCACCTGCCGCACGGTCTGGGCGCTGCAGAGCGTGAACCTGATCGCCGAAGCTGCCGAGAGCACCGTCAGTGAACAGCGCGCGGCGGAGGAGACGGAGTACGAGCTGGAAGCGTTCGTGGAGCGCTACAACCGCGTCTTTGAACGCATCTTCGGAATCGTCTTCCAGCGCATCGGCGATCACATCTACGACTTCATGGACCGCGTCGTCGTACACATGTCGCCGCAAACGCTTCCGCATCTCGCCGGCATGAATCTCGTGAACGAAGCGCGTATCGATTTCGATCAATTGCTCAACAACGTGATCGCGTCGGGGACGTCCGACTACCCCGCCGTCATCCGCAGCGTTCTGAAGGAGCTGCTCGCGGGATGGCTATCCGAAATCCGGACGGAGTTCGGGCCGGAGATGGAAGCCGAGGTGCGGGCGATGGTGCCGAGCGGAACGTAGCCCCGGCGTCCCGCCCGCCGTCTCCTCCCGCGCAAGTCCTGCGGGCGAGACGCCCGCGTTCCCAGAGTGACACCGCGCCGCATCCGTCATATCGTTCGCCGATGGATTTCAGCGCCGTTCACGTTCATCTCGCCATCAACCACTCGCCGCTGTTCGGCGAGCTGTTCGCGCTCTGCCTGGTGCTCTTTGGATTGATCAGAAAGCGGCGTGAATTCGTCACCGCCGGTTTCGTCGTCTGCATCATCGCCGCGCTCTGCGCGATCGCCGCGGATCTCACCGGCGACGGCGCCGCGCACTTCGTCTCGCACGCGAATCCGCCGATTGCCGGCGTCGACAAGACGCTGATCCACGAGCACGATCTGGCGGCAGGATTTTGCGTGATGTCCTCATGCATCACCGGGGTCGTCGCCATCATCGCCCTCTTCATCGGCCACCGCCGCGGCACGCGTCCTCGGTGGCTGGAGATCGTCATCGCAATCCTGATCGCCTGGTCTCTCTCCGTCGCCGGACGCACCGCGCTCCTTGGCGGACGCATTCATCACGAGGAAGTGCGCGCGCTTGCGGTACAGACGCGGTGAGGTGAATCCAAGCGTCGCGGCACCACCGGAGATCCTGACGCCTCGCTGCGCGAGCCGCAGGATGGAGGCACCCATATTCTGCTAGAGTCGCCCCTCCAAATTTCGCTGCGAACGGAGCGTCATGGAATCCAGTCTCGAGATCGGTTTTTTGCGTGTCGCGGAAAAAGCGGCCATCGCTGCAGCACGCACGATGGGCTATGGAAAACGGAAGTACTCCGACCAGGTGGCCGTCGAGTCGATGCGCGAAGAGCTGAACCGGCTCAAGATGCGCGGCACGGTCGTCATCGGCGAGGGCGAGCGCGACAAGGCCCCGATGCTCTACGTCGGCGAGCCGCTCGGCCGCGGCTGGACGGAGGGCGAGATTTATCCGGAGATCGACATCGCCGTCGATCCGCTCGAAGGGACCAACCTCTGCGCCACCGGCTCCGCGAATTCGATCGCCGTACTCGCGGCGGCGGAAAAAGGCGGCCTGCTCAACGCGCCCGACGTCTACATGGACAAGATCGTGGTCGGCCCCACCGCGGGCGACTTCGTACACCTGAACAACTCGGTGGAAGAGAACCTCAATCAGATCGCGGCGGCATTCCAGCGCGACGTCGATGAACTGACGATCGTCGTCCTCGACCGCGAACGGCATCACGATCTCATCGCGCAAATCCGCGAAGCGGGCGCGCGCATCAAACTGATCACCGACGGCGATCTCTCCGCCGGCATCGCCGCCGCCGTGCGCGGAACGGGAATCCACGCGGCGATGGGCATCGGCGGCGCGCCCGAGGGCGTGCTGACCGCCGCCGCGATGCGCTGTTTGAACGGACGCATGCAAGGCCGCCTCAAGCCGCTGGAGAAGTGGCAGGAGGAACGCCTGAAGTCGATGGGCTACGTCGACGGCGAGAAGGTCTACGACACCGCCGAACTTGCCTCCGGCAACGACATCATCTTCTGCGCCACCGGCGTCACCGACGGCGACCTCCTCCGCGGCGTCCGCTTCTTCGGCGGCGGCGTCCGCACGTCATCGCTGTTCATGTCGCTGAAGACGAACAGCATCCGCTTCGTCGACACGATCCACCGCGAAGAAGGATCGAAGCTGGCGGTGTCGTTCGTTTAGAACTGCCGGTCGTTCGTTTCGCGAAGCCTGTCGCTAAGCAGCATCTTCGGTACACGCTACAATCGCGCGCATGCCTGTCGTCACCTGCCCCGACTGCGGACGCGAAGTATCCACGATGGCCAGTGCGTGTCCTCACTGCGGACGGCCGTCATCGCCAGCGACGTATGCCGCTCCGGCCGCGGCGGCAACCGTGCCGGGGACGGCTGAGGAAACGCTGTGGCGTGGATCGCCATCCGCGCGCGTGCTCGTCGGCAAGGTCATCCTGATCGTCCTTACCGCGATCATCGTTCCGGTCGCGGCGAGCTTCATCGCGTCACAGACGAACGACCTGGAGATGTCCGGCCGAATCACGAAAATCGGCTGGTTGATCACAGCGATCGCGGTGTTCTACCAGATCGTCATGTTTCTGATCGTGATGGTGCGGCTGCAAAGCACGATCTACACGATCACGAATCAGCGCGTGATGATCGAGCGCGGAATGCTGTCGAAGAGCCTCAATGAAATCGATCTCCGCTACATCGACGACACACAATTCTTCCAATCCTTCACCGACCGCCTCCTCGGCATCGGCAACGTGACGCTGATCTCCTCCGACAAAGCCTTTCCGACGACGATGCTGCACGGCATCGCCAAGCCACGCGACATCCGCGAAATGATCCGCGCCCGCGCCTACCAGGTCAGCCAGCGGCAGCTGTTCACGCGCGCAACGTAGGGGCTCAGTTGGGGCGCTGGCGGTGCCTGCGGCGCGATTGAGGACGACGCGACGGTGGCGTCCCATCGTCCGTCATCGGATTCAGCCAGGAAACGCCGGCGAATCGCGCGAAGTCCGAATCTGCACTACAGACAGTCAACCCATGCTCGATCGCGAGCGCAGCAAGGTGAGCATCGGCGATCAGATTGCCGGTGACGTTGGCGTCTAACAACAGGTCGCCGAGAACGGCCGCATGCTCTTCCGTCGGTTCAGGAATCCAGACCTTTGGATGATCGAGCCACTCCAACATCTGCTTCCACGCCGCTGCGATCGTGAGCGGTCGCGCGAACACGCGCGCATTCGTGGCCAGACGAAGAAAGGCCAGCGATGCCTGCCATGGAATGCCAATTCTGGCTGCTCCATTCAATTGTTCTTCGAACCACACCTTCGCGCGGCTATGTTGAGGTACGTCTTCGAATTTCGCGTAGAGGAGGAGATTCGAGTCGACCAGGATCAACGGAACCGATCCCCTTCGACTTCGGCGATGACCTCGGCAACATTATCGAGATTCGTGCGCAATGGCCGGCCTTTCACCGTCGTGATGGCATAGCGGCGCGTCTCGGAGGAAGGCTTACTCTCGATGTGATCGAGACCAGCGCGCAGAGCATCGTTCACGAGATCCTTGAAAGGACGGCTCTTTCGCAGCCTTTTGAGCCGGACGGCGACATCGTTTTCAAGCGTGACCGTGGTGCGCATGCATCAACCTTAACGCATCATGATGCCCAAGTAAATCTACTTTTTCTGAAACGCGTCACTACATAGCCCACGCCTTCTCTGTTGAGTGACTCGAGGAAATCGGCAAAGTCCTTCGTCACGATCCAGTCCTCTCGTTCTCCACAATTCGTACGCGCTGTCGAGAAGTGCGATGAGTGCTTCCATGCGCTCGGCCGGTGTGGCTGCCAGCGCGTCCGCGATCTCTTCCCGGACGATGGCTTCGCGCGAACCGTCGATCGGACGCCGCTGCGATCGCGCGCGGCGGTTCGACGGCGCGCTGCTGTTTTCTTCGGCCATCGTCAAATCGTACTGCACCCGCCCCCGATCTCCTGCCTCCGATCGCTATCATGCCGCGTTCTGATGCGCATCCTCATCCTCACGCCGCGTCTGCCGTGGCCGCCGATCGATGGCGGGCGGATCGCGATGGCGCGCTTGGCGGAAGGGTTGGTTGGCGCGGGGGCAGAGGTCGAGATTCTGTCCCTGAATCCGCGCAAGCATCGTGTGGTGGCGGCCGCGCCGATTCCAACGCAGGCGATCGATATCGATACATCGCGGATCATCGCGCCGGCGTTGGCGAGAGGGATTCCGTTCCTCGTCGCGCGCTTCGTTTCGGATGACTTCCGCGATGCGTTACGAAACACATTGCGAAGATTCGCGCCGGACGTTGTGCAGATCGAGAGTCCGTTTTTGCTGCCATATATCGATGTCGTACGAAGCGAGAGCAGCGCGCGCATCGTGCTGCGATCGCTGAATGTGGAGTTCCGCATTTGGGAGGGCCTCGCGCGCATCGAACGCAATCCGCTGCGCCGTTTTGCGCTCCGGCAGATCGCGGCGTCGCTGCGCAGGTACGAGATTCGGCAGCTCAATGTGCCCGATGCAATCGTTCCGATTTCGACCGACGACGCCGCCGACTTTCGCCGCCTCGGCGCGACGCGATCGATCCAAGTCGTGCCGTGTGGTGTCCCCGTGGCCGAGCCGACGCACGACGCTCCGATTGCGAACAGCGTCGGATTTATCGGCTCGCTCGATTTCCGTCCGAATCAGGAAGCCGTGGAGTGGATCATCGGAGAGCTGTGGCCACGCGTCATCGAACGGATGCCACAGGCGCGGCTAACGATTGCGGGCAGCTCAGCTCCGGCGTGGCTGCGGCGGCGGATGATCGACATCGACTTTCGCGGGACGGTTGATGACGCGACGGCATTCATGAACACGATGTCCGTAATGATCGCGCCGCTCTTCGCCGGCGGCGGAATGCGCATCAAAGTGCTCGAAGCGATGGCGTTGGGAAAGCCGGTGGTTGCCACGACACTCGGCGCGGGCGGATTGGACGTCGAACATGGCCGCGACATCCTCATCGCGGACGATGCCGCGTCGTTCGCGGACGCAGTCGCGCTCCTGCTGCGCGATCGGCAGACAGCGTCGCGAATCGGCCACGCGGCGCGCGAGACGGTGCGCAGCCGCTACGACAACGACGAACTCGCGCGCGGGCTTCTCACGTTCTACGAATCGCTTTCATCGCCCGGATGAATGCCGCGTTATCGCGTCCACGAATCGCCCGTCCCGCGATGCGAAGGGCAGCGGTCAGCAACAACACCGTTCGCGCGATGAACATCCACCGAGGTCCGTAACGCCTGCCGCCCCACGTGAGCAGATCGGGCCAGAGCCGTTCCGGATCGTGATGCAGCGCGCTGACTGCCGCCACCGTCCCACCGATGGCGTGAACGACGCGCGCTTCCTCGATCACCGCCACGCGCCAGCCCGCGTCGCGCGCGCGGAGGCAGAGCTCAATGTCCTGGCAGTAGAAGCGAAAACATTCGTCGAGCGGACCCGCAGCGTCCCACACCTCGCGCCGGAACACCATCGCCGCGCCGCTGACCCAATCGACATCGTGCTGAACGCGCACGCCGCGGCGAACGAAATGCGCCAGATATCCCGCCCCGCTGACGACGCCGATCATCCACGGCAACGTTGGCGCCGCGCCGCCGCTCCACTGCGGCGTCCGATCGGGATTCAGCAGCCGTGCGCCGGCGACACCGAGCTTCGCATCAGCGGCGAAGGCCGCGAGGAACCCGGCGAGCGCGTCGGCATCGACGATCGCATCGCTGTTGAGCAGCAGAATGATTCGTCCGCTCGATGCCGCCACGCCGCGATTCGCGGTCGGCGCGAAGCCGCGATTCGATTCGAGACGGATGACGCGCACCGCGGGTGCTTCGCGCGCGAGCAGTTCCGCCGTGCCGTCGGCCGACCCATCGTCAGCGACGATCACCTCCGACTCCGGCGGCAATGACGCCAGCACAGCACGGCAGCAGCGCAGCGTCATCTGCGCGGTGTTGAAGGTCGGGATGACGACGGAGAGCTCGGTCACGGCCACAACGTTACCGCGTGCGATCATCCGCTTGCTTGGCTCTTCGTTTGACGATCGTGCTCGCGGTGTTTGGGCAAGTGTTGCTGATGCTCGCAGTTGTCGGGCTGCTGCGGCCGTGGGTGTTGCTCTTCGTTGCGGCTACAACGCTGATTCTTTTTCACGCGGAGGCGCGGAGACGCGGAGTCTCTTCTTTTCTCAGCGTCTCCGCGCCTCCGCGTGAAACCGTCCTCCTGATCCCCCTCGCGCTACTCGCCCTCTACCCCCCGATCGCCTTCGACGAAATCCTCTACCACCTTCCCTTCGTGCGCGCGATCGCGAGCAGCGGCGCGATCAATTTCAACTCCAATCTGAGATTCCCGATCTTCCCCCAGCTCCACGAAGCACTCTGCGTCCCCATCTTTCTCCTCCTCGGCGACACCGCTACGCACTTTGTCGCGGTTGCCGAGGTGCTGCTCGTCGCTGGAATCGTGATCGCGTGGCCGAGGCAACGGATGACCGGCATCCTCGCCGCAGCGCTGGTCCTCGGCAATCCGATCGTGATGCAGATCGGGACGGTGACGTACGTCGACGCAGCGCTGATGCTCATCGTCGCCGCCGGTGCGTACTGCCTCGACCGACATCCCGCTGCGGCCGGCTTTCTCCTCGGCACCGCATGCTGCGTGAAATACCTCGGCTGGTATTTCGCGGTGGCAGGATTCGTATACCTGCTGCTATTCGCCAGCAACCGCTGGCGCGACATCACGCTTTTCGCAGGAGCGTTCCTGCTGGCACTGCTTCCGATGTACGGCCGCATCGTTGCGCTTTGCGGAAATCCGTTCTTCCCATTTCTGTCGAAGGTTTTCGGCGCAAGTGCGTGGACGGTTGGACTTCCCGTCTCAACGAACCGTCTATCGAGCGCACTGCGGCTGCTCTGGAATGTGATCTTCGCCCGCGATCGCCTTAATTTCCAGCCACCGTACTCGCCGCTGTTCGCGATCTCGATGCTGATCACATTCATCGCTGCGATGCGAAATCGTCGCGCCGCGTTTCTGTCGATCGTCTGCATCGGCTACGTCGCCATCTTCACCTTCCTGCCACAGGATTCGCGTTACCTGCTGCCGCTGCTTCCGCTGGTCAGCATCGCCGCGGCGGTTACGATCGCGCCGTTGCTGTCGAAGAAAATGATCGTCGCCGTGTCGATGCTGGCGATCGCGCCGGGCGTCGCGTACGCCGGATATCGCCTGTGGCAGCAAGGGCCGCCGCCGCTCAACGCCACGGCGCGAAGGCAATATCTCGAGGCACACATTCCGGAGTTTCGCGCGCTGGAGCGGCGCGGGACGGGACGAATTTACGCTTGCGGCGCGGAACAGTTGAACTACTTCGGCGACGGTGACTTCCTCGGTGAGGTGATCGGGCCGTATGCGAATGAGAAGTTCTTTGGCAACGCGAAGAATGCGGACGATTTGTCGCGCGCGCTGGAACCGTTGAACGTCCGCTACCTGCTCGTTTCCAAACGGCAATGCCGGCCGGAATGGCAGCAGCTTCCGGCCGGACCATTGTTCGAACGCGTCTACGCCGACGATGGCGCGGAGCTTTGGCGGCTTCATCCGCCGTAATATCGCGGCAGTGCCGCTGCCCGACTCCATTCGCCGGATCGTCGCCCGCCGTCCGCTCGATTGGACTCGCGGCGCCGGGCGTCCACGCGCGATGCCGCCGGCCGAGGTCGACATCATCATTCCAGTGTACGGCGCGGCGGCGGAGCTTCGCGCCTGTCTCGAAAGCGTCGTGCGCGAGACGCGGCATCGCGTCACGCTCGTCGTCGACGGACCGCAGGACGTGGCGGTGGAGTCGGTCCTCGCAGACTTTTCCTTCCACCTTCTCCGCAACGAGCAACGCCTCGGCTTTGTCGGCTCCGTGAATCGCGGCATGCGCGAAACGTCCTCGGATGTCGTGCTGCTCAACAGCGACACGATCGTGACGCCGCGCTGGGTCGAGAAGCTGATCGATGCCGCGTATTCGTCGGGCGACGTCGGAACCGTCACGCCGCTTTCGAATCACGCGACGCTGTGTTCGATCCCGCGTCCGTTCGAAGAGAACCTGCTGCCGACCGGTTTTGATGCGGCGTCATTCGCGGCCGTCGTCGAAAACGTTTCGCAGCGCAGGTATTCGCGAATCCCAACCGGCGTCGGCGTCTGTCTCTACATTCGCCGCGCGCTGATCGATGACATCGGGTACTTCGACGAGCAGCACTTTGGACTCGGCTACGGCGAGGAAAACGATTTCTGCATGCGTGCATTGGCGCGAGGTTGGGTTCACGTCGCCGACGACGCAACCTTCATCTTCCACGCCGGCCATCGCAGTTTCAGAGCATCGCGCGCACGACTGGAACGGCGCGGTGCTGCGACGCTGCGGCGATTGCATCCGCGGTACATGCCGACCATCGCCGCGTTCATGAAGATCGATCCGCTCGCGGACGTTCGCGCGAGGATCGTCGGCGCCATCACGCCGCCGTCGGATGGCAAACGACGAATCGTGCATCTCGTTCACGGCTGGCCGCCGTTTCAGCAGGCCGGTACGGAGTTGTACGCGTATTGGCTCGCCCGGCAGCAGCAGGCGTCGGATGACGTCTCCGTCTACGTTCGCGCCAGCGATCCGGCGCGCGCGCACGGCGAGGCGGTGGAGTTGCTCGACGACGGCATGCGCGTCCGGCTGGTGACGAACAACTTCACGGCGCGCAATCCATTTCGACGCAACGCCATTCGCGACCGGCTGCTCGAGCGCGACTTCGAACGCTTTCTGAAACAGCAGCAACCCGACCTGCTGCACATCCATCACCTGGCCGGCCACGCCTTCTCGCTCGCGCGCGTCGCGCACCGCCTCGGCATCCCCATCGTGCTGCAGATTCAGGATTGGTGGTTCCTCTGCGCGCGCGTGAACCTCTACGACCGCGACGGCAACCGCTGCTCCGGACCGGGCTTCGAAAAATGCGCGCGCTGCGTGACGCTGACGAAGGTCGTACCATCGCCGGTCACGAATCGCCTGCTGCACGTCGCGCGTCGATCGGCCGCCCGTAATGCGATCGATGCGGCCGACGCGTACATCGCAGGTTCCGAGGCCATTCGCGACGACTACGTTCGCGCGGGGTTCATCGATGCGGCGAAGCCGTTTCACGTCCTTCCGTACGGCGTGAGCGTGATCGCAAACGGGGCACGGCGTGCCGTTGTGCGTCCGATTCGATTCGGCTACGTCGGCTCGATCGCGCCGCACAAAGGCGTGCATGTCGCAGTCGATGCGATGCGCGGAATCGATTCCACACAGGCGTCGCTGCACGTCTGGGGCGACCCGAACGCATTTCCCGACTACGCAACAGATCTGGCGCGACGCGGCAACGAAGTCGTTTTCGAAGGGCGCTTCCGCGAAGAGGACAAACCGAACGTCTTCTCGTCGATGGACGTTCTGCTCGTGCCGTCGATCGGATTGGAATCGTTCGGCCTGGCCGCGCGCGAGGCGATGACCTGCGGCGTTCCCGTCATCGCCTCGGCCGGCGGCGCGCTGTCGGAGATGTTCGCGCCGGGCGACGGCGGCGAATTTTTTCCGGTCGGCAATGCTGAGGCGTTGGGGGCGATTCTGCGGCGCGTCGTCGAAGAGCCGGAGATTATCGATCGCTGGTCAGCGCGCATCCATCCGCCGAAACGGAACGACGTCCACGCCGCTGAGATCGAGGCGGTTTATGACGCGGTATTGAGGAACCGCAAATCGTGATCCGTGCGATTCGGAAGGTCATGCGCGGCGAAGGAATCGGCTCCGCGATTCGCCGCACGCAGGAGCGGATCGACGAAGCCGCGCAAGCCACCGCATTGCGGATTCGCGGCACCTTCGCCGGCAACGCGGAGGTGCCGATTCTCAACGTAGCCGCCGACGGAACCTCGCTGCGGCTCGGTGGACTGCAGGCGCAACTCGTAGCGCGGCTCGAATGCGAACGCGCGTTAAGAAGTGTGGCGCTCGTCAGTCCGGGTGTCCTCGACGTGTCACATCCGTCGCGACATACGCGCCGCGTTTCGGCGCAGATCGAGACCGCAATCCGGAACGCGATCGCCATCACCGGCGCACGCACGATCCATTTCGAAGGAATGCACGGCGTCCCGTTAGCCGAGGTCTTGCGGCTGATCGACGACGGCTTCGAGATCATCGTCAGCGTTCACGATTTTTCGCTGTTCTGTGCTCGGCCGCATCTGATCGAAGAGCCGGCCGGAGCGTTCTGCTTCTACTCGCAGGATTTCGATCGTTGTCATCGCTGTCTCAGCCAGACGTGGTCACTCCCGCGGAACGCGCAGCGCGACCGGCGCGCGCTCGCTCGCGAGATCCTCACCGCGTCGAAGCGAGTTATCTTCCCGTCGCAGTTTTTGCTCGACCAGCATCGAGAACTGTTCGCGCTTCCGGAACTTGCGGGCGTGGTCATCGAGCCTGGGAGCGCGGGCGTCCCGCCCGCAGTTCTCGCGCAAATCACGAGCGGGCGGGACGCCCGCGTTCCCCGCCGCGCCATCGCGTACGCGGGCAGCGCAAAGCGTCACAAAGGTGCGCACATGCTCGCGGAACTGGCGCAACGGAGCGGCGCCGCGCTGCACATTTTCGGCGGCGGCGATGAAGATTTGCTTCGTGAGCTGCGCCGTCTTCCGAACGTCACCGTGCACGGCTACTACCGCGGCGGCGAGCTTCCGTCTCTGTTGCAAAAGCATGGCGTCGGGTTGGTCGTCGTTCCGTCGATCTGGCCCGAGGCGCATTGCCTTGTGATCTCCGAGGCGTGGACGGCCGGCGCCGCGGTCGCCGCATTCGACCTCGGCGCGCCTGCGGAACGGATTCGCGCGCACGGCGGCGGATGGCTCGCGCCCCTCGATAGCGGCGCGGATGGGTTGGAGTCGATCATGAATGAATGGCTGGCCGGCAGCATCACCGCCACGCCGCCGCGCGACATCGCGACGCCGATCGATGCCGCCCGCGCGCACATCGATCTGTATCGAACGATCGCCTGATCACATCCCGCTGCCCGAAAGCGCAGCGGCCACGCTTCGGAACAGCAGCCGCACGTCGAGCAACAGCGACCACGAACACATGTACGTGAGGTCGTAGCGAAGCTTCACCGCGGGACGCGAGTCGTACTCCACGAGGATCTGTGCGAGTCCGGCCATGCCGGGACGCACCATGCAACGAAGATCGAAATCGGGAACTTCTTCGAGGATGCGCTCGGCGATTTCGGGCCGTTCCGGACGCGGGCCGACCAGGCTCATGTCGCCGGCGATCACGTTGAGCAACTGCGGCAGTTCGTCGATGCGATAGCGGCGCAGCACACTGCCGACCCGCGTCACGCGTTCGTTGTCCGAAAGGGCTGCTGCGCCTTCGGGCGACACGCGCATCGACCGGAACTTCCACATCGCGAACGGGATCCCGCCGAGGCCGAGGCGCATCTGGCGGTGGAGGATCGCGCCGCGGTCGTCGAGCCAGATGGCGATGGCGATCACGATCCACAACGGCAGTGTGACGATCGCCAGAACGAGCGTGACGGCGACGTCGATAGTTCTTTTTGCGATCGCGCGGACGCCGAAGCCGCATCCGATCATCACTTCGATCAGTGGCTCGTCGCCCATCCATCCGAGGACCGAGGAGACGAGCAACGCGTCCGCGGATGAGGCGAGCAGGAGATAGCCGCGCGGCCCGCGAATGCGCAACAGTTCCAGCCGTCCGCTCGGTGCAGCCTCGGACCATACGCAGATCACTTCTTCGACGTCGCGAATTGCGGCGCGGACGTTCGCGTCCGTGAGCGGTCCGAGCCAGGGCACGCCGGCCCCCGCTTCACCGGAACCGGCGTAACCGATCACGCGGACACGGCGGTCGCGATCTGTTTCGAGCACCGCCAGCGCCGCGGCGATTTCCGCCGGATCGCCGACGAGGATCGTGTCGCGCAATCGCAGCGGCCAAAACGTGAACTGGATCGAGCGCCACAACGGAAACAGGAGCGCTTCCAGCAGCGGCACGGCGAAGACGACGGTGCGCGGCAGCGGCTGTTCGAGCAGCGTTCCGCCGATGGTCACCGCGGCGATTTGAATCAGCAGCGCAACCAGCAGTACCGGCCGCGCGCGAAGCATAATGCGGCGGCGATAGAAGCCGGCCAGCCCGAGCGCGCCGAGGAATGCGATGGTGAAAATAGAGATGACTGCCGGATCGAGCGGCAGGCTGTCCGGCGCGAGCAGCGAGCGCGTAAACGCCATCGGCACCATGCGCCGGAAATAGACCACGGCCGTCAGGCAAATCCACGCCACGGAAAAATCGCCGATCAGCAGGATGGCCGTTCGAAAGGAGCGTTCGCGCGAACCTGGGCGAATCATCCAACCTCCGCCGCCGCAATGGCGGAAAGGTGCCGGAGCGCGGTGGCACGGTCGTAGTGCGTGGCGATCACATCGCGCAGCCGCGCGGTCATGCGTGCGCGTGCATCCGCATCGATCAGGAGATCGACGGCGGCACTCGCAAATCCCGATGCGGACGACTCGATGCGCGTGTGCGGCGCCAGCGCGCCGAGGCCGCGCAACGCGGTCGGGCTGCCGACGATCGCGCATCCCGCTTCGGCCGCTTCGAGGACTTTCGTCGCTTGCCCGCTTCCGTACCGCAACGGCATCAACGCCACGCGGATGTTGCGCGCGAACGACGGCATGTCATCGACCGGCGAAACGAGCGTGACGCCGCTGCGGCGCGCATCGTTGCGCAGCGCGCGCGATGCTTCCGCGCCGCCGATGATCAGCGTCGCAGACGGATGCAGCGCGCGGATAGCCGGCCAGATCTCATCGAGCAGCCACGCGGCGGCGTCGGCATTCGCAAAGTACGGCAGGCGGCCCCAGAAACCAAAGTCGTAGCCGCGCACGGAATCATTCAGCGGCTTGGCCGCGACGCCGATCGTAACGGCCACCGCGTCATCGAACTCTCCGGTCTCGTCATCGCTGACCACGACAACTTGTCCGTACGTGCGCGACACGTCGTGCTCCATGTGGGCCATGCGGCGTTCCTCGATGTTCCACAGCCAGCGCGCCAACGGCGACGCGGCTTTGCGGCGTTCGCCGGCGCTGCGCCGAAGCGAGTCGACGGCGTCGAGGATGGTGCGGCCTTCGAGCGATTCGCGCACCCACGGATGCATGCGGGACAGAAGCACGATCGTGACGTCGAACGGACCCACGTCGCGCCGTGCGTCCGCGATCGCGCGCGTCCAGTCGTACGGAGCGGCGAGCAGACACTGCAGCGGAAGACGTTCGCGCAGCAGAGTCATCACGCCGCTGATCCCGCGGCGCAACGATGATCGCGCGGCGTAGAAACGCATCGCCGGAACATCGGACGGAATCGTTCCGCGCGGCGCGATCAGCGCGACCTCGCCGCGATTCGCGAGCGCGGAAATCCAGCTCAATGCGCGCACGCGGTCGCCGGTGTACGGCGGCCACGGGAAACGCGGCGCGATGACAAGCGACTTCATCGCGTGTGAACACACCGCGGCGGAAGGAGAGGAATCGTCAATTGTTGGACCCGCGCCCAGAATAACAGATCGGGTTCGGGTGACACCTCGTGTTGTGGCCGCCTCCGCGGCCACGACTGCTTGGGCCGTCCTCATACCCCGCGCCGAGCGCGGGGCTGGATTGTCACGCGCGCCTCCGCGCGTGCCGCCCGCAGAGCGCCGCCATCGATACGGGAAGTACGGCGTTCGTGACTGTCACGATTCAGCAGCGCACCCGCGGACTGGCGCGCCACCAGCGCCTTCGCGCGTGACCGGCGCGCCATCGCGATGCCGGAGCACCAGGGTGTACGCGCGGAGGCGCGTTTCACAATGCAGCCCCGCGCTCGGCGCGGGGTAACAACGGGCGCGAAGGCGACGCGGCCGCGGAGGCGGCCGTCACAACTGGGGCGGCGGAGGTGCGGTGCTCGTCGCCGGAGGCGCCGTCGTTGTCGGAGGTGGTGGCGCCGTCTTCGGTCCCTCATCGACATTCGGCGCGGGCGATTCCGCGCCTTCGCCGGAACGCGCGGACGCGTCAGGTACGGCCTGCGTCGGCTCGAGCTCCTTCGGCTGATAGAACGGCTTCTGCAGGTAGTACGGCAGCTTGCTCACCGCGACGGTCGCGCCGCTGCAATCCTTGTCGGGCTCCTGCCCCGCGATGAATGCTTCCATGATCACTCTCTCGCACGGACCGATGCCGCGTCGTCCGCTCTTCAGATCCATCGGCGCCATCACGATGCCGGACGGGACGTCGAACTCGGGACGCGAGGTGCGGAGCTTCTGCACGTCGAGCTGCTTCACGATGTCGATCCAGATCGGGAGCGCCACTTCCGCACCCGTCGCGCCGCCGCCGAGGGAGCGGCTCGGATCGTCGTAGCCGGTCCAGACCGCGATCGTGTATTCCGGCGAAAATCCGAGGAACCAGGCGTCGGTGTAGGAGTTCGTCGTGCCCGTCTTGCCGGCCAGCGGCGGCGGCAGCGTGTGCGCCTCGTAGCCGGTGCCGCGGTCGATCGTGCCGCGCATCACGTGCGCCAGTTCGAATGCCACCTGCGCCTGCGTCGCTTCCGACAACTCCGGCAGCTGCTCCTCGAGCACGCGATCGGTCTGGTCCACAATTTTGCGCACCATACGCGGCTTCACGTAGACGCCCAGATTCGCGAAGACGTTGTACGCACCGGCCATCTCGATCGGCGACACGCCCGCGGCGCCGAGGGCGGTGGACGGATAGCGCGGGATGTCCGAGGTGATGCCGCAGCGGTGCGCGAAATCGACCACGTGATTCGCGCCCACCATCATCCACGTCTTCACCGCCGGCACGTTGATCGACAGCTCCAGCGCGCGTTGAATGGTCACGATGCCCGCGTACTTGCCGTAGTAATTCTTCGGCGAGTAAATCTGATTGCCGACCGGAATCGCCACCGGCTCGTCGAACACGGTGTCTGCCGGCGTCAGTCCCTTCTCGAATGCCGCGCCGTAAACGAACGGCTTGAACGACGATCCGGTTTGGCGTCGCGATTGAATGGCCCGGTTGAACTTCGACATCTGGAAGTCGTAGCCGCCGACGAGCGCGCGCACCTCGCCCGTCTTCACGTCGAGGATGACCACCGCTCCCTGTACCTGCGGCAGCTGATCGAGCATCCACTTTTTTGCGTGCGTCTTCGCGTCTTCATCGA
The DNA here is from genome assembly GCA_035996815.1 of Thermoanaerobaculia bacterium. Classification (GTDB taxonomy): domain Bacteria; phylum Acidobacteriota; class Thermoanaerobaculia; order Gp7-AA8; family Gp7-AA8; genus JADGNZ01. The sequence goes on along the minus strand of DASYJF010000123.1, from coordinate 28,059 downwards.
GACGGATGTAGACGATGTCGCCGCTCTTCAGCGTCCCTTCCATCGTCTTGTGCTGCGTCCATGCGAACGACGCGGCGGGAAGGGTCATCGAGTCTTTGCCGACGCGCGCCGTGACGCCGTTCTTGTCAGCTGCCATGACGACAGCTGGATAGAGCTTGTCGGGGACGTACGCGTCGTTCGACCAGCTCGGATCTTTGTACGCGCTCGGATCGATCCCCTCGGTCACGAGATTCCGCGCCGGCTTGCGAAATCCGCGGCGCCGATCCCAGCGCCGCAGTCCGCGCTGGTAGAGATTCTCGACGCCGAATTTGTCGCTCCGCTCGATGTACTGCCGAATCTCCTCGGAAAAGTAAGCGCCCACACGCGGCGCTTCCTCTTTGTACGTGCCGAGGACGATCGGCGCATTGAGCGCCTGCTGGAACTGCTGCTTGTTGATGTAATGCTCCTCGTACATCCGCCGCAGCACGTGATTGCGGCGCGCCGTGGCGTGATCCATGTGCGTGATCGGGCTGTAGTACATCGGCGCGCGGATCATTCCGGCGATCAACGCGGCCTCGGGGACGGTCAGCTCCTTCGCATGTTTCCCGAAATAGAGCCGCGACGCCGCTTCGACGCCGTACGCGCCGTGGCCGAGGTAAACCTGATTCGCATACAGCTCGAAGATCTGGTCCTTCGTGAAGTTCTTCTCGATGTCGACCGCGAGAAACGCTTCGTTGATCTTGCGGCGGAAATCCTTGGCCGGTGTAAGAAAGACCTGTTTCGCGAGTTGCTGCGTCAGCGTCGACGCGCCTTCGACTTTTTTCCTCGCGATGAGGTCCTTCAACGCGGCGCGAAAAATCGCCTTCGGATTGATTCCGCCGTGGTGATAGAAATCAGCATCCTCGGTGGCGACCACGGCCTGCACCAGCGACGGCGCCATGTCGCGCTTCGCGACCACGATCCGCTTCTGGATCGAGTACTCGGCGAATCCGATTCCGTTGCGATCGTAGATGCGGGTGATGATGGCCGGCTGATAGTTCTCCAGCGATTTCACCAGCGGAACGCGGATCGCGTGCGCGAGGACGAACCCGCCCGGGATGCCGAGGATGATGGCCACTCCGATGAAGAACAGTTGGGATTTGCGGCGCGCGGACACGGCCTAAGAGTTTATCCGCAGATGACGCAGATGGACGCAGATAGAATGGCTTCGATGTCCTCGGCTACCTCCCCCACTGCTCCGGCAACGACCGATTGGAGCCGTCGTGTAGCGGATTCGATCGCGCAGCACGGCGCGTGGCACACGTACCTGAAACTCGTCGAGGCGCGCGCCGCGTACCCGGTTGACCTCTCGCTGCGCGGCTACATGGAAATCCTGCGCAACACGATCGTCCGAGATCTCCTCGCCCATCCGAAAGGAATGCACTCAGTGCCGAAACTGACCGCGGAGTTCCTGTCGAACTTCGACCGCTTCAATCTCACCGCGCAGGAGGGCTACCTCATGTCGCTCATCGACGGCCGGCTCGACCTGCAGAAACTGCTGATCCTCAGCCCGTTCGACCAATTCACCACGCTCTTCACGATCGCCAAGCTGCAGCACGAACGCGCCATCACGGTGCCGCAATGAATCCAAGCGAAAACTACGTCATCGCCAAGCATCTGAAGACGCCGATCGCGATCGTCAACGAACATGGCGGCGTCGAATGGCGCAACGACGCCTTCGAATCGACCTTCGGCCCCGACGCAAAAGAATGGCTGACGCAGGCCGCGCGCGCGGTGGCCGGCGAGCGTGGATGGCTGCAGGGTTTCTTCCTCGACGCCGACACGCATCGCTCGCTCGACGTCGACATCGAAGGCCGCACCTATCGCGTCGACAAGATCATGCAGGCAGACGACTACGCCGTTCCCGCCGTCGCGCTCTGGTTCGAGGACGTGACGCGGCAACGCGAGGCGGAGCAGGCCAAGTCCGATTTCACCGCGCAGATCGTTCACGACCTGCGCGGGCCGTTGTCCGGAATCCAGGGAACGCTGGAGTTCGTCCTCTCGCAGGAAACGTCGAAGATGGACGCGCTGCATCTCGATTTATTGACCGAGGCGCAGCGCGAGTCGGAACGGATGATGAGTCTGATCAACGAGATCATGGACTTCTCCAAGATCCAGTCCGGCAGCTTCGCCGTGGAGCAAGAACCGGTGCGCATCGCCGGGCTGCTCAAACGCGCCGTGCGCAGCCTGCAGAGCGTGGCCTCGCGCGACGAAGTCTTCCTCCTCTCCGCCCACGGCCGCGACGTCCCGCAGATCATCGGCAGCGTGGAGAAACTGACGCAGGCGGTCATCAACCTCATCTCGAACTCATTGAAGTTCACGCCGAAGAAAGGGCTGATCTCGGTCGGCGCACAAATCATCCGCAACGGCGATCTCCCCGAGGCGATCGTGATCACGGTGACCGACAGCGGGATGGGCATCAAGGCGATCGAGCTCCAGCAGATCTGGGACAAGTACAAGCAGTCCGGCAACAAATCCCTTCGCGGCGGAGGCGGCACGGGCCTCGGCCTCTACATCGTGAAGCAGGTCGTGGAAGCGCACGGCGGCGAGGTGACGGTCGCTTCGATCGAAGGCGTCGGCACCAGCATGGTGCTCAAGCTCCCAGTCACGCGCGCGGCTTGAGGTGTCCGTGGGATGTACGCAATCGAAACGAGCGGGCTGACGCATCACTTCTCACCCGCGGACCGCGTTCTCGACGACATCAACCTGCGCGTTCCGATTGGCAGCATCTATGGATTCCTCGGGCCGAACGGCGCCGGGAAAACGACGACGCTGCGCCTCGTCCTCGGACTCCTTCGCCAGCAACACGGCAGCATCGAGATCTTCGGCATGTCGCTGCGGCGAAATCGGATGGAGATTCTGCGCCGCGTCGGTTCGTCGATCGAGAGTCCGTCGATCTACGCACACCTGACGGCGCGCGAAAACCTCGCCATCTGGCAGATCGTTTTCCAATGTCCCTCCACGCGCATCGACGAAGTGCTGCAGATCGTCGGGCTCGCGCACACCGGTTCCAAACGCGCCGGCCAGTTTTCCCTCGGCATGAAGCAGCGGCTGAGCATCGCCGTGGCACTCCTTCATGATCCGTCGCTGCTCATCCTCGACGAGCCGACGAATGGCCTCGATCCGCACGGCATCCTGGAAATGCGCGACCTCCTGATCGCACTCAACCGCGACCACGGCACGACCATCCTCGTTTCGAGTCACCTGCTGTCGGAGATCGAGCGGCTTGTGACGCACGTCGGCATCATCAACCGAGGAACGATGCTTTTTCAGGGAGCATTCGCGGAGCTTTCCGACAAGCGAAAACCGTCGACGATCATCGACACCAGTGACAACGCGCGCGCCTTCGCCGTCGTCACCGATGGCGGATTAGAAGCTCGTATCGAATCCGAAAAACTGATCCTGGCCGCTCTACCGCCGCCGGACATCGGGCGCATCAACCGGCTTCTCGTCGAAGCAGGAGTCGACGTTTACCAGATCGCGTCGGGCGGCAACGACCTTGAGAAGATTTTTCTCGAGATGATCGGAGACAGCAAATGGTGATGCTGTTACTCCGTTGCATCCGCACCGAATGGCTGAAACAGAAAGGGAGCTTCGCCTCGTGGCTGGTCCTCGGCAACGGGCTGTTCGTCCCGGCGCTCGTTATCGTGGTGCGGCTCCGGCACCCGCAGAAGCTGGCGGCAATTTATCGCACGCCCCATTTCTGGGAAGGGCTGTGGTCGAACATGTGGCAATCGATGGCCGTGATGATGCTGCCGATGTTCATCATCCTGGTCACCAGCCTTGTGGTGCAGATCGAGTACCGGAACAACAGCTGGAAACAACTGCATACGAGCCCGCAGCCGTTGCCCGTCATCTTCGCGGCAAAGCTGATCGTGATCCTGACGTTACTCGTCGAACTGCTGGTCGTGTTCAACGCCGGCTCGTATTTGGCGGGCGTCGTCCCCGGCCTGCTCTTCGGCGTGCAGTTGCCGGCCGGCCCGATTCCGTACCACCTCTTTCTGACGCGCAATGTCCACTTCCTGGTCGATGCGCTGCCGATGGTGGCGGTGCAATACCTGCTCGCGCTTCAATTCAAAAACTTCGCGGTACCGCTCGGCCTCGGGATGGGACTGTGGCTGTTCGCGATCGGGATGATTTCGTGGCAATACAGCTACGTCGTCCCTTACACGTATTGCGCGCTCGATTACTACGCCACCGCGGGCACGATCATCGTGCGGCACTTGCCCGCGAGCATCCAAACGATGGCCTTCGGCTACTTCGCATTCTTCACCGCGGCCGGCCTCGTGCTGTACATGACGAAGAAAGAACGCGGGTGATGCGCTAGTGCAGCCCCACGAGCACCCCGGTGTATCGTTCTCCGCCCGGAGGCCGTCATGACCCGACTGCGGACCACCACCCTCATCGCGCTGCTGATCTTCGTGACCTCCGCGTCACTCGCTGCCGACGGCGCCAAAGGCTCTTTTCACTTCGGCAACATCCAGTTCGCACCGGTCGACGCCTTCGCGTATCAGGACACGTCGAGCGATCCCGCAAAACCGCTCACAATCCTGCTGCTCGCCAACTTCAAGATCGATCGCACTGCCGTTCTGAACGCGATCGACACGCCCGGCGCGCTGATCGAACAGTCAGGGAAAACCGACGGCGGCGCGTTCCTCATCGTGCGCGTCGTTTCCACGGAACGCTGCGGCATCTACGCATTTCTCAATCAGGCGCAGCGGCAGATCGATCTCTCCAACAGCTTCGCCGCGAAAGGCGTGACCGTGACTCCCTCGCGCGTCACCGGCGAGTGTGCGACGACCAAGCCCGAGAAGATGTTCGACGACGCCTACGACTTCCACCTCTCCTACGACGTGCCGCTGACCGCGATTCCGAAACCGACAACGCTCGCATCCGGCGGCGGCGAGCCCGGCGCTGTCTACGCCGTGCTCGTGAAGGCGATCCAGGCCGCCGACTGGAACGCCGCGCACCTCCTGCTTCCGCCCGACCAGGTGCCGGAGACAAAGCCGAAGCCTTCCGAGATGAAAAGTTACTTCCACGACCTCGGCCTGAACTATCCGAAGACGGCCAACGTCGCCGGCGGCTTGATGAAGGGCGACAGCGCAAGAATCGAGATCAGCGGCACGAACAGCGAAGACAAGAAAATCAAAGGCACCGTAGCCATGAAGAAAATCGCGTCCGGCTGGCAGGTCGTCGACCAGAGTTTCTACGGCGCGGATTAGAAAACGTCAGCCGATGCTGTTCACGGCCGCCGGCGCCGAGGCGGACCAGCGTCTGCGCGACGGCCATCGGGCCGGCCCGGACGATCGCGGCGCGGTACGGACGGCGCGCTTGCGGCGCTCCTCGGTGCGTGCGAACGCGCGGCGGGCGCGGACCGTGCCGGTGCCGGCGCTGCTCCTCGCCGCTCCGCCTTCGCTTTCGACCTCGCACGATCGTCGGCTTTGCGCGCGCGGATGGCGGCGATCCGTTCCTGGATCGGGATCTCGAGTTTCTCGGCCGGCTTCTGCGCGTAGTCGAAATCGGGGACTGTGACGCGAGGCAGGCGTTTGGAAATGGCGCGTTCGATGGCGCGGAGATCGTTCTCCTCCTCCGGCGCGACGAAGGTGATGGCGTCGCCGGTCAGCTCGGCGCGCGCGGTGCGGCCGACGCGGTGGATGTAATCCTCGGGCATCCCCGGCACATCGAAATTCACCACGTGCGACAACGCCTCGACGTCGATGCCGCGTGCGGCGATGTCGGTGGCAACGAGGATTTGATAGCGGCCGTTCTTGAATCCGGCCAGCGCATCGGTGCGCTGGGCCTGGCTGCGATTTCCGTGGATGCGAGCTACGCGAACCTTGTGGCGCTCGAGCTGTTCGAAGACGCGATTGGCGCGGTGCTTCGTGCGTGTGAAGACGATCGCGTTCTGGATCTCGCGCCGTTTCAGCAGCGTCTCCAGCAACGGCAGTTTCAAGTCCTGCGAGACAGGAAAAACAGATTGCGTGATGCCGGTGGCAGGCGCCGACTTCCGCTCGATCGAAATCGTGGCGGGATTCTTCAGCATCTCGCGAGACAGCTCCACGATCGGCTGCGGCAGCGTCGCCGAGAAAAAGAGCGTCTGCAGCTTCGACGGCAGATGCCGAAGCACGCGGCGGATGTCGGGGAGAAATCCCATGTCCAGCATGCGGTCCGCTTCATCGAGGACGAGGACTTCCAACCCTTCCAGCTTCGCGTAGGGGTACTGAAAATGATCGAGCAGCCGGCCGGGCGTGGCGACGATGACGTCGACGCCGCTGCGGAAGGCGTGTTCCTGCGGACCCATTCCGACGCCTCCATAAACAGCAGCTCCGGAGAGCGGCGTGTGTACGGCCAGCTCGCGCAGATGCTCGTCGATCTGCGCGGCCAGCTCGCGCGTCGGCGTCAGGATCAACGCGCGCGTCGTGCCGCGCTTCTTGCCGATCAGGCGATTCAGGATCGGCAGCAAGAACGCGGCGCTCTTGCCGCTGCCGGTCATGGCGCAGGCCAGCACATCTTTTCCGGCGATGGCCGGCGGCATGGCATCCGTTTGAATGGGTGTGGGACGTTTGAATCCGAGTTCTTTGACTCCGCGCAGCAGATCGGCGTGAAGCCCGAATGATGAAAATGGCATTGATGGGTTCTCTTCTTTCAATTCGCGGTCAGCCCGCGATCCTCTCACAGAAGCTCGCGCGCTTCGTCGTCATCGAGCAGGCGCTGCAACTTCGTGGTGATGTCGCCGCGCCGCATCGCGCGGCCATCGATCGTCGCGACGGGCATCACGCCCAACGTCGTGCTGGTGATGAAGGCCTCGTCGAGATCGAACAACTCGGTCTCGAGCAGCGGACGTTCATCGACGCCGATGTGATTCGCAAGCGCGAGGCTCACCACGCGGTCGCGAACGACGCCCGGCAGGATGTGCTCATCGAGCGGATGCGTGATGACGACTCCTCCGCGGATTCCGAAAAAACTGGAGCTGGCCGCCTCGCGCACGATGCCGTGATCGATCAGCAGCGCCTCGTCGGCGCCGGCGCGCTGTGCTTTCTTCTTCGCGATCGCGTTGGCGAGCAGGTTCACCGACTTTACGTTGCAGTGCTTCCAACGCAGGTCGTCGGCGGTGACGAGCGCGATGCCGCGCGCTTTCTTCGCCGCGTCGGGAAACGTGAACGCGCGCGAATACGCAATGGCCGTCGGCGTCAGATCGTCGTGATAAAAGTGCTTCCGCTCCGACTCTCCGCGCGTGACCTGCACGTAGACGATGCCGTCATCGAACGCGGTCCGCGCCAGCAATTCGCGCACGACTTCCGCGAACTGCGCTTCATCCCACGGCACGCGAATCTCGATCTCGCACAATCCGTTTTGCATGCGCCGGTAGTGCTCCGCTAGAAAGATCGGACGCTTGCCGAGGAACTTGAAAACCTCGTAGACAGCATCGCCGAACTGGAAGCCGCGGTCTTCGACGCCGATCACGCGTTCCGCAGTCGTCGAAAAACGCCCGTTGATGTAGAGGACGTCGCTCACGTTCTACGGACTCACCGCCTTCACGATGACCACGGTCCGATCATCCTGCTCGCCCGGGCCCCACTCCGTCACCCGTGCCAGCACCTCCTTCCCGATCTCCTCGGCACTCCGAGTCCGAATCGACGCGACGAGCTCTTCCAACCGATCGAGACCGAACTCCTCATCGCTGGCGTCATGCGCTTCGACGATCCCGTCCGTGTACATGCAGAGCAGATCGCCGGCACTCAACTTGGCGAAGCCGCGCATGTACGTGGCGTCGGGCGTCGGACCGAGCACGGGACCGCCGTTCGAAAGCATCTCGATCGTCACGCCGTCCGCGCGCAGCACGAATGGGAAGTTGTGACCGGCATTGCAGTAGATGAGGATTCCGCCCGTCTCCAGCTCACCGTAAAAGAGCGACACGAACTTCGTCGTGAGCCGGCCGCGGTGGATGATGTGATTCAACTTCTCCATCGTGCGAATGATCTTGAAATCGCGATCGGTGGCCATGCGCAGGCCCATGTAGATGTCGCGCACGACGAGCGCCGCCGGCAGACCGTGACCTGATCCGTCCGCGATGGCCAGGCCGAGGATGTTGTCGGAGATGGGGATGAAATCGTAGAAGTCGCCGCTCACGACGGCGGCCGGCAGCGTCTTCCCCCAGATGTCGAATCCGGCGTACTGCGGCACGCGCTGCGGCAGGATCGACTGCTGGATTCGCTGCGCCTCGTCGATCAGCGATTGATAGCGATCGGCGCGCAGCCGCTGATTGACCGTGTAGCGAATGAGGTTCAGCGAGAAGAGGATGTCGTCGCGACTGAGATTTTCCGCGACGTCGAACCCGAGGATGTGCGTGTGGTTGTCGCCGGCGGCAACGGCAGCAAACCGATGCGCGCCGAGCTTGCTCTCGAGCACCGGATCGACGCCGGGATCGTTCGGATCCATGACCACGACGCCGTTCTCCAGCACGAGCTCGATCGGCTTGTAGTCCCTCGGCACAGAAATCCCGAGCGGACCCGCATTCGACTCACCGAAACGCCCCACGAGCTCGTAGCAGTTCTCGTCATTGAGCTCGTAGATCCGCCCGCCAGTGATCCCGAGCTCATCGCGGAAATTCGTAGCAATGGTCTGCCCGATCTGCTCGATCGTGAACCGCGTCGAATCCGTAGCTTCAATCTGTTCGAGCGTGCGCTCGACTTGGGTTAGTAGTCGTTTGTAATCCATTTTTGGGGGTGATCGCCAGTCGCGATCGTAGCATTTCGACGAGAGCAGCCGCGTAGGGCTAGGGGCCGCGATGACTACTTCGTGCGGCGCATCTCCCGGATTCGCTGGATGCGCCTGTCCTCCCAGACTTCGCGATCAGCGTCCATCTCCTCGATGGAACGGTATTTGTGGACGCCGCCTGGAATGCCGGTGGGTCCGACGAGCGCCGCCAGACTCCACACGTGACGAACGGTGCGAACGATTGCCGGATCGCCCGGAGTGCGCCATCGGTCGCCAGGCATGTCCTCGATACGTCGATATTTCTTGACAGGCATTACTTCTTCCATCCGAACTTGAGCCGCAGTGCTTCTGCGTCGATCTTGTCCTTATAACGGACCGTATCCCGTTTCATTTCGTAGAGCATGTCCGGAGTAACAACCTGGATGGGTATATCGCCAAGCCTGCCTGGCTCGGCACGGACCGTATCGTAGGTAAAGGCCTCGCCCAGCCGAGTCACAAAATCGATATGAAAGTCATCCTCTCGGGGATAGTACGCTACCGCGGGATAATCTCCACACAGTTCTTCACTTGAAATCTCATCGATGCGTGGGTCGTCCCAAACCGACCGCAGAGCTTTTTTCAGGCGTTCGATATTTTCGATGTCTGGCTGAATGAAAAAATCCGCATCCTCCGTGGCGCGAACGAAGCCATGCGCACTAAGCGCCAGAGCGCCGAAGAGCTTGTATTCGACGTGTTCGCGATTCATCGCTTTGATGAGAGCGAGTACTTCGTCGAGCTCAATCATTTCAACTCCACCCCATCAAGTTCATACGGCGCTTTGACATCAAGCAAACCCAAAACCGTCGGATACACATCCGCAATGTATGGAGCCCGATCCGTCGCCAGCTTGCGGTTGTAAAAGAAGATCCCCTTCACAATTTCGGGATCGACGGAGCAGTGATCGCCGCTCCACACCTGCTTGTTCGGCTCGATCAGGTTCTTCGGGATGCCGCCGAGGGAGGTTTGCCAGGAGACGCGGTAGCCGTCGTTGTTGGTGACGAAGAGGTCGGGGATCATGTTGGGGTCGAACTGGCGGTAGATCTCCTCGCGGGCGAGGACGCGGCGGACGGGACGCTCCATCGTTTCCATGTCGGTCATCGTCACGAGGCGTGACTTCAGTTCGGATTTGAGCGCGTCGTACTCCGGGCCGGGATTCACGATGCCTTGCGACTCGCGGCCTTTCACGTTGATGTACATCTCGCCTAATCCCATGGCATACGCGCGCGTGTGCGACCAGTCCACGTTCTCCCAGAACTGGCCGGAGTCGAAGAGCATCTCCACGTTGCGGTCTTTGACCTGGACGCCCGTTTTGAGTGACATGTAGCCGTTCATCACCAGCCACGTGTTGTAGTTGACCGACTTTCGAAATGATGCGAACCCGTGGTCGGAGAGGACGATCAGCGCCGCATTTTTCTTTGCCGCCGCGGCCATCGCGTCGCCGACGATCGCGTCCATGAGTTGATACGAGCGCAGGAGCGCGTCGCCCCACTTCGCGTGCAGCGCTTCGTTGTACGCGGGATGTTTCGGATCCATGAGCCGCCAGAAAACGTGGCCGACGCGGTCGGGGAACTCGAAGCACTGCACTATCAGCTCTTCGTCGCCGCCGAGGAACGCATCGAACATCTTTCGGTCCTGCGCCACCGTGAACGTCATGTCATCCCAGAACATCTGCTCGTCCGCGAACCCCTCGGAAATCGCCCACGTGTCGATCTGCCAGCCGAGCGTTTTGTAGAGGCCGTGATCGCGCGCCAGTTGCTGCGCCCATTTCGCCGGCGCGGAGATGTTGAAGCCGGGCGGCAGATTGCGCGGATCGAAGTTGATGGGCGAGAGATAGAGCTTCACCTCCGGCTGCGACGTGATCAGGTGAAAGCGGCTGATGCCGTGGATTTTGATGAGCGGGTTGAATGGGAAAACGAAATCCGTCCAGCCGCTCCATTCGCCTGCTCGCAGCGTCACGGTCTGGCCGCTCTCTTCGATCGTGATCGAGTTGCGGTCGTTGGCAACGGTGATCGTCATCGGGATCGAGATGTACGGCGGCGTGCCGAACAGCTTGTTCGGCGGCCCCTGGATCTTCGTGGTGATGCGTCCCTTGTTGTCCTCGAGCTGCACGACATCGATCGAGAATTCGTTCGCGCCGCTGCGGTGGAAATCGAGCTCCGAGGTGAAGAAAAACGGCTTGCCGACGCGGCCGGAGACGTCGGGGACGCCGAGCCCGGAAAGCATCTCGCCAGCCGGAAAATCGTGCGCGGGAAAGGTGACCGGAACGTGGACCACGCGCGCCGTGCGTCCCGCGTTCGCGGCAGCTTCCCAGAACGGGATGCCCTGCCGGCGATTGATGACGCCGGGCCGCGTCTCCGGGATGTACTTCTTCGTCGCCAGGAATGCGCCGGCCGAGGCGACGACGGCGATGACGATCATCACGATGCGCGCGGTTCGGCGGAAGAGGAGCGCGAGCAGCGCGAGGACGACAAGGACTGCCCCTGCGGCCGCGAACGGATTTTTTTCGCCGAGGAGGAACGGCTCTTTCGTCTCATCGAACGCGGCGAAGACAGGAAGGTACGTCTTCGGATCGCGGCGGAGAAAATCGAAGATGCCGGTGCGGCCGGGATCGATGCCGGTGGAGAACGTCGACCACGACACGGGCGTCTGCGCGGGAATCGTCGGCCGCAGCGGACGGAAGGTGCCTTGCGCGCGCAACCTCGCCAGGTTCGGCAGCTTTCCCTCGTTCATCCATTGCTCGGTGTAGCGGGCGTCGACGCCGTCGAAGCCGAGGACGATGACTTTCTCTTTGGCGACGGCTGCGAGCGGAAAGAGAGCTGCGGAGAGCGCGATAATTCGAAGGAAACGCATTCGACGGGCATCATACTTGTAACCGTCTGCGACGAATTGAGGTGCTGCATGAAGACGCGTCAACTCTTTGCTTCTTTGGTAGTTGTCCTGCTCGCCGCCTGCGGTGGGGGTGAGAAAAACAACGGAGCCGCCGGCGACAAGAACACACTGGTCATCGCCCTGAAGTCGGGACCGACCAATCTGGACAGCCGTGTCGGCGCGGACAACGCCTCCAGCAGGATGTTCGATCTCGTCTATAGCGGCTTGATCAAGGTCACGCCAGACTTTAACTACGCTCCCGATCTGGCCACCAAGTGGGAGACACCGGACGATAAGACGATCGTGTTTCACCTCAACCCGAACGCGAAGTTCCACAACGGCCAGCCGGTCAAAGCGGCGGACGTCAAGTGGACGTACGAGTCGATGATGAATCCCACATTCGTGACCTCGAAGCGATCGGGCTACAGCTCCGTCGACCACATCGAGACGCCTGATCAGCAGACGGTCATCTTCAAGCTGAAAGAGGCGAACGCAGGCATCTTCGACAACCTCACCACCGGCATCCTGCCAACGGGCGCCGATACGAACGTCTACAAAACGAATCCGATCGGTTGCGGTCCCTACAAACTGATCAAACATCTTCCCGACGACCGCCTGGAGTTCGAGGCGTTCGAGCAGTGGCACGGAGGAGCGCCGAAGATCAAGCACATCACCGTCCGTATCATCCCAGACGCCACGACCTGCATCCTGGAGATGCGCCGCGGCTCGGTGAATTTCGAGGTCAACATCATTCCGTTCGAGAACGTCCCGGAGTTCGAAAAGAACCCCGACTTCAAGGTCGTGAAGAGTAACGGCTCCATTTATCAATACCTCGCACTGAATATGAAAGATCCCGCGCTGGCCAAGCCGCTGGTGCGGCAGGCCATCGCACACGCCATCGATCGCGACCGCATCATCCGCGACATCCAGCGCGGCTACGCGCAGAAGACTGAGACGATGCTCGCCGAAGGCCATTGGGCGCGCGCCACGAACCTGCCGGAGTACAACTACGATCCCGCCAAAGCGAAACAGCTCCTCGCGCAGGCCGGCTATCCGAACGGACTGAATCTCGTCTTCAAGACGTCGACCGATGCCGAGGCAAATTCACGCGCTCAGGTGATGCAGGCGATGATGAAGCAGGCCGGCTTCAATGTGTCGATCCAGTCGAACGAGATGGCGACGTTCTTCGCCGATATCGGCAAAGGCAATTTCCAGCTTTATTCGCTATCGCGCAACGGAATCGCCGATCCCGATTTCTATTACGTGATTTTCTACTCGAAGAACACCCCACCCAATGGCCAGAACCGCGGCTACTACGTCAATCCGCACCTCGACGATCTGATGCTGCAAGGCCATTCAACGTTCGATCGCTCCAAGCGCAAGCAAATCTACGGTGAGGTCCAGAACATCGTCGCCACCGACCTCCCCTACATCTCGCTCTACATGCAGTCGAATGTGGCCATCATGCGCAAGAATGTGACCGGCTATCAGCAGTATCCCGCCGGGTTCTATCTGTCGATTCCGTACATGACGGTGAAGTAGACTTTTTCACGCGGAGACGCGGAGATCGCGGAGGAAGATTTGTTTTTCTCCGCGTCCCCCGCGTCTCCGCGTGAACCGTTCTCCTTTTCTACGATGCCTGAATCTTGAAGAGGTGGACGACTCCTCTACCCTGCCCGGATCAAGGCGTCGTTCAGCGAGGACTTCATCGCCAGAACCCAATGGAAGGCCTGCAAACGGCGCTTCGACGACGAGACACCGGCGTGGGCGCGCCCCGATGTCTTCCGCGGCGGCGCGGTGAAGGAGACGTAGCCCTCGAATCTGCCCGGAGCAGCCTCGCAGCTGTCCGGCGGAGGCATGCAACTGCCGCAGAGCCTCTTCGTTCCGGCGACTGGGCGTGATGATCTGCCCCGCGAGCATCTTTTAATGCTCTTTGGGCCTCTGAAAACGGCGAAAGGGCGCGTGAAGGTCTGAAATTCAGACCTTCAGAAGGCTCGATGAGCCTTCGAAGTGGCAAAAAGGCGCGCGAAGGTCTGACGATCAGACCTTCAAGGGGCAAACCACCGTCTGAAGGTCTGACGATCAGACCTTGAAAGGGCAAAAGACCGTTTGAAGCTCTGCCGGTCAGACCTTAAAATGGCAAAATGTCTTCTGAGGGTCTGATCGTCAGACCTGAAGGTCTGCCGATCAGACCTTAAAAGGGCAAAAGACCATTTGAAGCTCTGCCGATCAGACCTTCAAATGGCAAAATGCATTCTGAACTTCTGAAATTCAGAGCTGCATGGAGGAATCATGGCGGAGAAAGAGCCACCAGCGCTCACGCGGGCGGAACGCCGGGCAGCGCTTGTACGAAAGGTTCTCAAAGAGGCGGCGAAGCGCATTCCTGGACTGAAAGCGCCGCATAAACCGACGGCGCGGAAGCTCACCGGGCACCGCACCGTGCCGAAGAAGTTCATCCAGGGGATCATCTTCTCCGTCGACGCGAGCCCTCAGCTGCGCGCCATCAGCAGATTTGACGCCGACGAGGCTCGCGACGCGCTGGAGTTCCAGGCTGCCTTTCGTCCTATCGCCGACCAACTGGCTCTCATGCTCTCCAGCATCAACTACACAATCGATTCGCGCATGGCTCCCGTCGCGGCGGGTGCTCTGCGGACGTACACCGTCGCCAAGGCGCTGGCCCGCGACGGCGGGAAGAACAGCGATCTGACGCACAATCTTCGCGCTCTGAAACGCGACCTCGGCCGCAAAGGTCCGCGAAAGAAGAAAAAGGCTACGACTCCTGAATCGACGTCGCCGAAGTCCGACTGATCCAGGCATTTTCACGCGGAGACGCGGAGGAATATAGGCTTTGGTTTTCTCCGCGTCTCCGCGTGAACCGTTCTCGCTTGCGCGTAATCACCTAAGTGCCGCGATCGCCGAGGCGATGTCTTCAGCGACTACTTCGGAGTTCATGATGAACGTGTGCAGAGCCGGAACGAGGATTGGCTTGTCCGCACCCGACAGCATCGTCTCGGAGACCGAGAGAACGCCGTCATTTGCTTCCTCATGAAATGGCGACCACTTTCCTCGATAGCCGGCCGTCCCCGCATAAACGCGCACAATCCCTTCAGGAACCGGCAACGCGGCCATGAATGCATCGTCCAATAAGAGCTGCCCGGAATCGCCTGTATAAAACCGATACAGCGGGTTCGACGCAAAGAACCGCGCCGCTCGCGGCACGATGTTCGGCGGCGCAAGAAGAAAACATCCCGAAGGTTGCCGGCTGCCAAGGCGCGGCAACGCGGCACGGATCAGAATGCATCCAAGAGAATAGCCGACCAGAATGAACGGCTCGTCGCCCAACTTGGCGACGCGTTTCACGAGCCGGTTCAACGATGTGTTGAACGGGACGAACGTCGAGTAGCCGAAAAGACCGACGTCAATCCCCGATGCGCGAAGCCGCTTCGCCAGCAAGAGCTGCGAAAGCGGCGAACGTCCCATTCCGTGAACGAGGATGGCTCTCATGGAATCGCGATCGCAGCGAGTATAGCGACAGGCGCCTTCTCACTCGCCGGATCGTTTCGCGTTGCCTGAGGCCGCCGCGACTCCTGGTTTCGCGCGCGGCGCCGAACCGAACATGATTCCCGTCTCCACCTCCACGGGCTCGCCGTCGCGAAGATATGGGTTGAAGCGCCATTGCAGCAGCGCGTCGGTAATCGCCTTCGCTTGCGAGGGGAAGGCGCTGATCACGTGGACGTGCCGGACTTTTCCCGTCTTATCGATGATGAGCCGGACGGGAATGGCGTTGAATTTCTGCTCGGTCAAGACCGGATCGACTTTGTACGTGACGTTGGCCGCCTCCGCGTAGTCCGCCACGCACAGCGGCGCATCGACGTCGGCGAGCTTCATCGCGTCCATCTCTTTGATCAGTGTCTCGATCAACGCCGAATCGGGGCTGGTGAAGACGAAGCGGACGGTGTGGCATCGGACCTCGGTCGCGAGCACGTACCAGTGCAGGCCGGCGACGGGCGAGTTGTAGTCGAAGCGAGTGAATGGATGATTCGCTACCGTCACTTGCGACGGCGCGTGCTCGACTTTGTACTCCGCCTGCAGCGTCGACTTCGTGTACTCGATCGTTTCCTTTGCGGAGTTGCCCGGCAGCGGACTGAAAAACATATCTTGCGCCGTGATCAGCAGCGTTCCCCGGCTTGAATGTTTGTCTGAAGGGCCGGGCCGTAGCAGCGTAAGCACGTACGCGGCGCTGTCTGATGGTGGTGGACCTTTGTATTTCTCGAACCAGCCGGATGGCAGCGCGTAGGAGAGGCCGAAGTAGTCGTTGTTGTACACGTCCTTCCTGACGGCTCCCCCCTCGGGCAACGGAGTCGAACTGTCGCTCGCGCTCGGAACGGCTCCCTTGATCAGGATGACGTCAGTCGGCAGTTTGCGAAGCGGAGCGGCGTCTTGCGCGTGCGCGATCGGCAGAATGCAGAGGAAGACAAGTGCCTGGGTCGTACGACGAAACATCATCCCTCCCTTTGAAATCGGGCCGCTGACGACGGTTCGTCAGCGGCCCGCGGTGCGAATGCGTCAGAGGCTTCGGAGGAAATTCAAGACGTCCTGCTTCTGCGAGGAGGTGAGGAGGTCGTAGTTGTTCTCGACCGCGTTCGCCTCGGAGCCGGAGCTGTCGTGCGCGAGAATCGCAGTGACCAGGTTCTTGGTCCGGCCGTCGTGCAGGAAGAAGATGCGCTGCCCGAGGCCCCACAGAGGTGCGGTGCGGAACTGATCGCCGCCGGCGCCACCCTGAGACACGTTGTCATTGAGGCCCGTCCCCATGTGATGGATCTCGATGTCGCTGAACAGACTGGCCGTCGCATTGCCGAGGCTCGGCGTGAAGCGGGACGGTGACGTGGTCAGCGAAGCTGTATGGCAGACCGCGCAGCCGATGGCGTTGAACAGGCTGCGTCCATTCGCGATCGACGTCGCGCCGCCTGGAACCGTCGTCGACGGCGTGGGGGCGGCCAGGAAGCGCATGAACATCGCAAACTGCACGGTGTCGCTCAGCGTTCCGATGGCGGTCGTATTGAAATTCGTATGGTCCTCGGGTGTCGCATTCACGCGGCAGGCAGCGGGCAAGCCGGTGCTGCCCTGGTTCTGGTCTTCGCCGGGCAGCGGACGTTCCTGGGTGAACAGTTCGTTGCTGACACCCATCTCGACGTTGTAGGCCTCGCCGGCGAAGATCTCCAGCGACTTGTTCTGGGCCTTCCAGCCGAAGCGGCTGATCGTTCCGTCGTTGCCGTTGTGATTGAACGTGCCGCCGACGCCGACGTTGTTGTTCTGCTGGTTGTTGAAGTTGACCAGCAGCGTCGAGTCGTCGATGTTCTCCATCAGACCCGAGCCGAAGGTCGGCGTCGGGATGCGGAAAATGATATTGCCGGTGTTGACTGCCGTCGTGAAGCCCGGCTGCGGAATGCCGGTCGCGGTGCAGCTCGACGGCGCGTCGACGCGGCCGACGATCGTGTAGAGGTCTTCCACGCCGCCGTTCGGCCGGTTCGTATCAGGATTGCCGAAAGCGTCGAAGAAGAACGGGAAGCGCGCTTCGCGCACGGGACCGCTGCTCGTGATGAACGACGGGATTGTGTTCCGCGCGCCGTCCGCGGTGGCATCACCAACCTGCGGATTGACCGCCGGCGCGGAGCCGCCGACTGCCGGCTGCGCGTGACACGCCACGCAGCTTCTGGAGTTGTAGCGCGGTCCGAGTCCGAATCCATCTTCGCCGGCCACGGTGCCGGAGACGGAATCGATCTCGGTGAAGCGGGCCTTGGCGTCGTTGAAAAAGTTGAGGATGGTCACGGGGTTGTTCGCAGCGACGGACGACAGGGCCGCACCGGCCCCCGCCGCGCCGCCGCGCACCCCCGGATCCACCTGGGCAAAAGCCTGTAGTACGAAGAGTAGAGAGAGAAACAGCGCTAACGGGATCACTCGTCGGGTCATGGGCATCTCCTCAAATTGGTTGATCGAACCGAGGACGAGGCGAGGGCCTACGCGGCCTTCGCCCTCTTGAAACCCGAGGAGTCGGGAAGAGACGCCGGAGTCGTCTCCGCCTTTACCGATTTGGACGTTGCGTTACTAAGGAGGGTAAGGACGGAGGTGAATCCACACCACCAAAAAGGTAATATTTAGTGGCGGAAGGTGGTAGAGCCGCCGATGCGGCTTAGAGCCGGCGAAATCCGCGCGACCACGAGAAGAGAAGGACGACCCGGCCACGCAGGTTTTCGCCCGGGACCACTCCCCAGTAGCGCGAGTCCGAGGATCGGTCGCGGTTGTCGCCAAGCACGAAGTACGTTCCTGCCGGCACCTCGTACGGACCGAAATGATCGCGCGAGCGATACGGCTCCGGAAGCGTCGGGCTTGCGGGATAGATGGTGGGATCGAGATGAACGGCGTACGCCTCGACAACCGATTTGCCGTTCACGAACAGCTGCTTTGACCGAATCTCGACCGTGTCTCCTCCAACCGCCACGACGCGCTTCGCGAAAACGACTTCCGGCTGGAGCGGGTAATCGAAGACGATGATGTCGCCGCGATGGACGCCTCCGGTTCGCATCGCAATCATCCGGGCACCGATCGGAATGGTCGGGTCCATGCTCCCGGTGAGATTGCGATATGTGCGCAGCGTTCCGGTAGCAAGAAGCGCGAAGAGAATCACGAATGGCAATACGGCGAGCGCGATCAGGAGCCGTTCCAGCAGCGATTTCGTCATCAGCCGTCAGTATGGCAGCGTATAGACTGAACGAAGGAGGTTGCTATGAATTCACATCGTTCTGTCCTTCACGCCGTGCTCAAAGGCGCGCTCGTCCTCGCGGTTTACTGGATGACCGCATTCGTCCTCGTGCAGTTCGGCCAGCGCGTCGCGGGCGGATGGGCGTTCAGCCAGCTTGGCGAAGTGCTGGCCGGCGCGGTCGGCGTTTTCCTCGCGCTACGCCTGAACGTGAAGCCGGTCGCGTACGTTCTCGGCGGCCTGCTCGCGTTCTCTGTCTCCGAGCTCGTACTGCATTCGATCTTCGGAAACCGCTCGGTCCAGGGCGGCCCCACCCATTTCGCCGTCATGCTTGCCGGCATCCTCGGCATCGCCCTGGGCGCGTTCCTTCGAACGCGCGAAGCGACGCCCAACGCCGAGCACGAAGAAGCTGGTACCGCACTCGTAGGTGACGCCGCGTAGCCGGACCGCAAGTCAGCCGCCCTGATGCTGCTCAATCCCTCTTCGCAAATCGAACGCTGCTGTCGTTCGTGCGGTTGTCGGTGGTCGATGCGTAAATGACTACATCACCGCCGATTGTCGTGATCAGTATCCGCTCGTTGGCAAGCGGCGAGACGCCGCTGAAATCGGCAAGCGAGTATTGCTGAAACGTATTCGCCGGAAACACCTTCGTAGTCGCGCCCCCGCGGCCATATTCAATGTTCAGCGTCACCTCAGATCCGAAGGTCCGCACGCCGATGTTCATCCGGAAGTTCGTCAAATCGGACGGCGTCAGGATCGAGGTGTAGTCGAACGGATGGAGCATCTGCTCGGCCGTGATCAGCTCCTCGGTAAAGCCGGAGGTGCCGGCCACGCCAGCGTCGTTGTAAACGCGGGCCGTTATCAGAGGCGGATTCCCATTGTTCGAGATGACGTCGAGCGTGCCCAAGCCGGACTTGCCCATCATCTGGACGATGTCAGGGATGTATGTCGAAGTGCCGCCGGCAACGGTGAACGGGAGGGCCTGATCGGTTGCTGAGGAGGGAGCTCCCGCCGGATGAAAAACGAGGATCCCGCTCGAAGTTGTGTAGCCACTTATCTGCAGGGATGTCCGAAAGTACGATCCGAAGTTGCCAGCCAGACTGCCGACCGCGGCGATCACTCCCTCGCGAACTTCGGCTGTATCCGTTCCGCGTGCCAAGAGGGCTACTCCTCGGCGATACGTGCCTTTGAAGTTGAACGCACCACTTTGGAGATCGCCAGCCACCTGCATGACTACAGACGACGGATCCGGCGTGATTTGAGGCGATCCGCAAGTCGCAAGGCCTCCGAGTGCCGTGATCGCAATCAAGTCACCTTTCTTTACGGTGACGGGCGGATTGAGAAAAACCTGATTGGTCCCAAGCACCGAGTTGAAGGGCCCCTGATCCGCGACTACCGTGAACGTGGTGAGCGAAAACTCATCGGTCGGCCTAAGGAATTTGAGTTTGAAGATCGACGTGCACGCGTGACTAGACCATTTGAGCGAGACAACCGTCAGCGTTCCGTCGGCGGTGGCCGGATGCGTGAGATCAATGAGTGTGTACGGTGGTTGCGTATTAATACCAATGCCCCCGAGTGGTGCTTGGGAACCGATGACGACACTCTGCGCGAGGGCTGAAACGGCGAAACAGGTGATGAACAAGGCAGCTGCGGTGATTCGCATGACGGTCTCCTTTTTTGAGTGGTGGCAAGCGTCCGGCGCGTTCATTTCGCCTCCAGCCGCGCGGCCGCTTTCGCCGCAAGCGTGGTGATGGTTTCAAGCGAGCAGGAGCCGCTGGTCTGAAGGACCGCGCCTCGCGTGCGGACGTAAAGGTCCTTCTCCGTCCCCTGCCGAACGGAGAACGCTTCGTCGCCGAGGTTCGGGACGGCTACGGGATGCTGCTCGCTGACGGTGCCCTTTTCCAGCTCCCATCGGTCGGTGCCGTAGAGACTGAGCTCCAGCCACTGGCCGTTCGTATTCGAGTAGCAGCACTCGCGCTTGTTGCGAAGACCGCGATCGGCACGCGGCGCTCCCTTCAGTTGACCGAAGACCGCTTCGACCTCGGCGCGCGAAAGCAGCGAACATGGATCGACCTCCGGTACATGGCTCTCCGGCGCCGCCGCGGCCAGTGAGGCAGACGGCGTGACGGCGCCGATTTCCGTCCGCTCCGCCCGCGAACATGCGGTTGCCAGGAGCGTGACCACGACCGCAATCACCAATCGTTTCTTCATAAGACCTCCTCGGTTTTCGGGGTTTGATGTCGCGGAGAAGGCCTCGAAGACTGCGATACCATCGCCGCGCACCGTCACGATCGGCCGTGACGCGCGGCGAGTCCTCAGGAACTGATCAGATTTCGATCAGCGAGTTGTCAGGACCGTTCATGACTCCGACAAACTCATCAAACAACACGACTTATGCGTTCGGACCGTTTTCGATCGACGAGACCGAACGCCAGCTCCGCCGCGACGGCGACCCGGTCCCTTTGCCGCCGAAAGCCATCGATCTGCTGCTCGCGCTGATCGAGACGCCGGGCCGCGTCCGGACGCGTGAGGAGCTTCTCGACCGCGTCTGGCCAGACACGGCGGTGGAGGAGTCGAACCTTTCGCAGAACATCTTCATCCTGCGCAAAGCGCTCGACGACGATCGCGACCGCTGGATCGCCACCGTGCCGCGGCGAGGCTACCGGTTCGCCGGTGAGGTTCACCGCCGCGCCGAAACAGACGCCGCACCGGGCGGACCAGTCATCGAGGTACCGCGTCCGCTGTCGCGGCGACGCCTGATCGCGGCTGCCGTCATCGCCGTGGTGGTCGTTGCTGCCGCGATCATCGTCGCAATCCGGTACTCGAGGTCGAGGCCTTCTGATCGACCCCGCCCAATTGCCGTCCTGCCATTCCGCGACGTCGATGACCGCCATCGCGACCGCGCGCTGGAGCTGGGCATCGCCGACACGCTCATCAACAAACTGAGCCGGCTGCCGCAGCTCATCGTCTCCCCCACCCGCGCGATCAGCGGGTTTGTCGACCAACCCGAGGATGCGCGTACAGCCGGGCGCGCGTTGGGCGTGGAGGCAGTGATTGAAGGCAATCTGCAACGCGACGGCAATCGCATTCGCAGCACCGTGCGGATGGTGAACGTCGCCGACGGCCACTCCGAATGGGCGGAAACCTACGACGAGGACATCTCCGATCTCTTCACGCTCGAAGACCGCATCGCGGACCGCGCCACGACGGCGCTCGACCTCCGGCTCAGCCGCAATGAACGGCGCGGAATCGCTCACCGCTACACAGACGACCGCGAAGCGTATGCGCTGTACGAGAGCGGACGGCTGGAGTGGTTGAGCTTCAATCCGAAGCAGCTCATGACCAGCATCCGTTACTACGAAGCGGCGCTGCATCGCGATCCCAGGTACGCGCTCGCGTATGCAGGCCTGGCCGCCAGCTACGACGTCATCAGTCTGTACGGACCGTTGCCCTCCGAGGAAGCCAGTGCGCGCGCCAAGGAAAACGCGTATCGGGCGCTTCAATTGGATCCCGATCTGCCGCAGGCGCACATCGCGCTGGCCGCGCAGGCGATTTTTCATGACCGCGATTGGGCCGCCGCCGACACGGAACTGAACCGCGTGCAGCAGCTCGATCCAAATTCGGTAGACGTTCAAACGCTTCGCGGCTACTGGCTGCAGGCGAACGCCTCGGCTGCCGATGCCCTGCCGCATCTCCGGCGCGCCCGCGACCTCGACCCAACCTGGCAAATTCCGCAGAACGACATGCTGCTCGAGTTGCTGTATCTGCGCAGACTCGGCGAAGCCTCGCGTTTCGCGCAGCAGCTGCTCTCGCTCGATCCGAGCAACAAGTTCGCCGCGGGCGTCTTCGCGCGTGCGTCGCTTCTGCAGGGCGATCTCAACGCCGCCCACGCCATTGCCGAGGAGACGTTGCGCGTTGCACCGACGAACCGCCGCATGCTCGGAATCATGGGAGCGATCGAGGCGCGTCAGGGTCACCGCGATCTGGCCCTTGCCCGCGTGGCCGCCATCCGCGCCAGTGGCGCTGGATCAACGCCCGGAATCGGCGAGATCTTCATCGCCTACATTTTCGAAAGTATGGGCGACCACGATCGGACGTTTGAAGCGCTCGGCCGCGCTCTCGACGCGCGCTATCCCTTCTTCTATCAGATTCGCCAGGACCCGGAGCTCGATGGCATCCGCCGCGATCCGCGCTACGCCGCGCTGCTGGCCCGAATCCATCTTCGTCCTTAAATCTTCGCCGCAATCCGACCCTGCGCATCGGCGACAATGCCTGCCGCATGGAACGCCCGCTCGAACAACTCGCGCAGACGACGGAGCCGCAGATGGTGCAGCGGCGGTTCGACGAGCAGAACCTCGTCTGGGCGTACCTGATCTCGTGGTTGTTCGGGATCATCTCGTTCATCCTCGTCGCGTCCGCGTTCGCGTGGAAGCAGCAGCGCCTTGGGCACACTTCGGCGGCGCTCATCGACGCGCTGCTCACGCTCTTCGTCATCGCGGGAATGAGCGAATTGCGGCGCGCACGGCGGCGCGACAACAGGCCGCCACGTGCCTACGCCCGGCCGGTCGAGCGCAACCTGACCGGATGGCTGATCGCGCTCTATGCCGTCAAGTTCAGCACCTTGATCTACTTCGCGCTGACGGACAAAGCCGGCTGGGTGGCCTGGGGCATCATCTTCCCGGCCGCGACGATTGCGCTGCGGCTCCTCCTGCCGCAACGAATCATTCTCAACGCCTCGCTACTATCCGTCGTCGTCCTCGCCTTCTTCACAGCCCCCACGAGCCGCAACAAAACGAACCCGGTCGGACTCGCGATCACGCTGGCGGCGGTCAACGTCGTCAGCTTCGTGATCGGAGCATTGCTGAGCAGCAGCGTGAAGAAGAGCGCGATCGAAGAAGGCGTGCAACGCCGCGCCGAGGCGCGCGAGCAGTTGCGTATTCGCGACGAGCTGCGGTTCGCGCGCGAGGTGCAGATCAGCATGCTGCCCGAGGCGCCGCCGCAACTCGATTGGGCCGACGTCGCCGGCGTTTCGCTTCCCGCCACCGAGGTTGGCGGCGACTACTACGACTACTTCGTCGTCGACGGACGCCTGGCCATCGTCTGCGGCGACGTCGCCGGCCACGGACTCGCCAGCGGTATCACGCTCTCCGCGCTGCGCAGCGGATTCACGCTGTTGCGCGATCAACTTCTCGATCCCGCGCACGTGCTCGATCGGCTGCAGGAAGTCGTGGCGCAGAGCAGCAGGCGACGAATGATGGTCACGATCTCGGTCCTGCTCCTCGATCACGAAACGCATCTCGCCACGATTGCCTCCGCCGGTCATCCGCCGCTGCTCCACGTCCGAGGTGCTGCGCGATCGACGCAACTGATCGAGCTTTTCGCACCACCCCTCGGCGCGCGCCTCGGCAACAACGTTCCGCAACGCGTCGTGCCATTCGCGAACGGCGACACGTTCGTCCTCCACAGCGACGGCATCTACGAAACGGTGAACGCCTCCGGCGACGAATACGGACTCGATCGCCTCGCCCGCATCGTGGCCGCGTGCGATGGGACCGCCGAGGAAGTTCGCGACGCCGTGCTGCGCGATGTCGAATCGTTTCGCGGCAATGAGCCGCAGGAAGACGACGTCACGCTCGTCGTCGTACGAATCAGCTAAGGCGCACGGAGCGCTGGCGTCCCGCCGGCTGGCCTGGCCAATGGCCTAACTTAACTTAAGTAGTTTTCGATGCTCGCGGACGGAGCGCTGGCGTCTCGCCGGCTGGCTCGGCTGCGTCTCGCTGCCGAACCGGCAAACCCTCGAATCTCGCTGTAATACAACACTTGCGCAAGCCTCCCATTCGGCGGCGGGACGCCGCCGAGCCAGCCGGCGAGACGCCAGCGTTCCACCCGCGAGCGCCGCGCGAACCTTTAGTTAAGGCCATTGCGGGTGAACCCGTGGGCTGAGATTCTCACGCCGGCTTCGCCGGCGGCCGGAGTTTTTCCCGCATTCACATGGCCAGACTCCAGGCACACTCTTGTCTGTGCCACACCGTCTCAAGCGAACAAGTCGGTGCGCCCCCGCAGGCCCGAATCGCGAAGAAACCGCCAGTCGCAGCTCTCCTCGAACATCGCGCCGCCATTGAGGTAGCGGCGCGTCGCTCCCGCCTGAGGGAAGAACCAACCGTCGAGCAACGAGCCGGTGTCGACATAGCTGTTGCCCGGCGCGTCGCGGTGAAGCCGGTGGGCGAGGACGCTGCCGAACGGCCCGGCGCAGAGGATAAAGAGTGCGCCTCGGATTCGTTCGCGCTCGATGGTGCGGACCATGGCGTCACCGAGATCGGCGTCGTCGACCCACGCATTCGTACCGACCCGAAAATCGCGGCTGACGTGGAATGGCAGGGCCTCGATCGACGCCGCGCCGTTGCAGACCAGCACCACCTCGTAGTCGCGGTACAGCGGCACGACGGCATCGAGGTAGTGCCGGTAGTTCGAGTAGAAGTAGAGCGTGGCGAAGGTCAGATGCTCCTCGTCCTGTCCCGAGGAGGTGCGCAGCCATTCGAAGTCACGATCGCCTACGCAGTGCGGGCAGGAGATGCCGACGTAGTAGTTGTCGGAGCGATAGCGGAATGCATCGAGCATTGCCGCGCGCGGCTCTGCATACGATGGATGGCCAGGCTCGTATTGATACTCCTGGCCGACGATCCGCTTGCCGCGGTGTGAATGATCTCCCATGAGAATGACCGACTCGCCATCGCCGAAGCGGGCCAGACTGAAGATCTCGTGCGCGGCCAGCTTCTGCTGAAAGCGGAGCGCTTCTCCCCGGAAACTCTTCATGGATCGAGGCGCAGTCCGCGGCCGTGGCTGCGGACGTACTCCGCATGCGAAGCGATGCCGGAGTCGATGTCCGAGGTTGGTGGTTGTTCGAGCACGCGCGCATGCCGCAGGTCGGTGCGGCCGCGCGCCCAGACCAACTGCATATCGCCGGCCGCGACATCGGGGGAGATGTAGGACGCACTGAACCCGATCCGCTTCGTGCCGGAGCTGTTCGGCTGCGACCCGTGGATGGCGTTGACGTGATGCACGGACATCTGGCCGGCCTGCAGCGTCACGTCGACCGCCAGGGACTCGTCGATCTCTGCTTC
Organism: Thermoanaerobaculia bacterium; assembly: GCA_035996815.1. Lineage (GTDB taxonomy): Bacteria > Acidobacteriota > Thermoanaerobaculia > Gp7-AA8 > Gp7-AA8 > JADGNZ01. Next base: position 2,538 of record DASYJF010000123.1, on the reverse strand, counting down.
GATCTGCTCACCATGATTGGAGAGGTTATCGAACGCGTATGTCTCGCGATGCGCGAACTTGCCCGAGCGATGCGTGCGCGGGATCACCCGCAGACAGCCGTTCGCGGCGTTGCTTTCGCTGAGAGCGATCCACGCCGACGGAGCGAAGTCCGTATCGAGCTTCGTGTAGAGCCCATCCTGATGCCAGCCGACGAAGGCCGGATCGTGAGGATGCTTGTAGAAGATTCGCGAGGAGTGGATCACCACGTCGGGACCGAGCAGATCCTCCATCGCATCGAGAATGGCCGGATGGAGGGCCAGGTCCCACGCCCAGCGGAAGTGGAGATGGGCGTTGTCGATCCGCTTCAACTTCCCGTGCAGCGCCCGCTCGGTCTCCTCGAGCGCTGCGCGATAGAACGCCACCTCGTCCGGCCTCAATACCTCGACCGGCCAGAGGATTCCCTCATCGAAATACTGCGCGCGTTGTTCTTCGCGAAGCCGTTTCATTGCTTGACGTTTCAAAGACGCGCAGGAGATGGGCGGTGTGAAACGTGCGAGACTCTAACAATGCGCGACGTCATCCAGAGCTTGTGGATCGGGCCCGAGCTCTCGGTGATGGAGCAGCTGTCGATCGCATCGTTCCTCGCGCACGGTCATCCCTTTCACCTTTATACATACGACGACGTCCTCGGCGTGCCGGAAGGGGCCGACGTCCTCGACGCCAACGAGATCCTCCCGGCGTCGATGATCTTTCAATACGCCGGACATCCATCGTACGCCGGCTTCGCCAATCACTTCCGCTACAAGCTGATGCTCGACCGCGGCGGGTGGTGGTCGGATGTGGACAGCGTGTGCCTTCGGCCGTTCGCGTTTGAGACGGAGTATGTCTTTTCGTCCGAAATGCATGAGGGGGAACAGTACGTAAACAACGGCACCATCCGCGCCCCGGCCGGAAGTGAGGCCTTCGCTCATGCCTGGCGGCTTTGCAGCGAGACGGATCCGTCGCAGTTGCGTTGGGGAGAGATGGGACCTCGCCTCATCGCGCGTCTCATTCCGCAATTCGGCCTCGATGATTGCATCCAGCCCGCGAAAACGTTTTGTCCGATCGGCTACGACGATTGGGAACTGCTCCTCTCACCCGACCCACCACCGATTCCCGACGACGCGTACGCAATCCACCTCTGGAACGAAATGTGGCGCCGCGCCGGACGCGACAAGAATGCGGTATACGACTCCAGCTGTCTGTACGAGCAGTTGAAGGCGCGGTATCTCAGCGCTGGCTTTGCCCGCAACCCAAAGGCGTAGTGCAGGCGTCCCGCCTGCAACCGACGGGATTTCTGGGATTCAATCACGGCACAGTTGATGATTTCGGAAACCCCCGTCGGGCGAGACGCCACGCCGGATGCAGGCGAGGACGCCCGCACTACGCTCAATCCCAACGTTTTGAAAAATCTCCGTCTACTGATTCGCAACTCGGAGGCAGGGGAGTGAAGACGCGCCACGACTAGCGGCCAACGTCACGTAGTGGTGTGCGTTGCGCGGTCGGAACGCTGGCGTCTCGCCGGCTGGCTCGGCGGCGTCTCGCCGCCGAATGGGAGGCTTGCGCCGGCGTCGCGTAATCAGCGAATGTCGAGGGTTTGGCGGTTCGGCAGCGAGACGCAGCCGAGCCAGCCGGCGAGGACGCCAGCGTTCCGGCCGCGAGCGTCAAAGACAGGTAACGTTAAGGCCATTGATGAGCGGGGCAAGCAGTTCTCCGCGCCTCCGCGTGAACGACGGTTCCCTTTCGATTGAGACCTTCCGAGGACAACCCCGATCGCATCGATGGGTTCCCCCGGTCGCATCGATGGGTACCCCCGATCGCATCGATGGGTTCCCCCGATCGCATCGATGGGTACCCCCGATCGCATCGATGGGTACCCCCGATCGCATCGATGGGTACCCCCGATCGCATCGATGGGTACCCCCGATCGCATCGATGGGTTGCCCCGATCGCATCGATGGGTTGCCCCGATCGCATCGATGGGTCACCTAGACAGCATCGATCGGTTGGCGTGAGGCGTCGATAGTGGTCATCGATGGTGTGTTTCAGGTGAAAAAACGGTAATTTGACAGCGTTTTGATTCCGATCCGCTGGCATAAAGCATCAAACGGACCTAAGATACATCTATGTCAAACATCCATCTCGGTTCCGCTTCGCAAACGAACGCGAAACAGTCGCGGAGGCTGAAGGTGTCCCGAAGTGCGTCGGATCGGGCACGGCGAAGCGCCTGGATGCGCCGTTTCCGCCGGACACGGCAGACCATCCACCGCTCGCTGCGGCTGATCGAGACCTCAGGCCGCGTCATCGACGCAGCCGAGCGATTCGCGGCGCGCCGTCCGACTCGCGCCGCGCGCAAGTACGAGCGCGTGTCGGGGTGCCTCGACGAGGCGTCGATGCAGTTGTCGTCTGCGATTCGCGCTCTGACCGTGACCGCACTGAAGATCGCGCGTTCGCCCGCAGAGGCCGCGGACGCTCGGCCGCTGCTGCTCGAAGCAACCGCCCGCTGGGCCGGCGCGGCC
>DASYJF010000122.1:0-171461 GCA_035996815.1 Thermoanaerobaculia bacterium | reverse complement strand
CAGGGTCACTTGCAAGAACCCCCCGCGTCTCTTGCAAGAACCCCCCGAGTCTCTTCGAAGAGCCCCCCGAGTCTCTTGCAAGAACCCCCGGAGTCTCTTGCAAGAACCCCCGAGTCTCTTGCAAGAACCCCCGAGTCTCTTCGAAGAGCCCCTCGAGTCTCTTGCAAGTGCCCCCCGAGTCTCTTCGAAAAGACTCCCGAGTCTTTTGTCAGAGGAAGGGCACCTCTTTTAAAGGGGGAAACCAGAGATCACGAGCCGCCCACGGTTCAACTCGATCGTCTGGCCGGCGATCCGCGCCAGCTCCTCGCGGTCGTGTGTCACGTAGAGCATCGGAACGGTGAGATGGCTGTGAAGTTCTTCGAGGTAGCCTCGGATTCGCGATTGCAGCGGACGGTCGATGCCGGCCAGCGGCTCGTCGAGGAGCAGCAGCCGAGGAGACGACATCAGCGCGCGGGCCAGCGCGATCCGTTTCTGCTCGCCGCCGGAAAGGCTGGTGACGCGCCGCGGAAGAAGCGTATTGATCTCCAGCAGGTCGAGGATGTCCGTCTGCAGCGCTTCACGCGTGCCGTAGCGAATGTTCTGCTCGACGCTGAGGTGCGGGAAAAGCGCGTTGTCCTGCGGGACGTACCCGATCCGGCGACGCCGCGGCTGAACGTGCAACCGCGCGGCGACGTCATCGACAAGCTCGGCATCGAACGCGATTTTGCCGGCGGCTGGCCGCCGCAATCCGGCGATGAGGTCGAGCAGCGAGGTCTTGCCCGCCCCGGACGGACCGACGATTCCCACCAGCGGCGCGGTCAGCTCCACGGTCAGCGCGAGCTCGAACTCAGCCAGCGGAAGCCGTACGTCGTCGAGCGTGATCTTCATGCGCGGCGCCGCGGCCGGAGGAGTGTCTCGCTCGTCCAAAGCGCGGCGAAGGCGATGATGGCGGACAGCGCAACCATTCGGTACGCCGAACTGTCGTGGCCGAGTTGGACGCGTTCGTAAATCGTGAGGGCGATCGTTCGCGTGCGGCCAGGGATGTCGCCGGCTACCAGGATCGTGGCGCCGAATTCGCCGACCGCTCGCGCAAACGCGAGTACGACGCCGCCCGCCACGCCGCGCCGAGCCAGCGGGAGCGTGATGGTGAAGAAGACGCGCATCGGCGATGCTCCGAGCGTCTCGGCAATCTGTTCGAGCCTCGGGTTCACTTCCTCGAACGCGGTTCGCGCGGCCCGCAGCAGAAGCGGGATCGACATCACCATCATCGCCAGCACGACCGCCTTCCACGTGAAGACGACGTCGATGCCGATGCGATCGAGAAAACCGCCGAGCATCCGGCGTCGTCCGAACGTCTGGAGCAGGAGCAGGCCCGTGGCCACCGGCGGCATGACGATGGGAAGCGTGACCAGAGTTTCGATGAGCGATTTTCCCGGCCAGGTGCGGCGCGCCAGGAGCCAGCCGAGGAGGAGACCGGGCGGCAGAATGAGGAGAGTGGCCATCGCGGCCATCTCGAGCGTGAACGCCGCGATCCGCCACTCCTCTGCTGTCATTTAATGATGATGAACCCGAACTTGCGGAAAATCTCCTGTGCGGGTGCGGACTGGAGGAAATCGATGAACCGCTGCGCGGCTGCCTTCTGTTTCGAATCGCCGACGATCGCGACCGGATACGAAATCTTCGGACCTTCCGCGCGCGGAACTTCGAAGGCGATCCGAACGGAGCGCGAAATCAGCGCGTCGGTGCGATAAACGATTCCGGTCTGCACATTGCCCGACTCGACGGCGGCCAGCGCGGCGCGGACGTTTTCGGTCGGAATGATCTTGTCTTTGATGCGATCCCAGACGTGAAGCCTGCGCAGATACTCCTTCGCGTAGATGCCGGCAGGAACGCTCTGCGGCTCGGCCACGGCGATGTTGGAGATGGCATCGTCAGCGAGGTCGGCGGCGCCGTTGATTTTCAGACTGCTATCGCTCGGCACGATGATGACGAGCGTATTCGAGAGGATGCTGCGGCGGGACGCTTTGATGATGAATCCGCGCTGCTGGAGCTGATCCATCTTCAGTTCATCCGCCGAAATGAACACATCCGACGGTGCTCCCTCGGCGATCTGGCGCGAGAGCGTGCTCGACGCGCCGAAGTCGAAGAGAAGGGTGTCATGCGTTTCGAGTTGATAGACGCGCGCGATGTCGTGCAACGCATCGGTCAGGCTCGATGCGGCGGACACGCGGAGGTTGGCCGCCATCACCGGCGAAACGGCGAGTGCGAACGAGCAAAGGAGCAGGAAAAATCGTCGGGTCATCAGATCCTCAGAACACCGTCTGCAAGCGTGCGATCCATTTTTGTTGCGTTTTGGTCAGGCCGGGAACATCGCTATGCAGCCAGTCGAGCTGCAGTTTGATGTCATTCTGCTTGAAGTACCAGTTCGCGCCGAGTGTCGTCGTGCTGGTTTCGTTGCGGCCGGCGTTTGTGTTCGGATCGAAGTGCTCGCGCCGTGCTGCCAGTTGCAACTTGTTCTCGATGACGAACGCGGAGAGCTGACCGGACCAGCCGTTCGATTTCAAATGACGGAGTGGCAAACGGTCGGCCGGATCGAACGTGACCTGCAGATATTCGCCCCACGCTTCCACGGGTCCGAACTGCACTTGCGAGTCGTAGCCGATGCCGCGCCGCACGCCGGCAAAAATGTTGTCTTTCGCGGCGCTCGTGGGAGTCGAGTCGATGGCGAACTCCGGAGTCACAGTCACGTTGGCGTCACGAGAGCGGAAGCTGTCGATGCCGACCGTCCATCGCGACGGCTGGTCGAAGTAGCGACCGCTGATCGGCGCTACCGAAACACGGCCCACTTCGAGGAGGCGATCGTTGTCGTTGAAGTTTTGATTGATGCCGTTGCCATTGAAAGCGCCGACGGCCCAGTTGAAACGGTCGAACCAATACTCGCCCCCGACCTGTGCGCCGAGTTGCCGTCCCGGCGTCAGGCGATCGCTGACGAGCGACCGTTCGGCGAATGTGAGCTGGGAATCGAGATACAGCTGCTCGAAACCGAACGGCGTCTTGAACTGCCCGACGCGCACGTTGGCCGAATCGAAGCGGTTCCAGTTGATGTAGCCGTCGGTGAGCTGAGCGCGGAAGGCAGTCGTGTTGGCGAGGCTGCCGGCCAGTTCCAGCTCCGCGCGGAAGTTGAATTCATCGAGGAAGCGCCCGGTCGCGTTGATGCGGGCGCGGCGCAGGTAGAGCCGGTCGTTGCCGTCGGAGAAGCGCGCGTCGCCTGTATCGCCGGCCTCCGACTGCACCTGCAACAGGCCGCCGAACTGGAGAGCTTCCTCCTTACCGCCGATCTTGACGCTGCTCTGGCGTGCCACGACTTCGACGCCGAGGTCGCGGCGGAGCTGCTCGTTCTCCTGGCGGAGAGTGGCCACTTCCTGTTCGAGTTTGTTCAGGCGTGCTTCGATGGCGCTGTCGTCTGCCATCGCGCTCGCCGCGGTGAGGATGATGAGTGCCATTGCCATGACTCGCATGACAAAAGGAGAACATGGAGCGATATATTTAGTCAAGTATATCGGTCAGCGCAGCATCTTTCGGAGCGTCTTCCACGACTCCCGCATTGCGGCGACGCTCTCGCGTTCGATGCGCCGGTACAGCTTCAGAACCGCGCGCCCGGCAGGCGTCAGTTCGGCGCGTCCGCCTTCCGTGCCGCCGCGGGTCATGGCGATGAGCGGCTCCCGAAACGCCTCGTTCATGATGCCCACGAGCTTCCAGGCGCGCATGTACGACATGCCCATTTCCGCGGCGGCATCGCGAAGAGTGCCGGACTTGTGAATCGCTGCGAGCAGATCCGCTTTTCCCGGTCCGAGGACGATCGTGTCGTCCTTGACCACGCGGATCCGAGGAACCAGCCGGGCAGGCATGCAGCGGATGATACGTCCGTCGCGCAGCCGCTACGACCGGCAGCTCGTCTGCGCCTCGGTCATCGCTTTTTCGAGGTCAGTGCGCGCCGTGGCGTGCGTCTGCGGGACGGCGTCGATCGCGGCGCGGAACGTGGTCATCGCTTCGTTGCACGAACCCTTCGCGGCGAGAACGCGGGCCAGCGTGTCGAGCACCATGTACGAATCAGGTCCGTGCTGCGCGACGGCTTTTCGCGCCAGCGATTCGGCTTCGTCGTATTGCTTCGATTGGTAGAGCAGCCACGCGAGGTTGTTGAGCGCATCACGCGACGTTCCATCGACGGCGATCGCCTTTCGGAACGCCTCCTCGGCCGCCGCGCGATCGCCGAGTTGTACTTCGGCGTTGCCGAGGTTCGTCCAGGCGAGGAGGGACTCGGGATGTTGGGCGAGAATGGTGCGGTAGGCCGCCGCGGCATCCGCGTACTTGCCGGCATCTTCGAGCGCGACCGCGGCGCGAAGCGCGTCGGAGGCGTTGCCGGGATGGATCAAAATTGCCGCGTGGCCGCCGCCGGACCATGCCTTTTCGAGACGGTCAAACGTCGTCCAGCGTCCCTTACCGTCGCCGAACTGCGTGCGCACGAGTCCCGAGGCGGGATCGAATCCATCGGCGACGATGTAGTGGAAAAAGTCGTAGTGCGTGCCGGGCGAGTTGACCACCTGCAGCATCAGGATGACCGGACGTCCCTGCTGCAACTCCTGTTCGATGATGGCCGGAGTGCCGGTGACGAGCTGCGCGTCGAAGCTGGCTTTGCGCGCGGCGAGGAGCATGTCGATGGTCAGGACGCCGCCATGCGTTTTCGGCAGCGTTGCATCCCACGACTGCATCGACGTGGTGTCGCCGTAGTGCTGAAGAACGGTCGACAGCGAACCGGCGCCGCAGGACTCGATGCCCCAGTGCTGTTCGGGGACGTTCGGGATGATGGTTGCGGTGGGACTCGCGTGCTGGGTTTTTGGGGTGACGGTGATGCATCCCGTAAGCATCACCAGAAGAAGCAATGTTGAATGTTGAATGGGTCGACGACGAGGTTTTTCACATTCAACATTCAACATTTCGCTTCTCCTTGAAAAACACGCGGCGAGCGGCCCAAGGACCGCTCGCCGCGTGAAATTACGTCGAAAAAATATCAGCCGAGGGCGATGACGAGGATCAACGCGGCCAGTGCGCCGATACCGATCCAGATCCACTCCTGGCGCGTCAGACCGGCAGCCTGCACCTGGTCGATGTTCTGGGCCAGCTGATGGAGGTCCTGCGGCGAGAGCTGGGCCAGACGCTGATTGACCTGCTCCTTGGTGAAGCCGCGGTCCGTCAGCACCTTGGCAACCTGATCGTTCGCGGTGACGTCGCGCACGAGCGCCAGGTCGGCGGCGCGCTGGTCGATGCTCTGATCGGCTGCGGTCTTCGACGGGACCGGACCGGCGAACGCGGGAATGGCCGCAAACGCGAGGACAAGGAAAAACGCTACGAGTTGAGACGAACGCTTGGACACGACAAGTACCTCCATTGTTGTGTGATGCGGTGTTGATCACCGCCTCACGTTTCAGTTAATCACCGGCAGGTTCATGGCCCCACGCCACTGCAACCGGCATCCGGCAGCGGACGGAGCAAGACGGGTGCCTAGGTGTGGGAGTGGGGTGTGGGGCGTGGGGTGTGGGAGTCGGGCTCGCGATTCATGCGAATCACATCGTGACCAGCTAAGAGTTCCTAACTCGGACTCCCACTCCCCACTCCCAACACCCCACACCCCAACCCCCCACCCCAACCCCAATGCTACGATCCTCCACCGCATGATCCGCTTCGAAGACATCCTCGACAAGGTCGAAAGTTACAAGCCGGACTTCGATGAGGAACTGCTCGACCGCGCCTTCGTTTTCTCCGCGCGCGAGCATCGCGGACAGGTGCGCAGCTCGGGCGAGCCGTATCTCGTGCATCCGCTCAACGTCGCCTACATCCTCGCCGAGATGCGTTTGGACGAGACCTCCATCGCAGTCGGTCTGCTTCACGACGTCCTCGAAGACACGCTGACCACGAAGGAAACGCTGCAGGAAATTTTCGGTGACGACGTGGCCGAATTGGTCGACGGCGTGACCAAGATCTCGCGTTACGCGTATGTCTCGAAGGAAGAGCAGCAGGCCGAGACCTTCCGCAAGATGCTGCTGGCGATGGTCAGCGACCTCCGCGTCGTCCTCGTCAAACTCGCCGACCGTCTTCACAACATGCGCACGCTCGAGTTCCTCGCCGAAGAACGGCGGCTGGCGATCGCAAAGGAGACGATGGAGATCTACGCGCCGATCGCCAACCGCCTCGGCATGGGACGTCTCAAGAGCGAGCTCGAAGACCTCTCGTTCCGCCATCTGCACCCGCGCGAGTTCGACGAACTGCAGCGCGCCGTCAACGAGAAGCTGTCGATATCCGGCGACATCGTCGAGCGCATCAAAGGAACTCTGACCGCGAAGCTGCACGAGAACGAAATCGCGGGCGACGTCTTCGGCCGCGTCAAGTCGATGTACTCGATCTGGACGAAATTGCGGCGTCAGGAGATCGACGTCGGCCAAGTCTACGACTACCTCGCCTTCCGCATCGTCACCCCCAGCATCAAAGATACCTACGCCTGCCTCGGCATCATTCATCAGATGTGGCGTCCGGTCCCTGGCCGGATCAAGGACTACATCGCGATGCCGAAGCCGAACTTCTACCAGTCGCTCCATACGACGGTCGTCGCGGAGAAAGGCCAGCCGTTCGAGGTGCAGATCCGGACGCGCGAGATGGACCTGATCGCCGAACAGGGCATCGCGGCGCACTGGAAATACAAAGAAGGGCGCGTCGGCGCGAAAACGGACGACACGAACTTTCTCTGGCTCCGGCAGCTGGTGGAGTGGCAGCACGAGATCACCGATCCGCGCGACTTCATGCACTCGCTGAAGATCGATCTCTATCCGGACGAGGTCTACACATTCACGCCGAAAGGCGACGTCTTCGCCTTCCCGCGCGGCGCCACGCCGCTTGACTTCGCGTACCGAATTCACACCGACGTCGGCGACCACTGCTCCGGCGCGCGCGTGAACGGCAAGCTCGTGCCGCTGCGGACGATGCTCAAGAACGGCGACATCATCGAAGTACTCACGAATCCGACCCAGACGCCGTCGCGCGAGTGGCTGAACATGGTGGTGACCTCGCGGGCCCGCCACAAAATCCGGCACTGGCTGAACACGGAGCAGAAGCATCGCTCCATCGAGCTCGGTCGCAAGCTGATCGACAAGGAAGCCAAGCGCTACAAAGTGCAGTGGCGCAAGCTCGTCGCCGAGAATGCGCTCGACGCCGTGCTGGCCGAGTACGCGCTGCCGCGGCTCGACGACCTGTACGCCGACGTCGGCTACGGCAAAATCTCCGCCCGTTCGATCGTGGAGCGCTTCGCGAAAGAGGATCAGCCGCCGGTCGATGAAGGCGTCATCAGTCGCGCCGTACGGAAGATTTTCCCATTCACCGGCACCTCGCCCGCGATCAAGGTGCGCGGGTTCGACGACCTGATGACGTACCTGGCCGGCTGCTGCAAGCCGCTGCCGGGGGAGCCGATCATCGGCTACATCACCCGCGGTAAAGGCGTGGCCGTACACAGCGCGAACTGTCCGAACGTCCGCAATCTGATGTTCAACGCCGACCGCCAGATCGCCGTCGAATGGGCCGACCAGCGCCCAACGCAATCTCATGCTCAGTTCGAGGTCGAGCTGGAGATCGTGATGGAGGATCGGCAGGGCATCCTGGCGCGCGTGGTGTCGACCGTCGCCAACATGAAGACGAACATCCGCCAGATGGACAGCCGCGTCACCGACGGCAAAGCCACCGCCGAATTGACGCTGGAGATCGCTGACCTGAAACACATGGAGCGGGTGATCCGCTCGATCGGCGACATCGAAGGGGTCGTGCACGTCGAGCGGAAGTTCAACGTGCGCCACGCCACCGCATGAAAACGCGCGCACTCATGGCCGCCAGCGCGGTCTTCCTCGGCATCACCGGCCTCGCCGCGCTTTTCGCGCCGGACGAGATTCTGCGTGCGGCGGCCATTCCGTCATCGCCGTTCCTTCCGCCGCTCGTCCAGCTGTGCGCCGCACTCCTCTTCGGCTTCGCGATGACGAACTGGATGATCAAAGGCAGCCGCGTCGGCGGCATCTACAACCGCCCGATCGCCCTCGGCAACCTGATTCATTTCGCAGTCGGCTCGATCACCCTCGACCGCTTCGCGCTGCACGGACATGAGGCGTGGCCGATGCTCGTGTTCGCGACCATCTACACGATCTTCGCGGTCGGTTTCGGCTTGGTCGTCTTCGGCGGCGGCGAAGCGTGAGTAGGCGTCATCGCATCGTGGAAAGGCGCGTGCTGTCGCGCACCACGTGATGCCCGTCGCCGAAGGCGGCGTAAGAACCGTAGCCCCCGGCTTTGAGCCGGGGGGCGCCAGAACGCCGGCAGGTTGTGAGCCCGTTTTAACGGGCGAAAGAAAGCTTTCTATCGCGCGCTGAAGCGCGCTCCCAATCATGCTGGAGACCGACTTCCCCCGGCTGAAGGCCGGGGGCTACGGTTCTTACGCCGGCTACGCCGACGCCCACATCGCGCGGTGGCGTACCGTCGTTGAACGTCCTACGCTGGCTTGTTGCCGCCCCACGTCTTCGAGAGCCGGTTCTTCGGCACGCCCGGAACATCGAAGCAGTAATGCGAGGTGTCGTTGAACAGCGTCAGACGCGGCGACGTGATGTCTTTGAAGTCGAGAATGTTCAGCGCACACGGGCTTTGATCGAGCCGGTCGCGGTACTTGCGCGGATCGAATCCGATCAGTGAGCTGAGCAGAAGCCGGATCGTCGCTTTGTGGGAAACCACCAGGATGCGTTGATCCGGATGCTCCTCGACGATTTTCAGCAGCGCCGGAAGCGCACGCGCCGTGACTTGCAGCCCGCTTTCTCCCTCGGTCGGCGCGAAGGAGTACGGATCGGTTTCATACCGCGCGTACTCCTCCGGAAACTCCTGCTCCACCTCGGCGCGCGTCTTCCGCTCCCAGCGGCCGTGTGCGATTTCGCGGAGGCCGTCGATCGGCGTGACTTCGAGTTGATGCGGTGCCGCGATGAGCCCGGCGGTATCCATCGTCCGCGTCATCGGGCTGGCGAAGGCGACGTCGAGAGGATCGGACGCCAATCGTTTCCCAAGCAGCCGCGCCTGCTCGCGTCCTTCGTCGGAGAGCTTCACATCGATGGCGCCGGCGAAGCGATCCTCGGAAGACAACTCGGTGGCGCCGTGGCGAACCAGGTAAACACGCGTGCTCATCGGTGCGCGGAATCGTAGCAGAGGGAGAAAAAGGAAAGGCTCGCGATCTCTGATCTCGCAAGCCCATTCTCGATCCGTTAACAGCCACCAGAGGGCATTCGAATCGACTTTGGTTCCGGCGTCCTTTGCCCGTCGCAACCGTTCGCCACGCGTTGACAGCTGCAAAGACGCATCCGCATGGCAGCCCCGAACCCCATCGCGCTTCGGAACCACCCGACTCGCCGTTGACATCTGCGATGAAGCATCCGGCGGGTCAGGGAGCACAAATGTAGGTCCGCGTTTTGCGGTGTGCAAGGGGTCGCGAAACAATTTTTTTCGATGATCGCGATGGCCGAAAACCGCCATGCGGAAGAGACACAACTTCGCCGGCGTTCCTCAGTCCCCAGCCTCTTTGACTTTCGAGTAAGATACGCTGCCCAACCGATCTCGCGGTCCTGAGATCCATCCCACTGAAAGGCTTTACGATCCATGACCCAGAGTAGAGAAACCGCCGAAGCAACGTTTGCGGAGGCGTTCGAAGCGAGCCTGAATTTCAAGACCCCCGAGCAGGGTGAGTTGCTCAAAGGGCAGATCGTCAACATCTCCGGCGACGATGCCTTCGTCTCCTACGGCGGCCCCTCCGAAGCGGTCATGGCCGCCAATGAGCTCGACGGCCTCGATGTCGGCGACACCGTCGAAGGCACAGTCGTCAAGACCTCTCCCGACATTCGCATCTCGCGCAAACTCGCCAAAGGCAAAGCGTCGCTCGACCTGCTCCGGCAGATGTACGAGAACCGCCTGCCCGTCGAAGCGAAAATCGCCGCGCGGAACAAAGGCGGCTTCGATGTCAACATCGGCGGCCTGCGCGCGTTCTGTCCGCTGTCGCAGATCGCTCTCGGCAAGATCGACAATCCCGATCAGTTCATCGGGCAGTCGTACGAGTTCCGCGTGACGGAGCTTTCCGACGACGGACGGCGCATTGTCGTCTCTCGCGCCGCGCTGCTGAAGGAAGCGAACGCGTCGAAGGCCGAGGAGACGCGGCGCAACATCGTGCCCGGCGCGGAGCTGACCGGCACGATCAAGACCATCACCCCCTTCGGCGCCTTTGTCGACCTCGGCGGAATCGATGGACTACTGCACGTCTCCGAAATGAGCCGACGCCGCGTCACCGATCCGAACGAAGTGGTCGCGGTTGGACAGGAAGTGCGCGTCAAGGTCATCAAAGTCGAGAACGACGGCAAGCGCATTTCGCTCTCGATGAAGGATCAGGAGCCCGATCCCTGGAGCGACGTCGGCGATCGTTATCCGGCCGGCACACAGTTCAGCGGCCGCATCGTCCGCACGACGGACTTCGGCCTCTTCGTCGAAGTCGAGCCGGGCATCGACGGACTCGTTCACTACTCGCAGCTTCCGTTCGGCGTGAAACAGGGCGACGCCGACATCGCCATCGGCACCAGCGTCACCGGGTGGATTCGCGAAGTGGACGCGTCGAAGAAGCGTCTGTCGCTGTCGCTCCGCGAAGTGGCCACGCGCGATCCATGGGACGGCGCCGCGCAGCGTTATCCGGCCGGCAAAGTCGTCGAAGGTACCGTCGATCACGGCGGCGCGCCCGGCATCTTCGTCCAGATCGAGCCGGGGCTGACCGGCCTCATTCCGAATTCCGAAATTTCCGTCGCGCCGGGCGCCGATCCGTCGCGCGCGCATGAAGCCGGCGAGAAGTTGGCCGTGCGCATCATGAGCATCGACCCGCAGCGCAAGCGCATTTCGCTCTCGCACGAAGCCGCCAAAGCCGCGGCCGAGCGCGATGAGTACGTGAAGTTTGCCGAAGAGCGCGGCGATAACGAATCGGGCGAGAGCGCGATGGCGCTCGCCTTCAAGCGCGCCATGGAGAAGAAGAAGTAATGAGGGTCTTCATCACAGGCGCAACCGGGTACATTGGCAGCGCCGTCGCGCCGGCTCTTCGCGAACGCGGTCACGACGTCGCCGCGCTTGTGCGTCCCGAGACGGATTCGAAAGCGCTTCGCGACCTCGGGGTCGTCATCGTCGCCGGCGATCTCGCCTCGCTTCCGACGCTCGCTGATTCGCTCGGCAGCTACGACGCGATCCTTCACATCGCGCAGTCGAATTCCGCGGACGCGCCGGCGCTCAATCAAATCGCGCTCGACGTTTTCACCGCGCAGCAAGCATTCTTCGTCTACACCTCAGGCGTCTGGGTCTGCGGCAACACCGGATTCGACGTCGCCGATGAATCGACGCCGCCCGATCCGCTTCCGATCGTCGCCTGGCGTCCGGCGCAGGAGCAGGCCGCGCTCGCGACCGGACGCAGCGCCGTCATCCGCCCCGGCTGTGTCTACGGCGGCAAACAGAGTCTCTGCGCCGGCTGGTTCGAATCGGCCGAGCAGAAGAACCCGGTCTACCTCGTCGGCGACGGCAACAACCAGTGGGCGATGGTGAACCTTCACGACCTCGCCGATTGCTATGTCCGCATCACCGAGCAACGCGCTACCGGCATTTTCCACGCCGTTGACGACACCAACGACACCCTCCTCGGCTGTGCGCTCGCCGTCGCCACCGGCTGCGTCATCGAAACGATCCCGATCGAAGTCGCTGCCGAGAAATACGGCCCCTTCGCCGACGCCCTCGCCATCGACCAGCGCGTCTCCAGCAAAGCCACCCGCCAGAAACTCGGATGGAATCCCAAGCGCGATTTCACAGGATCGCTGGATGAGCAGTGGGCGGAGTGGAAAGCGGCGCGGGCGTAGCTTCGCTCACCACGGATTTTCCGCAAGGTAACCGGCGACGAGGCGCGTGTAGTCGTTGAACGTTAGTTCTCGATAATCGAGATTGATCTCGCGGGCCTGCTGCGGCAACTGAGCTCGGAACCGCTGGTAGCGATCGAAGATCGCTTTACCGCCCGGGATGGCGACCTCGGTGCGATGACTGCTCAGCCAATCGCGCACAGCGCGTATCGCATCGCGTGGCTGATCGTTGTGAACTCGAATGTCCTGCCCCGAAATGTCCGAGCAGAAGTTGCGATAACGGTACGGAGTGCGGTCGAGGATGAGACACCGTTTCTCGCGGTCTCGTTCGTTGCCGTAGCGCTTCGCTCCGAGAAAAAAGCCGAGTTCGAGAGGCATGTTGAATCGAGCGAGCCTCGTGCTGCGATCGATGCCTGCGCGAGAGATGTCATGGATTCCGAATTTAGATTGCTCGATGAGGTCAAGGATCTTGTCGACCCTCGCTTGGCCGCCGTCATCGATCTGGAGAGCGGATCGACAGACGAAACCGCAGTCATAAACCGCGAAGACGATAGCCTCGCCGAGGCGAGCGTACTTTCTGTCGAACGGTACGTTGATAAAGACGCTATCTTCGTACGCACGCATGCATCAGCGTTTCATTGGCGGCATCGCAGGCGTCGCGGTCCTGACAATCTTTCTTCTTTTGGCGGCAGCCTCACGAACTTGCTTAGGAGTAAGCGCAGCCTTCGACATGACGTAGCGGCCTGTGAGTCGATCGCGGTAAACATGATACGCAGCGGCCCTCGCCTGCTCGAGCGTGATTCGGCTGTTGCCGGTGGGCTCTTTGATCGTGCGAATCGGGCGCTTGATCATGGCGCTGATGGTAACACCACGGCTTCCCGCGCAAAGTTCACCATCAACTCATTCACCTTTCCCGGAGAGTCCGTCTGGACAAAGTGGCCGGAGTCAGTGATGTGCTCGATGCCGATGTCGGGGACGTATTCGGCGAAATCGCGCAGCGTTTCGCGCGTGAAGAACGGATCGAGATCGCCCCAGATCATCAGCGTGGGGACGTCGATGCGGCGCATGAGGCCGCGCATCGCTTTGCGTTTGCGCATGGCGCGGTAGTAGTTGGTCATGCCGGTCAGCGCGCCCGGTTTGGACCACGCGTCGACGTAGCGTTCGATCTCGTCGGTGGTGAATGCGCCGAATCTCAAGAGTGTGCGCCGGAGGATGGCGTAGCGAAAGCGGCGCATCAGGAACTCCGGGAGCCACGGCGGCTGGAAAAAGAGCTGGTATTTGGCGCGCCACTTCTGCCGCGCCGAGCGGCGCATCTCACGAAGGTAGGCAACCGGATGCGGCGAGTTGAGGATGATCAGCCGGCGAACGAGTTCGGGGTAGAGCATCGCCGTCAGCCACGCCACCGCGCCGCCCCAATCGTGGCCGGCAAGAATGCACGGCGATTCGCCCGTTTGCGTGATCACGCCGGCGATGTCTTTGGCGAGATCGGGCAGTCGGTAGGACGCAACGTCGGGCGGTCTTGAGGATTCGTTATAGCCGCGGAGATCGACCGCGATCACGCGAAATCCGGCAGCGGCCAGCGCCGGAATCTGATGCCGCCACGAATACCAGAACTCCGGAAATCCGTGCAGCAGCACGATCAGCGGACCATGTCCCGCCTCGACGTAGTGGATGGTGATGCCACCGACGTCGCAGGTGCCATCGGTGACGTTCAACTCCGGAACCAGCGGCATCGAGACATTGTATGGGGCTGCGCGTGCAGCCCCATACGACGAGTTAGTCGCGATTCAGTGCGCTGATCAGCAGACCTGCGCCGACGGCGAGGACCGCAACGCCGGCTGCGACTTTGCCGGGATTTTCTTTTGCGTACGTCGTGGCTTTGTCGCTGCCGCCTTTGAGGAAGTCGCGGGCGGTGTTGAGGTACTCCTCGACGTCGACGTTCTGCATCGACGTCTTGAGGTTGTTGACCATCTCGTCGCTGATGCCGAGTTTGCCGAGGAACTGCTCCAGACCGCTGTTCGCGGAGGTGTTCTTCGACTGACCGCAGGTCGGGCAGTAGCCGCTCGACGCGGACGCCATCGTGCCGGTGCCGCCGGTTGACGTCGGCGTCGTGCCTTTGTCAAAACCGCTGTTGCTGCCGAATCCTGTATTGCCCATCGGTGTATCCATGTTTTATCTCCTTCTGTTGTCGGTTTCGGATGACGCCTTCCGCTCGCCCGGCTCGTAGGTGCGGCCGTGCGTGCCGATGCGGGCGTCGCCCGATTTGTTCGTGAAGTGATCTTCGTCCTGCCAGCGGTCGGCCGCTCCGATCGGCATCTCCTGATCGAGTTGCTGATCGCCGCCGTCGCTACGGAACGATGCTTTGACGCTCGTCTGCTTCGGCGAATAGGTGTTCGCGATCAGATCGAGCGCAACGTCGTTGCGGGGTTGCGTGGCGCGCGCGGTTGCGGTTTGCGGCTTGGCGACGACCTTCTTTTTGGCTGCCTCAGCCGTCTTCGCGGAGCGCTTCCGTGGATCGAGTTTCGCGGTCAGTTTCCGGGCCGTTCGGGCGATCGCGCCTCCGGCTTTGCTGACTACGGATTTCCCTTTTCGTGGCATCTGCTTGTCCTTTCGTAATTCGCAGTTGTTGCACGAAGAGCTAGTGCAAGACAGACGCCGTGATCGCGCATCCGAGCAGCTATTTTTTGTACGTGACGCGCCAGATTTTTTCGCCACCATCATCGGAGATCAGCAGCGATCCATCGCCGAGCACGAGGAGACCGACGGGGCGTCCCCACACCGAACGCTGGGTCTCGGACGGCATCCAGCCAACCACGAAATCGTCGTATCCGCCGGTTGGTTGGCCGCCGCGCATCGGGATGCTGATGACTTTGTAGCCGGTGCGGTTTGCGCGATTCCACGATCCGTGCAACGCGACGAACGCACGGTCGCGATACTCGGGCGGAAACATCGTGCCGTGGTAGAACGCGATGCCGAGCGGCGCAGAGTGAGACTGGATCGGAACCGACGGCGGAATCGTCTTCTTGACGAGGTCGGGATGCTCGCCGGCGCGGCGCGGATCTTCGTTGGCGCCGAGGTACGCGTAAGGCCAGCCGTAAAAGGCGCCGGGTTGGACGGCGGTCGCGTAGTCGGGAACGAGCTCGTCGCCGAGTCCGTCGCGTTCGTTGACGGCAGTCCAGAGCGCGCCGGTCACCGGCTCCCATGCCATCCCGACCGGATTGCGCAGACCGCTGGCGAAGATCCGTTTGCCTGTGCCGTCGGGATTGAACTCGACGATCGCGGCGCGCTCGGGCGGCTCGCCCGAGCTGACGTTCGAGTGCGATCCGATCGAGACGTACATCTTCGTCCCAGCCTTGTTGAACAGGACGCCGCGCGTCGAATGGCCGCCGGACGGCAGCGTCGTGAGCTGCTCCGGCTTCGCGTTCGAGACCGTCTGTCCGGCGGCGTACGGCAAGCGCACCACTGCGCCTTCGTTTCCGACGTACAGCCACTTGCCGTGAAATGCGAGGCCGTACGGATTATCGAGTCCGCTGGCAAATGTGAAGCGCTGTTCGGCCACGCCGTCGTGGTTCGCGTCGCGCAGGATCGTGATCTTCCCTACGCCCGGCTCGGAAAGAATCACGTCGCCGTTCGGCGCGAGAAGCATCGCCCGTGGATCGCCGAGCTTGTCGGCGAAGAGCGAGATGTGGAACCCGGGCGGCGCGTGTAGCGTCGCATTGGCGGGCGGTGCGCCGACCGAGGACGGATTGCCGGCGGACGGCGTCGCGTAAGGCTTCGGCAATTGATCGATGCGAATCTGATGGTGCTGCAGCAACGGATCATTCGCGACGGCGACTGTTGCCGGCATCTGACCGGAAGCGCGCGAGCAGGCGAGGGTAATGGCGGAGACGATGACGAAGCGGCGGTTCATGCAAGAAGTGTAGGCAGTCGCAGGCGCGGAATCCCATGCTCGCCTGCGACATTCACATGGCCGTGACGAAAGAGACGTGGCAGTTCGACGGCGTGGTCCGCCTCACGCGGATCGGCACATCGTTCGTCATCTTCACCGTCGTCATCGGGTTCGCGGCCATCAACACCGGCAACAACGCGCTCTACATCGGCCTCTCGTTGATGCTCGGTTGCCTGCTTCTTTCGGGCATCGCTTCCAAGGAGGGACTCAAGCAACTCGTCGTCGAATTCGACGGCGTGGATGAAGCGTGGGCGATGCGTCCGGCGCACGGACGCCTTCGCATCCGCAACCGCTCCCGCATCTGGAACGTGCGCGACGTCATCATCACCTCAGAAGAACTGGCCGCGCCGCTCTCCCTTCCGCTCATCAAACGCCGCGAGGAAATCATCGTGCACGCGATGTTCTCCTTCCGCCGCCGCGGCCTGACGCAACTCACGCGCGTCGATCTCTACACGCGCTTTCCGTTCGGATTCTTTCTGAAGAAGCGCCGTCCGCGCCTCACCGGCGACGTTGTGGTCTTCCCCCGCCTCCTCGGCGACGACATTTCCCGCGACCGCTTCCGTCCCAACCGCGGCGACTTGCAGTCAGCGAATCGGATCGGCGGCGGTACCGACATCCACTCCTTCCGCGACTATGTCCGCGGCGATTCACTTCGCCGCGTTCACTGGAAAAAATCAGCCTCGCTCGGCCGCTGGATCATCAAACAGACCGAGGTCGAGACGGGGCGTTCGGTACACATCGTGGTCGACCCGTACCGGCCGCCGGATGTGAGTGAGGAATCGTTCGAGGAGATGATCAGCGAGGCCGCGACGTTTCTCGACGACGCGCTCAGAAGCGGCCTGGATGTCGCGTTCTCGATTCCGCACGTGACGATGCGATCCGACCGCGAGGGCGCCGCATCGATGTTTCGCGCGCTGGCGCTGCTCGAAGCGACGCGCGAACCGGTCGCGCAGACGGTGGACCGCGACAGCGTGATTTTCACGGTCGCGCCGGGAGTTGGGAGTCGGGAGTCGGGGGTCGGAGCATGACCGCAGCGGTACCCATCTCCGACACCCGACACCCGACACCCGACACCCGGAAATTCGAGCTCGAGCTGCTTTTCCTGACGATCTTCGCGGCGTTGCCGCTGTACGCGACGCAGGCGATCTCCGCGTCGCCGTTGCTCGTGTTCCACGCGGTCATGATCGTCGTCGCGATCCGCGTTGCCGCGGGAAAATCAGCGGAAGTCATTCCGGCGAACGTGATGCGCGCGCTGGCCGTCGCCTACGTGCCCTTCTACATCATCGATGCCGCGGTCATCTCGCGCAGCGCCATCGCCGCATCGACGCATCTCATCCTCTTCATCGCCGCGTATCAGCCGATCGAGTCCGCGCAGACGCGCAACACCGCGCAGCGTCTGCTCACCGCATCGCTGATCTTCACGGCCGGCGTGGCCACTTCGACGCACATCGCCATCCTGCCGTTCATCGTCATCTTCGGATTCGTCCTGCTCCGCCAGCTGATGCATCTCAGCCACGACGAAACGGCCGCGATGACCGGGACGCGAACCGCCGAGCCTCCATCAGGCCGTGCAGCATCGTTCTACGTCTTCGGCGCGCTCGTAATCGGTACTTGTCTGTTCCCATTCATGCCGCGCGTCCGCAATCCGCTGTTGCCGGGCATGACCGGGCCGCTGAGCAACGCCACGACGGGACTGAGCGACTCGATCAATCTCAACGAAACGCGCTCGATCAGCAGCGACGCCACGGTGGTCAGCCGCGTCTGGATGGGGCCGGAGACGATTCCGTTTTTCACGCCGCTGCGATTGAAAGGGACGATTTACGAACGCTTCGCCAACAACACCTGGATTCAGGGCCGGCGCGATTTCATCCCGCTCGATGGCAGCGACGGAACGACGCGCGTGGCTCGTCCCGGCGGCTTCACGCGCAAGGCCAGCGTGCAGCAGCGTTTTCTGATCGGCAGCCGGCTTTTCCTTCCGGTCGGCACATACGAAGTCAGCGGCGCCGGTCAGCTGTCCGAGGGGCCGACGCGCGATGTATTCACGGTGTGGAGCTCGCATCGCGACACGATCACGTACGACGTGTCGCTTGCGCGCGACACCGCGCCGCGCCGCCCGCAGAAGATCACGGTATCGGACTATCCCGTCACGCCGGGAGTGCGCGCGATGGCGCAACAGATCGCCGGCTCGAAAACCGATCCGATGCGGCAGGCGGGCGCGATCGAGGCGTACCTGTCGCGCCGCTTCCGCTACGTCGCCGATCCGTCAACGATCGGCCGCACGATGACCGTCGATCAGTTTCTGCTCCAGGAGCATCGCGGCCATTGCGAGTACTTCGCGGCCGGCATGGTGGCGCTGATGACGGCGCTCAACGTTCCCGCCCGCATCGTCGGCGGCTTCTACGGCGGCACGCTCAATCCGCTCACCGGCTACTTCATCGTCCGCCGCGAGGATGCGCACGCCTGGGTGGAGGTGTGGGACGGCAAGGCGTGGCAGACCTTCGATCCGACACCGGCGTCGCTCCGTCCCGGCAACGCGCACGAAGGATTGCTGCGCGTCTACGCCCTCGCGGCGGCGGATTCGATCAACTATTTCTGGGACCGCCACATCCTCACCTACGGCCTCGGCGACCAACTCTCGCTGGCGGTCGCGCTGATCGAACGTCTTCGCGACGCCAGCACGGCCATGACCGCGGCGCTTCACACCACCGCGTTGCGCACATACATGTCGTTGCTGACTTCGCTCCTCGTAGCAGGCCTGGCGATCGTGCTGATGACGCGCCGCCGCCGATCACTCTTCGATCTCCTCGCCGCCCATCTCCACCGCCTCGGCATCGACGTCGGCCCGTCGATGACGATGTCCGAAGCGCTGAACAGACTGCGGATCACGAATCCTGCCGCCGCCGCGGACCTCGCGCCGCTCATCGCGATGTACGACGCGGAACGGTTTTCGGGGAAGGTGCAGCGCGGGCGGGTTCGGAAGATTCGCGCGGCGCTTGCCGCATCACCGCCGCGGCCGGGTCATTAACTCGATCATCTCGCGCACGGCGCGATCAAGTCCGACCAACGCGGCGCGCGCCACGATCGAGTGCCCGATGTTCAGCTCTTCGATATCCGCGAGCACGGCGATTCCGTCGATGTTGCGGTAATTCAATCCATGTCCGGCGGCAACGGCGAGTCCCATCTTTCGCGCTGCCTTCGCGGCCGTGGCGACTTTGTCCAACTCGGCGGTCCATCCGCTGCCGCGCTTCCAGGCCTCCGCGTACTTGCCGGTATTGATCTCGACGCGTGGTGCCTTCAGTTTCTGGCACTGCCGCAACTGCTCCAGATCGGGATCGACAAAGATCGAGACGTCGATGTTCGCGTCCAGCAGTTGCCGGATGGTCTTATCGATGTTGCTCGAATGCAGCACGACATCCAGCCCTCCCTCGGTGGTCAATTCGTCGCGCCGCTCGGGGACCAGTGTCACCTGATGTGGCTTGACCGTCTGCGCGATGCGAACCATCTCCGGCGACGCGGCCATCTCCACATTGAGATGCGTGGCCACGGTCCGCTTCAGAACCTCGACGTCGCGATCCTGCATGTGCCGCCGGTCGCCACGAAGATGAACCGTGATTCCCTGCGCGCCCGCTAACTCGCATATGACGGCAGCCGCGATCGGATCCGGCTCGTCGCTCTTGCGAGCCTCACGGATGGTGGCGATGTGATCGATGTTGACGGCGAGACGCATGCACGAAGGTTAGCAGAGGAGACGTTTTTCACCACAAAGACACAAAGGACACAAAGAGGTTTTCTTCGTGTCCTTTGTGTCTTTGTGGTGCAAAGGGGGCGTCAGATTCGTCCTCTCACCGATGACGGTGTGCTGGGGATGTTGAACGACGGTGTGACGCTGATCGCGAAGCGGAAGTTCTATCCGTTCGCCGGCGGCCCGCCGAAACCGATTCCCTCTCTCATCCCGACGAACGGATCTCACGCTTCGACGGCAATTACGTCTGGACCAGCACCGACAACACCATCTTCCGGATCGATCTTGCCACTGGCCAGCGCGAGACGATCACGAATTACGGCTCCGGCAGCCCAAAGCAGCAGTCCCTCTTCACCGGTCCGCCGATTCTCTCCGCCGACGGCCGCGCGTACGCCTACACATACGCACCGTGACCTCGGACCTCTACGTCGTGGAAGGCGCGCGAGCCTCGATGCGTTGCCCGGCTCGGCAATGCTCTACCGCTTCGACAACATCGAGAAATCGTATGGCCCGCATGACATCGTCAAGGGCGCTACATGGCAGCACAATCCGGGCGAGAAAGTCGGCCTGGTCGGACGCAATGGCGCGGGGAAGACGACGCTTTTCCGCCTGCTGTTGAAACAGGAAGACACCGATCACGGTCAGGTGCTTCGTGCCTCGGGATTGACCACCGGCCATGTCGGGCAGCATCTCGATGCCGAGCCGGGGATGTCGCTCTTCGACTATGTCGAGACGGCGTTTGCGGACGTGCTGGCCATCGAACGGAAGATGCGCGCGATCGAGCATGACCTCGCCGATACGACGAAGAGCGCGGCCGATCACGAGAAGCTGCTCGGCAAATACGCAGGACTTCAGCACGACTACGAACATGCGGATGGCTACACGCTGCACGCCGAGGTGGAGCGGGTGCTGACGGGGGTGGGGTTTGCGAAGAGCGAGTGGGAGCGGCCGATCGCGGCGTTCAGCGGCGGCCAGCAGAACCGGGCCATGCTCGCGCGCGTCCTGCTCACCGACGTCGATCTGCTGCTGCTCGACGAGCCGACCAATCATCTCGATCTTGCCGGCATCGAATTCCTCGAAGAATTTCTGCAGTCGTTCAAGGGGAGCTATCTGCTCATCTCGCACGACCGGACGTTTCTCAACCGCACGGTCGACAAGATTGTGGAGCTGGCGCACGGGAAACTGATCGAGTATCCCGGCAATTACGAGCGATTCCTCGAGCTGCGAACCGAGCGGATGGAGAAGATGGCCGCCGACTACGAGCAGCAGCAGGAGTTCATCGACAAGACCAAGGACTTCATCCGCCGTAACCTGGCCGGGCAGAAAACGAAGCAGGCCAAGTCGCGGCGAAAGATGCTGGCGAAGATCGATGAAGTGGATCGGCCGGAGACCGACGAAACGCTGGCGAACTTCAAGCTCGAAGCGGGACCGCGCTCCGGGGCCATCGCCATGACCGCGGATCGCGTCACTGCCGGCTACGGCGAAAAGGCAGTAGTGAGCAACCTGTCGATGACGATCCGCCGCGGCGAGCGCTACGCGATCATCGGTCCAAACGGTTCGGGAAAATCGACGCTGCTGAAGACATTCGCCGGACGCCTGCAGCCGCTCGCCGGCAACGTCATCTACGGCCACAACGTCCAGGTCGGCTACTACGATCAGACCCTCGGCGATCTCAATCCGGCCGGCAACGTGATCGACGAGGTGTGGAACCTCGATCACTCGCAAACCGAGGAGCAAGTGCGCAGCTACCTCGCGCAGTTTTCGTTCTTCGACGACGACGTGTTCAAGAAGACGCGCGATCTATCCGGCGGCGAGAAGGGTCGTCTGGCGTTGGCGAAGATCATCTACACCGGCGGCAACGTCATGCTGCTCGACGAGCCGACAAACCATCTCGACGTCTACACGCGCGAAGCACTCGAAGAAGCGCTGGAGCGGTTCACCGGCGCGCTCATCGTCGTGTCGCACGACCGCTACTTCATCGATCGTGTCGTCGAACATGTGATCCTGGTCGAGGATGGAACGGCCGATGTCTTCAGCGGCAACTACAGCGATTACGCGGAGCGGTTGAAGGCCGGAGTTGCTGTTCCGCGTCCTGCGCCTGTTCATCAACCGAGAGCCGTCGATGAGCCGTCGCCCCTAAAACCGACGCAGCCGAAGGGCGATCGTACCGAACAGAAGAAGCGTGAGAAGCGGCTGAAGAAGATCGACGAGGAGATTGCCGATCTCGAATCGCGCATCGCCTCGGCGGAACGCGAGCGCGAGCGCAACGACCTCCTGCTCTGTTCCGAGGAGGTCTTTCGCGATGGGGATCGCAGCAGAAAAATCCAGTCGCAGAACGCGGACCTGAAGGCGATGGTCGATCTGCTGTACGGCAAGTGGGAAGCGCTGGCGAAAGAGAAGGAAGAGGTCGAGAGCGCCGCCATGTAGTTGCGGTAGGCTGCGCGCGATGTCAGCAAAACACTCTGCATCCATCATCGCCATCGGCTCTGAAATGCTCGGCCCGACGCGCGTCGACACGAACTCTCTCAAAGTCACCGCGGCCTTCGAATCGTTCGGGGTTGGTGTCGTGCGCAAGAGCGTCGTTGGCGATACGCAAGACCAACTCGTCGACGAGATCCGGCACTCGCTCGCGCACTCGGACATCCTCATCACCTCAGGCGGACTCGGGCCGACCGAAGACGACATGACGCGCGAAGCGCTGGCCGAGGCGCTGGGTCTGACGATGGAAGTCGACGCCGCGATCATCGAGCGGCTGGAGAAACGTTTCGCCGCGCGCGGCTGGGTGATGCCCGAGGTCAACAAGCGGCAGGCGAATGTGTTCGTCAGACAGACCACGCTGACGAATGAGCGAGGCACCGCGCCCGGATTTCACATCGAGCAGGACGGCAAACACGTTTGGGCTTTTCCTGGCGTCCCGCACGAACTGGAGTGGATGGTGACGACGTACCTGACGCCGTGGCTGGCGTCGATCACCGGCGGCCAATCGCGTTTCCGGCGCGTGCTGAAGATCGCGGGGATGACGGAGTCGGGTGTCGAGGAGCGGTTGAAACCGTACTACGCCGCGCATCCGGAACCGCTGACGATTCTGGCGACGAGCGGCCAGACGGAACTGCACCTCGCGGCGGACGGCGCCGAATCCGAGGCGTTGGCCACGATCGCCGCGCGCGAGGCCGAGCTGCGCGAATTGTTCGCCCACAAAATCTTCGGCGCGGATGAGGACACACTCGAAGCCGTCGTCGGCCGCATCCTGACGGAGCGCGGTGAAACCGTTGCGACCGCCGAGTCATGCACTGGCGGATTGCTCGCATCGCGCATCACCGACGTTCCCGGCAGTTCGGCATACTTCATGGGCGGCGCGGTCTGCTACACCGCCGCGGCGAAGACGGATCTGGCAGGCGTCGCTCCGGCGCTCATCGCGGAACACGGCGAAGTCTCCGAGCCGGTCGCGATCGCGCTCGCCCGCGGCGCGCGCGATCGCTTCGCGACGACGTATGGCATCGGCGTCACCGGCATCGCCGGACCTGGCGGCGGCACGGAAGCGAAACCGGTCGGCACGGTGCACATCGCCGTCGCCGGCGCCGATTCACACAAGCACTGGAAGCTGTTCTGGCCGATCGAGCGGACGCTCTTCAAACGCATCACCACGCAGTCGGCGCTCGACCTCCTGCGATTGTTCATCGTGCGCACGTAACGTACACTTTGTGTGTATGAAACGCATGAACGTTGTCATCGATGAAGAGGCGTTGGAGCGGGCGCAAAAGGCGACCGGCGAGAAAACGTATTCCGGGACGATCAACGTTGCCCTCCGTGAAGCGGCGCGCATGGAAATCCTGCGCGACGGACTTGATCGCATGGATCGCCTGAGTTGGTGGCCGGGTTACGTCGAAGAATACGGACCGAATCCGCCCGTGCAAGAGGACAAAAAGTTGCGAAGATCAGCACACATCATGCGGGTGCCTCGCACGAAGAAGCCGTGATCCTCGTCGATACGAGCATCTGGCTGATGGACCGGCGCCGATTCCGTCTCGGCGATGTTGTCAGCCACGATCAGATCGCAGTCTGCGGAACGATCATTCAGGAAGTGCTTCAGGGCGCCCGCAGCGGCGATATTCAAGACACGCGGCAGACGCTGATGCATATGCATCTCGTCGACCTGCCGCTGCCATTAAATCGTTTCGAATACGCCGCCGAGATCTACCGGAATCTGCGCGTACGCGGCATTACGATCCGCTCGTCGAACGATTGTTTGATCGCCGCCAGCGCAATTCTTAATGGAATCGAACTGCTGCACGCCGACCGCGATTTCGATTACATCGCTGACATCACGGACTTGCGCGCGCGCAACATCAACCCTTCCGCATCACGTTCGTGATGACGTCGTTGTAGAGGACGACGATCATCAGCGCGGCGAGCACGGCGAAGCCGACTTGCTGGATGCGCTCTTTCACGCGCAGGGAGAGGTCGCGGCGGGCGACGCCTTCGACGAGCAGGATCATGATGTGGCCGCCGTCGAGGACGGGGATCGGGAGCAGGTTCATGATGCCGAGCTGCAGCGAGATCATCGCCATCAGCGCGATCGTGTTCATCCAGCCGCGGCGCAGCATCTCGCCGGAAATGCGGGCGATCGAGATCGGGCCGCTGAGCTCTTTGACGCTCCCTTCGGCGCGGAAGAGGCGGCCGAGGGTGATGAAGGCGTAGCGCAGCATCTTCCAGTTCTGTTCGACGCTGTCTTTGATCGCGGGGAAGAACGACAGCTTGCGAATCTCGGTCGGCGGAATGAAGCCTCTGTACGGATCGGAGACATCACTGGTCGTTGGCAGCGTCGTCCGGAACCGCTCGGTTCCGCGGACGACGTCGACCACGATGGCGCTCTTCTTCGCAGCATCGAACCAGGTATCGAGCTCCGAGAGTTGCGACACAGGATGGCCGTTCACCGTCACGATGCGATCGCCGCTGCGAAGACCGGCTGCGGCGGCCGGGCTGCCGGGCTTCACGCGGCCGAGGGTCGTGTCGAGATACGGCCGGATTCCGGCGCGGCCGACGGGACCGAACTCGCTGTCTTCGCGCTCCGGCGTCAGCGTCGTCGAGCGGCGCTGACCATTTCGGTCGTAGTCGATGCGCAGCGGCGTGCCGCCGTGCATGCCGATGGCGAGGCGCATGTCGTCGAAATCGTTCATCGGCTCGCCGTTGATGGCCACGATACGGTCGCCGGGCAGCAGCCCCGCGCGCGCTGCCGGCTTTCCGGCCGTGACCTCGCCGATGACGGGCCGGATGATGATCGACTCGGTGCCGACCATGCTGATGATGGCCATGAAGGCGATGGCGATCACGATGTTCATGACCGGACCGGCCACCAGGATCAGAAACCTCTGCCACTTCGGCTTCGACAGGAACTCCTCGGGATTCGCCGGCTGGTTTTCTTCGGGCGTGTCGCCGGCCATGCGCACGTATCCACCGAGCGGGACGAGCGAGACGCGGTAGTCGGTCGCGCCTTTGTGAAAGCCGAAGAGACGCTTGCCGAAGCCGAGCGAGAAGACGAGCACGCGAACCTTGAAAAGCTTCGCGACAAAGAAGTGTCCCGACTCGTGCGCGAAGACGAGAAAGCCGAGGACGATGACGATGCCGGCTAGGTTTGTGGCGATGTTTTGCATGGGGTAGTGGATTAGTAGATCAGTAGATTAGTAAATCAGGAAGTCAGGACGCGAATCGCGGAATCCTGATCGACGAATCCACTCATCGACTAATCGACTGCTTCTCTGCAACATCAATTCCTCTCGCTTCTTCCCGCGCCCAGCCGTCCCAGGCCAGGGCGTCGTCGACCGAAGAGATTGGCGCGACCTTTCCGGCGTGGCGGTCGAGGACGCGCGACACCATGTCTACGATTCCTGTGAATGGAAGTTCCCCGGCCAGGAAACGCTCGACGGCGATCTCGTTGGCCGCGTTGAGCACCGCCGGCATAGACCCGCCGGTCCCGCAGGCAGAGTAGGCCAGTTCGACGGCTGGAAAGCGGTGCGGATCGACGGCGGTGAAGTCGAGCGTGCGGATCTTCGCGAGGTCGAGACGCGCGAACGGCGCGGCCACGCGCTCGGGATACAGCAAGGCGTACTGGATCGGGAACTTCATGTCGGTCGTGGAGAGCTGCGCGATGAACGATCCGTCGACGTACTCGACCATCGAGTGCACGATCGACTGCGGATGGATGAGGATATCAATGGCATCGGGATGCATCGCGAAGAGGTGATGCGCCTCGATCACCTCGAGACCTTTGTTCATCATCGTTGCGGAGTCGATCGAGATCTTGTTGCCCATCTTCCATGTCGGATGCGCGAGGGCATCGGCGATGGTAATCTCGCCGAAGGTTGCGAGATCGCGCCGCAGAAACGGGCCACCCGAGGCGGTGAGGACGATTCGCTGGACTTCGCGGTGATCGCCGCAGCGGAGCGCCTGGTGCACGGCGTTGTGCTCGGAGTCGACGGGCAGGATCTCGCCGCCGTTCTCCGCAGCGGCGCGAGTCATGACGTCGCCCGCGGCGACGAGCACTTCCTTGTTCGCGATGCCGACGCGCTTCCCGGCCTTCAGCGCCGCGTACACCGGCGGGATGCCGGCGGCGCCCACGATGGCGGCGATGACGGCGTCGGCACTCGGCAGCGACGCAACCGCGGAGGCTCCGTCAACGCCGCAAACGATCTCGACGTTGCGTTTCAATCGCGACCGCAGCGCCGCGACGTCGCCAGGATCGCGAACCGAGACGATCTCCGGTGAGTACCGCTCGATCTGCGATGCAAGGAGATTGAGATTGCCGCCCGCCGCGAGTCCGACCACGCGCAACGCGTCCGGAAACGCGTCGACGACGTCGAGCGTCGAGCGTCCGACGGAACCGGTGGAGCCTAGGATGGAGATTCTGCGCATTTATGAAACCAGAAACCAGAAACCAGAAACCAGAAACCAGAAACCAGAAGGCAGAAGGCAGAAGGCAGAAGGCAGAAGTGAGGCGACTCCATTTCTGCTTTCTGGTTTCTGCTTTCTGGTTTCGTTTCACGCCGACATGATTTTGAAACTCTGAAAGTTGTGCAGGATCAGGAACCAGTACACGTAGAGGATCGGCGTCGTGTAGAAAATCGAGTCGAAGCGGTCGAGGAATCCGCCGTGGCCGGGGAGGAGCGTGCCGGAGTCTTTCACGGCGGCGGAGCGCTTCCACATCGATTCGGCCAGGTCGCCGATCACGCCCGCGATCGAAAGAATCACGCCGGCGATGATGGCGTGGAGCAGCGGAAAGTTGCGGAAGAACGTGAAGTGGATGATCACCGCCGTCACGACTGCCGCGAACACGCCGCCCATCAAGCCCTCGACTGTTTTCTTCGGACTGATGCGCGGCGAGAGTTTGTGTCGGCCGAACGTGCGGCCGAAGTAGTACGCGCCGCTGTCACCGAGCCAGACCACGAGCAGGAGGAAGAAGACCAGTTTCCAGCCGTCAGCGAAATCGTCATGGAGTCGGATCAACGAGCCGCCGAGCATGCCGACGTAGAGCGTGCCTAGGACCGCGATTGCGCTGGAGGGCAGCGAATCTTCGAGCTTGCCGCGCGAAAAAACGTATGAGCCGGGGATGACGAGTAACGCCACGAAGACGCCCATCTCGACGGAGATCGGCTCGAGGATGAATGCGGCGTTGATGAACAGCATCACTGCGATGCAGAGCGGGACAGGGATGTCGTAGCCCTTCTGTTTGCCGAGGTCGAGGAACTCGTAGAGGGCGAGCGCGGCGCAGAGCGACATCGTGGCGTCGAACACGTACGGATGTGCCCAGCCGACGACCCAGATGGCCAGCGGCGCGCCGATGAGTGCGGTCAGCTCACGCTTCATATCGGGAGAGCAGAAGGCGGAAAGCAGAAGGCAGAAATGAGAAACCAGAAATCAGAAACCAGAAACCAGAAACGAAGGCGCGGAACCTTCTGACTTCTGCCTTCCGCTTTCTGACTTCAGCTCTGGTTTCCATCGGCCTCGATGAACATCTGCGCGTCGGATTCATCGACCCCGCCGTAGCGGCGGTCGCGCGACTGGAAATCGATGATCGCCTCGAAGAGATCGCGGCGGCGAAAATCGGGCCAGAGTACTTTCGTGACGTGGATCTCCGCATACGCGATCTGCCAGAGCAGGAAGTTCGAGACGCGCAGCTCGCCGCTGGTGCGGATGAGCAGGTCGGGATCGTCGATGTTCGCGGTGTAGAGATGATCGGAGAAGAACTGTTCGTCGATCTGCGCGTCGCTCATCTCGCGCTCGCGCAGGACGGCCATGATGCGATTGACGGTGTCGACGATCTCGGCGCGTCCTCCGTAGTTAAGCGCGATCTGAAACAGCAGCCCGCTATTCTTCGCGGTCTCATTTTCGGCGTACTTCAGCTCACGCTGCACCGAGGGATCTAGACCGTCCACGCGTCCGATGGCCGTGAAGCGGATGTTGTTGTCCATCAGCGTGGCCAGCTCTTTCCGCAAGTACTCCTTGAGTAGCATCATCAGCGTGGCCACTTCGTAACGAGGGCGCTTCCAGTTCTCGACCGAGAATGCGTAGAGCGTCATGACGCCCAGCTCGAGACGCGCGCCGGTCTCGACGATCTCGCGCACCGAGGCGATGCCGGCGCGATGACCTTCCACGCGTGGGAGGTTGCGCCCCTTCGCCCAGCGGCCGTTGCCGTCCATGATCACTGCGACGTGCCGCGGAAGCCGTTTGAAGTCGACGCGGTCGAGCAGCGTCTCCTCGATCGAGCCCGGTTCAGCGAGTTTGCGCAGGTCAATCATCTGAAGCGCGCGATGTTATCGCAGACGGCCGCGCTAGTAATTGACTTCCCACAACGTCAACCCTTTCGCGGGCGCCGTCCATCGCGCCTCGGTCCAGATTGCGTCCGGCGCGAGTTTGCCGCGGCCGATCTCGATCAGCGAGCCGGCGATGCGGCGGACCATGTAGCGGAGAAAGCCGTCTGCGGTGACGGTGATCGCGATCGCGTTCCCTTCACGAATGACATCGATTCCGGTGATCGTCCGCTCTGTCGAGCTGACTTCCGGACTGATTACGGTGAACGCGGCGAAGTCGTGATGCCCGATCAGCGGCTGCGCCGCGTCGCGCATCAGGACGGCGTCGAGCGGTTGCGGAACATGCGCGTGCGTCTGATCAGCGAACACGTCTGCGACCTCATCATTCCAGATGCGGTACACGTAGCTCTTCAACGTTGGGGCGAAACGGCAGTGGAAATCGTCGGCGACTGTCTCAATTTTCGCGACGCGGATGTCGTGCGGCAGCAGATTGTTGATGCCTTGCTGGAATCCGCGCGGCTCGATCGGGAACGGCATGTCGAAATGCGCACGCTGGCCGCGCGCGTGGACGCCGGCATCAGTGCGGCCGGCTCCTTCGATGCGGATTGAGGTTCCGAACATCTTCGCCAGCGCTGCTTCGACCACATCCTGAATCGCGGTCGCATTCGTTTGCGACTGCCAGCCGGCGTAGCGCGTGCCGAGGTATTGAAGCGTCAGGAGAACGCGCAAGGTTGGTGTTACTTCACGCTTTCGATATGCGTGATGAAGGCGTCGGTGAGCTTCCAGGCCGCACCGTCCTTCTCGTAAATGAGGTTGGCCTCGACTTGCACCGGTTTCGTGCGTCGCCCTTCACTCTGGCCGAGCCCAGCCGCGGCAGTGATATCGAGGTCCTCCGAGGCGATTCCGCACGAATACGGAGGCATCTGTATGGAGACGTTGTATTCGCGTTTGTCGTTCGGAAGATCCTTCATCCCGACGATCGCGAACTGAAGAAAATCGTCGAGCGATTTAAACGTAGCCTTGTTGAGGCCACGACTGGGACCCGGCTGCACGATGTCATGTTGCAAGCGCAGGTCATTTTTCATCTGCGCGATCAGCGCCGGATCCTGCGCGATCGGCGGTGCGGGAGGAAGAGGCGGGTTGCCGACGAGCGTCGCATAGTGGCAAAGCGTCGCTTTGTCAGCGGCGGGCGACGTGTGGAAGATGACGCGGGTAACGTTGGCGGCTGCTTCCGCTCTTACATCGAGAGCGCCCGCTTTGAGGATGCCTTTCGCCGGCGTCGCCCAGTCCATCGGTGCCCCGGCGGCGATGAGCTTGCGCGGAAGCATTTCGATGACGGCTCTCGGGGTGAGCGCGGTCAGCACCGAAGTTTCCGCCCAGGTTGCGTCGGACTTGTAGTTGACCGCGCACTCGGGCTCTTCGGCGAGCACAGCGGCAGCGACGAGGCAGGCGGCGATCGAGATCACGATTGGGCGGATGCGCATGACATCGACAGAACCTCGTCGCGCGCCTCCCTAATCCACGTCTTACAATCGCGCCATGAAGTATTGGCTGATGAAGTGCGAACCGTCCGCGTACACGATCGAGCGACTTTCGCGCGACGGCACCACCAGTTGGGAAGGCGTCCGCAACTATCAGGCGCGCAATTTCATGCGCGATGAGATGAAGAAGGGCGACCGCGTCCTCTTCTACGCATCGAACGCCGATCCGTCGGGCGTGACCGGCGTGGCCGAGATCGCGCGCGAAGCCTACGCGGACAAGTTCGCGACGAAGAAGGGCCACGACTACTACGATCCGAAGGCGACTGCGGAGAATCCGATCTGGTACATGGTCGACCTCGGATTCATCGAGACGTTCCCGCACATCGTGCCGCTGGAGACGCTGAAATCGACCCCCGGACTCGAGGAGATGGTGGTGACGAAGAAGGGCTCGCGTCTTTCGATTCAGCCGGTGACGAAGAGCGAGTTCGACATCGTCGTGAAACTGGGCCGCGCGAAGTGACGCAGTTCGAGGTTGTGCCGGGCGACATCACGAAGCTCGCCGTCGACGCGATCGTCAACGCCGCGAACTCTTCACTCCTCGGCGGCGGCGGCGTGGATGGCGCGATCCACCGCGCCGCCGGTCCCGAGCTCGTCGCCGCCTGCCGGCTCCTCGGCGGATGCGACACCGGCGACGCGAAGATCACTCCCGGCTTCCGGTTGCCGGCGAAGTATGTCATCCACACCGTCGGCCCGGTCTGGCGCGGCGGCACGAACCGCGAACCGGAATTGCTCGCGTCGTGTTACCGGCGAAGTCTCGAGGTTGCGATCGCGAACGGCGTTCGCACGATTGCATTTCCGGCGATCAGTTGCGGCATCTACGGCTATCCGATCGATGCCGCCGCCGAAATCGCGGGCGGTGAAACGAAGCGCCTGCTCGCGGACGGCGATGCAATCGATCGCGTTCTCTTCGTTGCATTCGGCGACGACGTGCGCCGCGCACTGGAACGCTCTTTGCGCAACGGCTGACGCGGAGGGACCGAATGTCCGAAGAACGATATGAGCCTGTTTCGTGCGATTACCACGACGAGCTTGAGGCAGCAGCGATGCACAAACAGCCCGTCGAGCTGGAGTTCGATCTCGAAGGCGTGACGCAGCGCGAAAAAGGAACGATCGCCGACGTCTACACCGCCGAGGGCGCGGAGTTTGTGAAGTTCGTCGGAGGAGCGGGAGCGATCGATATCCGGCTGGATCACATTATTTCGATGAAAGGGGAGTAGGGAGTGGGGAGTCGGGAGTGGGAGAAAAGCCGCCACGCGCGCGGCTTATCTCCCACACCCCACTCCCTACACCCCACACCCATTCCCCTCCAGTGCTACCCTGATCACCCCATGCCCAAGTTCTTCTTCTACGCAGGCACCGGCTTCTGTCTTTTCATCGCGCTGTGCGCGGCGGCAGGGCTGGTGTCGCAAGCGGACGGCGGCGCGCTGGCGTTCGTGGCGGTTCACGGCGCGATCGTCTCCGCCAAGAGCGCGGCCGCGTGGGCAATCATTGTTGCGCTCATTGCCGGTATCGCTACGTCCGCCGTCCTGGTGCGGATGGCGGCGTTGCTCGCTGCCCGGAACGTATTCGGCGCGCTCTTCGCGCTGCTCTCCACCGCGGCTGCCGTCGTGTCGCTGGCCTGGACGCTGTTGCTCCAGACGAGGATGCTGATGCTGGTCCGCCACGGCGCCGCGTACGGCGACCTCGCGCAGCTGCATTTCGCGGCCGTGATGATGCTGGGCTGCTTCGTCTCGCTCACGTTTCTGGCGTTACGGCCATACTTTTCCGTGCAGGCCAGCCGCGTCCTTTCCGCGCTCGTCTTTCTGCCGTTCCCGCTCTACTGCCTGATCCTCGCGCAGGAGCTTTTCGTCTCGACGCGCCTCTCGCCGTTGCCGGCCGCATCGCCCGCGGCGCTCGTTTTCTTCGGAGTCGTGGCCGTGCTCTTCTTCGCCATCGCCGTCCACTGCATTCGGCACCGGCACATGTTCATCGAGACGACCAATCTCCGCGAGCTGCTCGACACGCGCGTCGACCGTTCCTCCCGTCCCATCGGCAGTGTGGCCTTCGATTCGTAGGTTACAATCCGCACTTCCATGCGAAATCTACGGCTCCTTTTCACTACGCTCGTTCTCTGTCTGCCCGTTTCTCTCTTTGCCGCCGCGCCGCTGACCGATTTCGTCGCCGCGGTGAACAACCTCAAACTCGCGCCGGAAACGGCCACCGTCAGCAACGCCACATGGAGCGTCGGCCACATGAAACTTCGGCTGACGTCAGGTTCCATCGCGCGAGTGATGGCGGGCAATGAACCGATCGGCGTCCTCTTCAAAGGAAACGGCTCGTTCGACTATGAAACGGTCGAAGCCACGGAACTGCCGGTCGTCGCACACAACGTCAAGGTACGTGCGCACTTGAAGATGACCGCTGATGCGAATCACGCCACGCTCAGCGACGACTTCACCGAAGTGCTGCTCGTGGGAGGCGGCGTCCCAATGCCCGAGGTCATCGGGAGCGGCGGCGCTCCGCTAAGTGACGCATTCAAAGCGCACCTCGCGTTGTATGACCGGCTACGAATCGCGCCAAAGTCACACCTTCTCGCGGTTCAGAAGTTTTCGTTCCCGTCGACGAAACTTGCAATCGCCGAGTTCAGCGGCGGAAAAGACAACATCTACTACGCGCTCACCAACACGGATGAGTCGCTTTACACCATTTACGAGCCCGACACCTACGGCGAGGACCGCCGCCTCAGCGCCTGGCTCTTCGCGAGTGTTCTCTCGTCGCAACCTGTCGGTCACGATCACTGGACGACGCCGCGCGCTTCATTTGTCCTTACGGCGGTCGACTACGCTCTCACGGCAGACGGCGACAACGCGAAGCTCGACATCACCGAGACGATCGCGCGCTCCACCTCTTCGCAGAACGTCCTGGAGTTCGACATGGACAAAGAGGACTTCGTCAAACCGGGTGCGCCGTTCCGCAAGCACAACATCCGTAGCATCACCGACGAGCAGGGGAGGAATCTTCCCTTCGATCACGCGCCGCCGAACGATCTCGTCGTCGCGGTTGACGGCCTTTCCGGTCCATCGATCAAGTTGAAATTCTCGATCGACGGCGACTTCCTGGTGCGCCAGAGCGGCGACAACGCCTGGCAGCTCTACATCGGTGATCCGTGGATGCCGCTGCCGCAGGAGCTGAACGGCTGCGCCTTCACGATTCACTCCATTCTGAAAGTGAAGAAGCCGTTCATCGGTATCGCGCCCGGCAGCACGATCGCGAGGCGCGACGAAGGCGACTACGGCGTCGTTGAGAACGTCGTCGACAAACCGGTCCAATTCGCGACAGCGGAAGGCGGCAAGTACACGATGTATGAGGAGAAGCGCGGAGCGCGCACGATTCGCGTCTTCACG
This sequence comes from Thermoanaerobaculia bacterium, assembly GCA_035996815.1. Classification (GTDB taxonomy): domain Bacteria; phylum Acidobacteriota; class Thermoanaerobaculia; order Gp7-AA8; family Gp7-AA8; genus JADGNZ01. Next base: position 138,073 of record DASYJF010000122.1, on the reverse strand, counting down.
TATGGCCTCAAGAATGAACGCGCTTCGAAACAGCTCGCCAGTCTCGCTGGCGACCTCATTGAAAACTACGAGGTCTGGCTGGGGCCGTTTCCATTCACCGAGTTCAACATCATTCAGGTCAACACCTACGGCTACGGTCAGGCTCCTCCCGGTACGATGTACATCACGAACGAGGCGTTCAACCCGACCCAGACCTTCGTCGATCAGATATTTTCCGAGGGAATCAACGAGCGCTTCGCGCACGAGATTGCCCATCAGTACTGGGCTCATGTCGTACGGATGCCGAGCAGCGAGGAGCAATGGCTGACGGAGTCATTCGCTGAATACTCAGCGGCATTGGCGCTCAAGCAACTGATGCCGCACGGAGACGCAGTTTACAATCGTCTTGTCGCATCATGGCGGACGCGCGCGAAACAGGCTGCCGCAATTGCGCCGATTCCATACGCCAACCGTATCGCAAAAGATGAAGGGGGCGCGCGGACGGCCTTGCTCTACGACAAAGGTCCGCTGCTTCTCTATACCATCCACAAAGAAATCGGCGACGTTCCGTTTCTTACGTTCCTGAAGTCGTACACAAGATCCTTCAGTTTCAAATTCGGAACGACGAAGGACGTGGCCGGACTGCTTGGCGTCATCACAAAGAAAGACTGGAAACCGTTCTTTAATGACTATTTCTGGGGAACGGCGATGCCGCAGTAACGGGAGGACCTATGGCGTTCGAGTACATAACCATTCTGTCGATAGCCTTTGTCGCGGCGGCGGTGGTGATTTGGCCGGCCACAGTCATCTGCCGCCGGCTCGGCTACTCCGCATACCTCGGCTTTCTGGCAATCGTTCCCTTCGCGAACCTGGCGCTGCTTTGGTTTGTCGCCTTCTCGCCGTGGGCGATGGATCAAGGAAAGGAACCGGCGGCGCGTCGATCGTGGCATGTGCGGGCATCTTTGCGAACGTTGCGGGAACGTCTTCAGATGATCGGTCTTCCCCAGAAGCCGTGATCGCCTGCCACTCTCCGTTAGAATGACGGCAGCGTTTCGTTCGTTCTCCCGAAGGCCTGATGTCGTTCGCTCACCTCCACCTCCATACCGAATACTCCCTTCTCGACGGTGCCAGCCGGCCCGAAGAGCTGGCGAAGCGTGTTGCCCTATTGGGCATGCCCGCGTGCGCCATCACCGACCACGGCAACATGTTCGGTGCGGTCGAGTTTTACAACGCCATGAAGAAGGAGCACGTGAAGCCGATCATCGGCTGCGAGATGTATGTCGCGTACGGCTCACGCTTCGACAAGGCCGGTGTCGAGGATGGCCAGGCCGACGCGGGCGCGAACAATCACCTCATCGTTCTCGCGTCAAACGACGAGGGCTACAGGAACCTCGTCAAGCTCGTCTCGGCTGGATACACCGAGGGGTTCTATTACAAGCCGAGGATCGACAAGGAGTTGCTGCGGGAGCATCGCGAGGGACTGATCGTTCTCTCGTCGTGCTTGAAGGGCGAGGTTTCGCAGTCGCTCGCGGGCGGCAATCTCACCAAGGCGAAAGATGCAGCGCTGCAATACAAAGACATCCTCGGCGCGGACAACTTCTTCCTCGAGATTCAGGACCACGGCATCCCTGACCAGCAGAAGATCGTGCCGATGATGGCGCGCCTCGGCGAGGAGACCGGACTGCGCCTCGTCGCCACCAACGATTCGCATTACCTCTCGAAAGACGACGCCTTCGCGCACGAAGTCCTGCTCTGCATCGGCACCGGCAAGACCCTCGGCGACGAGAAGCGAATGAAGTTCTACAGCGACGATTTCTACGTCAAGAGTCCCGACGAGATGCGCCGCATTTTCAGCGGCTACGGCGAGGCGCTCGACAACACGGTGAAGATCGCCGAGCGATGCAATGTCTCGCTCAATGTCGAGGGGTATCACCTGCCGAACTTCCCTGTACCCGAGGGGAAAGACCTGGCTGGGTACTTCGCCGAGATTGCGAGGGCGGGGCTGGAGCGCCGGCTCAAGGCGGCCGCGCCGCTCTTCGCCGCGAAGAAGAAAAAGCATGAGCCGCAGGAGTACCACGACCGGCTGCAGAGCGAGATCGACATCATCAAGACGATGGGATTCCCTGGCTACTTCCTCGTGGTCTGGGACTTCATCAAATACGCGAAGGATCACGGCATCCCGGTCGGCCCCGGCCGCGGTTCCGGCGCGGGCTCGCTGGTCGCGTATTCGATGGGCATCACCGATGTCGATCCGCTCGACTACGACCTCCTCTTCGAGCGCTTCCTCAATCCCGAGCGCATCTCGATGCCCGACATCGACATCGACTTCTGCATGAACCGGCGCGGCGAAGTGATCGACTACGTGCGGCGCAAGTACGGCGCCGACAAAGTCGCGCAGATCATCACCTTCGGAACGATGGCGGCGAAGTCGGTGGTGCGCGACGTCGGCCGCGTTCTCGGACTGCCGTACAGCCTCGTCGACAAAGTGGCGAAGACCATTCCGACCGGTCCGGACGTCACGCTGCCGATGGCGGCGAAAGAGTCGCCGGCGCTGATCGAGGCGATGAAGAACGACCACGAGGTCGAGCGCATCATCGAGATCGGCTCGCGGCTCGAAGGTCTGTCGCGTCACGCCGGCATGCACGCGGCTGGCGTCGTCATCACGCCCGAGCCGGTTACGAATTACGTGCCGCTCTATCGCACGAACCGCGATGAAATCGTGACGCAGTACGACTGGCGCATCGTCGAGAAGATGGGTCTTCTCAAGATGGACTTCCTCGGCTTGCGCACGCTGACGGTGATCGACGATGCGATCAAATCCGCGAAGGCCGTCGAAGGCGTTTCGATCGATATCACGAACCTGCCGCTCGACGATCCCGAGGTCTTCCGGCTCTTCCAGGAAGGGCGGACGAAAGGCGTGTTCCAGTTTGAATCGAGCGGCATGGTCGACGTTCTGCGCAAGTCGCGGCCGACGCAGTTCGAGGATCTCGCGGCGCTCAACGCGCTCTACCGCCCGGGCGCGCTCGACGCCGGCATGGTCGACGTCTACGTCAAGGTCAAGACCGGCGCGCAGAAGCCGCGATACCTCGTGCCGATCATGAAGGAACTGCTCGAGGAGACATACGGCGTCATCGTCTACCAGGAGCAAATTCTCCAGATCGCGCGGACGATCGCCGGTTATTCGCTCGGCCACGCCGACCTGCTTCGAAAAGCGATGGGCAAGAAGGACGCCGCGGTCATGGCCTCGGAGCGCAGCAAGTTCGTCGACGGCGCCATCGCAAACGGCTACGACAAGAAGAAGGCGAACGAGATCTTCGACTACATCGAGCCGTTCGCCCGCTACGGTTTCAACAAGTCGCACTCGGTCGCCTACGCGCTGGTCGCCTACCAGACTGCGTGGCTGAAAGTTCACTACCCGCGGCACTTTATGGCCGCGCTGATGACGTCGGAAATGGACCGCACCGACTTCGTGGTGAAGTTCATCAACGAGTCTTCGCAGATGGGAATCCGCATTCTGCCGCCGGACATCAACGAATCGAACTACGCCTTCACCGTGGTCGGCCCCAACATCCGCTTCGGCCTCGGCGCGGTGAAAGGCGTCGGCGGCAGCGCCATCGAATCGATCCTCGAAGCGCGCCAGAAGAAGGGGAGGTACACCTCGCTCCTCGACTTCTGCGAGGCCGTCGATTTGCGAGCGTGCAACAAGAAAGTGATCGAGGCGCTGATCAAGTCGGGATCGTTCGACTTCGTTGGTTCTTCGAGAAGAGCCCTCTTCGACTCGCTCGAGAAAACCGCCGATTCCGCGCAGCGCTCTCGTGAAGAAAAAGAGCGCGGACAGAATTCGCTCTTCGGAATGCTGAGTCCCACTGTGGCGCCGGCGGCCTCGCCTGCGAGAACGCTCGCGGCCGCCGAATGGCCCGACGACGAGAAGCTTCGCTTCGAAAAAGAAACCCTCGGCTTCTACATCACCGGCCATCCGCTCAACAAATACTCCGACGACCTCAAGCTCTTCGCCGACGCCACCACGGACACACTTCATCAACATGTTGACGATGTCGTCAACATCGGCGGCATCGTCTCGCAGATCAAGAAGTCGAAGATCAAGAAGGGGCCGAACGAAGGGAAGCTGATGGCGAAGTTCATCCTCGACGATCAGCGCGGCTCGGTCGAGGTGGTGGTCTTCTCCGATCTCTACTCCAAGTACGCCAAGTGGCTGGAGAACGGCATCGCCGTCCTGCTCACTGCCGCGGTCAAAGACACCGGAGGCATGCAGGCCGGCCGCAGCGCCGCGCTGCAATCCGCTGAGCAGAACGCGCATCGATCCGATGAGGATTACGCGCAGATCTCCGGCTACGACGTCAGCGAAGACGACGTCGATGACGATCGTGATCCGAAAGAGATCGAGGCCGAGAAGTATGGCGATCGCACCGCGAACCTGGGCCTTTTCGGGGGAGTGGGGAGTGGGGAGTCGGGAGTCGGAGAAGACCTTGCGGCGGATGACGCTGCTGCCGATGAAGATCTCTTTCCGACCCCCGACCTCCTACTCCCGACCCCCGACGACGACTCAACCTTCGCTTCCCACGCCGCGGCATTCCACGAAGCTCCGATCACGCCGGAGCTGAACGCGCTGGAGATCGTCCCGCTGGACGGCATCCGCGACAAGAAGGTGAAAGAGATCGCGCTCGAGGTGCCGTATCCGCGCATGACCGAAGAAACGGTGCGCCGGATTCGCGAAATCGTTGAGGAGCATCAGGGCGAAATACCCCTCAGCGTGACCATCGTTGAGTTGCCGCAGGTGCTGGCAGACAGTTCCAACCGCGGCGAAGTGCGGTTGAAGATCAACCAGCATTTCCGCGTGCAGCCCGGCGCGGCGCTCAGCGCAGAACTCCTGAAAGTACACGCCACCGCCCGCTACGTTTTCTAAATCCCTCAATGCCCCGTCGCATCGCCCTCGCGTTTTTCATCGCGCTCCTCGTGCCCGCATTCGCACACGCCGGAAGCGCATGCTGTGAGTTCTGCGCCGATCAGTACCAGCAGGAAGGGCAGTTTCCGTACTTCGAAGTGATCCGCACGCGGCGCCTGATTCCCGACACCAGCGTCGTGACCGCCGAGGGGTGGAAGCGGATTTTCGAAAGTTGCGCGCAGGCGGAGCGGGTCAACACCACCGCATCGACGGACGTCACGGTCGCCGCGCGGGCCTTTCTACAACTCACGAATCTCACTACGCCGGACATCGACATCGAGTACCGCTGGCTGCTCGATGACGTTCCGGTAGGCACTACGTTCCATTCGCGGACCGGCGATCGTTTTCCGCACGCGGACGACATCAACATCGTCCTGCCGCATGTCGCGACCGGACGGCATCGCATCGCGATCGAGGGGCGCGTGATCGGCGAAGGCAATGTCGATCTGCGGCTCCTGTTCATTACCGCACAGGGATTTCCCGCCGCCCGTTTTCCGGCCGACTCGCGCGTCGACGCGCACAGCAGGACCATCGGCACCGACTGGAGTGTTGCCGGACCGGTGCTCGATCTGAATTCGCCCGAGGCGGCTCGCGTCTACTTCCAAAGCTATGTCGAAGGTTCGCCCGGCGACGCGTTCGATGTTCGTTTCGTGATCGACGATGTGTCGCAGCCGCCGTTCCACGTCGTGATTCCGGCCGGCGGCGGCCTCGCGCTTTGGGATCACGCCGCCGATCCGATCGCGGCCGGCGCGCACACGCTCCGAATGGAAGCGCGCGCGGTAGCGACATCCGTGCTGACGCTGGAGCAGGTCGAAGCGGCCACGGCTCCGGTGACGCTGCAGAACAAGACGCTGTCGTCGTTCGACGCGACGAACAGCGGCTCGCTTGGCACCGAACACCAGCCACTGAACTGTCTTGTGCTCAGCGCGGGCGGCGACAGCGGCGGCACGGGCGGGTTGGGCGGGACGCCGGTCTGCGGCAAATACGATCTGCTGCTCGATACGGCGCTGCCGGCGGCGCCGGTGAATCAGCTGGGAGTTCCTCTCGACGACTACACCATCTTCGGCGACGGCTATGTCGAGATCGACAATCGCAGCGACACGAGCGGCATCGTCACCCTGGCGGTCGAAGCAATCTACGAAGATGGCCGAGCCGCGGCTTGCAACGCGCTCATCGAGACGCACAACGCTTCCTGTCCGGGTGACAACGCCTGCGCGACAGCAGACTTCACGCTGGTCGAATTCGCGGTGCCGCCGGGGCGCTCGCAAAAGTTTTTCTACACCGATCCGGTCCATTGGGGATCGTCGTTCCCGAATCGGATCCGCGTCTGGGCGCGGTCCGGCAACTGCTTCGGCATACCCGCGGTCGACGTGGCCTACGGCCGCAGCCGGATCGGCATGCAGCTCGTACCGGCCGGCGCAGGCGCCTGTTTTCCGCGCACAATTTCGGCCGCGCAGCGGCGCCGGCGTTGACGGCCTCGATCAACGGATCGAAGGTGTTGCTGCAGACACAGGTGGTGGCGCCGTCATTTGGCTTGATGGACATCCTGCGCGCGCAAGGCGATGGCCCGTTCTCGTTGCTGGTGCACCTGCCCGATACCACTCGATCGTTCCTCGACGTCACCGTTCGCAGCGGCGTGATGTACCGCTATCAGGTCCGGGCGGTGGAGAATTCGTCGGATGCGCAGCTGCCGTATCCCTCGGTGTGCGGCGCTCCGTCGCCCGAAGTCCGCATCACCGTCCCACCCATTGCGCCGCGACGGCGAGCTGTGCATTGACGCCCGTGCGATCCTCATCGGAAAGAGGAGGGTTCTCCAATGGCCGAAGCAACGCAGTCCTATGCCACACATCGCCGGTTCTTTCCGCTGTTCCACTTCTTCGCCATCCCGCTGCTGGTCGCCAATCTGATCATCCGTATCGTCTACGCGTGGATGCATCGCGGCGCGCGCCTGGTGTGGTGGGAAATCGCCGTGGCACTGGCGCTGCTCGCGGTCGCATTCGCGTCGCGGGTCATGGTGCTGACCGTTCAGGATCGCCTGATCCGACTCGAAGAGACGACGCGCCTCCAGCGTTGCCTGCCCGACGATCTGCGCGGACGGATCGGCGAGCTTTCCAATGGACAGTTGGTCTCGCTCCGCTTCTGCGGCGACGAAGCAGAGTTGACGGGACTGACGCGGTCGATCCTCGACGGAAAGCTGAAGGGCCGCGAAGAGATCAAGAAGCAGATCAAGACGTGGCGGCCGGACACGCAGCGGGCGTAACGCCGCCGGTCGCGCGGATTCGAAAGGGATACGGTTCACGCGGAGACGCGGAGACGCGGAGAGGCGGAGAAAACCGAGCCTCCGCTCCTCCGCGTTCTCCGCGTGAAACCGTCTCCTCACAAGGGCATCGCCGTTATCGCAGATGGCTGTCGAACCATCCGACCAGCCTGCGTGCGATGTCGCGCTGGTGTTCTTTCTTTGCGATGCGATGGCCTTCGTCGGGGTAGACGACGAGTTGGGTTTCGACGCCGAGGGTTTTCAGTGCGTGCCAGAACTCGAATGACTGCGGCGCGGGGCATTCGCCGTCGCGTTCGCCGACGAGGATGAGCGTCGGAGTCTTGATGTTCTTCGCGAACGTGATCGGTGCGCTGCGCGCGTAGACGGCCGGGTCGTCGTAAACAGAAGCTCCGAAGTAGGGGATCATCCAGGCGTCGATGTCGTTCTCGCCGTAATAGCTCTGCCAATTGGCGATGCCGGCGCCGGCCACCGCGGCTTTGAAGCGCGCGGTCTGCGTCACGGTCCACATGGTCATGTAGCCGCCGTAGCTCCAACCCCAGATGCCGAGGCGGGCGGTGTCGATCGGGTTGGACGCGGCGGCGGCGTCGATGCCGCTCATCACATCGCGCAGATCGCCGTAGCCGAAATCCTTCACGTTCGCGCGAGTGAACGCTTCGCCCTGACCGTAGCTGCCGCGCGGGTTGGGAAAGAAAACGAAGTAGCCGCGGCGGGAGAGAAGCGCGGCGCGATTGTCGGGCCACTTCGCGAGCGATGCCGAGGCCGGGCCGCCGTGAATCCAGACGATGAGCGGGTACTTGCGGGCGGCGTCCATCTGCGCGGGGGCGAGGAGCCAGCCCTGCACATCGAACGCGTCGCTCTTCCAGTGGATCGAGCGCGCCTCGCCCCAGGTCGCGCGCACCGACGCGTTCGTGTTGGAGACGCGCTTCCAGTCGCCGATGCGGCCGGCCCAAACGTCGGGCGCGCTTTTGAAGGTGCTGCGGATGACGGCCGATGTGAGGCCGTCGTTCGCGAGCGATGCGCCGATTCCGTCATGACTCACTACGAGCTCTTCGCCGCGCCAGAGCGTTTCCATCGAACCGGTATTGGTGTCAATGCGAACGATGGCCGACTCGCCGGCGATGTCCTCGCCGAAGGTGATGCGGTCCGCGGCTGTCCACGCGAAGGACGCCACCGACGCTTTCAGATCGGGCGTGATGTTGCGCGCATCGCCGCCGGCAGCCGGAATCACGAAGAGATCGCCGCCGGTGGAGCCTTCGTCGCTCATCAATCCTTCGATGAAGGCGATCGATTTTCCGTCCGGCGACCAGCGCGGCTCGGCGAGTTGCAACTGTGGCGTGTAGATCGGACGCATCGTTGATGATGAGACATCCACGACGTGCAGCTTCGCAATCCAGTAGTTGTTGTCGCCCGATCCCGGCGCAGCCTCGGCCACCAGCTGTTTGCCGTCCGGCGACCATCCGAAGTGATAGACGTACATGTCCGCCGGCGTGACGATGCGAACCTTCTTCGTGACAAGGTCGACGACGGCGACGCGCTGTTCGTCAATGTGCTCCTCGATCGCACCGACCGCGCGCGACATCGCCACGAGCGGCCCGGCCGCGCGGGCGGCATTTTCGATAAAGAGGAACGCGATCGACTTGCCGTCCGGCGACCACTGCGGTTCGGCGAGATAGCCGCGCACGTTGGTGACGCGCACCGGCGAGCCGCCGACATGCGTCACGAAAATCTGGCGCTGATCCTTGCCGCCGTCGCCGACGGTTGCCAGCGACTGCGAGTCGGGCGACCAGGCAACGTAGTGGTCGTCGCCGTCGCCGGGAAGGAGATGGACGTCCATGCCGGCCGTTGTGGCGGTCGTGACGCCGATCCCCTGCACCGACCAGGCGACGTGCCTGCCATCGGGCGAGATGGCGACGGCGTTGAAGGTGCGAACGCGGTCGAGATCATCGAGCAACGCATCATCGCGCTGTTGCTGACCATATGCGAACGGCGCGAACGTTGCGGTGAGGAGAAGGAGTGCGAAAGCAATACGGCGCATGGCCGCGAAGGATAGCGGTTCGTGAGGCATGCGTCTCCCGTTTCGTGCGAAGCACTTTGGAGTGCGCGTGGCGTCGAGCCACCGCTTTGGGAGGGAGGTGGAAACGTGACGATGCAGCGTGTGATGCTTGCTCCGTCTTCGCGAGGTCGCCGTCCACCGCCCTCCCAAAGCGGTGGCTCGGTCGCCACCGCACTCCAAAGCTTCGCGAAATGTGCCGCGAGTCGCGCAAGGATCGAGCGTCGCGATGAGTCACGGCGCAGTCGGTCACAGTGAATCAGGCGGTTTGTGTGTCGATGTCAGACAGCACCCTGACGTTCGCCGGGCAAGAGCCTGACGGCGTCAAGCCAGATCCTGACGGCGACGAGCCGGAGCCTGACGGCGACGAGCGAGAGCCTGACGGTCGTCAAGCCAGAGCCTGACGTTCGTCGAGGAGCAGCCTGACAGCCTCGAGGTGCACCCTGAATTCGACAAGGTGGTCCCTGTCTACAGGCGGACGCCGGCTTCAGCCTGTTACGGCCGCGGCGTCTCGCGCGAGCTGTACTTCGCCTGCTCGCTGCGCATGAACTCCTCGGCTTCATCGGCGGGCATCGGCTCGCTGAAGAGGAAGCCCTGCATCTGATCGCACGCGTTCAGTTTCAGGAACGACCACTGTTCATCCGTCTCCACCCCTTCGGCGACGACCGCGAGGCGCAGCGAGTGCGCGAGGTTGATCACATACGAGACGATCGCCGCGGCCGATTCGTCCGTCGTCACGTCGCGGACGAAGGCGCGGTCGATCTTGACGGTGTCGATCGGGAAGCGCTTGAGATAGACGAGCGACGACTGGCCGGTTCCGAAGTCGTCGATGGCGATGCGGATTCCCAGCTCTTTCAGCTCGCGCATCGCGATCGTGGTGGTTTCGATGTTCTGCACGGCCACCGTTTCCGTGATCTCCAGCTCCAGCAGCGCCGGATCGCATCCGTACTCGCGCAGGATGCTCCCGACCACGAGCGCGAAACTGAGTTGCTGGAACTGCGGCGCGGAGATGTTGACGCCGATGCGCATCGGCGGAAGTCCGGCGGCGCGCCACGCACGAGAGTCGTGACAGACGCGGCGCAGCACCCACTCGCCGATCGCCACGATCAAGCCTGTCTCTTCCGCGAGGCCGATGAACTCCGTCGGCTGGACCAGACCGCGCTCGGGATGGTTCCAGCGTACGAGCGCTTCGAGCGCCACGATCTTCTTGCGGTTGCGGTCGAAGATCGGCTGGTAGTGCAGCACCAGCTCGTCGCGTTCCAGCGCGTGATGCAGGCTCTGTTCGAGCGCGAGGCGGCGGCCGTAGCGCTCGTTCATGCTGGCGGTGAACATCTGCGCCTGATTGCGGCCGAGCTCTTTGGCGCGATACATCGCGCTGTCGGCGCATTTGAGCAGCGTCTCGACCTCTTCGCCGTCGCCGGGGAAGATGCTGATGCCGATCGATGCGGTGACGAACAGATCGTGCCCTTCGACGCGGAACGGATGCGCGAACGACTGCAGGATCTTGCGCGCGACGCCGGCGATCGCTTCGCTGCTCGACGTGTCGATCAGCAGGATCGTGAACTCGTCGCCACCGAGGCGCGAGATCGTGTCCGACGCGCGGACGCAGCTTTGCAGACGCGCCGCGACTTCCGACAACAGCGCGTCGCCGAGCGAGTGACCGAGACCGTCATTGACGAGTTTGAAGTGATCGAGATCGAGATACATCACCGCTACGCCGCGGCGGTTTCGCTGCGCCTGCGCGATGGCGTTGACGACGCGGTCGCGGAAGAGCAGCCGGTTCGGAAGTCCGGTCAGCGCATCGTAGTAGGCCTGATATTCGAGTTGCTTTTCCGTCGCTTTCCGTTGGGTGACGTCCCGGTAGTTGAGCACGATCGCGCCGACGCTCGGCTCGTGCAGCAGGTTTTGCGCGAACGCCTCCAGCCAGATCCAGATGCCGCTGCGATGGCGGAAACGCAACTCGGCATGCGACTCGTTTGACGATCCGGCAGCCAGCGCGCCGAGAACCTCGCGCAAAATCTCACGCTCGCGCGGGTGGACGTAGCCGAGGAAGCTCGTGCCGGCAAGATCGTCTTCTGTGTAGCCGAGGAGACGTTCGGTCGATGCCCCGGTATAGCAGAAGGCGAGGTCGGCGCTGAGCAGCGCCACGCCGCTCCAGCTCTTCTCCACCAGCGCACGGAAACGTTGCTCGCGATTTTCCAATTCGAGTTGCGAACGTTTGCGCTCGGAGATGTCGCGCAGAAAGGCGGTGAACGTCTGATCGTCGCCACGGCCGACGCGATCGATGGTCACCTCGACCGGGAACTCTTCGCCGTTCGCGCGGCGGCCAGTTGTCTCGAGGCGGCGGGTCGTGCTTGCCAGGGCAGAGTCGAAAAGCTCCCTCAGGTCCGGCGGGAGCGGCCGGCCGACCACCGCATTCGCGCGGAAGCCGAAGGTCGCTTCCGCCTGCGGATTCCACTCGATGACGATGCCGCCGCGGTCGATGGTGAAGACGACATCCAACGTCGACGCGATGAGCTGCTTGAGCCTTGACTCCGACTTGCGCAGCGCCTGCTCCGTGTTCGAACGCTCGACAGCTTCGCCGAGGAGATTGGCCGCCGATTTGAGGAATGCGACTTCGTAGTCCGCGAACGTGCGCTGGACGCTGGAGTAGGCGACGAGCACTCCGAAGACGCCGGACGCGGTCGGGATGACCACGGCCGCACCGCCCCGCACGCCGTGAAAGTTGCGGAGATGCGACGACTTGAACCTCGTCTCATGCTCGATGTCCTCGAACACCACCGGCGCACCGGCCACCGCGGCGTACATCGCGATCGACTCGTTCTCCTCGTTGTCCTGATTGCAGTTGACGAACGTCGCGTTGGAGCCGATCGAGGCCGCGACGAAAACGCGTCCATCGCGGATCTCGAGAGCGCGCGCGTGGTCGACGCCGAGCGTGATCTCCAGGAGCGCACAGGCCTGGCCGAGGATGATCAGAGGCTCGACGCCGGTGAGCGCGGCCTGCCCGAGCTCGGCGATCGCTGTTTCCTGCCGGTTGCGCGCTTCGATCTCGGCGCGGAGCCGATGCAGTTCCGTCTCCGCGTTGGACGCGTCGCGGCCCCCGCCGACGAGATGGAGCGGATGGGGATTGTTGTCGGGCATTGCAATCCGGCCAGTGCCGGAATGAGCGGTCACGCCGCACGTTGCGAATGGCGTACCGCGGAGTGTACGCGATCGAAACGCTGGTACCTCGGAGACCATCCGCCGAGGGCTTTCCCGCGCAACCCAAAGGCGTCCTCGCTCGGCGAGGGTTTCTGGTTGCGCGCGGCGGGCGCGCTCAACAATCCAGCCCGCGCTCAGCGCGGGGAACCCGATTGCGAACGAACGCCGTGGGCGCGGAGGCGCCCACTACAATGCTCGCCCTGCGCGAGACTCTGTGGCGGCCGCCTCCGCGGCCGCCGATTCGTGCGCGCGCCCACAACCCAGCGCTGAGCGCCGGGCTGGATTGTCGAGCGCGCCTCCGCGCGCAACCGTTCAACGCTGCGGGACTCCTGCACAGCCTCTCAGGGTAGAACGCTCCGATTCGGAGCGGGTTCGCCGGCGCGCACACAGTTTCCATCGTTGGCCGGTTAGGTCCACTGAATAAAAATGCTTGGACACGCGTACTTAACTGCTATCATTCCTCTCGTCCATTTCACCCCCCCAGGCTTGGTGGCAGCGATTGCTGCTTCCACACGATTGACAAACGTTCCCGGATCTCACGTCAAGGACCTTCTACGATGACTTCGTTTCGCAAGGCGATTCGCTTCTGTTCGCTCGTTCTCACGCTCGGTGTTCCCTTCGCTGCTTCGGCCGCCACGTTCGACGTAAAAACGTTGATCGATACGGACAACAACCGAGGCAGCGGCTGCAACGTGGTCACGCCCGGAGGCATCGTCAGCGGCATCGACGTGATGATCACCACCGCAGGATCGGTAACCGGATCGACCGGCACCGTGACCGCGGTGACGCGGCAGACCTGCGTGAATCCGGTGCTGAACCAATTCAGCTCGCCGACTGCCGTTGACGGCGGCTGGAATGTGGGTGTGTCGCCGATCGGTGACGTCTTCGTTGAATCGCACATGGGTCTCGACGTCCTGACCATGGACAACATCGGGACGCCGCGCTTCGTCTTCACCGCGAGCTCGGGCCTGTCGTCGGACGTTCTACTCACTCCGTGGTCATGGGGCGGCGGCGACATCATCATGCCGCACGCCGGGCGCGACCGCGCCGTCACGCCGACGCTGCCGCGCAACATCCTGCTCGACGGTCTCAGCTCCGACTGGGCGGGCAACGTTCCGCTGGCCAACGGCACTGCCGCGCCGCCGGTATGGCGCTTCATCAGCGCCGGTGCGTACGCCGGGCTGCACGATCTCTTCTTCAATTTTCAGATTCACACCAACCCCGCTGCGCCGACCGCGCATGACGACAACTACGCCGTAAGCACCCTCGGCGGCACGTTGACGGTGGCCACGCTCGGCGTCCTGAACAACGACAATCCAAACAACCAGCCGATCACGGCCTCGCTCGTCGACACGACCCAGCACGGAACGCTGGCGCTCGCGCCGAATGGCGGCTTCGTCTACATCCACGACGGCTCGCTCGCCTCGCAGGATCAGTTTCACTACGTCGCCGTCGGAACGACGCTCTCCTCGAATGTGGCCACGGTCACGATCGACCTTCCGGGCACGCATCCGTACACCTTCACCAGCGCCAACAACGTCACGTTCATCGATGGACAGCCGAACACCTTCCTGGTCACCGTCACGGGAAAGCCCACTCCGGAGCTGAGCGTCACCGGCGACCTGCCGGCCGGCGTCACGTTCCACGACAATGGCGACGGCACGGGCGTTCTGTCGGGCACTCCGGCCGCGAACACCTCCGGTGATTACGCACTGGTCTTCCACGCCGATAAGAACAAGCCGCACAATTCGTCGCAGAACTTCACGCTGACGGTCACCTGCCCGGGCGTGTTTGTTGTGAACCCGGCGGTCACCACCGGTACGGCCGGGACGCCATTCAGTCAGACCTTCACGCAGAACGGCGGTACTCCGCCCGTCACGTTCACGCTCAACAGCGGAACGTTGCCCCCGGGCCTGGCGCTCTCCACCGGAGGCGTTCTCTCCGGGACGCCGACGGGCAGCGGCACCTTCCCGATCACCGTGAAGGTGACGGACGTGGGCGGCTGCACCGCAGTCGGTCCGACCTATAACCTGGTCATCGCCTGCCACCCGGTGACGGTCAACAATCCAGCCACCTCGACGGGGACTGCCACCACGGCCTTCAGCCAGACCTTCACGCAGAGTGGAGCCGTCGGCGGCGCGACGTTCGCGCTCAACAGCGGCACGCTGCCTGCCGGCCTATCGCTTTCCGGCGCGGGCGTCCTCTCCGGCACGCCGACGCAGACGGGCAGCTTCCCGATCACTGTCAGAGTCACTGACGGCCAGGGCTGCGTTGGCGTCAGCCCGACCTACAACCTGACCATCGGCTGCCAGACCATCACCGTCACGAATCCGGCCACGAACACAGGTGTCGCCGCCGCGGCATTCAGCCAGACCTTCACCGCTGGCAACACCATCGGCGCGGTGACGTTCTCCACCGCCTCGACGCTGCCCACCGGCCTGACGCTGTCGTCCGCGGGCGTCCTCTCCGGCACGCCGACGCAGACGGGCAGTTTCCCGATCGTGGTCAAGGCCACGGACGCGAATGGCTGCTTTGGCAACGGCGCGACGTACAACCTGACCATCGCCTGTCAGACCATCACGGTCAACAATCCGGCCACGAACACGGGCACGGTCAACACCGCCTTCAGCCAGTCCTTCACCGCTCCGGCGGCCATCGGTACGGCGGCGTTCACAATCAATAGCGGTACGCTGCCAACGGGCCTGACGCTTTCGAGTGCGGGCGTCCTCTCCGGTACGCCGACGCAGACCGGCAGCTTCCCGATCACCGTCAAAGCGACTGACGCCAACGGCTGCTTCGGCATCAGCGCCACCTACACGCTGACCATCGGCTGTCAGACCATCACCGTCAACAATCCGGCCACGAACAGCGGCACGGTCAACGTCGCGTTCAGCCAGAACTTCACCACGACCAACAGCATCGGCGCGGTGACGTTCACGCTCAACAGCGGCACGCTTCCGACCGGTATCACGCTCTCAAGCGCGGGCGTCCTCTCCGGCACACCGACCCAGATCGGTTCCTTCCCGATCACTGTCCACGCCGTCGACGCCAACGGCTGCTCGGCCAACGGCCCGACGTACACGCTGACCATCGGCTGCCAGACCATCACGGTCACGAATCCGGCGACCACCAGCGGTGTGGCCGGCACGGCCTTCAGCCAGACCTTCACGCAGACCAACGCCTCGGGCGGCGCAACCTTCTCGCTCAACAGCGGCACGTTGCCGGCCGGCCTGACACTGTCCGCCGCAGGTGTCCTCTCCGGCACGCCGACGCAAACCGGCCCGTTCCCGATCACCGTGAAGGTGACCGATGGCAACGGCTGCACCGGCATTGGCGCGACGTACAACCTGGTCATCAATTGCCAGACCATCACTGTCACCAACCCGGCCACAACCACCGGTACGGCCGGAACCGCCTTCAGCCAGACCTTCACGCAGACCGGCGGCATCGGCACAACCACCTTCGCAATCTTCAGCGGGACGCTGCCGACGGGCATGACCTTCCATTCGTCGACCGGCGTTCTCGACGGCACGCCGACGCAGACCGGTTCGTTCCCGCTGATCATCCGCGCTACCGACTCGAACAGCTGCTCCGGCGACGGCGCGACCTACACGCTGGTCATCGGCTGCCAGACCATCACCGTCACCAACCCCGCCACGACGACCGGCACCGCCGGCACGCCGTTCAGCCAGTCGTTCTCGCAGTCGGGTTCGATCGGCGGCTCGACCTTCTCGCTCAACAGCGGCTCGCTGCCGGCAGGACTGACGCTTTCCGCGGCAGGTCTCCTCTCCGGTACTCCGACGCAGACCGGTTCGTTCCCGATCACGGTCAAGGTCACGGACGGCAACAACTGCACCGGCATCGGCGCGACCTACACGCTCGTCATCGGTTGCCAGACCATCAATGTCACCAATCCGGCCACGACCACCGGCACGATTCAGGTGGCCTTCAACCAGACCTTCACGCAGTCCGGCGCGATCGGCGGCGCGACGTTCTCGCTCAACAGCGGCTCGCTCCCGGCCGGGCTCACGCTTTCCAGCGCCGGCGTTCTTTCCGGCACGCCGACCGTGATCGGCTCGTTCCCGATCACGGTCAAGGTCACCGACGGCAACGGCTGTACCGGCGTTGGCGCGACCTACAACCTGGTCATCAACTGCCAGACCATCACCGTGACCAACCCGGTCAACACGACCGGTACGGTATCCGCTGGGTTCAGCGAGACGTTCACGCAGACAGGCGCCAACGGTACGGCCACCTTCACCACGGCCAGCACGCTGCCCACCGGTCTCACGCTTTCGAGCGCCGGCGTTCTCTCCGGCACGCCGACGCAGTCGGGCCCATTCTCGATCGTGGTCACGGTGACTGATTCGAACGGCTGTACCGGCACGAGCGCGACGTACAACCTGGTCATCAATTGCCAGACCATCACCGTCGGCAATCCGGCCACGACCAGCAGTCCGGCCGGTGTTCCGCTTTCGATCAACTTCACGCAGACCGGCGCCATCGGCACGGCCACCTTCACCACGTCCTCGACGCTTCCGACCGGTCTGACGCTCGCAGCGAACGGCACGCTCTCCGGCACGCCGAGCGGTAGCGGCGCCTTCCCGATCGTCGTCACGGTCACCGATTCCAACGGCTGCACCGGGACGAACCCGTCGTACACGTTGACGATCACCTGCCCGACCATCACGGTCACCAACCCGGGCGTCAGCTCTGGAACCTCCGGCGTCGCCTTCAGCCAGACCTTCACGCAGACCGGCGGACAGGGAACGATCACCTGGTCCAAGACCGGCACGCTGCCGGCCGGCATCACGCTCAACTCCGCGACCGGCGTCCTGTCCGGCACGACCAACGCGGCCGGCTCGTTCCCGATCACCGTCACCGCGACCGACAGCAACGGCTGCAGCGGCACCGGCGCGACCTACACGCTGACCATCAACTGCCAGACCATCACCGTCACCAACCCCGGCGTCAACACCGGCACGGTCGACGCCCCCTTTAGCCAGACCTTCACCAAGACGGGCATTCTCGGCACGGTGACGTGGAGCGAGACCGGCGCGCTGCCGGCGGGTATCACGCTCAACTCCGCTACAGGCGTTCTCTCCGGCACGCCGACCGTCACTGGCTCCTTCTCGATCACCGTGACCGCGACGGATACGAATGGCTGCTCCGGCAGCTCGCCGTACACGCTGACCATCAACTGCCAGACCATCACCGTCACCAACCCGGGCGTCAACACCGGCACGGTGGACGCGCCGTTCAGCCAGACCTTTACCCAGACCGGCGCGCACGGCACGGCCACATTCACGACGGCCAGCACGCTGCCGGCAGGGCTGTCGCTCTCCACGGCCGGCGTCCTCTCCGGCACGCCGACGGTCAAGGGACCCTTCTCGATCACCGTCACCGTCACCGACTCGAACAGCTGCACGGGCACGAACAGCCCGATTTACACCCTGACCATCAACTGCCAGACCATCACCGTCACCAACCCGGCCACGACCACCGGCACCGCGGGCACCGCCTTCAGCCAGAACTTCACGCAGAGCGGCGCACACGGCACGGCCACGTTCAGCACTGCCTCGACGCTCCCGTCCGGCTTCTCGCTCTCGGCCGCCGGCGTCCTTTCCGGCGTTACCACGCAGCACGGCACGTTCCCGATCGTCGTCACCGTGACCGACTCGAACAGCTGCACCGGCACGAGCGCGACCTACAACCTCACCATCGCCTGCAACGCCATCACGGTCACGAATCCGGCCACGACGACCGGCACGGTGGCCTCGCCGTTCAGCCAGACCTTCACCTCATCCGGCATCCTCGGCACGGCCTCGTACACGACGGCCAGCACGCTTCCGACGGGACTCACGCTGCACTCGGCCACCGGAATCCTCGACGGTACGCCGACGCAATCGGGCTCCTTCCCGATCGTCGTCACCGCTACGGACTCAAACGGCTGCACCGGTACCGGCGCCACCTACACGCTGGTCATCAGCTGCAACGTGCTCACCGTGACGCCGCCGGGAGTCACCTCTGGCACGGCCGGCACTCCGTTCAGCCAGACCTTCACGCAGACCGGAGGCAACGGCACGATCACCTGGTCGGAAACCGGCGCGCTGCCGGCAGGAATCACCATCAACACCTCGACCGGCGCGTTGTTCGGCACGACCAGCCAGACCGGCTCGTTCCCGATCACCGTCACTGCCACAGACGCGAACGGCTGCAGTGGCTCGACGCCGTACACGCTCACGATCAACTGCCAGACCATCACCGTCACGAACCCGGGCGTCAGCAGCGTCCAGGCCGGCGTGGCCTTCGACCAGGCCTTCACCGCCACCGGCATCCTCGGCACGGCGACCTGGAGCGAGACCGGCACGCTGCCCACCGGCATCACCCTCAACACGGCGACCGGTCACCTGACCGGCACGACGACGCAACTCGGCTCGTTCTCGATCACCGTCACCGCGACCGACACCAACGGCTGCTCCGGCACCGGCGCGATCTACACGCTCACCGTGACCTGCCCGCCCATCACCGTCGCCCGCAACGGCGGCGGCTCGTTCCCGGCCGGCATCTTCAACACCGCCTACACCGGCCAGAGCGTGACCGCGACTCCCGCCAGCACCTACACCTTCGCCGTGACGTCCGGCTCTCTGCCGACCGGCCTGTCGCTTTCGGGCGCCGGCGCGATCAGTGGTACGCCGACGGCGACGGGTGTCTTCACCTTCACCGTCACAGCGACAGACAGTGCCAGCCTCTGCACCGGCTCGCAGTCGTTCTCGATCTCGATCGCTCCGGCAGCGTTGAATGACTCCTATCCGGCGGCCAGCCACATCATCGACAACGTGCAGTTCGTCATCACCGGCGGCGCGACCGCCAGCCCGGCCACGCCGTTCGTCGGTGCCGTCGGCAACATCCTCACGAATGACCTTCCGAGCGGCGGCGTCACAGCCACCCCCGGCACGTTCTCCACGACCGGCGGCGGCAGCGTCACGATCGCCGCGGACGGAACCTTCATCTACACGCCGGCCGTCCACGCTGCGGCCATCGCCAGCGACACATTCACCTACACGGCCGTCAGCAACGGCGTGACCTCGGCTCCGGCCACGGTCACCCTCACGCTCGCCAACCGTGTCTGGTTCGTGAAGAACGACGGCGGCGCCGGCGACGGCCGCTCGCATCTGCCGTTCAACACCCTGGTCGCCGCGCAGACCGCCTCGGCTGCCGGCGACATCATCTATGTCTACAACGGCAACAACACCACCAGCGGCCATACCGCCGGCATCACCCTCAAGGCGAACCAGCAGCTCATCGGCGAAGGCGTGGCTCTTGTGGTCAACACCGTTACCCTCAAGGCGGCCGGAGCCAGCCCGAAAATCACCAACACCGCTGCAGTCAGCGATGCCATCACACTCGCCAACGGCGGGAACAATACGGTCAAGGGCGTGACGGTGACCGGTGCCACACGCGACGGAATCACGGGCATCAACAGCGGCACGTTCACCGGTGACACGCTGATCGTCCAGAACAACGTGACAAACGGAATCGTCCTGAACAACAGCGCTGCCGTAACGATCACCAACTCCACGATCAGCGGAAACGGGATCGGCCTGCAGATCATCGGCGGCGGAGCGGCGGTCGACGTCGACAACACCAACACGATCACCGCGAACGCCGGACAGCGCAGCGTGGCCATTTCTGCCCGGATCAGCACCGGCACGATCACCATCGGCGCAGCCATCACCGACAACGGTACAGGGATCAGCGTCAGCAGCCCGGTGTCCGGTACCCCGATCGTCACCTTCACCGGCACGCAGACGTTGAACACGACCACGAACCAAGCCGTGACGCTGACGTCCAATACCAACTCCACGATCAACTTCAGCGGCACGCTCAACATCACCACGACCACGGGCACCGGATTTGGCGCCACTGGTGGCGGCACGCTGAACGTCTCTGGCACTGCCAATATCACCACCGGAGCGGCCGCGAACGGCCTGAACCTGAACGGGATGACCGTCGGCGGCACCGGCGTCGACTTCGATACGGTCACTACTACCGGCGCCACCACGGCCATCGCTCTTACCAACGTCACCGGTCTGGTCACCGTCAACGGCGGCACGATCACGAACGGCACCACCGGCATCTCGCTGCAGGGGTTGTCGACGAGCCTTACGCTGGCCAACATCACGATCACCGGCCCGACGACGGGCATCACCAACACCACAAACTTCGGCACCCTGACGATTGGCGCCAGCGTCAACGTCTCGGGCGTTACGGCCCTCAACCTCACTACTGGAGCGCTCAACGGAACCTTCGCCAACCTGAGCTCGACCGGCGGCACCAACGGCGTGGTCCTGACCAGCATCAGCGGAACCGGATGGGCGGCCACGACGGGCAGTCTCGCCGGTGCAACCGGCGCAGGATTCAAGGTCGACGGCGGCAGCGCCAGCATGACCTACGGCGGCAGCATCACGTCGACCGGCTTCCTGGTCGACATTGGTGCCACCACCGGCCGCAGCGGCGGCACGATCACCTTCTCCACCGGAACACTCGGCGGCGCAGGCGTATTGGCCGGAACGGGCATCCGCATTCAAAACTCCACGGGTGGCACGTTCACCTTCAGCGGTACGCAGACCCTCGGTACCAGCGGCTCGCGCATGGCCAGCACGGCCGTAACGCTGACGACCAACAGCGGGGCCACGATCAACTTCAGCGGCACCATGTCGATCTTCACCGGCGCCGTCACCGCATTCTCGGCAACCGGCGGCGGCACGATCAACTTCTCCGGTACCGATTCGATCGACTCAAGCGCCTCCGC
This sequence comes from Thermoanaerobaculia bacterium, assembly GCA_035996815.1. Lineage (GTDB taxonomy): Bacteria > Acidobacteriota > Thermoanaerobaculia > Gp7-AA8 > Gp7-AA8 > JADGNZ01. Next base: position 116,787 of record DASYJF010000122.1, on the reverse strand, counting down.
TCTCTCGCTAACTGGCGTCGCCCTTGGCGCCGGTACGCTCAGCAATCTCACTGCGGCGGGCGGCGTGAACGGAGTCGCGCTCACGACGGTCACCGGCGGCACGCTGACGATTTCGGCCGGCTCGATCTCCGGTGCCACCGGAGCGGCATTCCTCGTCTCCGGCGGCTCGGTCAGCGTCACGGATAACGGCACGGTCAGTCAGGCCACCGCCGCGCAGCCTCTGGTAAGCGTCGCAGCCGGCCACACCGGCACGCTGACCTTCGGCGCCAACGTCACCGCCACCAACGGCCTCGGTCTGCAGTTCGACAACGCAGACGGCACCTACAACTTCAACGGCACCACGAACTCGCTGAACGGCGGCGACGCGGGCGTCGACATCATCAACGGATCGGGTGGAACGTTCAGCTTCTCGAGCGGAACGTCGATCAACAATCCGACCGGCGTCGCCTACAACGAGGACACCAGCACCGCCAACGTGACCTACGCCGGCACGATCACCAAGAACAACAACGCTGCCAACGCCGTCAACATCAACGCCAAGAGCGGCGGCACGACGACGTTCAGCGGCGCGATTACCGGCAGCACGAGCACAGGCAACGCCATCGATCTCACCAACTCCGGCGGCACGGTCAACTTCAGCGGCGCCCTGACTCTCACCACCACCAGCGGCGTTGCCTTCAATGCCACGACTGGCGGCACGGTCAATGTCACCAACGCCGGCAACACCATCACCGTTAGCGCCAGCGGTACCGGCATCAACTGGAACGGTGTGACGGGCGGCTCAACCGAGACGTTCAGCACGATCACGGGATCAGGCTCCGGCATCGGTATGGCCATTACGAACAGCGGCGGCACCGACTTCACGGTCGGTACAGTCTCCACGGCGACCGGCACAGCAGTGTCTCTGACGACCGTCACCGGCGATTTCATCTTCACGAAGATCAGCACCAACGGCGCAAATAAGGGCGTGTCGTTCAATAACGCCGCTGCCGGTGGCACCTTCACGGTCAACGGCACCGGCGGTCTTTGCGACGCGGGGCACGTCACTGGAACGGACTGCACTGGCGGAACGATTCAGGGCGGTTCATCTCGCGGTGTCGAGTTTGTGAATGCCGGCAAGGTCACTCTGAAAAACATGCTCTTCCTCAATACCGCGCAGACCTCTGCCGGTGCCGGTACCTGTAAGACGGCGTTCGCCGTCGGCACCACCGGCTGCAGCGCCGCCATCTACTTCAACGGTGTGACGGACGGCAACGGCGGAACCACCGATGTGTTTCTCGATCGCATCTTCATTAACGGCACCCATCAGATGGGCATCGCCGGCACCGGCGTGAACGGAATGACCCTTACGAATACCGAGGTCGAGAACACGACCCTTGCCGCAAACGAGGCGGCCGTGACTCTCATCAACAACACGGGCACGGTCGGAATCACCGCCCTCAATCTGCACAACAACGACAACGGCGGCACAGGCATGCTGTTCGTCGAAAACGGCGTGGGTACGATGACGCTCAACGTGACCAGCTCGACCTTCAACAAGGGCACGGTCAACAGCGGCGGCATCAACGCCGCGTCGTACAACTCGGCGAACATGACCGTGAACATTCAGACATCGACGTTCGGCGATGTCGCTGCGGGCAACGGTCTCTTCTCGAACGGGGTGACTGCCGCGGGGAACGACAACTCGACATTCAATTGCACGATCAACGGCTCGTCGTTCGTCAACACGAACGGTATCAGCGCCGGTTCGGGTGGCTCGGGCGCGGCCACGGTTACCTACAACATCACGAACAACAACCCCATCCAGAACAAGACGAACGGCTCGAACGGCATCACGTTTGGTAAAGGCAGCGGATCGAGCGCGGTGACGAGCACCGTCACCGGCAACGTCATCACCAAGGCCGACTGCGGGAACTGCGCCGGCATGAGATTCAATGGATTCGGTGCGGGCGGTTCGTCCAATGCGACGATCACCGGCAACACGATCTCAACCGTGAACGAGGGCATTCTCGTGGCGATCGGTCAGGGCTCAACGACGAACAACGTGGTGATCCAGAGCAACACGATCAGCGGTCCGGTGGGCACGTTGTCGGGCTTTGCCATCGATGCAACGAACGGCACGCAAGCTGGCGATAACCCGTGCACCGTACTGAACATTGGCGGCGCAGGAGCGCTCGCCAACACCATCAGCGGCGTGTGGTTCTCGCAGGCAAACGGTGCTCCCACAGCAGCAGGGTGGTCGATGAATTTTGACAATGAGAAGGGCGCCCTGAAGATGCCCAGCTATGTGAGCCCGACCCCGACCTATATGTCTGCACGCAATCCCAGTGTAAGCTCCGCACAGATCCTCGATCAGAGCGTAATCCCTATTGTCAGCGGCACTACTTGCCCCTGATAGCTCGGCGATTGTTAGAGAGAGAAGGAGGATAGATGTCACAACCATTCATGGGTGAAGTCAAGATCATCAGTTGGAACTACTCCCCCAAAGGTTGGGCGTACTGCAATGGGCAGTTCTTGCCGATCAACCAGAACCAGGCGCTCTTTTCGCTGCTTGGAACGATGTACGGCGGTAACGGCCAGACGACGTTTGCTCTGCCTGACTTCCGAGGACGGGTCGCTGCGCACATCGGCTCGGGCTTTACTCAAGGCCAGGCCGGCGGGCAAGAGTTTCACACGTTGACGCAGAGCGAGATGCCGGCGCACAACCACTTCGTGAGTTGCGCGCCCACGGTTGATGGCGATGCGTTCAGTCCGACCGGCGCTGTGTTCGCCAAAAATGGCAGTCAGCCGTATCAGTCGTCATTCACAAGTCTGACGACGCTCGCGCCGGCGACGATCTCTAATACTGGCGGCAGTCAGCCTCATGAGAACCGGCAGCCCTTTCTGGTCCTCGGTTTCATCATCGCCCTTCAGGGCATTTTCCCGTCCCAGAATTAACGAGAAGGAGAGATAAATATGGGAGAGCCCTATATCGGCGAGATCCGGATCTTCGCGGGCAGTTTTGCTCCGGCGGGCTGGGCGTTCTGCAGCGGTCAGCTCATGCCTATTTCACAGAACGACACGCTTTTCAACTTGATCGGAACGACATACGGGGGAGACGGACAGGAAACGTTCGGTATCCCCGATCTGCAGGGACGTGTTCCCGTGCACCAGGGACAGGGCCCCGGGATTTCTCAGAACTACCAGATCGGCGAACAGGGCGGCGTCGAAAGCGTGACCATAACCGCCAATTCAATGCCCCTGCACAATCACTCATTCCTGGCCTCGACGGCCGTTGGTAATTCGGCTCTGCCAACGGGCAATGTCCCCGGGCAATCGGCGCAAACGACGTTCTACGCGTTGGGCTCACCGATTACCAATATGTTCGCTACGGCCATTTCGCAGGTAGGGGGGAACCAGCCCCACGAGAACATGCAGCCGTTCCTGGTGCTCTCGTTCATCCTCAGCCTGTTCGGCGTCTTCCCCACTCAGAACTAGAGGAGAAAGAGAATGTCAAATCCATTTGTCGCAGAAATCCGGATGTTCGGGTTTAACTTCGCTCCGAAGGGGTGGGCGCAGTGCAACGGGCAGCTCCTGCCGATCTCGCAGAACACCGCCCTCTTCTCGCTGCTGGGCACGTTCTATGGTGGCGACGGAAAGTCAACGTTCGCGCTTCCCAACCTCGAAGGCAGTGTCCCGATCAGTCAGGGACAGGGCCCCGGTCTCTCCGATCGCTTCATCGGCGAGCAGTCCGGAAGCGAGTTCATTACGCTCATTCAGACGGAGATACCAATTCACAGCCACACCATGATGGGCAATTCCACGAAGAACGGCCTCAATCCCACGCCGGCTCCTGACCAGATTCTGGCCAAATCCCAAGGCGGCAACGTCTATACACAGACAACCACGTCTCTCGCGCAGATGAATTTTCAGACGTTGGGCATCGCCGGCAGCTCGCTGCCGCACAACAACATGATGCCGTATCTGATCGTGAACTTCTGCATCGCCATGCAGGGTGTCTTCCCTCCCCGCGGGTAGTAATCACCATTCGACCTTTTGCTCCCGAGGGGCGCGGCATCCTGCCGCGCCCCTTCTTTGTGAGAGAGCCTTACCATGCCACCCTCCGGAATCATTTACCGACCCAAGACCGACGCCGATCGCCCCTTTCTCGCATACGTGTACGCGAGCACCCGGGCGGACGAGATGTCTGTAGTGCCGTGGACCCCCGAGCAGAAGGCGGAGTTCCTCGAGATGCAGTTCAATGCGCAGTGGGTGCACTACGAGCAGTACTACCCCGATTGCGCGTTCAACGTAATCGAACGGGAAGGGAAGGCGATTGGGCGGATCTACATCGACCGCTTGCCCGACGAGATCTGCGTCGTCGATATCGCTCTCGTTCCGGAGGTTCGCCGGATCGGGCTGGGAACCCTTCTCATGCAGGAGATCCTGGCGGAGGGACAGGCCACGGGTAGGCGCGTAGTGATCCACGTCGAGCGCTTCAACCCCGCCATGCATCTCTATACGCGCCTCGGCTTCGTCCCCGTCGACGAGAACGGCGTCTACTATCGAATGGTATGGACGCCCGCCGCGGTGGACGACAGGGAAGCGCTCACGTAAAGATCGCTTCGTAGACCACGCCGTTGTCTTCAAACCCCAGCGGCACGATGAAGATGGGGAGTGGATCGCCGCCATCGGACGCCACCATGTCGTAGGTTCCCTGCCGCAGACCCAGTTGCCCTTCGCTGCGGAAAACAACGCTAAACGGTAGCCGCATCGCTTCGGCGTCGACGAGCCTTCCGCTCAAGGTACGGCGTTTGGGGGGAGGGAGCGTGCGGACGTCGACGACTTTGAGCGCGATCGTCTGACCGTCCGTAGTCACGGAAAACGTTTGTTCAAGAAGCGATTGAAAGTACTCGTGCGTCACCGTTGAAAGGTCGGGCATTGCGGAATCCTCGTTGACGGGAAAGTCTGTCGGACCGGACCCGAGATGATCGCACAGGAGAGCGTCCGCTGGCGCCGATAAGTTCCTGCGATACGATCGAAGAAGAGAGGGAAAGCTTTGAACGGAGCTACGTTTGTAATTTCTACGGGGCGCTGCGGCACGCAGTGGCTGGCCGAGGTGTTCCGACGTGCCGCAGGCGACGGCTCGGTCGTCACTCACGAGCCCCTCGGCGGGGACTATCCGTCACGCCAGATGCTCGCCGCGAAGTCTCCCCAACATCTCGATCCCGAGCTCGTCGAGGCGTTGGTCGAGCACGTAGAAGAAATCGACCGGACGATCGCGGTAAAGCCGTTTATTGAGTGCGGGCATCCGCTCTGGAGTTCTCTGCCGTATCTGATCGAACGCTTCGCCGGGTGCGTCCGCGTCATTCACCTCGTCCGGCATCCTGTCCCGACTGCGTGGTCATGGCTGACGCAGCGCGCGTACTGCCCTCCGCTCGCGCCGCATCTGCCGGAGCGCGTACTGCTCTCGCCGTTCGATGAAGGCGTCCAGTTCGCGTCCTTCCGGGACCGCTGGCCGGCGATGACGCCGTACGAGAAAGCGCTCTTCTACTGGACGGAGGTCAACGCCTTGGCGCTGCGGCTTGAGAGCGAAGCGGGCGTCCCGTGGATGCGTGTGCAGATCGAGGAGCTCTGGCGCGGAGCACGACTCGAGGAATTGCTCGCGTTCGCAGGACTCGATTCGGAGGTCGAAGTCCTGCCGCCAGTGGACAAGTTTCGCTTTCTGGCGAATCCGTGCGATCCACTTCTCATCGAGCGGCATCCGGAGGTCGTGACCGTCGCGCGAACGCTTGGCTACGACCCGCTCGCGTTCGATGACGCCCAGTTACGCCTGCGGTACCTGAAGCCGCCAGCCGCGATGCGACGGTAGAATCGTCCGCATGAAATACACCGATCTTCGCAGCGGGGGAGTGGCTCTCGCTGCCGCGCTGCAGTCCTACCACCGCGCTTCAAACACCATCGTCCTCGGCATCGTCCGCGGAGGCGTGACGCTGGCGCTGGAAGTCGCACGCACGCTGGAGTTGCCGCTTGACCTCGTCCTGCTCCGGCCGATGATGCAACGCCTCCCGGATCCACCAGTGTGCGCCGGACGTGTGGCCGGGACCCTCGTCCTTGATGACGAGCTGACGGCAATCACAGCGCACGCCCCGCAATCGATCGAAGAGATCTTCGTGGCCGATGCGCTGACGGCGTTTGCGGCGCGTGAGCACGCATGCCGCGGCTCCAGGCCGGCTTTGAGCGTCGAGGGCAAGACCGTGCTGCTGGTCGACAACGGCTTGCGCACCGGCGGAACGATGCGTTCGGCGATTCAGGTGGTGCGCCGGCTGAATCCATCACGCATCATCTCCGCGGTGCCTGCAGGATCGCGGGAAGCCGTGACGCTTGTGACTCCGCTGGCCGACGAGACGATCTGTTTGCGATCGCCGGAACCGTTCGGGCACGTTGGTATGTGCTACGAGCGATTCGACGTCGGCACGGAGCAACAGATTGGGGAGCTGCTCGACGCGTTTCCTGCTGCCTGAAGAATCGGGTATCGGGCCGAGGCCCGATACCCGATGGAAACCGCTACGGGCAGGTGCTGCCGCCGCTCACTGCGCCCTGAATCAGGATGTCGCCGGAGCTGACGGACGGGTTGTTCGCGGAGATGAAGTCTTCGATCGCGCCGCTCGTGTACCCGTTGATCTTGATATTGCCGAGGTCTTCTTCGATGTTGATGCGGAAATTCGGCGGGCCGCTCTGTGAGAACCAGACGCCGCTGACGCTGTTCGCAAGCGATCCGGCACCGCCGACGGTGAGCACCGCGCACGGATTGTCGCCGCCCTGAGTTCCGGTGATCGCGTCGATCGCGAAGCCGTCAGAGTTGTCCGGGTTGCTGATGCTGTTGCTCTGGACAATGACGTTGCTGCTGACTGATCCCTGGCCACTCACGAAGAGGATGCCGTCGCCATCGACGTGCTGGATGCTGTTGCCGGTGACGGTGGCGGCGAAGGTGCCCGCGCCGAACGCGTTGATGCGCATTCCGTTGCAGTTTCCGCAGTCGGCCTTGGTGATGGCGTTACCTGACACGGTACCGCTGACCGAACCGCTGCCGCCTGTCTTGCCGAACGTGATGCCGTTGGAGCCGTTCGTCTTGTTCTGAATCGGCGTGTTGTTCGTGATGGTGTAGGTCATCGCGCCGCCGGTCGAGTTGACGCTGATTCCGTTCGTGTTCTGGAACGACGAGGCGTTGATCGTGGCGTTCATCGTGGAGGTACCACCTGCCGTGATCGTGACTCCGTTCGCGAACAGCCCGTTCGCCGCGATGGCATCGCCGAACGTCGACGACTGGACGTTCACGGTCATGTTGGCTCCGAGACTGGCGATGGCGAATACGCCGCCGCCGGACGACGCGGCCTTATTGAAGGTGGAGCCGGAAACGTTGAGCGTCATCGTGCCCGTGTTGTTTTCCGCGTACAGCATTCCGGTTCCGGAACTGTCGTTGTTGTGAATGTTGCTGCCCGTGATCGCGATTGTGCCGCTGTTGTTCAGAAGGCTGATGGCGACCTCATTCGCGCCGTTGCCGACGTTCTGAACCTCGGAATTGGAGAGCGTCAGCCCGTTTACGCCGGTAGCGTTGATGCCTGTCTGCGTGGAGCCGCTGACGAAGAGGCGGTCGAGTGTCGTCCCGCCGGCAACACCGTTCAGATAAACCGGCGCGTTGCAGGTGACGTTGCCGATGGCGACCGAATTGCTGCAGCCGCTGACGCTGCCGTCGGTCGTGGTGGCGTTGTTGAAGTACATATTCTTCAGCGTGACGTTTGCGGCGTTCACGAATTCGGCACCGCGGTCGGTACCGTTCTGAATCGTGCCGCCGGTGCAGTCACCAGCACCGATGTGCGTCGCGTCGCACAAACCGCCCGTGCCGTTGACGGTGAAGCTGCCGGCGCCGGTCAGGCCGTTCACGGTGATGCCCTTCGCTGCACCGTTTGAGCTGATCTTCGTGAAGCCGAATGCGCCGGTCGCGGTGGTGATGCCGACCGCTTTTCCGGTCGTGGACGAGACGGTGGCGAACGAGAAGTTCGTCGCGCCGCTCGTGGCGATCGTCACGGCGTCGCCCGAGGTCGTCGAGACGTTGCCGAACGCAACGGTCGAAGCACTGGTCGAGTTGGTGAAGTGAATGGCAGACGTGCCGCTGCCGGCGGTGCTGGTGATGTCCATGTCCTTCACCAGGAGGCCCGTCTTCGACGATGCGATGAGCGTGTCGCCGGAGTTGTTGCTCATGTTGAAGCCGGCGGCTTTGGAGTTCGTGCCGAGGGTGATCGGCGAGTTGAGGATCGTCGGACGGGCCTGATTGACGAGCGGACGCGGGGCTAGTGTTCCCTGCGCCGGAGCGACGATGCCGAAGAACGAGTCGAAGCTCGGCGCGACGACGCCCTGGCCGATGATCGAGCCGCCCGTGTTGAGGGTGATCGGGCCATTCGTGTGCGTGGCCGCGTCGCTGATGAAGATGTTGCCGCTGGCTGCCCCGAATGCGAGCGCCGTCGTCAGCGTGCACTCATTGCCGAGCGTGCAGTTGCCCGTGCCCGATGCTTTGACGAAGTAGATGGCCGGACCGGCCACGTTGAACGATACGGTCACGTAGCCGCTGTTCACGCCCGGGGCCGGGTTGCCGTTATCGGCGACGCGATACTGGAACGAGGCCGTTCCGCCGGCCGACTGCGGCGTCGGCGTGAAAGTGAAGCTGCCATTCGCGTTGAGCGTGACCGAGCCGTTGACGAGGTTGATCGGCGTGGTATCGACGGTGACGGTCGTTCCTGATTCGACGTCCGTGCCGCCAAGCTTGCCGGTCGGGTAGGTGATGGGGATGCCTGCCTGCGCCGGCAGTCCGCTGAATGCGGTCGCTGTCGGCGGGTCGTTGACGGCGGTGACGTTGATGGTGCTGTTGATCGTGTTGCTCGCGTCCGTGCCGTCGGTGACCTGGAAGACCACCGTGCGCGAGGCCGTGGTCGGATCTTCCGAGGTATTTGTGTACTTCACATTGCGCAGCGCGGTCTGGTAGTTCGCGACCGAGGACGAGCCGCTGAGAGTCAGCGTACCGGTGCCGGAGTTGAAGCTGCCACTGATGCCGCCAAACGGCGTGAAGGAGAGGACGTCCTGCGCGCTGTTGTAGCCGCTGGTGATCTGCACCGTGGCGCCGGTCAGGTTCGCCGAATCGGAGTCGCTGACGGTGATGACTGAGTTGATGACCGTGGCCGGATCATTCTCCGTGTAGGTGAGCGTCGATCCGTTCGCGAGGACCGGGGCGCTGTTGGTCGAGACGACGTTGATCGTTGACGTCACTGGAGCGCTGAGGTTGTTCACGCCTCCGCCGTCATCGACCTGCCACGTCACCGTCCGCTGCAGCGTTGACGGATTCGTCGAGGTGTTGTTGAACGTAACGCTGCGCAGCGCGGCTTGGTAGTTGGCCACCGTGTCGGTGCCGGTCAGCGTCAGCACGCCGGTGCCGGCGTTGAACGTGCCGGTGATGTTCGCCGTGTTCGTGAATCCGAGGACGTCCTGGCCAGTGGCGTAGTTGCCTGTGATCGCCACCGTTGCGCCGGTGAGGTTCGGCGAATCGTTGTCGGAGATCGTGATCGAGTTATCGATCACGGTGGCCGGATCGCCTTCGGTGAACGTCAATGTGCCGCCCGCGGTGACCACCGGCGCGTCATTGACCGCCGTGATGGTAATGGTGACGGTGGATATGTTCGAGAACGTCGTGCCGTCGCTGGCTTTGTACGTGAAGACATCCGAGGTCGTCTCGCTGCCGTCGTGAACGTAGGTGAACGAGCCATCCGCGTTCAGCGCGAACGACGCGGCATGCGTCGGACCGCTGACGAGGACAGCGGTGAGCGTCGGGGAGTCGGCATCGGTGTCGTTGCCGAGCACGCCCGGCGCGACGGCGTTGATCGTGCCGCCTTCGTTGACGGCGTATGCGTCGTTGACCGCGACCGGCGCGTCGTTGACCGGTGAGATGGTGATCGTGACGGTGGCGATGTTCGAATTCTGCGAGCCGTCGTTCGCGCGGTACGTGAACGAATCGGTGGTCGTCTCGCTGCCGTCGTGGACGTACGTGAACGAGCCGTTGGCGTTCAACGCAAACGATGACGCATGCGCCGGTCCGCTGACGAGTGCTGCGGTCAGTGCCGGCGAATCGGAGTCGGTGTCATTCCCGAGCACGCCCGGAGCCGGCGTATTCAGCGTCCCGCCCTCGGCTACCGAGTACGCGTCGTTGTTCGCGACCGGCGCATCGTTGACCGGTGTGATCGTGATGCTGACCGTGGCGACGTTCGAGTTGAGCGAGCCGTCGTTCGCGCGGTACGTGAACGAATCGGTGGTCGTTTCGCTGCCGTCGTGGACATACGTGAATGACCCGTTCGCATTCAGCGCGAACGACGACGCGTGGGTCGGTCCGGAGACCAGCACGGCGGTAAGGGTCGGCGAGTCGGCGTCCGTGTCGTTCGCCAGTACACCGGGCGAGGCGATGTTCAGCGTTCCGCCTTCCGGCACGTTGTACGGACCGTCGTTGACGGCGACAGGAGCGTCGTTGACCGGCGTGACAGCGATGTTGACGGTGGCGACGTTGGAGTTCAGCGATCCGTCGTTTGCGCGATAGGTGAAGCTGTCTGAGGTCGTCTCGCTTCCGTCATGGACGTAGCTGAATGAGCCATTCGCATTCAGCGCGAACGATGACGCGTGCGAAGGTCCGGAGACCAGCACTGCGGTCAGCGTGGGCGAATCGGAATCGGTATCGTTTCCGAGCACACCCGGCGCGGACTGATTCAGCGTTCCGCCCTCCGCCACGCTGTACGTGTCGTTGTTCGCGACCGGCGCGTCGTTGACCGGCGTGATGGTGATCGAAACCGTGGCGGTGTTCGACGTGGCCACGCTGTCGCTTGCTTTGTACGTGAAGCTGTCCGACGTCGTCTCGCTGCCGTCGTGAACGTAGATGTACGAGCCGTTCGGATTCAGCGTGAACGATGACGCGTGCGCCGGACCAGTAACGAGAATCGCTGTCAGCGCACTCGGTCCGTCAGGATCGGTATCGTTCGCCAGCACTCCCGGAGCGGCCATGTTGATCGTGCCGCCCTCGGCGACCGTGGCCGTGTCGTTGTGCGCGACCGGCACGTCGTTGACCGGCGTGACGTTGATGCTGACCGTGGCCAGGTTCGAGGTAGACGAGCCGTCGGACGCGCGATACGTGAAGCTGTCCGAGGTCGTCTCGCTGCCGTCGTGGACGTAGGTGAACGAGCCGTTCGCATTCAACGCGAAGGACGACGCATGCGCCGGTCCGGTGACCAGGACCGCGGTGATCGGATCGCCATCCGGATCGGAGTCGTTCGTCAACACGCCCGGCGCGGGCACATTGAGCGTGCCGCCCTCGGCAACGGTGTAGTTGTCATTGGCCGCAACCGGCGGACGGTTACACGTCGGGAGCACCGGCTCTCCGGCCGGGAGCGACGGCGCGGCAGGCGAACAGCTCTGCGCGATCGTCGGGAAGAGTCCGACCGGAGCGCCGTTCGTTGGGAAAACGGTACCGGTGGTCGAGATGGTGGTGCAATACGTCAGCGTGATCGTTCCCTGCTGCGCGGCCGGAAGGCCAGAGGCGCTGCCGACGGGGCGGACGTCGCCGACGCCGACCTGCCAAATCACGGCGGATGAGTAGGAACGGACGTTGATCGAGCCGCCGCGGCGGAAAGGATCGAGACCGGTATCGCCACTTGCCTTGATCGTTGCGCCGTTGAGAGTTGCCGCGTTCTTGCTTGCGACGGTGATGCTGCCGCCGCGATCGCCGAGGCTCGCTCCGGATGCGGAGATGGCGTTCGCGCTGGCGGTGACGCTGCCGTTGGTCGAGATCAACCGCACGGCGCCCGACAGATCGTGAACCAGGTTGCCGCCGTTTGAATTGACGCCGAAGACCGCCTGTGTCTGGTCAGGGCCGAGAATCGTGATGTCGTTCGCGGCGAAGAGGTCGGCCTGCATCGCGCCGGTGGTTCCCTGGAACGTCGAGTCGGCGCGGACGACACCGAACCGTCCCGGCGTCGGGCCGCTGTGGCTCACGTCGCGTCCGTCGACCGTGATGCTCGTTCCGGATCGGATGTCGACGCGCGCGCCTGAACCGTCGCGCGAGGTGGAGGCGACCAGTCCGTTGATCCGAAGATCGCAACCTTCCAGAGTGAGCGTGCCGCCGCCGGGAATGCCGCCCTGGACGACGATGATCGCGTCGCCGGTCACCGTGAGCGCCGGCTGGGTGTGCGTATTGGACTTGATGGTGATCGATCCACCTTTGCTGGTGGGCAGACCGCCCGTCAGGATTTCTCCTGTGTATTTCGTGGCGTTGTTCACCGTCGCTCCCGGTCCGGATGCGACCAGGCCACCGATCGTGGCAACGCCTTGGGATGTGATGTTGATGATGCCGGCGGTACCGTCACCGGCGGCAGCGGAAACGCTCGTTCCCGCCTGCAAATTGGTCGTCCCGCCTGACGTAACGGTGATCGCGCCGGCGTGCTGGCCCGGCAGCGCACCGATGCTCCGTGAGGTGGAGATTTTCGCGCCGCTGAGTATGCCCATCGGTCCGTCCAGCGTGACGTTCCCGCCCGCCTGGATCGTGACGTCGCCGCCATTGCCCGTGCCGATGCGATCCTCGGCGAACAGGCCGCTGCCAGCGGTCATCTCGAAGTTCCCACTGCTGACGAACTTCATCGAGCAGGTGATCGAGAAGACGCTGTCATTGCAATTCACGATTCCTGAAATCGTGAGGTTGCCGTTGACGGTGAAAACGCCGTTGACGGTGTGATCGTCGTCCTGCGCCGACCCGTCCAGAGACGAGAAGTTGACGGTGCCGCCGACGGTGACGTCAGCCGCTGCCGGAACAGCAGCAACGAGCAGGAGAATAAACAGAAAAAATACGAGCAGTCGCGACTTCACGCTGTGAGTCATGGGAACCCCTTTCGTCGTTTGGGCAGAACGAACCGTGGACTGATTTTTTGGGAACCTCTTGCCGAGGTCCGCGAATCATACTCTGAAGATGGAGAGTGTTCTATCCGTATCTGCGGAAAGCGCTGCGCTCACCCTCGGAGCCATCGCAGCATGTGCGGATAGGGATCGACTTCCCTAAGGGCGGCATTCTTGGGTTCGACGGTCAGTCCCCAGTACTGCAGCATCGGCACGCCGACGTAACGTCGTTCCAGAAAGTTTTCGAGGAGCGTCGGACCGTTGCCGCTGATGACGTCAACGTGAAAGGTCTCGGCAGGATCGATGTGGAGGTGCCGCGACGCCGCCCAGGTCCAGGCGATGGCCGAAACCTCTTCGGCCGGAGAAGTGTCGGCGGTTCCGTCGAGCGCGTTGCGAGCCGAGGGAGCAGTCAGTGCGATGTGAGCGGCTTCGTGGAGGAGGTCCGCGGGCTTGCACATCATCGTCTCGTCGATCAGCAGAGTGCCGCGGACGATGTCCATTCCGGGGACGAGCGTCTCGCGCGTCATCGCTCCTTCGTTGACTTTGATCCCGATGGAGCGGATGAAGTCGATGATCCGGTGGAGAGTCTCGTCCTGTGGCACTTTGCGACGATACTAAAATCGAGTGATGCTCCGCGCAGTCGACTATCTCCGCGAGATTTCAGCATCGCTCGATGACGGTTATCCCGCCGATTGTGTGACGCACGCTTGCCGCGTTGCGGAGTTGCTGCTGGCCGAGGGAAAGAAACCGTGGATCGCGCGGCTGCGCGATGTGCAGCAGGTCGCATTCGGCGTTTTCCACGGACCGCTCACGCCGGTTCGTCTGGCCGGCCGCAAAGGCCCGACGTGGACGACACACTACGTTGCGTGTGACGGTGACCTTGTCTACGAACCGCTTACTGCTGCGCCGGTCGCCGTCGCGGAGTATTCGATCGCCGTGTTCGGCCGCGACATCGTCATCGAACGTTTCCTCGATGAAGCGACGACCGCGGAGCTCTGCGGCCGCAATGCGCTGCGCGCCGCGATGCGGTGAGCTGCAGGGCGTCCGCTTCAACCAAGGAGCTTCACACGAGCGTCTTCAAGAGGGTCAGTGCGTGCGCCACACGAATCCCCTCGGCGTTCTGATAGTCCTTCGTTCCGGTCGCTGATAACTGCCACGCCTCGGCATCGGGAAACTTCGCTTTCAGATAGCGGAGGCTCTTGTCGATGGCGGTATCCGCCCATTTGCACTCGACGAGAAGAACAGGTTTTGATCGTTCGGTCACGACGAAATCGACCTCGCGGCCATCAACGTCCCGGAAGTAGCGAAGCTCGAGATCGCGGCCTTTCGTGTCTTGTTCGAAGTGGACCCACTTCAGAAGATGTGATGCCACCAGATTCTCGAACCGCGCGGACTCCTCCGGCACCACGGACCAGTCGAAGTGGTAATGCTTCTGCTCCTTCTTCACGGCTCGAATGCGAGGCGCTCCGAACGGAGCGAGACGGAACACGGCATAGAGTCTTTCCAGGGCTTGAATCCATGAGGACAAGGCCTTGTGGCTGATCTGCAGGTCTTCGCGCAGAGCATTGATCGACAACGGCGATCCCACGAGATCCGGAAGGCGCAGCATGAGAAGCTCGAGATGACCGAGGTCCTGGATACGTTCGAGAGACACGACGTCCTCACGGATCAGCCGCGTGCGGTACTCGCGTGACCAGCGCCGGGCCTGAATTTCATTGCCTCCAAGAAACGGCTCAGGAAAACCGCCGAGACGGAGAAGCTGTTGGAACCCGTCACGATCGTCGATTTCCTGTTCCGCGACCGAGAAAGGATGCAAATGAAGCAGGTGGTAGCGCCCCTGCAGCGAGTCGCCGCCAAATCGATACAGGTCAAGTCTTCCGCTGCCGGTGACCATAATTTTCTGGCCGAGCGGGCGGCTGTCGAAGATCCCCTTCAGATAGTTTCGCCAGCGTCGATATTTGTGCAGCTCATCGAAGACCCACAGTTTCCCGGCCGGAAGCTCGTTGTTGAGAATACGCTCGCGGTGTTCCGAGACATCCCAATTCAGATAGCCCCTGGATGCGCCGGGAAGAGATAGCGCGATCGTAGTCTTGCCAACCTGCCGCGGTCCGGCAACGAACACCATCTTGCGTCTTAAGTCGGCCCGAATCTGCGCGGAGAGATATCTCGATTTCGGGGTCATAGCGAGCAACAAGCGTACGGGCGTTTTTGACAGTAGTCAAAAATCATTGCCGGCTTATTCGACTGCTGGTGAAAATCACGCCTGTGTCCGGCCCGGTTCCGGGAGCTCTGAGCGCTTGACCTACAGCAGTCCGGTCAACACCAGATCGGCGATCTGATCCGCACTCGCGGCGAGGTCGTACTCTTTCTCCGAGAGGATCCACGAGGTCACCATCTCGTCGAGGATTCCGAAGACTGCCTTCGCGCCAAGCTGCGGATGGATGGTGCGGCGGAAGCTGCCGTCCGATTGTCCGTGCTCGATCATCTTGCGCAGCATGTTGAGGTAGTCGGCCACTTCCTGCTGCGAGAGAAGGCTCATGAATTTCAGGCTGTGCCGCAGCTCCACCTGCGCCACGATGGCCAGCGAGCGGTCGCGTCCCAGCGCCTCCAGGTGGTGCCGGATGGCAATTCGTATCCGCTCCTCGGGACGGCGCACATGCGCCAGCTCGCGCTCCAGCGACTGCAGGTAGTTGCGCGTGTGCTCGCGGAAGATCGTGACGAGCAGATCTTCCTTCCCATCGAAGTAGAGGTAAATCGTGCCGTCCGCGACGCCGGCCGATTTGGCGATTTCCGACACCTTGGCGTTGAAGTAGCCGTTCAGCGCGAAGACTTCGATGGCCGCGCGGAGGATGCGTTCGCGCTTGGTGGTGCCGCGGGCGGTTTCAGTCGGAGGAGGGATCGTCGATGCTTGCCGGGCCATGTGAATGAATGCTCATTCAGTCCGATGCGCCTTGTCAAGCAAGCCGTTCGCGAAGGTCGTCGATCAACGTCTGGTCGAACGCATCGCGCACACGCCCGTCGACGATCTCCATCACCGCCGCTCGATCGAGCGCCGCGCTCACCGGATAGATGTGGAGGTGCAGATGCGGCGTGGCGATGCCGAGCTTGAACAGGACGGCGCGATCCGCGCCGGTCGCCGCGAGCAACGCGCGCTCGGCGCGATGATGCACGGCCGCGAAGTGCGCGGATTCCTCGCTCGTCAGATCCGCGACATTCTCTACATGCGCTTTCCACACGACCATCGCATGTCCGCGCACTGCCCGATCGTTGTGCAGGATCACGAGCACGCGATCGTCCTCGAGCAGCACCTCGCCCGCGACGCGCGGATCGTTGCAGAAGACGCAGGACATAGAGTCAGTAGATTAGTGGATTAGTCGATTAGTAGATTAGGGGCTGCTGTTGATCCGCTACTGATCCACTGATCTCTGACTACCGACCACTAATCTACTATTCTACTAATCCACCAATCGACTAATCTACTCGTCCCATGCGCACGCTCCGTTTCGGCCGCACGAACGCTCAGGTTCCGGCCATCAGTCTGGGTACGTGGGGACACGGCGGTCCGGGCATGGGCGGCGGGTTTTCCGTCGGTTGGAGCGGCCACGACGATCAGCTGGCGAAGGCTGCGCTCGTCGAAGCGCATCGGCAGGGGATCACGCACTGGGACACTGCCGATGCCTACGGTCACGGACATGCGGAGCAGCTCATCGGCCAGGCATTCGCCGAGGGCGTGCCGCGAAACGACATCTTCCTCGCGTCGAAGTTCGGGTTTCAGCGAGGCGGCGCCGATCACTTCTACGATCCAACGTACATGCGCGAACAGTGCGAGATTTCCCTGCGCGATCTGGAGACGGACGTCATCGATCTCTACTACTTCCACCACTGCGATTTCGGTCCGAACGACGAGTACTTCGACGACGCTCTTGCGAACATGCGCCGCTTCCGCGACGAAGGAAAGATCCGCTTCATCGGCCTTTCCGATTGGGACGCGCGCAAGATCATGAGGTTCATCGATCGCGTCGACCCCGACGTCGTGCAGCCGTTCCGCAACATCATCAATGACGACTACGAATCAAGCGGCCTGAAAGCCTGGGTCGAGGCGCACGATCTCGGCGTTGCCTTTTTCTCCCCGCTCAAACACGGCCTGCTTCTCGGCAAATATGACGAGCCGCAGAGTTTCCCCGTCGGCGACTTCCGCAGCACGATCGCCGAGTTCCGCGATCCGAAGTTTCTCGCACGCATGCGCTACGCCCGCGATGAGATGGCCCGCCGCTTCCCCGACCATCCCGAACCGGTTCTGCACGCCCTCACCGGCACCCTCCTCGCCGACAACCCCACCGCCACCGTCCTCCTCGGCCAGCGCAATCCGAAGCAGGTCGATGCCGCCGCAGCAGCGGCCGGGGAAGGGCTCAGCGAAGAGGATGCGGCATGGGTTCGGCGCGTCTACCGCGGGATATGATTCGCTCTATGGCGCGGCCGGGAGTGACCCTGCGGAAGTACAAGATGGGCGAGGAACCGGAGTTCGATGAAGAAGTGCTCCGGATGACTCCCGGCGAGCGAATGGCGCTGACGTGGGAAATCTCGAAAGCACTGTGGATGTGGCAAAGTGGCTCAGACGATGAACCGGCATTTCGTCGAGATGTTGTCCGCGTTATCCGACGCGGGCGCTGACTATCTCGTCATCGGCGCGCACGCGCTTGCCGCACACGGTTACGCCCGCGCGACGAAAGATCTCGACATATGGGTCAGACCGACGCCGCAGAATGCGGCGCGCGTTTGGCGTGCATTGGCGGAATTCGGTGCGCCACTGGAGCAACTCACTATCGATGACCTTTACACACCCGGAACGATTTGCCAGATCGGCGTTGATCCCGCGCGCATTGATCTTCTTACTTCACCGGCAGGCGTCGAGTTCGAAGGGTCATGGCATCGACGCTTGACCGTGGTCGTCAAGGACAGAGAGTTCCCGTTTCTCGGACGGGATGACCTCATTGCTTCGAAGCGCGCGGCTGGACGGCCCAACGATTTACGCGATATCGACGAACTCGAGCGTCTCCCTCAGTAACCCACCACCAACCTCGCGGCCCTCTCGATCCGCGCATCACTCGCCAGGAACTCCTCCTCGAGCGGTGGCGAGTACGGAACCGGCGTGTCGAGCGCGCCGAGAATGCGGATGGGGGCATCGAGGTATTCGAACGCTTCCTCCTGAATGATCGCCGCGAGCGATTCGCCGATCGAGCCGGTGCGCGTGTCTTCGAGGATGATCAGCACGCGATTGCAATGACGCGCTACGGCCAGCACCGCGTCAAGGTCGAGTGGCGCGAGCGAGCGGAGATCGAGCACCGAGGATTCGATGCCGTCCTTCGCGAGGATTTCTGCCACGCGCATGCCGGCGTGGACGTATGCGCCGTACGAGATGATCGCGAGGTCGTCGCCGGCGCGGCGCAGCGCGGCTTTTCCGATCGCGATCGGTTGCGGCGGCGCATCCGACAATAGCTGCTTCACTTTCGGATCGCGATACAGCGCGATGTGCTCGTAGTAGAGAACAGGATCGGGATCGGCGACCGCGCTGGCCATCAACGCGCGTGCATCGTGCGGCGTCGACGGCGCCACAATCTTCAGTCCCGGTGTGCGGTAAAACCACGCCTCCGTATTCTGCGAGTGATACGGACCGGCGTGACGGAGTCCGCCCCACGGCATTCGCACGACCATCGGCACGGCGCCGCCCCAGCGGTAGCGAATCTTGGCGGCGTTGTTGACGAGTTGATTGAACCCGGTGGCGACGAAATCGTTGAACTGGATCTCGCCGATCGGCCGCATCCCGGCCAGCGCTGCG
The DNA here is from genome assembly GCA_035996815.1 of Thermoanaerobaculia bacterium. Taxonomy (GTDB): domain Bacteria; phylum Acidobacteriota; class Thermoanaerobaculia; order Gp7-AA8; family Gp7-AA8; genus JADGNZ01. The sequence continues at coordinate 97,997 of DASYJF010000122.1, read as the reverse complement.
CCGGTGCAGACGCCGAGGGTCGCGCCTTCCGCGAGGATCGAGTTGATGATGCGGTCGCCGAACTCCTTCATCAGCGGCTTGAGAAGGAGGAACGCGTTTCCGTACTTGCCGCCGACGTCTTCGCCATACACGAAGGTGCGCGGATCGCCGCGAAGGGCATCGCCGACGCCGAGCATGACCGCTTCGAGAAATGTTTTTCCCTTCGCATCGAACGCAGGCGCGTCTTCAATCGCCGGCAGCGCGATGTTTTCCGACGCGCGATGACGCCACTCCTCGTCGAGCACTTCGATGTGGACGCGGCGCGGCTCGTCGGCGACGACGCCAATGCCCGCCAACGCACCATCGGGCCACGGCGCATCGATGACCGCGCGCGCTTCCGTTTCGACGAGCGCCTCCGCCTCGCCCTGGAACTTCTCGAGATCGCCCTCACCGATGATCCCCTCGGCTTCGAGCCTCGCCGCGTACGTCGTGATCGGATCTCTGCGGCACCAGAATTCGTAGCGCTCGCGGTCCGCGTAGCCAGTTTCGGCGAGTGGCGGATACGTCCACGAGGACTGCGGATCCTTGCCGAGGTAGAGCATGTCGTCGTGATGGGCATGGCCGCACATGCGCATCGCCACGAGCTCGATCAGCGCCGGGCCGTGACCTTCGCGTGCGCGCTCGACCGCCCACGTGAACGCGGCTGCGATGGCGTCAGCGTCGGTGCCGTCGATCGTGATCGCAGGAATGCCGTAGCCGAGGGCTTTGTCGGCGAACACGCGAACGGCGGACTGCTCCGCGATCGTCGTCGACAACGCGGTCTGATTGTTCTGCACGCAGAAAACCGCCGGCAGCTTGCGCGCGGCGCAGGCGTTGATGGCCTCGTGCCATTCGCCGAGGGAGGTGGTGCCTTCGCCGACGAAGGAGATGGCAACTGGGGTGTGGGGAGTGGGGAGTGGGGGGTGGGAGGACGAGTCAGCGGGCTTTTTCTCCCACTTCCCACTCCCTACTGCCCACTCCCTCATCTTCATCGCCATCGCCACGCCCGCGATCGTCAGTGCTGGCGATCCGAGCGGGGCCATCGCCGGCAGGATTCCGCGGTCCCAATCACCGACGTGCAGGTCCTTGCCGTTCATCGGCGGACCGGCTTTGCCCATCTGCGCGCTCAGCACCATGCGCACGGTCGATCGATCGTTGTGCATCGCCAGCACGACGCCGAGGTCGCGGATCATCGGTGAGACGACGTCGCCACGCCAGCCGTCGTCGGAGGCGAAGTCGTCGCCGCGGCGCAGCCGGATCGCGGCCGCGTAGATCGCTTCCTGTCCGAGGGAGCGGAAGCCTTTGCCCTGGAACGAAGCAGCGCCGTAGCGCACTTCGCCGCCGGTGAAAAATTGCTTGAGCCGGTTGTCGGTGGCACGGGTAAGGATCATGCCGCGCAGGATTTCGCGCTTCTCGTCGGGCGTAAGGGATGCCGCGATCGCCTCGCGCCGCAGGAAACCGTCGCACGACTCGACGACTTCGTTGACCGCGAGATGCAGCCGTTCGCTGACGGTCACACCCGGCGTCGTTTCCGGAACGGAGCCGTGCAACTTCTGCGCGGCGCTGACGTCCGGCGAAAGAAAATCGGTAAGCGTCTGCACGAGGATGCGCCGCAACGGATCGCGCAACGCGTCGATCGTGGCGGCGTCTCTTTCATCGATCGATTGGCCGCCGGTGGCCATATCGAGCGCGGTCACCGATGGCCGCAACGCGAGCGGATGCCGTTCCGCAACGAACGCCGCGAACCGCGCCAGCAACCCCGCCTTCCGCGCCGCCGTCTCGGCAGTAGCAGTCATCCCGCGATGCTAGCGCAAGTGCGATGTGGCATGGGCCGTCTACTTCCTACGCCAGAAATTCACACCCGCTTCGTCGTGGTCGGGTGTGAAGTACTCTTGCAGGTACGCATAGACGAGCGGGGCGCGAAGTCGATTGGCGACGCCGTCGACGGCGGTGTTGTCGCTCGGCTCCGGCGGCATGAGGGCGAAGCGGATGCGAGGGTTCTGCTCGATGCGGCGGATGACGTCGCGCTGGCGTTCGGCGGTTTCATAGAACGCCACCTCCACTTGCCGAATCGGGCAATCGCGGTCGAGCAGGAAGTAGAGATTTCCTCGGTTCGTGAAGTCGAACCAGGTCTCGTTCGGCTTCAGATGCGACGCCGCATAGCGCTGCACGGTGTCGATGACGACGGCATCGCCGTCCTTCGTGAGCGCACCGCGGGCGCGCGGAAGCGCGAGCTCGCGCAAATCGGGATCGAGCGGACCACGCGCGCGGCGGAGCGCGCCGACGATAGCGATGTGCGCCGTCGGCTGGCCGATCATCAACGCCAGAATCATCAGCGCCGGAGCGAGTGATCGCGCGATCGGATTGCGGCTTCGAATCATTCGGAAGATGGCGATCGTGATCAGCGGCGCGGCCACGAAGAGCCAGAGCAGGTGATGGCGTTCCGCGTACGAAATCGCCGTGAGGACGCCGTAGATGGCGATGATCAGAAACGCTTCGCGGTGAGCGCGCCGGCGCGGCGTCTTCGGCGTTCGCGACGTCAGCGCGACGACGACGAGCAGCATCATCACCGGCCAGAAAACGTAGAGCCATGACGATTTGTCGAGCAGCGCGCCGAGGACCTCGGGGATGTTGTTGATGTGCAGCAGCGCGGCCGGCGCATCGAAAAAGGTGAGCGTGTAGATGGGACCGAGCGACGCGATCTCGAATAACGTCACACGCACGAAATTGACGGCGATGCCGTTCAATGCCATCGCCGCGAATGCGACGATCGACGCCGCTCCGCCTCCGATCGCGGCGGATAGAAACGCGCGCTTGCGATCGGCCGGGAAGCGAAGGACTGCGATCAGCAGCGTGATCAACGTGTACGCTCCGTGATCGAGACTGGTCAGGATGCAGACGACGACGCCAACTCCTGCCGCGATCAGCCAGCGCGGATCGCGGCGACGCAGCGCGAGTGCGATCAGCGCCAGTGTGGCGATCGCAGGCAGCAGGCGGATCGAGCCGCCCGCGGTGCCGAGGAGCATGGCCAGGAAGGTGGACGCAAGTCCGACCTCCGGCGAGCCGGTGGCGGCAGCGACCAGCGCGTAGTGCGCAATGATGATCGTTCCCGAAATCACGCCGCGAAACTTCAGCGCGCGGCCGAGCGTGACCGGGCCGGTGCGGAAGGCGACGTAATCGACGAGCGCGTCCTGCACGAATCCGTGTGCAGGGATGATGTCGCCATATGCCTTTTCGCCGCGCAACATCTCCGCCGCCGGCACGACATGCTGCTGATCCTCGAACAGATCGGCGCGCGGCATCCCCTCGGCGGCGAGCTGGCTCGTCGCGCTGATATACGCGTATGCCGCGATCGGATAGACGACGTAGCGCAACGCGCCGCGAAATCGTCTGCGCGTCACGTCGCTGTCGCGGATGAGCGCGCGAAGGAGCAGCGGCGAGATCAACGCCAACGCGAGCGGCGCCCACGGCAAATGACGGATGTCGTACGAGTTGAAACTCGATTGAAGCGCGAGTCCGAGCGGCGCGAGTGCGAAGCACGTCGCTGGCGGCAGTCCCGTTCCGCGCCGGATCGGCACGATGGCGATGCGAACGAGAAACACAAGCAGCGCCGACAGCAGCGCCAACTTATCGACCGATTGCGTCGTCAGATCGAGGAGCGCGAGATACATCGTCGCGAGCACCGGCAACAGAATCAGGTCGTGACGCGTGAAGCGCGCATCCATCTTCCGCAGCGCCAGCGCGACCGCGAGCACGACTGCCGGCACGAGCAGCACCCACGCAAGGCTGCGCGTGATGATGACAAACCAGAGGATGCCGATTGCCGCCCACGAGAACGCATTACGAGCCCAATCGCGCGTGTCATCGCGGCCGAGGATGTTGAGAATCGGACGGAGCGCGAACGTCCAGAGCAGTGGGACGAGGATCAGGCTCAACACGAACCGCATCGGCGCGCGCGCGTCGATGCCCGTCGACGTCGCGAATCCCGGCAACTGGCCGGGCGGCGGGGGGCCGAGCCAGAACGGCAGCAGCGAAATGGCGATGGCGAAGCCCCAGATCGCGGCGCCGATGCGGAGAATGAGATCGCGCCGTGCCGTCATCGCGCCTGTTCCGCCAGCCATCCGACCACTAACTCCTCAGCCCAATACTCGCAGCGCCACGGTGCACTGCCGGCGACGAAGCCGGTGTGTCCGCCGCAGTCGGTGATGTGAAATTCGACCGATGGCGACGCGATCGCTTTTGCCTTCTCCAACACCTCGGCCGGCAGAAACGGATCGTCGGCCGCGCTGAGACAAAGTGTCGGCGTCGTGATCGCACTGAGGAAGTGAATGGAGCTGGAGCGGGCGTAGTAGTCGTCGGCGTCGCGGAAGCCGTGGATCGGCGCGGTCGCGGAATTGTCGATATCGCGAAACGTTTTCGCGCGCATCACCGCCTTCAGATCGACGCGTTCGCGCATCTCCGGAAACTGCGCGACCAGCCACTTCGTCTTCTTTTTCAGCGTGGCGAGAAAGCGATTCACGTAAAACCGGCGCAGCAAACCGTCCTCGAGATGTTTCGAGCCGGCGCCGAGATCGTAGGGGACGGAGAATGTGGCCGCGGCTGCGATGTCTGTCTGGCCGGGATGCTCACCCAACCACTTCAGGACGACGTTGCCGCCGAGCGAGGCACCAGTCGCGAGGAGACGCACGTTCGGCTCGCGCCCGCGCAACGTGCGGATGACGAAGTCGAAGTCGCTTGTCTCGCCGGAGTGGTAGAAACGCGGACGCCGATTCGGAATCGATTGCCCGACGCGATTCGGATCGCGCGCGCACGAACGAAAGTTCACCGCCGTAGCGGCGAAGCCGTGCCGCGCGATGACGGCGAGCAATCCCTGCATGTAGACGGAGTTCGTACTTCCCTCGAGACCGTGCAACAGGACGAATCGATACCGGTCATCGCGCACCGGCGCATCGAGATGATCGAGCACCAGCTCGTCGCCGTCGGGAGTGGTGAGAGTCTCGCGGCGAAACTTCACCAATTGCCGCGGCCGCGCCAGGCGTCCCCAGATCGTCTGCGCATGCGGTCCGCGCAGGAACCAGGCGGGTGTAAAGGTTTTTGATTTCAATCCGCGAAGGATACCGGACGAGTTGCTTCGATCAGCGGCGAAGCCGCGCGCTAGAACCGTAGCCCGCGGGTAAACCCGCAATGGCCTTAACTTAACTTAAGAGGCGCGCGGCGTTCGCGGACGGAACCGGCGGGCGTCCTCGCCCACGCGGACGCCCGCACTACGCAACCTCTTCCAACGACGCTGGACGTCTCTGATCTCTTTCTGAGGCCTGAAACGCGATTTCAAAGGCATTTCTGCTCAAGGCCACGCTCGCCGTCCTCTTCGGAAGGAAAAAGTGCTCCAGCGCGAAGGCCATGGCCCTCCTACGCAAGCACAAAACGCTGTTATGCTAAGTCCATGGACCTATTTAACAGGCTTCGAATGCCTCTTAGGAGGTCGGAAACGCGATTTCGAAGGGCGTTTCTGCTCAAGGTCAGGGTCGGCGTCCTCTTCGGAAGGAGAAAAATGCTCCTGCATAGGTCCCTGGACCTCTCGATCAAGCAAAAAATGCTGTTTATTACCTCCATGGACCTATTGAATAGGCTTAGAATGCTTGTTTGGAAGCCAATTTTGCTCTCGAAGAGGAAGAAGCTCCTCCCAAAGAGCGGAAGTTCCTTGCTGAGAGGTAAAAATCCTTACTCGATAGGGCCATGGACCTAACGATTAGGGTATCTCGATCATTAATCAATCCATGGTTGTATTATTGAGGCCGATGCCGCGATCCACACGTGCCGATCCTGACGCAGTCCGCTTCGGAGAGATCCTGCAGCGCGAACGCCTGGCTCGCGGATGGACGATTCGCAAGCTCGCGCAGCGCTCCATCGCGCCTATCCTGGAACGCGCTGTGAACGGCCGGAACCGCGTTTCTCTCGCGGCGCGAGCTGTGACTTACCGGCGCCGCAGCAGCCGCCACGCCGCCCAACCCGCGCCAATCGCGATCAACGGAAAAACGACCAGGCCGATGTACGCGCCTTGTCCGCTCGCTCTGACGGTGGTCATGAAGTGCGTGACGTACAGCAACCGGCACGTGTAGAAGACGAAGAACGCGCTGATCAGCGCGAGGACGATTCCGGCGACTGCTCTCATTTTCGAAATACCTCGCTGCGAAGTGTTCCGCCCTCGGTCGCTTCGAACATCCGCTGCAGTGCGCGATCGGCGGGCACGCGAATGTCCTCCGGCACTTCGATCTCGTAGCGCATGTATCTCAGCGAGTCGCGGACGTCTTCGAGCGACGTCACCTTCATGAACGTGCAGAGCTTGCAGCCTTTGACGAACGTCTTGTCCGGCACTTCCATCGCCAGGCGATCGGAGAGACCGCATTCCGTGACGACGAGGAAGCGCTTGGCCGGCCTCTCCTTCGCGTACTTCACCATCCCCGAGGTGGAGAGGACTGCGTCGGCGAGCTTAGCGACGTCGGCGCGGCACTCCGGATGGACCAGAATCTCAATCTCCGGATCGGCCTCACGGATGCGCGCGATCTCGTGGGGCGTGATCTGCTGGTGGACGTAGCAGAAACCCTCCCACGGAATGATGTTCTTCTCCGACACCTGCTCCGCGACGTGGCGCGCCAGGTTGCGATCGGGAACGAAGAGGATGTTCTTGTTCGGCAGCGTTCGCACGACTTTCGCCGCGTTCGCCGACGTGACGATGACGTCCGAAAGCGCCTTCACCGCCGCGGTCGTGTTGACGTAGCTGACGACGGCGAGATCATCAAACTCGGTCTTCAGTTCCGCGATCCGCTTTTTCAAATCCTCAGCCGGCGCGGAGTCGGCGAGCTGGCATCCGGCAGCAAGATTCGGCAGCAGCACGGTGCGCGACGGATTGACGATCTTCGCCGTCTCCGCCATGAAGTGAACGCCGCAGAAATCGATGACGTCCGCGTCCTTCACCTTCGACGCCATCAACGCCAGTTCAAGCGAGTCGCCGACGAAATCAGCGACCTTCAGAATCTCCGGCCGATAGTAATTGTGCGCAACGATGACCGCATTGCGCTCCTTCTTCAGCGCCCGGATCTCCTCGTGCAGCGACTCGAATCCACGGACATCCTCCTCCGTGTACTCGTACGTCTTGACGCGGCTCAGCTCTTCAAAAAGGGTCGACATACGGACGCGAACTCTAGCGGATTCGAAGCCATTTCGATTCGATCATATCGAGAGACGTTTCATCCGCAGATGACGCAGATGACCGCAGCGTGTTTTTAGGCGGGCGTCGCGTACGTCCAGCAGGGCCCGACCGTCAGAGACGCGACCACCGGAAACGGGGACCTGGCCGCGGATTCAAAACTTGTGGATAACGCAGAACGCAAGCCAGAGAATCACCGCTCCGTCGAGATACCAGCGAAGTCTCCATGACCGCCAGAACGCGAGCCCTGCCAGCGTGAAGAGAATTGCCGGTGGAACCAGGTAAATAAAGGCAAATAGAAACACGTACGCGCCCGAATCGACGTTATGACCATACGTACGAACGGCATCTTCAGCGGCTAGTCGGGCAATGTGAAAGCACCACGCGATCGCTGCGACAGTGAGTGCAGCCAGCGCCCAGTTCACTCCAGGCAGCCACCGCGATCGCGCGTTTCGCATGCCGGCGAGCCCAACTCACCAATCAATAACGTCGGAAGACGCGTCGAGCGGCTCGGCCGCGGCTTCAAGAATCGACTCATGCATGCCGACGCGACCCGCTTCCTCCAGAAATGCCACAGCCTGTTCGCGCCCGACGCTCGGAAAGTTGTCGAGAAAGACTTCCAGACTGTCGCCGCCTTCGATGTAGTCGAGCAGCGTCCGTACAGGCACACGCGTTCCGACGAAGACAGGATCGCCGCTGTGGATTTCAGGATGCGAGTGAATGATCGATTTGAGGTCAGCCATATCTGAGTGCGGGTCCGAAGAATACGCTACTTCAAGACCACCACCGTCGCGCCCCACCCTCCCCCACTGCCGTCTGCATCCTGGAAGACTTCGACGAAATCGAGCGATGCGAGCAGCTTGCGGATGTTCTCGCGCTGCATGCCGATGCCGCGGCCGTGGATCAGCCGCACCTGGCGGAAGCCGCGGGCGTGCGCTTCGAGGAGGTACTCGTGGGCGACGTCGCGAATCTCGTTGGGGCGGAACGGGAGGAGGTCGAGCGTATCCGTGATCGGGATTTCGATCGGGTCGTCGTCGGCGTCATCGGCCATGTGGTCATTCTATGCATGCGATACTTTCCGGCCCGAGATACCAATGGTCCTTTTCAATCACGCCACTCGCGAGATGACCGCCAAGATCGTCTACTACGGTCCTGGTCTGTGTGGAAAAACGACCAACCTCATGGTCATCTTCGACAAGCTCGACCCGAAGCAGAAGGGGAAGATGCTGTCGCTCGCCACCAAGACCGACCGCACCCTTTTCTTCGATTTGCTGCCGGTCGACATCGGACGCGTCGGAGCGTTCAACCTCAAGATCCAGCTCTACACCGTGCCTGGTCAGGTCTTTTACAACGAGACGCGCAAGCTCGTCTTGAAAGGGGCCGACGCGGTCGTTTTCGTGGCGGACTCGCAGCCTTCGATGGTCGAGTCGACGCGCGAGAGTTTCGCCAACCTGCTCGAGAATCTCGAACAGAACAACATCGATCCCAACGACACCCCCGTCATCGTCCAGTTCAACAAGCGCGACCTCCCGGGCGCCCTGCCGGTCGAGCAGTTGCAGGAGGCGCTCGGGCTGGAAGGGTATCCGTACACCGAGGCGGCGGCCATCAAGGGCGTGGGTGTGATGGAGACGTTCAACCTCGTCTCCAGGATCACCGCCAAGCATTTGTACGCGCGGCTGCAGGGGAAACCGATTCCGGTCGAGAAGACGAAGCCTGCCGCGAAAGCGGAGGCCGAGCCGGAGGACGAGGCCCCGAATCCCTTCGCCGACTCCGTCCCCTTCCCGGAGTCGCAGATCGACAGCAGCTACGAGCGGATGGAAGAGGTCTCGCTCGAACAGTTGCTGTCCGAAGGGCGCGAACGTCCGGCCACGATGTCGGGAAACGTCCCAATTCCGATCGATTTCGAAGACGTCGAAGAGTTGGATGCCGAGGCGATGGTTGCGGTCGACGATGAACCGCCCGCCGATGATCGCATCGCCGTTCTCGAACAAACGGTGACATCGCTTCAGTCGGAGCTCGATTCCGTTCGCGAGGAGCACCGCGTCGAGATCGAGGAAGTCCTTCGCGACCTCGGCGAGATCACCACGCGTCTGCGACATCGTCTCGACTCCTGACTTGTCAGCAACCGACTCTCACTTTACAATCGCCGAACATCTTATTTGGAGGAACAAAATGCGCCGGATTCTTTCCGCGGTACTCATGCTGTCAATGGCCCTCGCGGGCTGCAGAGCGAAGGAAGCACTCGACAAAGCGAAGATCTCTCAGGACCTCGAGAAGCACGGCACGATGGACCTGATGAAGGACGTTTCCAAAGACAAATACAACGCTCCTGCCGACGGAAAAATGACCGACGCGCAGATGCAGATGTACCTCAAGGTGCGTGAGCACGAGAAGGCCATCGCGCAGGTGGCGAAGAAGGAAGCGCAGGCCCACGCCGACGCCGCAAAGAAAGCGGGCGACAAATCGATCGCCGGCATGATCGAAGGCTTCAAGACCATGGGCTCGGCGGCCGACATGCTCACCGCCGACATCCGCGCCGCGAAAGAGCTCGGCTACAACACGCAGGAGTATCTCTGGGTGAAGAGCCAGGTCATGGCCGCCAGCAGCGCCGCGATGATGTCAAAGCTATCCGAGGCCACCAGTGCATCGATGGACGGCGCGTACACCCAGATGAAGAAGTCGTACGACGAGGCCAAGGACGATCAGACGAAGAAGGTCTACAAGGACATGCTCGACAACTACGACAAGCAGCGCGCCGAGATGAAGAAGGATTCCACCGCGAACATCTCCCCCGCCGTCGCCTACAACCAGCAACTCATCGCCAAGTACGACGGAGCGCTCAATGCGATCGCCACCGAGATGGCGAAGTGGGAAGAGAAGCCGGGCGACGCGAAGAAGTCGATGGACGAGTTTTCGAAGGGTGTCGACAAAGCGGTGGCGGACTCGAAGAAGAGACAGTAGACATCACACGATCGATCGGGAAGGGCCGCCGCGGCCCTTTTCTTTTAAAACCGATTCGTCGCGCGCGGAGGCGCGCTCGACAATCCAGCCCCGCGCTCGGCGCGGGGTTGAGGCGTACCGGGAAAGTGCGGCCGCGGAGGCGGCCGCCACAAATTTCGCGCGGCGCGAGCGCTTGCAGTGGCCGCCTCCGCGGCCACGAACTTTCACATACGCACTCGTTACCCCGCGCCAAGCGCGGGGCTGGATTGTCGGGCGCGCCTCCGCGCGCGACGGCGGCCGATGACCGCTTCCGCGTTGTCATACGATTCGCCCCGATGACTACACGCCGTTTCCCCGCACAACTCGCCTGCTCCCGCTGCGACGCCACGTTCCCGATTCGCGAGCTGATGAACCTCTGCCCCAACGACGGCGCGCCGCTGCTCGTTCGTTACGACATCGCGAAATCGCCTGCGCTGCGCGATGAAATCCGCACACGCCCGGCCACGATGTGGCGGTATCGCGAGCTACTGCCGGTCGATGACGACGCAGACATCGTTACTCTCGGCGAAGGCATCACACCCCTGTTGCAATCGAAGAACTTCGACAACGTCTGGATCAAGGACGAGTCGAAGAATCCGACGCGTTCCTTCAAATCGCGCGGGATGGCCGCCGCGGTCACGATGGCCAAGCGCCTCGGCGCGCGCAGTCTTGCCGCGCCGACCGCAGGCAACGCCGGCGCGGCGCTCTCCGCGTATGGCGCGCGCGCGGGAATGCCGGTGTTCGTGGCAATGCCGCGCGACACGCCGCAATCGATCGTCGACGAATGCCGCGGCTATGGCGCGCACGTCAAGCTCGTGGCCGGCGTCATCACCGATGCGGGCAAACGCGTCGCTCAGTACATCGCCGAGAACGGCGGCTTCGATCTCTCGACGCTGAAAGAGCCGTATCGCGTCGAAGGCAAAAAGATCATGGGCTACGAACTGCTCGAAGACCTCGGCAGGCTTCCCGACGTGATCCTCTATCCGACCGGCGGCGGCACAGGTCTGATCGGCATGTGGAAAGCCTTCGACGAAATGGAACGCCTCGGCTGGATCGGTTCCGAGCGGCCGCGCATGTTCAGCGTGCAGTCCAGCGGCTGCGCGCCCGTCGTCCGCGCGTTCAACGAAGGACTGGAAACCGCGCCGGAGTGGGAGTCGCCGCAGACCGGAGCCTGGGGACTGCGCGTTCCGCGCGCCATCGGCGATCGCCTCATGCTGCGCGCCCTGCGCGACTCGAACGGCGGCGCGATTGCAGTCGATGAAGCGCAGATCGAAATCGCCGCTCGCGAGTTGCGAACGAGCGAAGGCCTCGACGCCGGACCGGAAGCGGGCGCTGCATTGCTGGCGCTGCGGACGTTGCGTGCCGAGGGAGAGATACGCAACGATGAGGCCGTTGTGCTTTTCAGCACTGGCGGCAATAAGTATCACTGAGTACGTGAGCAGGGTCACCTGTTGAGAACCGGCCCGCACGTTACATTCGCGTCAACGCCCATCGCGCCGCGCCGTCTAACCAACCACCGAGGACTGACATGAAAGCTCGAATTGCACTATTGCTGTGCGCCTTTGCGGCGTTCGGCGGCCACGCGTTTGCGCAATGTCCGGCAGGCAATGCGCCCGTGCCGTCGTCGCCGATCGGAACGAATCAGAACGAGAGCACGCCGATCACGTTCAGCTGGTCGCCGTCGACGACGAGCGGCGTGACCGGATACGACGTCTTCGCGACGAGCGGAACCGCGAACTCAACTCTCATCTGCTCCGTGGCCGGCGCGAACGCAAACTCGTGCACCGGGCCCGCGGGCGGCCTCTCCTCGGGGCTGTACAACTGGGTCGTCCGCGCCAATTTCGCAAATTGCACGCTGCAGTCGGCCACGAAGCAGTTCACCGTCAACTGCCCGACGGGCGCGCCAAGCATTCAGTCGCCCTCGGATGGTGCGCAGAACGTCTTCACCACCGCGACGCTGACCTGGAGCGCGGTCAGCGGTGCCAATCAATACGACGTCTACCTCGGCACGGCAGGATCGGGAGCCTGCACGGGGACGAGGCAATTCACAACCTCCAATACCAGCTTCAATCCGTCAACACTCGCGCCGAACACGAGCTACGAATGGCGCGTCGTGGCGAAAAAAACGGCGGCCAGCACCTGTCCCGTCACTACCAGCGGCTGCGCGACGTTCAAGACCATCGCCGCGGCCTGCAATCCTCCCGGCTCGTTCAACCTCATCGCGCCGTCCGACAAGAGCGCGACCAGTTCGACGCCGACCCTGACGTGGTCCGCCTCGTCCGGTGCGGACAAATACCTTCTCCACATCAGCACGCAGAACCCGCCCCCGCCGACCTCCAGCGACCCGGTCGTCAACAGCAATACGACGAGCTTTACATTTTCTCAGGCGCTGCCGGCCGGAACCTACTACTGGTCGGTCGATGCCTATCCGCCGAACTGCACGACCGCGAAGACGTCCAGCAATGTCTTCAGCTTCACCGTCGCCGCGCCGGTTGCCTGTCCGACGGCACCGCCAGCGCTGAGCAAGCCCGCGAACAACAGCACGGTCGATACACCGGTGAGCTTTGATTGGAGCGATGTCTCCGGCGCGACCTTCTACAAAGTGTTCACTTCCATCAATGGTGCGGCGGCGTCAGTCCTTGCGGTCACGCGCGAGTCGAACTATGAGGGCAGTCTTCCCGCCGGCGCGTCTGTCGACTGGTGGGTTGAAGCGGGTGGCGACAACTGCAACCCGGTCGCGTCGGCGCACTCGCACTTCAACGTCATCAGCGCGGGCGTTTGCCCGAGCAACCCGCAGTCCACGACGCAAATCGCACCGGCCAACGGCTCGACCGGATTGACCTCTCCCGTCCGGTTCGAATGGACGTCTGTGCCGGGTGCGACGAACTACGTCGTGTGGGGGCTCACGGCAGGGTCAACCAGCAGCACGGAGCGATTCGTCCTCGGCAAGTTCGGCGGAACGCATATCACCGTCCCGGTGCCGCAGGGCAGCGTGGCCTGGTATGTCGAATCGCAGTTCGGAGACTGCCCGACATCAACATATTCAAAGGTCTTCACGCTCACTGTGGCCACGCCGTCTGCCTGCAGTAGCAACGCCACGACGCTGCTCTCTCCGGTCAATGGCGCGACTGGTCTCACCTCGCCGGTCACCTTCCAATGGACGCCCGTGAGTGGCGCAACCGGCTACAAGCTGTACATCGCACAAGGGGACGACTCCGGCGATCTGGCCGGCAGCACGACGTCGACGACTCTTACGACATTGGTTCCGAGCGGCAGCGTGACGTGGTGGGTCGCGACGACATTCGCCGGCTGCCCCGATGTCGTCTCCCCGAAATCGACATTCACGAGCGGCACGCAGGCCACGTGCGGCACCACGGCCACGCTCAACTCCCCTGCCGACGGCGCAACCATCACCTCGCCGGTCACGTTGTCTTGGAGCGCCGTCACCGGCGCGAGCGGCTACCGGCTCTGGATCTCCGTCAACGGCAGCTCGCCGATTTTGGCCGCGCGCTCATTGACCGCAAGCGCCACGTCGCAGCAACTGCAGCTACCGAGCGGCGCCGACGAGTGGTACGTCGAAACGTTGTTCGCCAATGGCTGCGATTCCACCTTCTCCGCACATCGGCGCTTCACCGTTTCCGCGGCGGCAAATTGCGACACGCACAAAGCGGCCACGCTCACCTCGCCGATCGGCGGCGCACAAGCGTCGAATCCGATCACCTTCAATTGGAGCGCGACGGATTCGTCGGCGTTCCAGTACCGCGTATGGGTCTCGCTCAACGGCGAGCCATTCGCCGACATCGGCTACACGAAAGACACGAAACTGCAGCACGACTTCGGGACGGCCACAGGCAGCGGTCAATGGTTCGTGGAAACGCTCTTCGAAAACTGCCCCGCCGTCGTCTCCGCACGAGCGGCCTTCGTGATTCCTTCCGCAGGCTGCGCAACCGCCGGCCCGCAGATCGTTTCCCCGCTCGAGGGAACGACGATGACCGCGCCGGTCGCCTTTGTCTGGAGCGCCGTCGCGAACGCCACTGAGTATCGCCTGCACTGGACGCTCAACGGCAACGACATGGACGTACTGAAAACGACCGCCACGTCGATCTCGCACCTCGTACCCCCCGGCGCCGTTGAATGGCGCGTCGATGCAATCTTCGATGGATGCCCGACCACGCGCTCCGTCAAGTCACACTTCACTGTTCTGCCGGCGCAAACCTGCGTCACGGACGCGCCGGTGCTGACGGCTCCCGCGGACGGAGCGGCGAATCTCGACTCGCCGGTCCATTTCGATTGGAACCCGGTCAGCAACGCCGTCGGCTATCTCGTCGTCATCCGGAGCAAAGACAGCTCGCCCACCGAGCTCGCGGAAACGACCACGCGCACAGGTGTAACCAAAGCGGTATCCGAGGGGCAGAACGAGTGGTGGGTGGTTGCGTTTTTTAATGGATGTCCGCCGGCGGAATCAAAGCATCAATTCTTCACCGTCACCGAGACAAACTGCGACGACATCCGTCCCATCCTCTTTGCACCAGCCGAAGACGCCTCCGGCCTCGCGTCGCCGGTGCACTTCGAATGGTCACACGTCAAAAACGCCACCGAATACAAAGTGTGGGCGTCCGTCGATGATGACGACGAAAGTGTCATCGGCACCACGACCGTCAACAAGTTGACGATCGGCGTGCCGGGGGGAACGATTCGCTGGCATGTCCAGGCCTTCTTCCAATCGTGTCCGGCCCTCGACTCCGCAACGAGTACGTTCACCGTTCGCACCGCGCCGCCGCCATGCGCGACATCAACTCGTCCCGTCGCCACAGCGCCGGCCCAGGTTGCGTCAGGAAGCGTTTACAACGTCCGCTGGAACGCCGTACCGAATGCGACCAGCTACGAACTGCAGGAATCGTCGCTCACCGATTTCTCGTCGGCCACCACGCAGGTCGTGAGCGATGTCTCCGCCGCCTTCACCCACACCGCCGCAACCGCAGCGCAGAAATGGCTCTACCGCGTGCGCGCCATCAGCAGCTGCAACGACGAGCGCGGAGCGTACTCGCGCGTCGTCATCGTCACAGTCATTCCCGAAACGCCGCAGAAACAGACCAGCGTCGAAGCGGGATCTCTCAGCGCTGTCCGCCAGAACATCTTCATCCCCGGCCGTACGCCCGCGGTTCCCTTCACCGCGCGCACGGACAAACCGTGGGCTGCCGTCACACCGGCGTCCGGTACGCTCGGTCCCGCGGGAGTCACGCTGACGATCGTTTCCGATCCGACCGCGCTCAAACTCGGCACCAACACCGCCACGCTCATCCTCACGATCGGAGCCTCGGCCAAAGTCGGCGCGGAAGACACGCCGCCCGTCAGCGTGCCGGTTTCGGTCACCACCGTCACGCCGGTCGCGCCGCAGGGGAAGAACACGCCGTTGCCGAACTCGCTGATCATCCCCGCGGTCGGTCACGCCGTTGGCATCGGCGACTCTCTCTTCGAATCCGACGTGCGCATCGCCAACACCTCGGCGCAGGCGATGAAGTACCAGCTCAACTTCACGCTTACGCATACCGACGCCACGCAGTCGGGCCAGTCGACGACGATCCAGGTCGATCCCGGCGCGACCATGGCGCTCGACGACATCCTGACCAGCTTCTTCGGCACCGGCTCGGACGGCGCGACGGCACTCGGCGTTCTCGAAATCCGTCCGCTGACATCGACGCAGAGCAACTTCTCGGGGCCGGTCAGCATCCAGACCGTCGCCTCCAGCCGAACTTACAACACAACGCCTACCGGCACGTTCGGCCAGTACATCCCTGCCATCGCGTTCTCGCAGTTCATCGGACAGGCGCCCGACGGAGCGGCGAAAGCCATCCTTTCGCTGCAGCAGATCGCGCAGTCAACCGCATACCGCACGAACTTCGGCATCGTCGAAGGCGCCGGCGAACCGGCCAGCGTCCTCGTGCACATCTTCAACAATGCCGGCGTCGAGGTCGCGCCGGCCATCCCGATTTCATTGATGCCCGGCGAACACCAGCAGCGCAACCTGCTCGCCGAAAACGGCATCACGCTAACCGATGGCCGCTTCGAAGTCGAAGTCGTCTCCGCCACCGGCAAGGTCACCGCCTACGCCTCGGTCATCGACAACCTCACCAACGATCCGCTGATGATTTTCCCGGTGCTGAAAGGCGCCGAGTCGGCCACGCGCTATGTCGTCCCCGGCGTGGGGGACATCAATAATGGATTCGCGAGCTGGCGCAGCGACATTCGATTCTTCAACCCGGCGACGACTTCGGTCACGGCCACGCTGACGTACTTCCCGCAGCCCGGCAGCCCCGCCGCCAGCAGCACGAAACAGATCACGATCCCGGCCGGTCAGGTGTTCCCGGTCGACAGCGCCCTCCAGCAACTCTTCGCGCTGACGAACTCCCTCGGCTCGCTGCTCGTGACGACGCCGTCGAGCTCAAAGCTCACCGTCACCGCGCGCACCTACAACCAGACCTCGAACGGAACGTACGGCCAGTTCATCCCGGCCGTGACGCCGGCCGGGTCTGTCGGACTTAGTGATAACCGCGTCCTGCAACTTCTCCAGCTCGAATCCTCCGACAAGATGCGCACGAACCTCGGCTTCGTCGAAACGAACGGAAGCCCGGTCACGATCGAGATCACCGCCATCCCGCCCGATTCCAAAGTCGCCCCGAAGACGCAGATCACGCTCGCCGCCAACCAGTTCCTCCAACTCAACGACGCGTTAAAAAGCTTCGGCCTCGGCACGGTCTACAACGCCCGAGTAACGGTGAAGGTGCTCAGCGGCACCGGCCGCGTGACCTCCTACGCATCGGTAGTCGACGCCGCAACACAGGACCCAACGTACGTGCCGGCGCAGTAGCACCTCGGGGGGTGGGGTGTAGGGGGTGGGGCGTGGGAGTGAAGCCGTCGGCATTCACCGACGTACTCGACTCTCACGCTCATCTCCCACGCCCCACTCCCCTCCCACACCCACCCATATAATGCGCGCCGCATTACACACGGGAGGTTTTCCTTGGCTGAACAACAGTACGACGTGGTGGTGATCGGCAGCGGTCCGGGTGGGTATGTGGCGGGCATCCGGGCCGGGCAACTCGGCATGAAGGTGGCCGTCATCGAGAAGGATCCGTTCCTCGGCGGCACGTGTCTCCACCGCGGCTGCATCCCCACAAAATCGCTCCTCGAAAACGCCGACATCTGGACCAAGATTCAGAAGGCGAAAGAGTTCGGCATCACCGTCGGCGACGTGACGCTCGACTGGAACGTCGTCCAAACGCGCAAGCAAGGCGTCGTCGATGCGAACGCGAAAGGCATCGAGTTCCTCTTCAAGAAGAACAAGGTCGAGCGCATCACCGGCTTCGGCAAACTCGCGGGAAAAGGCATCGTTGACGTTGATGGGAAGAAGCTCAACACCAAGAACATCATCCTGGCGATGGGCTCCGTTCCGAAGGACCTGCCGCACATCAAGGCGGACGGCAAGCGGATCATCAACTCCGATCACATCCTCAAAATCAGCGAAGTGCCGAAGTCGATGCTCGTCATCGGCGCCGGCGCGGTCGGCTGCGAATTCGCCTCGATCTTCGCCCGCTTCGGCACCAAGGTCACCATCGTCGAAGTGATGCCGATGCTCCTGCCGATCGAGGATGAAGAGATCTCGAAAGAGTTCACGCGCATCTTCAAGAAGAAGGGCATCGAAGTCCTGACCGATGCGAAAGTCGAATCGGCCGAAGTCGGCGACGGCGGCGTCAAAGTCGTGGTCAGCTCGAAGGGTAAGCAGCAGACGTTCGACGTCGAGATCGTTCTCTCCGCCACGGGCCGGCGCGCCGTCACCGAGAACTGCGGACTCGAAGGAACGAAGGTCAAACTCGAACGCGGCATGGTGCAGGTCGATCCGCTCATGCGAACCGGCGAACCGAACATCTACGCCATCGGCGACATCGTTCCCACCCCCGCCCTCGCGCACTGTGCCTCAGCCGAGGGCATCCTCGCGGTCGAGCACATGAAGGGACTCGATCCGCGTCCCATCAACTACGACCACGTTCCCAACGCCACGTACACCGATCCCGAGGTTGCCTCGGTCGGCCTCACGGAAAAGAAAGCGAAGGAACGCGGGTACGACGTCAAGATCGGCAAGTTCCCCTTCACCGCCAATTCGAAAGCGAAGATCATTGGCGAGGCGGGCGGGATGGTGAAGTACGTGTCAGACAAAAAATACGACGAGCTCCTCGGCGTTCATATCGTCGGTCCGAAAGCGACGGAGCTGATCGCCGAGGCCTGCGCGGCGCTGGAGCTGGAAGCGACGAGCGAGTCGATCGCCAAGACCATCCACGCGCACCCGACGCTCTCCGAAGCCATGATGGAAGCCGCCGAGGACGTGGCGGGACACTCGATACACCAGTAGATTAGTGACTAGTGGATTAGTAGATTAGGAACTGCCGCGGGGTGCCAGGTGCGCGGTTCCTAATCTACTAGTCCACTAGTCCACTCGCCTACGCGAATCATGACCTCACCGACAACCCTCGAAAACCACGGCCTCACGCGCGAGAACCTGCTCGAGATCGACTACTTTCTCCGGCTGACGCGGACGTTGGAGGAGCGCCTCGTCGCGCTTTTCCGACAGTCGAAAGTCATCGGTGGTCTCTATCGCTCCCTCGGGCAGGAAGGTGAATCGGTCGCGGCGGCGTATGCGCTCGACTACGCGATGGGCGACGTCGTTCAGCCGCTGATCCGCAACATGGGATCGATCCTCGTCGCCGGCGCGAAGCCCGCGGACATCGTCAAGCAGTACATGGCCAAGGGCGACTCTCCGACGCGTGGCCGTGAGCTGAACATCCACTTCGGTCATCCCGCGCGCGACGGATTCATCGGACAGATCTCGATGCTCGGCGACATGATCCCGGTCATGGCCGGCATCGCGCTCGCCGGCCGCATGCAGAAGCGCAACCTCGTCGGTCTGGCCTTCATCGGCGACGGCGCGTCGTCCACCGGCGCGTTTTACGAAGGGATGAATTTCGCGACGGTGCAGCGGCTGCCGCTCGTGGTCATCCTCGAAAACAACGGATACGCGTATTCGACGCCGACGTCGAAACAGAGCGCGGTCCGCTCGCTGGCCGACAAAGCGCACGCGTTCGGATGCGCGAGCGAAACGGTGGATGGCAACGATGTCCTCGCCACGTACGCCGCCACCCGCCGCGCCGTCGAACGCGCCCGCGCAGGCGGTGGCGTGACGCTCATCGAGGCGAAAACGTTCCGGATGAAAGGACACGCCGAACACGACAACCAGTCGTACGTGCCGCAGTCGCTGATCGAAGAGTGGTCAGCGAAGGATCCCGTCGTCCGATTCGAAAAAACGCTCGTCGACGCAGGCATCACCACCACCGCCGATTTCGAAATGAACCAGTCGCGCGCCAAACGCGAAGTCGACGCCGCCACCGACGAAGCCGAGCGCTCGCCGATGCCGAATCCCGAGGAGGCCGCGATGGGCCTCTTCGCAGGGGATGGGTTTTGGGAGGAGCAGCGATGAGTGGGCCGTTTGTGGTCGCGCGCGGAGGCGCGCTTGACAATCCAGCCCCGCGCTTTGCGCGGGGTTGGGGCGTGGCGGCGGATTTGCGGCCGCGGAGGCGGCCGCGACAAGTTCTCGCGCCGCGCGAGCATTTTGTAGTGGCCGCCTCCGCGGCCACGAACGTCATCCTCGCTCGTGTTCCCCGCGCCGAGCGCGGGGCTGCATTGTCGAGCGCGCCTCCGCGCGCGGCTGCAGTGCACCCGTACTTGTGGAGCCCCGCATGCCCTTGACCACCTACCTCGACGCCATTCGCGAGGCGATGGTCGAAGAGATGCGGCGCGATCCGCGCGTGTTTCTCATCGGCGAAGACGTCGGCGCGTATGGCGGCGCGTTCAAGGCCAGCGACGGCATGATCGAAGAGTTCGGGGCCGAGCGCGTCATCGACACGCCGATCTCCGAGGTTGCCATCGTCGGTGCGGCGTCGGGGGCGGCGTTGATGGGAATGCGTCCCATCGCCGAGATGCAGTTCATCGACTTCATCACCTGCGCGTACGACATGCTCGTCAACTTCACCGCCACCTCGCGCTATCGCGTCGGCAGTCCGTGTCCGATCGTCGTGCGCGGACCGGCTGGCGGCGGCACGCATGGTGGACCGTTTCACTCGCTCAATCCCGAGGCCATGTTCATGAATCGCCCCGGGCTGAAGATCGTCGCGCCAGGGACTGCGTACGACGCCAAGGGATTGCTGAAGGCCGCCATCCGCGACGACGATCCGGTGCTCTTCATCGAGCACAAGTTTCTCTATCGACGCATCAAAGAAGAGTTGCCGGCTGACGATTACATCGTTCCGATCGGCAAAGCCAACATTCGCCGCAGCGGCAAAGACCTCACCATCATCACGTGGGGATCGATGATCTACGTCGCCGACGATGCCGCCGCGGAACTGGCAAAGGACGGCGTTTCCGTCGAGGTCATCGATCTGCGATCGATCCTCCCGTTCGACGAAGAAGCGATCCTCAACTCTGTCGCGAAAACGAACCGAGTCATCATCCTGCACGAAGCGCCGCTCACCGGCGGCGCGGGCGCTGAGTTCGCCGCGCGCATCGCCGAGAAAGCGTTCGACTACCTCGACGCGCCCATCAAGCGCGTCGCCGCGCTCGACGTTCCCACGCCCTACTCGCCACCGCTTGAAGCGTTCTATCTTCCCGATCGCGCCAAGGTTCTCGCAGCCGCGCGCGAGCTGCTGCGCTACTGAGCGAATGAAGATCGTGAAAGAGATTTTCCGCTGGCTCCTGGCCATCTTCTTTGTCGCCGCGGGAATCGGCCACTTTCTCCGCCCGGCGTTTTACGAAAACATGGTTCCGCCGTACCTGCCGGGCGCTCACCTTCTCGTCGTCATCAGCGGCATCGCGGAGATCGTCCTCGGCATCCTTCTCGTCATTCCGCGCTTCTCCCGCCTGGCGGCGTGGGGACTGATCGCGCTGCTGATCGCTGTCTCACCCGCAAATATCCACATGGCTCTTCATCCGAGTCTTTTTCCCGAGTTCCGGCCGACCGCGCTCCTGATCCGGCTTCCGCTGCAGGTCGTGCTGATCGCGTGGGCGTTCCTGTATACGCGACGCTCCCAACCCTCTTGAATCGGTAGTGGCTTTTTCGCTACTCTGCCGGAAATCCCTATCAACATCCGGCTCCGAGGAGGATTCCATGAGCAAGTGGACCCGTAGGCGGTTTCTCGAAACTGTTGGACGCGTTGGCGGCGCGGCGGCCGTGTATGAATCGATGGTCGCGCTCGGAATCGTGCGCGTGCCCGAGTCCGCGTACGCCGATCCGCTGCAAATTCCGGACGGCGCAGGCAACGGCCAGACCATCGTCATCCTCGGCGCGGGCGTCGCCGGACTCACCGCCGCGTACGAGCTGAAGAAACGCAACAGCGGATACAACATCATCATCCTCGAGGCGCAGCATCGCGCCGGTGGCCGCAGTTACACGGTCCGCAACGGCGACAAGATCTTCGAGACGCACGGCAACGAGACGTGGGAGCAGACCTGCCGCTTCGAAGGCGACGTGAAGAATCAGTATCTGAATGCTGGTCCCGGACGCATTCCCTACCACCACACCGTCGCGCTCGGGTACTGCAAGGAACTGAAGGTCGAGATCGAGCCGTACGTGATGACCACGCGCGCGAACCTCTACCAGAACAAGGACGGCTTTCACGGCAAGCCGATGCCGCATCGGCGCGTGCTCAATGACACGCGGGGCTGGATCTCGGAATTGCTGACGAAGGCCATCGACAAAGGTTCGCTCGACGACGAGCTCTCGCCCAAGCAGAAGGAGCAGATGCTTCATCTGCTCAACACCTTCGGACCGCTCAAGGACAAAAAATACGTCGGCTCGCAGCGCTCCGGCTACGTAACGCAACCGGGCGTTCTCACTCCGGGTGACATCGAGCCTCCCATTCCTCGCGTCGAAATCCTCGGCTCCGAATTCTGGCTCGACCGGATGTACCAATCCGAAGACTACGAATGGCAGCCGACGCTTTTCCAGCCGGTCGGCGGCATGGACAAGCTCGCGCACGGCTTCCTGCCGCATGTCGAGCAGTTCATCAAGTACCAGCGCGAAGTCACCTCGGTACGCAACGCCGAAAAGGACAAGGTGATGATCCGCCATCGCGCCGCCGGAAATCCGTCAGCGCCCGAGGAAACGATCATTGCCGATTGGTGCATCAGCACGATTCCGGTGTGGCTCCTTCACGGCATCGACAACAATTTCACGACGCCGTTCCGCAACGCGCTGAAGGCGCCGAAGCAAGGCCTGACGTGTAAAGTCGGATGGCAGGCCAACCGCCGTTTCTGGGAGCTCGACGACGAAATCTATGGCGGCATCTCCTACATCAATAACAACATCACGCAGATGTGGTACCCGTCGAACGGCTATCTCTTCGAAGAGAAAGGCGTGCTCACCGGCGCCTACAACTACACCGAGGATGCGGCATACCTCGGTAATCAGCAGCTGCCGGAACGGCTGAAGATCGCGGCCGCCGGTGGTCGCCTTCTGCATGGCGACGCATTCACGAGCGCGATCCCGATCGATCTCGGCTTGTCGATCGCCTGGCACCACGTGCCGTATCAACTCGGCGGTTGGGCGGATTGGGACAAGGTCCCGGCCGTCCACTACGAAACGCTCCTCGAGCCCGACGGCCGCGTCATCGTCGCCGGCGACCAGGTGTCGTACCTCCCCGGATGGCAGGAGGGCGCGATGTTGTCCGCGCGCCACGTCCTGCAACGGATCAGCCGCGGAACGCGCCTGAAGGCGACGGCAGCCGCGACGACGAAGCGGCGCGCGCCGGATACGCGAGCGACGACCGAGGGCATCGGACCGACACGCAAGCGCAACTGATTCCTCGGGGAGTGGGGGGTGGGGGGTTGGGTGTAGGAAGTTTCGGGAGGATCTCTCGATGCTGGTGGTTTATCTACCACTCCCTACTCCCCGCTCCCTACCCTCCACTACGGAGCGGGGGTGGAGAGTTGGGTGTAGGAGGTCTTGGGAAAATCTATCGATGCTGGTGGTTTATCTACCACTCCCCACTCCCCACACCCTACCCCCCACTCACGAAACGATAGACTCCCCTCATGCCCGAGCTTCGTCGCGACATCGGCCTGTGGCGCGGCATCGCCCTGAACATGATCGACATGGTCGGGATCGGACCATTCATCACGATCCCGCTGATCCTCATGGCCATGGGCGGTGGCCGCGGCATGCTGGCCTGGATTCTCGGCGGACTCCTGGCCATCAGCGACGGCCTGGTCACCGCGGAGTTGTCCGCGTCGATGCCCGGCTCCGGCGGGTCGTACGTTTTCCTTCGCCACGCGTACGGCCGCGCCGGACGACTGATCTCGTTCCTCTTCCTTTTTCAGATTCTCTTTTCCGCGCCGCTGTCGATGGCCTCGGGCTGCATCGGTTTCGCCAGCTATCTGAAAGTGATCGTCCCCTCGGTCGGGAATCACATCGGACTGACCGCGACGATCGTTTGCATCCTGACGATGCTGCTGCTCCTTCGCCGCATCGAAGCGATCGGCAAATTCTCGATCCTGCTGTGGATCGGCGTGCTGGCAACGCTGGCCATCGTCATCACCGCCGGCCTGCCGCACCTGAAGCTCGACGCGTTCGCATTCTGGCGCGCGCCGCGGCTCGACGGCGGCATCGGCTACGCCGGTCTCGGCGTCGCGCTCATCTACGCGGTCTACGACTACCTCGGCTACTACAACATCTGCTACATCGGCGATGAGGTTCGCGACCCGCAGCGGACGATCCCGCGGGTGATCGTGATCTCGATCCTCGCCATCGGCGCGATCTACCTGGTAATGAACGCGTGCCTGATCTCGGTCCTGCCGATGAAGCAGGCCATGAATTCACCCTCGATCGTGGCCGACTACCTGGCCTTGCTCCTCGGCACGCGCGCCGCGCAATGGATCTCGATCCTGATCCTCTGGACCGCGTTCGCGTCGATCTTCTCGCTGATGCTCGGCTACTCGCGAATCCTCTACGCCGCCGCAAGAGACGGCAACTTCTTCGGCCTCTTCGCGAAGCTGCACGCGACGGAGGCGTATCCCTACGTCTCGATCCTCTTCCTCGGATGCGTAGCCACAGCGTTCTGCTGGCTGTCGCTGAAGAACGTGCTTCAGGCCATTCTCTCGATCCGCGCCATCATCCCCTTCATGGCCCAGATCATCGGCGCCGTGCTCCTCCGCCAGCGCGAACCAGATCGCCCGCGCCCCTTCCGCATGTGGCTCTACCCGCTCCCCGCCATCACCGCCCTCGGCCTCTGGAGCTTCATCGTGATCTCGCCACAAAAGGGACTGAAGGTCGGCGGGTTGTACGTGATCGCGGCAGGGACGTTGTTCTACATCGCCCGCGGGTGGCTAGAGCGTCGACGGAGGACGGCGTCGAACTAAGCGGCGCAGATTCTGATCAGCGGGCCTACCGTGGCGTCCACTCGCGAATCGAGTCGTATAGATACTGCTCGCCGCTGAAGAAGTTCAGCTGAATGTAGTCCAACCGCGCGTTAAGTTTCATTTCAAATTCATCGCGTGACTCGCCAAAAGCGCGCAGTACACCAGTCGCATACTCGGCATCATCATGAATGCGCTCCAGAAGCGGCGTCACGCGGTCTCCGTAAAACCGGCCGAAATCTGCCCATCGGGATGCCGTCTTCTCACCACCCTCGATTTGAGCGGCGCGCAAGGACATTAAGAAATCAGTCTGTGCATAGACGTCCAGCAACTGCTCCTTTTCCAGTCGCGTGACTTCAACGACGTGCGTCTCCGTCAGAATAGATCTGAAGATGTCGTTATGCCGATCTGCCTCACGTTGAAGCGCATTTGAGTGAAAAAAATAGGGATGGTTGAATCCGTAACTATGATGGACGCGCGCTGATTGATAAACCCACTTGAACTTTGCCGTCAGAAGTTTCTCTAGTGTGTTCCACGACTGGTGATGCAGGGCGAAGACGCTTGCTGCCATATAGAGAAAGCCAGCTTCAACCTGAGGAATGGCCGCTATCGCCGCATACCCTGCGATACCCTCGGAGAGATCAGTAGTAAATTCGAGCAGGCGTTTGAAGTTCGAGAACAAAGCCGAGGAATCCATACGGGCAAGTGCAAGACTTGCCGCCAGCGGCGGCGCCTGGGATCTGACATACGCATCGGCCGCCTCCGGCGCAGCGTCGTGTCTGGATTCAACACGGGCGTGGAGATCGAGCCAGCTTGTGCGCAGTCCTTCCTGCAATTCGTCGAAGATCAACGACGCTTGCCTATCCTCACCTGCGAACGCCTGGGTGAAGGAGTCATAGTATTTCCGTAACGAGCCGCCATTGCTGCCGCCATTGGACGAGGGATTGCGGAACGAGGTCAGCAACCGCTGGCAAAGCTCCAGCAACTCGCCACCTGATTGGATGCGCTCTGCGGGATCTTCCACAATGCATCGCGATAGCAGTTCGTCGAGGATTATCTGAAGCCGTGGCTCACGCTCGATTTCGTCCGGCTGCAACGCCTTGTCGAGATGTTCCCGCATCAAATAGCGTCCCGTCAGCATGAAGTGCAAAAGCTTGCCCGCTGCATAGACGTCTGCAGCAAATGTCACATCGCTGACGCCGCCGTGCTCTTGCTCGGGCGCCATGAAGTATTTAGCGCCTACAGTCTCCCCGACCTCAGTAATTCTCTCTAGGCTGGGAGTCTCCCGCAGCAGGCAAATGCCGAAGTCGGAGATGAGAGGATCGCGTAAGGAACGATTCAGAAAAAGAATGTTGCCCGGCTTTAGGTCTCGATGAACGGCGCCTGCCTTATGGGCCGCATCCAAACCGGTGGCGATCCCGGTGAGGAGCTCCAGCGACAGCTCCAACCGCTCGCGTAACGTGTCGATTACGTCATGCAGCGAGACCTCTGCGACGGGCATCACAATGTAACCGTGAACGCCGCTATCAGCCGTTTCGTCCACGGCGTGGTCAAGTAGAGGCATCACATTCGGAGCTCTTGCGGCCGAAAGCGCCGAGTGAATGTTGATCTCCTGAAGGAACCTCGCGCGTTTTTTTGGATGAGATAGCCGAAGAACCTTGACCGCTACCGCCTCGCCGCCTTCTCCGCGGAATCCGCGCCAGACGGTACCCTGACCGCCCTCGCCGATCTTCTCGACAAGCCGATACGGACCGACTGTTCGCTCTTCTCTGGATTTAGCGTTCATATCGCGGCGTTGCTCAAACGTCAGATCGTAGCACCCGGCGACTGTCCTTCTGCACAGCGAAGCAGTTGAGAACCCGTCGTGGCTTCATCCATGCAGAGGTAGCAGCAGTCGTCCGCGGAAACCCTTATGCGCATCGCCCGAACCGTAGCTCCAGCTCTCATCCTCGCCGTTGCCATCGCCGCGCAGGCGCGCGTTGCCGTTCTCAAAGTGGCTGTGCCTGCATTCACAACCGCCGCGACGAATGACGCGACGAGCAAACCGGCGCTCAAGACTGGCAGCAAGTCCGGCTCCGCCGTGTTGCGGGCGCAGATCCTGCTCGATCGCGCGCACTGTTCGCCGGGAGAGATCGATGGGCGATACGGCGGAAACACGCGCCTTGCGGTCACGGAATTCAATCTCTCGCACGGCATCGCGGCAAGTGCGAATGTCACCGCGGCCACGTGGGATGCCCTGAACAAAGATGCCGCACCGGTCATCGTGCCGTACACGCTCACGGCCGCTGATGTTGCCGGACCGTTCATCGTGAATCCGCCGGAGATGATCGACAAGGCGAAGCTGCCGGCGTTGGGTTATGGATCGATCGCCGAGGAGCTTGGGGAGAGATTTCATATCAGTCCGGCGTTGTTGCAAACGCTCAATCGCGGCATCGCTTTCGACAAGGCTGGAGTCGTCATTCAGGCACCGGATGTGGCGCGGCCGCCGCTGCCGAAGAGCGCGGGGATGAGCATTCGCGTCAACAAACATCGCACGACGGTTGAAGTGATCGATGCAAAGGGTCTTCTGCTCGCGAGCTACCCGGCCACCATCGGCAGCGTTCACGATCCGCTTCCGCTCGGGAAGTGGAAGATCAACGGCGTGGAGTGGAATCCGAGCTTCCACTACAACCCCGATCTCTTCTGGGATGCCGAGACCAGCGACAAGAAGGCGAAGATTCCTCCGGGGCCGAACAATCCGGTGGGCGTGGTCTGGATCGATCTGTCGAAGCCGCACTACGGCATTCATGGCACGCCGGAGCCGTCGACGATCGGAAAAACCAGCTCGCACGGCTGCATCCGATTGACGAACTGGGACGCGACCGAGCTGGCGAAGGTGGTCACGCCCGGAATGCCCGCGCTTCTGCAGAAATGAAGAAGCTCGCGTTCGCTCTCGGCGCCGCCATCCTGGCCGCATTGGCGTGGATGGCGGCGGGGACAACTCCGAATGTGACAACGCTGCCGCCGCCGCTCCGCGTATCGCGCGTGGAGGCGAGCCCGCCAGTTCCGCCCATGAGCGAGAGTCCGGCCGCCGCCGCTCCGATTTTGCCCGTGGTTCCGACTTCGACCTCCGACGCTCCTCGCCCGCTGATCATGCCGGTGTCCGGCATCGATCCGAGCAGCATCCACGACATGTTCGACGAAATGCGCGGCACAACGCGGCGCCACGATGCGCTCGACATCCTCGCGCCCCGCAACACGCCGGTCGTTGCCGCGGACGACGGCACGGTGAAGAAACTCTTCACCAGCGTCCCTGGCGGGCTCACCGTTTACGAATTCGATCCCGATCAACGCTACTGCTACTACTACGCGCACCTCGACGCCTACGCGCCCGGCCTGCACGAAGGCCAGATCCTCCATCGCGGTGATCTCGTCGGCTACGTCGGAACCACGGGCAACGCACCAAAAGACACGCCCCATCTCCACTTCGCCGTCATCCGCCTCGATCCCGACAAGAGATGGTGGACGGGCAGCGCGATCAATCCATACCCGCTTCTCTACCGTCCGCGGTAGCCTCTCTCCGCTCCTCCCCGTCTCCGCGTGAACCGTTCCCTTAATGCACGCCATGCATCTGCAACAAAATCGCCCAGATCGCATGACCGCCTCCGAAGACGAGAAAGGCGAGCAACAACACCACGACCAGAATCCAAATCCATCGTTTACTCATACGCAATTGCCTCCCTGATAGTGAGTCGTGCCGCGCGGCGGGCGGGGTGGAAGCTGCTGATCGCGGCGAGGATCACGGCCAGCAGCAGCCATCCGGCGACGGCGGCCGGTGACATGAAGAAATCGAGTGCGCTTTGGATGAACATCTGTCCCGTCGCGGCATCGAGCGCGAAGGTGATCGGAATGGCAAGAATGACGGCGACGCACCAGCTCAGGCCTGCCATCACGACGCCTTCCACGACCACCCCGCGCGCGATCGTCCGCGGGGTCGCGCCGATGGCGCTGAGGATGCCGATCTCGCATGTCCGCTCGATCACGTTGAGCGTTAGCGTCGTCGTCAATCCGAGTCCGCCGACGAGGACTACCAGCAGCGCTGCAAAGATCAGCGCCGACTTGATGATCACGAGGTGATCGGCGAAGGCCTGCCGCGCATCGTCGAGCGCGCGGATGCCGCCCACGAGGATGCCGGCGCGGTCGAGCGCGCGCTCGATCGACTTCGACGCGGCCACCTGCGAGGCAACGTCGTGGCGCCGCGTAACGATGCGCACGCCGCGCGTCATGCCTCGCGGTTGCCCGGTCGCGCGAAGGATCGTCTCCGGCAGTGCGTAGACGTTCGCATGCGGCGCGAGCTCTTTGACGATTCCAACGACGCGCCAGCGAACATCGCGGCCCTTGATTCGCAGGACGAGATAGTTACCGACATGCAATCCGATGATCTGATTGATGACCGCCGCCGCATCATCGCCGGGATTCAGCCATCGGCCTTCGATCAACGGAAGCGCGAGCAGCTTCGAATTCACATCCGGACCGACGAGCGATACGCGCGTGTCACCGAGATCCGCGCCGGACTCGATCCAGTACTCGGCGTGCTCGACGTCCGGCACGGTTGCAAGCGCCTGCGACACGCGTGCGATCGGATACGAACGCCCGAATGCGGCCTGCACATCGAAGCGACGCGCGCGCGCATCGGTGTCGAGCGTTCGCGTCCAGGCAGCGGAGACGTTCAGCGCTGCGATGAACGCCGCGCCGCCCACAGCCAGCGTGGCCACGGTGAGCACGAGCCGTCCGCGGCGATGAAACGCGGTTCGCAGCGACAACATCAACGGACGCGGCAGCCACTGCATCCGCGCCAGCCAGCGATCGAACGGCCGCGTGCCGAATGCGCGGTGGCCGACGCCATCGCTGAACGCTTCGTGGATGCTGATCCGCGAGACGCGCCATACCGGTCCGAGCGCCACGAGCAGCGGGACTGCAATCCCTGCCACGATTTCGGCGGCGATCACCCACAGCGGCGGCATCGCGTTGGCGATCGTCGCGTTGAGCATGCTCGCGCAGAAGCGGGCGTACGCGCGGCCGGCGGAGATGCCGAGCGGAATGCCGATGGCGAGCGCGACGATCGCGAGGATCGTCACCTGGCCGAGGTACAGCGAGGCGATCTGGCGCGTCGACGCTCCGAGCGTTTTCATGATCGCGGCTTGCCGCAGTTGCTCGACCAGGAGCGCGTGGATCACGTTGGCCACGAGCACGGCGCTGAGCGCAAACGTCAGCGCGCCGAACGCGCCGAGGAGGAAGAGGAAGGTGTCCATCTGCGCGGCGTGCGGGTGACGGCCGGGCGTCGGGACATCGATGCGTGAGACCGTGCGATCGATCGCGCCTTCGACTCGCTTCGCGACGTCGCGAATGTGACGCTCGTCGAGCCGATCGCCGGTGACGAGGATGCGCAGCTGCTGCGATTCGACGCCTGCGGCTGCGCGCAGCACTGAGTTCCAGGTCACGAAGCCGGTCGCGGCGTGCTCCATCCATCCCGGTGCGAGACCCGCGGCATGAACAGTTCCGGCGATACGCAGCGGATGCTCGCCATGATCGCTCGTACGCACGATCACGCGGTCGCCGATAGTGGCGTGTGTGATCCCGAGCGACGATTGTTCGATGAGGATCTCATCGTTAGCAATTGGGGCCGCGCGGGTGACGCGATCCATCCGCACGTCGCGAAAATCGCGGATGACGAAGAGCGTGAGCGGCAGCCACTGCTCCTTGCCGATGCGAATTCGTCCTCCGACCACCGGCCTTGCCTCGGCATCCGCAACTCCCGGCACTTTGCGCGCGGTGTCGACGAGCGCATCGGTGACCGCCCCATCGAGGATGAGGATCGCCGACGCCGGACGCGTGTCCGTGTACGTCGTCTTTAGCTCCCGCGTCAGGACCGAATACGACGTCAGGATCATGCTCACGCCGAACGCGCCCGTTGCCATCGCGGCCACCGCCAGCGAGGTTCGCAGCGGTGTCCCTTCGATATCGCGAAGCACTTTCCGCCAGCGTGGTGCGATCACGCCACGCACCCGTCGACGATCGTGATCGTTCGCGACACCGACGATGCCGCCTCGGCGTCATGCGTGACCACGAGCAGCGTCTTGCCGGTCGCGGCCAGTTCGGCGAAGAGTCGAAAAATCGCCGCGCTCGTCTCCGAATCGAGATTGCCGGTCGGCTCGTCCGCCAGGATCACCGGCGGATCGTTCGCCAGCGCGCGGGCAATGGCGACACGCTGCTGCTGTCCGCCCGAAAGCGCGGACGGAAGTTTGTCCGCCTGATCGGCGACACCGACACGATTGAGCAGTTCCTCAGCGCGCCTTCCGCGTGCGTTTCCTGGCAGCACGCCAGCGAAATCCATCGGCAGCATGACGTTCTCCGCGACGGTGAGCGTCGGCAGCAGCTGGAAAAACTGGAAGACGAATCCGATGCTGCGTCCGCGCCACGACGCCAGCTCGTTGTGCGAGAGGCTCTGAATCTTCGTCCCGCCGATGCTGAGCGATCCCGACGACGGACGGTCGATGCCGCCAATCATGTTCAGCAGCGTCGACTTGCCGCTGCCCGACTTTCCGACAATCGCTACGAACTCGCCAGAGGTGATTTCGAGGTCGATATTGCGGAGCGCGCTGAACGAGCCGGCGGGCGTTTCGTAGGTCTTGGTGATGCGCTGCATCGTGATCATGCGGCGCAGGATGTTGTCGCCGTGCTGAACGAAGTGTGAATGGCTTGTTCAGGTTGGGTTCAGAATCAAAGACGTATTTCACGCGGAGAACGCGGAGAGGCGGAGAAGAACGGAGTGCGTATCCTGATCGCTGAAGACGAGCCTTACCTTTCGCGTCAACTCGCATCGGCGTTGATGGATGCCGGCTACGCGGTCGACTGTGCGCTCGACGGTGAACGCGCCGATTTCCTCGGCGCCACAGAGTCGTACGACGCGGTCATCCTCGACCTCGGCTTACCAAAGATGGACGGGCTCACGATCCTCCGCCGCTGGCGCGATGCCGGCTTGTCGATGCCCGTTCTCGTCCTCACCGCGCGCGACTCGTGGCACGAGAAGGTCCGCGGCATCGATGGCGGCGCGGATGATTACGTCGCCAAGCCGTTTCAGATGGAAGAGGTGCTGGCCCGTTTGCGCGCGCTGATCCGCCGCGCAAGCGGACAGGTCAGCCCGGAACTTCGCGCCGGCGGCGTCGTTCTCGATCCGCGCAACGCCCGCGTCACGCTCGACGGCGCGACAGTGAAACTAACCAGCCACGAGTTTCGCGTGCTCTCGTATCTGATGCACCACCGCGGCCGAGTCGTGGCGCAGAGCGAGTTGACGGAGCACATCTACGCGCAGGATTTCGATCGCGACTCCAACACCGTGGAAGTGTTCATTGCCCGCCTCCGCCGCAAACTCGGCGCCTCCTTCATCGAAACCGTGCGCGGCCTCGGCTACCGCATCGAGGCGGATCGATGAAGTCGTTCCGCACGCGCCTGCTCATCGGCTCGATCATCTTCGCCGGCGGGCTGCTAGCGGTGTTTCACATGTTCACGCTGGCGATGGTCCGCCACTCATTCACGATGCATATCGATCACGCCTCGATCGTCTTCGTGGCGTTGATCTTCATCATCATCGGCGTGGCGCAGATGCGGCGCGGCCTTTCGCCGTTCGACGAATTGCGCGCTCGGCTGGCCTCCGTTCGCGACGGCAGCGAACGGCGCTTGGAAGGACGCTATCCATCAGAAGTTCAGCCGCTGGTGAACGACCTGAACGCGCTCCTGGACCATCGCGACGAAGCCGTCCGCCGCGCCCTCGGCAAGGCCGGCGATCTCGCGCACGGCCTCAAGACGCCAGTCGCGGTGCTAATGCACGAAGCCGATCGCACCGACGCCGCCGGTCAGCACGACGTGGCCGCCGAGATGCGCACGCAGCTCGACCGGATGCGCCGCCAGCTCGACTACCACCTCGCGCACGCCCGCGCCGCCGCCTCGGGTGCGCCACTCGGCGCGCGCAGTTCCGTCGCCGAATCCGCCAACGCCCTCGCCCGAACGCTCCTCCGCCTCCACGCCGATCGCGGCCTCTCGATCGACGTGAACGTCTCCGCCAATCACACCGTCCG
This sequence comes from Thermoanaerobaculia bacterium, assembly GCA_035996815.1. Classification (GTDB taxonomy): domain Bacteria; phylum Acidobacteriota; class Thermoanaerobaculia; order Gp7-AA8; family Gp7-AA8; genus JADGNZ01. The sequence goes on along the minus strand of DASYJF010000122.1, from coordinate 65,222 downwards.
CGTGCAGCGCGAAGACCTCGATGAGATGCTCGGCAATCTCCTTGACAACGCCTGCAAATGGGCAAAGTCGCGCGTGAGCATCACGTCCTCGATTGACGCCGCAAACATCCTCATCACCATCGATGACGACGGCGCCGGCCTCGATCCCACCATGCGCGACGCCGTCCTGCAACGCGGTGTACGCGCCGACGAAGCCGCGCCGGGGTCGGGCTTCGGACTGGCCATCGTTCGCGATCTCGCGGAGTTGTATGGCGGATCGATCGCGCTGGAACAAGCGGATGCGGGAGGCGTGCGCGGGGTTCTGCAACTGCCGAAAAGCTGATCCGCAGATTACGCAGATGCGACGCAGATTGAGAACGGTTTGTCTGCGTACATCTGCGTAATCTGCGGATTGACACTTTCCTGACTTCGCCAAAGTTGCGGTTGCACAAGGTGGGTCCATAATCCACCGAACAGGAGGAAGTCCATGAAACGAGCAGTTACCGCGATCGCTTTGTTTTCGCTACTTGCCCTACCCGTTCTGGCCTCGGGGCCGGGAGGCGGGATGGGGTCGTCGCCGATGCCGAGCATGCAGTCGAAGTCGCCGCACGATCAGGCTGTCGATTACTTCAACAATGCCGAGCGCCGCATCGACGGATTGTCGAAGACGCATGACGAGATGAAGGCGGCGATGGCCGCCGATCCGCAGAAAGCGGCCAAGCTGCAGGCGAAGTTGAACAAAGGCCTCGAGAATGCCGCGGCCGACCTGGAGCGCGCGGTGAAGAACGATCCGCAGCTCTTCCAGGCGTACAGCGAGCTCGGATTCACGTATCGCAAGATGGGCAAATACAAGGAGTCGCTTGAGGCGTACGACAAGGCGCTCTCAATCTCGCCGGACTACACGCCGGCCCTCGAATATCGCGCCGAGGCGTATTTGGGGTTGAATCGGATTGATGATGCGCGGAAGGCGTACACCGAGCTCTTCTCCGGCGATCGTCCGAAAGCCGACGCGCTGCTGGTCGCGATGAAGAGCTACGTCGCTGCTCGCAAGGCCGATGCGGCCGGGCTCGACCCCGGACAGCTCGACGCGTTCGCGAAATGGGTCGGTGAGCGCGAGATCATCCATGGCCAGACTGCCCCGCTGACCGCGCAAGCCTCCACGTTCCGCTCGTGGTGAAACCGCGCCTCCTGATCGCCGCGGCGACGTTCATCGTCGCCGCGGCGTGCAGTGGTGTGCCGGTTGCCGCACCTGAGGCCGCGCGATTCGACTGGCAATTGCCGCGCGGCTTTCCGCTTCCCTTGACGGAGCCGGACAACATCCAGACGCCGGCGAAGTTCGCGCTCGGACGTCGGCTTTTCTATGACCGACGGCTGTCAGCGAATGGAACACAGTCGTGCAGCGACTGTCATCAGCAAAGCCACGCCTTCAGCGACGGCAAACCGGTCGCGGTCGGATCGACAGGTCAACAGCACACGCGCAACGCGATGACGCTGACGAACGCCGGCTACAACGCCAGCTACACGTGGGACAGCACGAAAGTTCGCTCGCTTGCGCAGCAGGCGCTGGTGCCGATGTTCAACACGCATCCGATCGAGCTGGGCGTGGCGGGACACGAGCAGGAAATCGTGGCGCGATTTCGCGGCGACGATGCGCTCTTCCGCGCCGCGTTTCTCGGCGAGCGGCGGCCGGTATCGATCCGCAACATCGCACGCGCGCTGGCCGCGTTCGAGCGAGCATTGATCTCGGGACATTCTCCGTACGACCGCCTCGTCTACGGCGACGATTCGAACGCGCTCACTCCCGCGGCCTGGCGCGGCATGCGGCTCTTTTTCACGAAACGCGCGGGATGTTCGGAATGCCATCAGGGATTCAACCTCGGCGGCGAGTCGCGCTACGCCGGTCACTCGAAGACGAAGCCGGTGCTGGTCCGCAACGGCGTCACCGACGGCGCGTTCCGCGTGCCGACGCTGCGGAATGTCGAGCTCACCGCGCCGTACATGCACGACGGCAGCATCGCGACGATCGACGAGGTCATCGAGCGGTATGTGGTCGCGCGCAAGCTATCGCTCGATGCGAACGATCGGGCGGACCTCGCCGAGTTTCTGCGATCGCTGACCGATCGCGAGTTCGTCGCCGATTCGCGTTTCGCGGCGCCGTGAGGAAACTATTTCACGCGGAGCCGCAGAGATCGCGGAGGTTCTTTTCTCCGCCCCTCCGCGTCACCGCGTGAACCCGTCTCCCTGTTGTCTGTGCGACACTTCGCGGCCATGCGCTTGACCACGCTCGCCCTTCTCTTCCTCGCCACCACCCTCTCCGCGCAGAGCGAGCACGGTGTCTTCATGCAGGACATCGACACCAAGGCCGACGCCTGCACGAACTTTTTTGACTACGCGAACGGCGCCTGGCGCGCTGCGAATCCGATTCCGGCGTCGATGCAGCGATGGAGCCGGCGCTGGGCCGCGGGCGAGCAAAGCAAGGAGCAGTTGCAGACGCTGCTCGACGACGAATCAAAGCGCACCGATTGGCCGAAGGGCTCCATCGATCAACAGATCAGCGACTTCTATTCATCGTGCATGGACAAAGCGCGCATCGATGCACTCGGAACGAAGCCGATCCGTCCGCTGCTGAACGAGATCAACGCGATCCGCACGCCGGCCGATTTGCAAAAGGTCTTCGCCGAGCTGCATGACCTGCAGATCTACCCGTCGTTCGGCATGGTGTCGACGTACGACAACCACAATCCCGGCTTCGTGATCGCGCGCGTTTTCGCCGCCGGACTCGGACTTCCCGACCGCGATTACTACCTCAAGCTGGAGAAACGTTTTGCCGATGCGCGCGAAAAATATCGTGCGCACGTCACGAAGATGTTCGAGCTGATGGGCTCCAGCCACGCCGCCGCGAAAAACGCCTCGGACGCCATCTTCGCGATGGAGACGCGCCTCGCCACCGCGCAGATGGACAACGTCGCGCTGCGCGATCCCGCGTCCACTGATCACAAATACGCGGTGTCCACCCTGCAGAAGTTCACGCCGCATTTCGACTGGACGCGCTTTCTCCAGCGCTCCGGCGTCGCACCGGCCGACCTCAACGTCGATCAGCCGGAGTACATGGGCGCCGTCGAAAAAGAACTTCGCTCCACGCCGCTCAGCACGTGGAAGGCGTACCTGGCCTGGAACGTCATCAGCAAAGCGGCCGGCAATCTCTCCGCGCCGATCGCCGACGAGCAATTCGCGTTCTACGGCAAATGCCTCGGCGGGGCGAAAGAGATGAAGCCACGCTGGAAGCTCTGCGTCGAAGCCGACGACGCGCTCCTCGGCGAAGCGCTCGGGCAGCGATACGTCGAGCGCTATTTCCCTCCCGAGGCCAAGGCAAGGATGCAGGAGCTGGTGAAGAATCTTCTTTCGGCGATGGGAGACACCATCCGCGCGCTTGATTGGATGACTCCCGCAACGAAGACGCGCGCACTGGAGAAACTGTCGACGTTCAATCCGAAGGTCGGCTATCCCGACAAATGGACGGACTACAGCAGCGTCGCAATCTCGCCGTCGTCGTATTGGGAGAACGTCGTGGCCGGACTGAAGTTCGGAACCGCGGACGATCTCGCGCGCGTGGGCAAGCCCGCAGACCGCGGACGCTGGGGCATGACCCCGCCGACGTCGAACGCGTACTACAACCCTCCGCTCAACGAGATCGTCTTCCCCGCCGGAATTCTGGTGCCGCCCGCGTTCGACGTGCACGCAGCCGACGCGATCAACTACGGAGCTATCGGTGTCGTGATCGGACACGAGATCAGCCATGGATTCGACGATCAGGGCGCGAAGTACGACGCACAGGGACGGCTGCAGAACTGGTGGACGCCCGAGGATTTAAAACAGTTTCATGATCGGACGTCGTGCGTGTCGGATCAATTCGACAGCTACTTCATCGAGCCCGGCATCCATCACAACGGCCAGCTCGTCCTGGGCGAATCGATCGGCGACCTCGCCGGCGCGAAGATCGCCTGGCTCGCATTTCAGAAAGCGCAGCAGACCCGGCCTGCTGCCGTGATCGACGGCCTGACGCCGGCGCAACAGTTCTTCATCGCCTGGGGTCAATTCCGCGGCGACGAGATCCGCCCGGAGACGCAGCGCCTGATGGTGCAGGGCGATCCGCATCCGATCGGGAAATACCGCGTGATCGGACCGCTGTCGAATATCCCCGAATTCGCGCAGACGTTCGGCTGCAAAGCGGATGCGGCGATGGTTCGCGCGAAGCGCTGCGTGGTGTGGTGAGACCTCGTGCTGAGTCTCGCGGTGTTGACGCTCACGCAACTCGCGGCACATTTCGCGAAGCTTTGGAGTGCGGTGGCGACCGAGCCACCGCTTTGGGAGGGATGGGGACGGTGATCGTCCCGACGACTGAGCAAGCAACACACTCTGCGAATCGTCACGATTCCACCGCCCTCCAAACTGCTTCGCACGAAACGGCGCACATTTCCTCACAAACTCCGAGCGTCTCGGTACGCGATCACGCTGAGAGCGTCGCGCAGAAATCGAGCAGCAGCTTCTCGCCTTCCGGCCACGGTCCGTGACCCGAAGCGCCGTTGATGTGGCCGGCGTCGCCGATGAACACGAGGCGGCTTCCCCACGCCGCGGCGAACTGCTGCGCGCGTTCGACGCTGACGAATACATCGTTCGTGCTGGCGATGACGATGCTTGGAAACGGCAAGCGGGATAGCGGCATGTACGAGAAGCTGCGTCCCTCGATCGGATAGTCAGGATGCTCAACGTCGCTCGGCGCGACGAGGAACACTCCGAGCACTCCCTGTCCGCCACAATCCTCCGCCCATTGCGCGACGAGCGAGCATCCGAGGCTGTGCGCCGCGAGAACGGGCGGCGTGGCGCAGTCCGTGACCGCCATCTCCAGATTCGCAACCCACTCAGAGCGATCGGGGGTTTCAAAATCGCGCTGCTGCACGCGATGGAACGACGGATGTCGCGCTTCCCAGTGAGTCTGCCAATGCTGCGGGCCGGAGTTCCAGAGGCCGGGAATGGTAAGGACGGGAACGGTCATGAGAAACGCAGACTACACGAGCCGCCCAATAAAAAAGGCCGCGCGGTTGCGCGGCCTTGCATGGGAAACGGATCGATCGTCAGTGGCTGTTGCTCTTGTCCTTCATATTGCTGTCTCGCGAATCGCTGCCGGTCGACTTATCGCCGGACGGACGGTTCGGGGAAGTGGAACTCTCGAAGCCGGACGATCCAACGTTGCCGGTGCGGCTGTTGGGCTCGTTCAGATTCTCGGTGCGGCCCATGTTCTGGCCGAAGTCGGCAGACGAGTCGCTCTTGTTCTTTCCGATCTGCGAAGAGGTGTTGCGGTTCACGTCGCCAGCTGTTGTTGACTCGGTGTTCTTGCTCATCTTGTCGCGTTCACGGTTGTCCATTTGCTTCTCCTTTCGGGCCGATGCCCATGGTTATTTGTTTTGCAATGCGGATGCCTTGTTCGCTGCTAAACTGCTGAGCCTATGCACGCTGTTCGTCTGACTGCTCTCCAGTCGCCGCTCATCGACGACGAGATCGACGATGTAATTGCCGGGCCCGGCGAGACGGTCGTCGACATTCGCGCGGCCGGCATCTGCCACAGCGATGCGCACTATCGCGCCGGCGGTGGAACGGTCGCGCTGCCGCTAACGCTCGGACATGAAATCGCCGGCGTCATCGCCGGCACCGATCGGCGCGTGGCGTTGCACTACCTCCACGATGATGGCCGCATGCTCGGCAAGGAAGTCGACGGCGGATATGCCGAGCGGATCGTCGTGCCGACGGCGAACCTCGTGCCGATTCCGGAGGGCGTCCCGTTTGACGCGGCCGCTGTGATGATGTGCTCGACCGCGACCGCGTACCACGCACTTCGGCTGGCGTCGCTGCGCGCGGGCGAGTCCGTCGCGATCATCGGCTTCGGCGGCCTCGGCGCGTCCGCCGCGCAACTGGCCAAGGTCATGGGCGCAGACAAGGTCTTCGCCGTCGATCGCGTCCCGGACAAGCTCGATCTAGCACGATCATTCGGTGCGATTCCGACCGCGGTCGAGGAGCTGCGCGACATCGACATCGCGCTCGATTTCGCCGGCCATCCACCCACCACCCTCGGCGCCCTCCGCTCGCTCCGCCGCGGCGGACGAATCATGATCGTTGCCATCAACCTGCGCGAGCTGGCCATCGATCCGTATCGCGACGTGCTCGCCAACGAACGCCACATCATCGGCGTCTCCGACCACACCCGCGACGAGCTCGTCGAACTGCTCGCCATGGCCGCACATGGACAGCTCGACATGTCGCGCGTCATCACCCGGCGAGTTCCGATGGACGCGGCTGCAATCAACGCCGTTCTCGACGATCTCGATGCCGGAACCACGCACCTGCGTACCGTCATAGAGCGCCGCGACTAAAATCAGGTCATGCCGCTCTTCCTCGCGCTCCTCATCACCGCATCCTCGAATCTGGCCGAGGTTCGCAGCGGCGACGAAGTCCTTCGGGCGTTCCACACCGATACGCGCATTCGCGTCGTGAACATCTGGGCCACGTGGTGCGCGCCATGCGTCGCCGAGATGCCGCAGCTCAATTCAATCAGCGCCTCGGTGCGAGCAGACGGCGTCGAGTTCATCGGCGTCTCGCTCGATGACGCCATCCCCGGCGATCGCGCCGAGCGGAAACAGCTCGTCACGCGTTTCCTCGCCGGAAAGCACATCCGATTCCGCAACGTCTACTATGTCGGCCGGACGAATGCGCTCGCCGACCGCTTCCGTTTCGATGGCTCGCTCCCGATCACGCTGGTCTTCGACGAGAAGGGTCGCGAACTTTTTCGTAATGAAGGTGTGATCGACGCCGCGAAGTTCCGGCGCAAACTCGATGACCTGATCAAAAGGAGAAAACGATGAAACGTCTGACTCTAGTTTTCGTTCTGCTCGCTGCCGCCACGTTTGTGATCGCCGAGGAGCTGTCTGTGGGCGCGAAAGCACCCGGCTTCTCGCTGACGAATACCGTCGACGGCAAGAACGTTAGCTTCGCTCCCGGCGACGGCAAGCTCTCCGTCGTCGTCTTCACCTGCAATCAATGTCCGTACGCAAAAGCGTTCGAAGACCGCATCGTCGCCCTCGGACGCGACTACGCAAAGCGCGGCGTGACCTTCTACGCGATCGACTCGAACGATGACGCCGCGTACTCCGTCGAGGCATCCGCCGAAATGAAGAGCCGCGCCATGGCAAAGAACTACCCCTTCCCCTACCTCAAGGACGCTGACAGCCGCATCGCCCGCGCATACGGCGCCCGCGTGACGCCGCACATCTTCGTCGTCGATGGCAAAGGCGTAGTCCGCTACCGCGGCTACGTCGACGACTCCGCCAAGCCGGAAGAACGCGAGCACACCGGCCTCCACGACGCCCTCGAATCCCTCCTCGGCAACAAGGACATCGCCGTAACGGCGACAAAAGCCTTCGGCTGCACGATCAAGTTCAAGCCGGCGACGTAGGACTATTGCGCGAAGATCAATGTCGATTGCCGAATACACGGTCGTCTTCGTTGAGGTCCTTGAGCATCTTCGATTGGCCGTCCGTTTTCGCGACGGCTTGACAGGCGAAGTTGTCTTCAAAGAGTCCCACTTGAGCCGCGTTTTCGAACCGCTCAAAGACCCTGCGTTTTTCGCAAGCGTTTCCTGCGCTGACGGCTTCGTGGAGTGGCCGGGCGAAATCGAACTCGCTCCGGATGCCATGTACGAAGAGATCAGCGATCACGGAACGTGGATTCTCGACTGATGTGATCTCCGCCTCTCCGCGATCTCCGCGCAGCCCGCCGTTCCATCACCGGCCTTCACACGGCGCTCAAGGACTACAAGAAAACGAAGCTGCCCGAGAACATCCAGAAAGCCGCCGCCGATCTGCTGAAGAAAGTCGACGCAACCTGCCTGAAACTCGGAACTCCAACCCAGTGCGGCCAGCCCTCTTCCGGCCTCGGCTGGGCCGGTCCGCCCGTCGTCTACACTCCGCCGCCCGTCACGCAGCGCATCACGCAACTCCTCGGCGGCATCGAGAACTACGCCGCGGCGCCGACCGCATGGCAGCTCGATCAGATCAAGGTCCTGCAAGGCCTGCTGAAGGATGCGACGTCCGAGGCGCAGACGCTCGCGAAGACCGATCTCGAAGCGCTCAACAAAATGCTGCGCGACGCAAACGTGCCGTACGTCGCGGTTCCGGTGGGGGGAAGACAGCCGTGAGGTGTAGCGCGGCACACCTGAGCGGCATGTGACATTTATTGTCACGCGTAACGTGTACATCGGCCGTGGTGCAGCGTCACACTGAGGACGCAGCGCCGGTTTCTATGTGTCACGATCCGCTCCAGTTACACTACATCGCATGTTCACCCTCACGCTCGACGACTTCCGCGAAGTGCGCGCGCGCATCGCGGCGCACATCAAGCACACGCCGCTGCTGACGTCGCGGCAGTTGAGCGAGCTGACCGGATTCGAAGTCCGGCTGAAAGCGGAGATGTTTCAGCGCGTCGGGTCGTACAAGATCCGCGGTCCGCTGAACAAGTTCGCGCTGATGCCCGAGGAGCAGAAGGCGCGCGGTGTGGTCTGCTCCTCGGCCGGCAATCACGCGCAGGGCGTCGCGCTGGCCGCGAAGATTCACGGCATCCGCGCGGTCGTCTGCATGGCCGAAAACGCCACGCCCGCCAAGATCGCCGCGACGCGCGGATACGGCGCCGAAGTCGTGTTGCATGGATCGATCTGGGATGAGGCGAACGAGAAAGCGAAAGAGCTGGTTCGCGACCAGGGACTCACATACGTGCATCCGTTCGACGACGAGCAACTTATCGCCGGTCAGGGAACGCTCGGACTGGAGATCATTCAGGACTGGCCCGAGCTCGACGCCGTCATGGTCCCCATCGGCGGCGGCGGACTGATCTCCGGCGTCTCGATGGCGATGAAGAGCCACAATCCGAACATCAAAGTCATCGGCGTCGAATCGAGCGACGGCCCGGCGATGAAAGCGAGCATCGAAGCCGGACACCTCGAAACGATCGACTGCAAAACGATCATCGACGGCCTGCGCGTCCGCCGCGCCGGCGAGATCAACTTCTCCGTCGTGCAACGCTTCGTCGACGAGATCGTGGCCCTCCCCGACCGCGAAATCTTCGACGCCATGATCTGGATCATGGAGCGCTGCAAACTCGTCGTCGAAGGCGCCGCCGCCGCGCCGGTCGCGGCACTCCTGCACTCATTGATCAAACTCCCGCCCGGCTCGCGCGTGGCCGTCGTTCTCTCCGGCGGCAACGTGAACCTCGACCAGCTCCGCTCGCTGACGTGGAACTAACCGAAGACCCGCGGTTCCTCCGCGGCATCTCCCTCTTCAACGATGGCGACTACCTCGAAGCCAGCGATTATTTCGAGGAGCTGTTCTTCGAAGGCATCCGCGACGAGCCCGACTTCATCCGCATCTTCCTTCAATTCAGCGTCGGTATTTTTCACGCGCAAACGGGACAGTGGCGTCCAGCGGTGGAGAGAATTGAGGAGGGATTGCGGCTTGTCGCTGCGAATGAGAATGATCGTGGCGTCGATCTTCTGGCTCTGGCAGCCGCGATGAAAGCTGGAGTGCCGGCGCTGCGGGAGAAGCGCGTGGAGACTTGGCCACGGATCGTGAAGACTTCTGAACGCTGATCGGTGATGAGCGTCCCGGGTTAGGGGGAGGAGTCGATAACCTACTCCTGACGACGCGGCTCAGAAGCTCGCAGTGCCCTGCCAATATTGAGAATCGCTGATACGTATCTCTGCAGCGTCATCATGTATCGGCTGCTGACGCCATCAATGCGTGTGGGCAGTAGTTGTCCAAGTACTGCCGGCTGCTTTAGACAGGCCAGCGGGAATACTGGCCACTTGGTGTTATCGGCGAAAAACCGGATGCTGAAGCAGGTTGCCATCGTGTCGCGATAGTCGCTAAGCATGGGTGAAGTTAGCCGCACCTCGGTTTCAACATCGGGAGGCAGTGGCAACCGCTTTACCAAGACTCCGTACTCCTGAAAGGCATCTTCGACAAGGGCGCCCACGATCGGCTCATCTTCAAGAAGAAGCATCTCGTACTTAGGCCCTGATATGTTCAATGTGCTGCGAATTCGAAGAGCCTCAGCTGCATAGTCCACGAACAATAGCTGAACGCACTCTGTGAGTTCTGTTGTGTAACGGGTAAGGTCAGAGTGAGAAGTGCGAGCGTCGAGATATGCAACACTTAAGATCCAAGCGACTCGCTCACTCGGAGAATCCCACGCCGTGGTAACTCTGCCGAAGAGCCTTTCACACGCTGCTGTGATGTCGGGAGTAGGTTGGGTCGGCGCGATCCAAAATCTCAGAAAGTAGTCGTCACCGTCGGATTTTGTGTGCCTCTGAATAGGAGACGAAGGCCCGACTGTCAAGGCCCTGACAGGGCTTAACCGGAATGCGCCATGGCGCTTCACGAGTCCGATGACGACGACAAATACCAAGAGCTCTAGTACAGCAAATCGTTGCGGCTGGCGCACAGCACTCGGCCAGAAATACGCGACAAGCGTCACGAAGAAGATCGCCGCGATGGAGATCGCAAAACGTTGAGGTGATTGCTTCACAAGCGCGATACTCATCGGTTCGAAGAAGCGGCAGAGTCTTTGATGAATTCCCAGACATCCCACGCAACCCAAGCTACATATAACAGGAGGAATGAACCTTGTGATAGGTCCCGAGCCACTCGGAAAAATTGATTCGCACCGTGCGTAAAGTATTCTAACGCAACGATTAAGCCGTATGCCGCGAGCAGGACGATTGCATCAAGGACCAAGATACTGAGCACATCGATGGTGCGAGCCATGCGTCGCCGCAGGCGCCGTTCAAGTTCGGTCCATTCCGAGCTCATCAACTTAGTATATGGCGTCGGGCTGATGAAAAGCGCCGTCGAAGAGCTGCTCCGTTACGGCAGCCCGCTCGAGACGGCCACCGAGCGCTTCGCGCGCGAAGACATCGTGCTCCACGGCACGACCATCCCACGCGGCGAGATGGTCTTCGCCGTCGTCGCCTTGGCCAATCGCGATGAGCGCCAGTTCGCGAATCCTGACGCTCTCGATCTCGCCCGCGATCCGAACCGCCACGTCTCCTTTGGACTCGGCATCCACTACTGCCTCGGCGCGCCACTGGCGCGCATGGAGGGACAGATCGCGTTCGACGCGATGCTGCGCGAGCAACCACATCTTCGGCTGGCGAATCCGGACAAACCGCTCCGCTGGCGGCGCGGACTAGTTCTCCGCGGACTGGGAATCGCTGCCGGTCGTGTGGTGATGCCTCAGAAGTTGTAGCGGTACTCCGCGGTGATCGTTGATCCGCCGGTGCGCGGGTCGAAACCGGGCGCGAGGCCGGGGCGGTCACCGGAGACGCGGCAGTATTCGAGGCCGGCGCGGGAGTGCGGATTCGTTTCGTGCATCCATGCGACGGTGAACGCGTGGCCGTTTTCGCGGGCGGAGTCGGGGACTGAATGTGCTGCGTCGCTGGTGGCGAAGCGTTCGATGCGGCCGCTGAAGCGTTCGTGGCCGTACTTGTAGGAGCCGAGGATGTAGGCGGTATCGAAATTCATCGTGAAGCTGCCGCCGGGGAAGCCGACTGCGGTTGAACCGCGCATCCATTCGGCGGCGAAGGTAATCGGCGCGGTCGAACCGACTTCGAGGCCCACAATGTTGAAGCGCGTCGCCCACGGCTCCTCCCCTTTCACCGGACCGGGGACGATCGTGGCGCGATTGTCGATGTGCGTGACCTGCAGCATGGCGCGTTCGGGAAGCGAGATGCGGATGCGTTCCGCGTAGCCATTCTTGCCGTCGAGGTCCTCGCCGAACGGACGCGTCAGCGCGGGCTCGGGCGTCGGAAGGTTCTCGTTGTAGGCGGCGAGATAGTTGCCGAACGTCCAGCCGCGGGCGGCCAGGAGCGTTCCCATCGTGTCGTTGCCGCGGAAGGCGGTCGTACCGACGGTCACGTAGAACGACGGCGACCACTGCAAGTCCGCGCCGATCGGACGGACTTCCTGCGCCATCCATGAATTCAGCGCCGAGTAGGTGATCGTGTACTTCGACGTCCAGAGCGGATCGGTATTCTCGCGCGAGGTTGGCAGCCAGAACTCGCCGGCGCGGAAGCGGAAGTGATCGTTGAAGACGTCGGCGTAGGCCTGAACGAGTCCGACGCGTTTTCCAGCGACATGGCCGGACTGCTGGCTCCGCGCAACGCCGTCGGCGTGCACGAGGAACCACGACATCGGCGTCCAGTCGAAGCCGAGTTGCGCGTTGAACGAGTTGACCAGCTTGTGGTCGTCGACGGCATCGGCGCCGACATCGAAGCGGCCGGCGTCGCCCTGAAGCCAGGAGGGCGGCGCGTTCACATAGATCTCGCGTGCGCTGACAAAGCCGTGAAGTTGAAACGATTGCGCGCCCGCGGTGGTGGCGAGGCTGAGGAAAAGAATCGCGAGCGTTTTACGCATGGTGCAAATCATAGCCTCCAGAAAGTGAAACGGCAGACCCATCTGCCGTGGCGGCCTACGGTGTGCGGGGATCGCGCCAAAGTCCAACTTCGCGCTTGCCATAGTCGACGGTTACCAGAAATTTCGAGAGGATCCGGTTGCCGACGCGCGCGTCGGAGACGTCGGCCAGCTTGACGTCAAGGTTGCCCAGGTCCGCTCCGGCGAGCTGGATTCGGGCGTGCGTGCGGCCGGCGGAGGCGTTGCCGCGCGGGAGTGTGAGCGTGTCGGGCGAAGCGGTGTCGACGATCGCGGAAATCGTTTTTCCGTTCACGAGAATGTTCACGCGCGGCTCGGCGGTGAAGCGGAAGATCGTCATCAGGTCAGGATGGATTCCTTCCTTCTGATACGTCAGCAATCCCGAGGTGTAATCGATCGAGACGGCGCGATCGCCCCAAACGTCAGCGCCGATGATGCCGTCGGCGACCTTCTGCAGATCCATTTGGACCGGCGTGAAGCGAAGCGACTCTTTCTCGCTGATCTGCAGCATGTGCTCGCCGGCGCCAGGCAGGCCGGCCACGAAACGCTGATCGAGTGCCGTGCGCGCAGCCCCGACGCCAAGGAGGAAGCGGCCTGACTTCCCGTCGATCGTTGCCGAGGGAAGGAATATCAGATTGTTGCGGATCACGAAGGAGAGATTCACCTCCTCCCCGATCGGCTCGTTCGCCCACGGAACCGTGGATGAGCACGATGCGAAAAGCAGCGTTGTCGCGATTGCGATGGAAAGCGTTTTCGAGTACATACCGGCGGCGCCGCGGAGAGTAACAGCACGGCGCGGAGGAAAAATGCTCAGCGAATTCAGCAACGAAGCGCTCACCGATTTCACCACGCCCGAAAACAAGGCGGCCATGGAAGCAGCGCTGGCCACCGTGCGCGCGGAGTTCGGCCGCGAGTACCCGGTCGTCATCGGCGGCGAGCGCATCACGGGTCTAGCAACGTACGAATCGATCAATCCGTCCCACAAGTCGCAACTCCTGGGCCGATTCAACAAAGCGACCAAGCAGCACGTCGAACACGCGCTCGATGCGGCCTGGAAAGCGTTCGAGTCGTGGAAGCGGCAGCCGGTCGATGTTCGCGCCGGCCTGCTCGTCAAAACCGCGGACCTGATGCGGCAGCGCAAGCACGAATTTTCGGCGACGATGGTCTACGAAGTCGGCAAAACGTGGCCCGAGGCCGACGCCGATACCGCCGAGGCAATCGACTTTTTGGAGTTTTACGCCAGAGAAGCGTATCGCTGGGGCGGCGAGCAGCCGATCACGAAGATTGCCACCGAGGACAACGCGCTGGTCTACGTGCCGCTTGGCGTCGGCGGCGTGATCCCGCCCTGGAACTTCCCGCTGGCGATCATGGCCGGCATGACTGCAGCCGGCGTCGTCACAGGAAACTGCATCGTGATGAAGCCGTCGTCCGACGCGCCGTGGATCGCATACCGTTTCTTCGCGCTGCTCGAGGAAGCGGGCATGCCGCCGGGCGTCGTCAATTTCCTGAGCGGCTCCGGCGCGGAAGTCGGCGATCCGCTGGTGATGAGTCCCCGCCTTCGCTTCATCTCGTTCACGGGATCGAAGGAGGTCGGGCTGCATATCAATGAGGAGGCGGCGAAGACGCAGCCGGGCCAGCTGTGGATCAAGCGCGTCGTGGCGGAGATGGGCGGCAAGGACGCGATCATCGTCGATCGCGACTACAAGAATCTCGATGACGCCGCAGCTGCCGTCGTAGCCTCGGCATTCGGATTCCAGGGCCAGAAGTGCTCGGCCTGTTCGCGACTGATCGTCGACGACGCGATCTACGACAAGTTCGTGCCGATGGTGGTCGAGAAGACGAAGGCGATTCGCATCGGCTCGCCGGAAGACGGCTCCTCGCAATTCGGACCGGTGGTGAACGCCTCGGCGATGAAGAAGATCAAGGAGTACATCGACAAAGGCAAGGGCGAAGGGAAGCTCCTGGCCGGCGGCGAAATTCGCGATGCGGAAGGTTTCTACGTCGAGCCGACGGTGATCGGCGACGTAGCGCCCGATGCGACGATCTCGCAGGAGGAGATTTTCGGGCCGGTGCTGGCGGTGACGCGCGCGAAGGATTTCGACGACGCGCTCCGCATCGCGAACAATACGCAGTTCGGACTTACGGGCGCGGTATTTACCGATGATGAATCGAAGTTGGATCGCGCGCGCGAGGAGTTTTTCGTCGGCAATCTGTACCTGAACCGCAAGTGTACGGGCGCGCTGGTAGGCGTGCATCCTTTCGGCGGATTCAATATGTCGGGAACCGATTCGAAGGCCGGCGGGCGCGATTACCTCGGGCTGTTCCTGCAGGCGAAGGCGATTTCGCGGAAGAAGGCGTCGGCGCCGCAGCCGACGCGGGCTGGCGAGTAGCGCGCCTCCGCGCGCTTTTTGTGGCGGCCGCCTCCGCGGCCGCCACATCCTGCTGTCCGCCGAAACCCCGCGCCGAGCGCGGGGCTGGATTGTGCCGGCGCGCCTCCGCGCGCGGACGAAGCGAGGTCGGCGGTGTTTGCAAGCGTCCGTTCGCGGTCAGAAGAAGTGATTGCCGCGATCGCTGCGGTCACCAATGACCGCAGCGACTTCGTTGCCGCTGCAGTTAACGCGCGAACTTCGGGAACCTGGACGGAACTCGCCTTCAGGTGATGAAGATGAGACTCCGCAGTTTTCGACGATTGTTTGATCGTCCGCCGACTGCCGGCCGCTATGACTCCTCCAACCGTGATCGTAAGATCCGGCATCCGATTCGGCGACAGCGCAGCCGCGGTGAAGACGTACGTGCCGGTCTGGTCGCGGTCGACAGGACCTCCGAGTCGCCCTTCCCCATTGAGTTTCGCCTGGACGAGCGAGGCGTAGCCGGGCCCGAGGAAGTTGCCGGATTTGTCGCGCGGCGTGACGGCGAACGTGACGGTGCGGATCGACGCGGGTCACCTTGAGCTCGGTGTTCGCGGACAACTTCTTCGAGGCGCTCGACGCGGCGGACGTGACCGGTGCGGCGGTCGTCCCAATCGAGCGTCGTTTCGAATCCATAGCTGCCGGCGATCGATGTCTGATCGAACCTGCCCTCGTAGACGCCGCGGCGGCGTTCCTTCAGTTCGATCGTGGCGAAGTCGGCGGGCGTGATTCGTTTCGACAGACCGTCGCGAGTCAGAGCGGCCACTTTGCGATCGTAGGGCGTGAGCTTGTCGCCTTTCGGCGTCGTGGTCGTGCCGGTTGATTTGTCTTCGAATCGTGCGACCTGGAGGATCGTGCCGAGGCTTTCGGGCGGGCGCTGGATGCGGACGCGAAGCGCGCCGGCGCCGCGTTGAGCGTCAGTGTGATGCGCACTTCGCCCGTCTCCTGCTGCGGGTTCCCTCGCAGCGGGATGTTGAGCGTGAAACTCTCGCTCGCGTTTGCGGGCACCGACTGCAGGGCGAACACGGCGCACAGAAACATCACCACGGCGGCTGTCGTTCGTTTCATAAATCCTCGCTTCGCAGTAGAGCAGTAGATTAGTCGATTAGTGGATCAGGACGCGGTGCGCTCTAAGTCCTGATCGACTGATCGACTGCTCGAGTGACCGGCCCCTGATCCCGATCGACTGATCTACTAATCCACTAATCTACTAATCCACTGATCTACTCGCTGCGAAAATGGTAGGCGTGTTCGCGGCGAGCGCGAATCGCGGTACTCTCCGGACATGCCGGAACTGATCGCGGTCCGAGGACTGCGCAAACAATTTCCCAACGTGCTGGCCGTGGCGGGTGTCGATCTCACCGTCAACTCCGGTGAGGTCTTCGGCCTCCTCGGGCCGAACGGCGCGGGCAAGACCACGACGCTCGAAATGATCGAAGGTCTGACCCGTCCCGACGCCGGCCAGATCACGATTTCAGGATTGACGTGGGAGCGCAACGCGACGGAGATTCGCGCGCGCATCGGCGTGCAATTGCAGGCCACGAGCCTCTACAACAAGATCACACCGCGCGAGGCGCTCAATCTCTTCGGCGGCTACTACCCGAAACGCCGCGGCACCGAGGAGTTGCTCGAGCTCGTGCAGCTCAAGGACAAAGCGGATGCGTATCACGTGACGCTCTCCGGCGGTCAAGCGCAGCGTCTCGCGCTCGCACTCGCGCTCGTGAACGATCCGGATGTCGTGTTCCTCGATGAGCCGACCGCGGGTCTCGATCCGCAAGGACGGCGTTCATTGTGGGAAGTCGTCCGCGCCATGAAAGGCGAAGGGCGTACGGTCGTCCTGACCACGCACTACATGGATGAAGCGGAAGCGCTCTGCGACCGTTTGGCCATCCTCGACCACGGCCAAATCCTCCGTTCCGGCACTCCCGCCGAATTGATCGCCGGCCTCGGCATTCCCAGCGTGGTCGAGCTGACATTCGACGGACCGGCGCCGGATCCAGCGAACTTCGCGACGCGCCTCCGCAGCGCCATCGAGGCGCGCGGCGACGTCTGGGAAATCCCGACGCCCGATCCAAAGACGCTTCTTCCGCGGCTCTTTAACGAAATCGAAAGCGCCCATCTCGAATACAACCAGGTACACGTGCGCCGCGCCACGCTCGAAGATGTTTTCCTCCAGCTCACCGGCCGCAGCCTGCGCGATTGAACGGAGACCGACGATGAAACTGCCCAATCCGTTCAAGCTCCTCTGGCTCCAATTCCGAAGCGAATGGCGGCTGTACGTGCGCGACCGCGGCGCGATGTTCTGGACGTTCGCGTTCCCGCTTCTGATGCTGTTCGGATTCGGCCTGATCTTCCGCTCCGGCGGCCCGCAGGCGCTGACGCTCGTGCGCGTCGCGCCGCCGCAGGAGACGGCACGCGACGCCGCGTTCGTCAAAGCGCTGCAGGATTCGAAACTGAAAGTGCTTACGCTGACGCCTGCCGACGCAAAGCAGCGATGGGAGAAGGGCGAGACGACCGTGCAGCTCGAAAGCGCCGGTGACGGATATCGCCTGAAACTGAACAGCTATCTGCTCGCACAAGGTGGGGTGGTCGCGCAGGCCGCGAGCCAGGCCTTCATGGTCGCGCAGGCGCGTCTGAACGGACAGCCGGAGCCGAAGCGGATTCCGTATGTCGTCGAGAGTCCCGGCCACGCGCGCTCCGACAATTACGCGGCGTTCCTCGTGCCCGGCCTGATCGGATTGAACCTGCTCAGCATGGGTCTCTTCACCGTCGGTATGGTCACCGTGTCGTATCGCGAGAAGGGAAAGTTCCGCCGCCTGGCTGTCACGCCGCTCCCGAAATGGGTCTTCCTCCTCGGGCAAATCCTGCAGCGCGTGACGGTGGTTCTGTTGCAGACAATCCTGTTGCTGCTGGCGGCGCGATTCGGATTCCGGATCACGAACCAAGGCTCGTACATAGTGTTCGGCGCACTGGTGGTCTTCGGGACGGCCACGTTTCTGGCGATGGGATTCGCCCTGTCGAGTTTCGCGTCGACGGTGGAAACGTACGGAGCCATCTCGAACCTGGCCTTCTTTCCGATGATGCTGCTCTCCGGTGTCTACTTCCGCATCGACAGCGCGCCGACATGGATGCAGAAAGCGATCTTCGTTCTGCCGCTGGCTCCGTTTCTGCGCATGTTGCGTGCGGTCTACAACGACGGCGCATCGCTGGCCGGCCACATGTCCGGACTGGTCATCCTCGCGGCTTGGGCATTGGTCTGTTTCATCATCGCGGTGAAGCGATTCCGCTGGGTGTGAGTGGCTACCGCGCCGGCGGCAGGATGATGAACCGCCCTACGCCCGTCGGCCGGTACAGCGAGAAATCGCGGCGATCGAGTGTGAAGATGCGGCGAATGCTGGCCCGCTCCGCCAGCCGCACCAGCGCCGCATCCGCGAGGTCCATCGGCAGATCGCGGTACTTCTCCATCAGCCGGCGCATCCGGTGCGCATCGCCTTCGTCGAGCGGCGAGAGATTGATCGCACCGCGCTCGATCATTTCCCACAACGCGCTCTGCGCTTGCCACGACCCGCGAAGCAGGTACATCGCTTCAGTGACGGCCGGCCAGGCGGTGACTAACTTTTCGTTCAACGTCGCAAGCGCGGCCTTGCAGCTTTCATGGTGCCGATCGGAGGCGCTGATGAGCGCGACCATCGGCCCGGCGTCCATCAGGATCACCGCCTGCGGCCCGCCTTCTCCTGCACGATCTCCGCGAACCGAGCGCCTGTCCCCTCTGAAAGATCCGCCGGCAGCCCGGTCACGGATCCGATGAGATCCGCCATCTCATCGTACGGACGATCCTTCGCCGGCTGGTCGACCAGGACCCTGACGGCATCGCGGATCACATCAGAGACGGAGCTCCGCCGCCGGCGTGCGTAGCGCCGCACGGTCCGCTCCTGCTCGCCGCTGAGGCGCACGCTGATGGTCGTATCCTTGTTCTTTGGCTCGTGCATGACGAAATTGTAATACAAAACTCGGGCCGCTGTCATGCATAATCCTGCCGCCAAATGCGTCCCCGATCTTCATGACTCTGATGCCCGAGGAAAGCGTGCACGAGTTGCCGCCCGTCGAGGTGTTCCCCGATCCCTCAGTCGATCTGCCGGACGAGCCGCTCGTCGTCATCGAGCCGCGGAACGCTTGGCTCAGCATCGACTTCGGTGAGCTGTGGCGCAATCGCGAGCTGCTCTACTTCCTCACCTGGCGCGACATCAAAATCCGCTACAAACAGACCGTGCTCGGCGCATCGTGGGCGCTGCTGCAGCCGGCCTGCATGATGCTCATCTTCACGCTCGTCTTCAGCCGGCTGGCTGGCGCCGTCGAGCACATTCCGTATCCCCTCTTCGCGCTGGCGGGGCTCGTACCGTGGACCTTCTTCGCGAATGCCGTGAGCAACAGCGGCAACAGCCTGGTGAATAACGTCCAGCTCGTGACGAAGGTCTACTTCCCACGTCTGCTCATGCCCGCGGCCTCGGTGCTGGCGGGCCTCGTCGACCTCGCATTCTCCGCGCTGCTGCTCGGCGGGATGATGCTCTATTACGGAATCCACATCACGTCGCACATCCTCATGCTGCCCGTTCTCTTCGCGCTGACCACGCTGTGCGCGCTCAGCACGGGCATGTGGATGTCGGCGCTGAACGTCAAATACCGCGACGTCCGTTTCGCGTTGCCGTTCATCGTGCAAGTGTGGCTGTTTGCGTCGTCCGTGGTCGTGCCGTCGACCGTCGTCCCCGACCGCCTGCGCTGGTTGCTGTATTTGAATCCTATGTCGGCCATCATCGAAGGATGCCGTGCCGCGCTTTTCTCGACGCCATTTCATTGGAGAGCGATCGGAATCGCCACCGCGTTGACAATCGCCGGCTTCGCCGTCGCCGCACATTTCTTCAAACAGACTGAGCGAAGCTTCGCCGACTTCATCTGATGCGTCCGATCATCCACATCGAAAACGTCGGGAAGCGATACGAGCTCGCCTCGGAGCGCGCCGCGTATTCGACGTTGCGGGAATCGCTGGTGGGCTCGTTCATGAAATCGGTCGACCGGCTGCGAGGCCGCGGCGAAACAAGCGCCGACCGCGCCTTCTGGGCATTGCGCGGAATCAATCTCGACGTCCTCCCCGGCGAACGCCTCGGCATCGTCGGCGTCAATGGAGCAGGCAAATCAACGCTGTTGAAAATCCTCTCCCGCATTACCGAGCCAACCGAAGGGCGGGCGAGGCTTTATGGACGTGTGGGAAGTCTGCTCGAGGTCGGAACCGGTTTTCATGGCGAGCTGTCCGGGCGCGAGAATATCTATCTCAATGGCGCGATCCTCGGCATGAAGCACGCGGAGATCGCGCGCAACTTCGACGAGATCGTGGCCTTCGCGGAGCTCGGCCGTTTTCTCAATGTACCGGTCAAACGCTACTCCACAGGGATGTACATGCGGCTCGCCTTTGCGGTGGCCGCGCACCTGCAGCCGGAGATCCTCATCGTCGACGAAGTCCTGGCAGTCGGCGACGCCGCGTTTCAGAAAAAATGCCTCGGCAAAATGAGTGAGGTCTCACAGAACGGCCGCACAGTCATTTTTGTGTCGCACAACATGGCCGCCGTGCAGAACCTCTGCAGCCGCGTCTTGTGGATGGCCGCCGGGCGTGTCGTGGAGGACGGCGATCCCACGCGCGTCATCGGCAACTATCTGAAAACGACACTGACGACGATGAGCCAGCAACTGTGGGTTGATCCCGTCTCCGCACCCGGCAACGACCGCGTCCGCGTGCGCCGGGCCGCCATCGTTCCCGCTGTCGCCGAATTCGAGGACCACTTCACAGTACGCACTCCGCTGCGCGTCGAATTCGAATACTGGAACCTCGTCGCGGGAACGCCGCTTGAAATCGCCGTCATCATCCGCAGCGAGGAGGGCTACCCGATTTTCAGCACCTCGTCGGGGCGCGATCCGCAATCGGCGCGCGCCGGCCTGTACCGCAGCTCCTTCGAAATCCCCGGCGATCTACTCAATGACGGCGTGCATCGCGTCGAGCTGAATATCCGCCGCAATGAGCGCCAGCTCGTCTATCGACTGGACGACGTCCTCGTCTTCGATGTGCTCGATTCCGCCGAAGACCGCATGGGATTCTTCGGAAAATGGATCGGCGCGGTGCGTCCTCCTCTGGCGTGGCAAACGGCGCTGATCGAAGAGCAATTGCAGCCGGATACACCGCCGCACATCGCCGAAATCGCGCACTGAATTTCTGCCGTCATAATGACTCTCACAGTGGTCTGTGATGATTGACAATCCACTTCCCTCCTTCTCGACATATCATACGGGCTTCCCCCGGTTTTGATTGAGGAGATAACTATGCATGGTCAACGTTTAGCGACGCTTGTCATCTGTTTGTGTCTTGCGTTTCCGCTCTTTGCTGAAAAGCGGGTTACCGACATCAGTGGCAAGCAGGTCAGAATAGGTTCCTCGATTGCGCCGGTTCGGGCAGCCGCAAAGAGCGTAAGAGCCATGGGCCTCCATCCGAGAGCGGCCTCTGTGACCATCAATTCCGGACCGGACACCGATGCGGCAAACAACGACTATCGCCGGATACAGAACGCGCTGAACGCGGCAGCAAACGGCGACACGATCATCCTCAGCGGCACCTTCGATTTCACCGCTCCGTTCGCTGCCGCCGCCTGGGCGGCCGGCAATGACGGCGTCGCCGGCAATGCCGACGACTACGAAGTCAGCCCGCCGCGCGGCATCAACAACGTCACCCTGACGGCGGCCTCGCTGGGCAGCGCCACCATTCAGGGACCGGGCGACCTCCCCGCGCTTGATCTGGAAGGGTTCCTCGTTTTCGACGCGTCGCTCGCTCCCAGCGGCGGAGCCCAGGGCTGGACGATCTCCAATCTGCGCATCCTCGACTTCGACCTCTCCATCGGTATGTTCGCGGTCGGCTCGACCGACTACAACAACACGACGATTACGAACAACTTCATCCGCATCGCCACCGATCTCAACCCTACGGTCGCTCCGAGCGACACGATTCAAAATATCGGTCTGCATTTCAGCTTCGGTACAAACCAATCGATCCTCGGCAACAGCTTTCAGGTTCCCGGCGACGGCGTCAGCAACGGAGCGAACCAATCGGCCACCGTCGTCATGCAGTCAAACACCAGCGGCGGCGCCATCTACAACGGCTTGACGATCGCCAATAACGTGACGCACGTGCTGAACGCGCAGTCGGCCAACCCTCAGTTCACGCTCGGCATCTGGGACAACTGCCACGCGCACACCAGCAACATCAACATTACCAACAACGGCTTCTTCAATGACGCCGTGGGCAATAGTCCCTCGCTGAACATCGAGCGCGCGTTTCGCGTGACGTCGCACTCGAGCGCGACGACCACCGTCAATTACACCGGCAATACGATGGCCGGCGCGAACATCGGGTTCCAGTGGAACGCCGGCACGGACTTCATCGGAACCGAAGGAGTCACGGGCCCGGTGCTACTTACCGGCAACCTGGTAACTACCTGCGATACCGGCGTGCTCATTCAGTCCAACGGCATTGGCCATCTCGACACCGACGTCATCACCGGCAGCGGCGCGGGCGGCGGCGTGCATCTCGTCACAGGCTTGCTGAGCGCCGCCGGTGCGAACACCAATGGCATCTTCCGCACGTTCGTCACCGGAGGCTCCGCCGACGGCGTTCACATCGATGCCACGGCCGGACCGATCACCGCCCCGATGACGCAGAACGACTTCAGCAACAACACCGGCTTCGGAATGAACAACCTCAGCGCGCCCCCCGCAATCCCGGCCACGTTGAATTACTGGGGCAGCAACATCGCGGCGAATGT
Organism: Thermoanaerobaculia bacterium; assembly: GCA_035996815.1. Lineage (GTDB taxonomy): Bacteria > Acidobacteriota > Thermoanaerobaculia > Gp7-AA8 > Gp7-AA8 > JADGNZ01. Next base: position 42,449 of record DASYJF010000122.1, on the reverse strand, counting down.
CGCCGCCGAGGTAAACGGGCCGGTCACGTTTGATCCGTGGCTGGCCAGCGGGACCGACGTCAGCGGCATCCTCGGCTTCCAGCCATTTATCTGGGCCACGACCACGACCGTTGCAAACAAAACCACGTTCGTCGGCACAGGCTCGGCGGACACCGGCTCCATGCTCGCCACGAGTCCCATCACCTTGACGATGGATGGCGATACCGGATTTGTTCCGATCGCCCAACTCCTGAACGTCGACATCCAGCTCGGTGGCAGCGACGACGTCTTCACGCTCGGCCAGACCGGCATCCCGACCGCCTTCGACGGCGGACCCGGCAACGACACGCTGATCGGGACCAGCGTCGCGCAGACCTGGAACATCACCGGCGCGAACAGCGGCAACATCCCGGGAGCAACGAGCGCGTTCACCACCACCGAATCGCTGACCGGCGGAACCGCGGCCGACAACTTCGTCTTCGGAGCGGCCGGCAGCATCAACCAGAAGCTCGACGGCGGCCTCGGCAACGACACGCTCGACAACACCGCCGTCCCCGGCCACATCGTCGCGCCCACCGGTCCGGGGACGTTCGACGGATTCATGGGCACCGCTACCGGCGTCGGCACGACCTTCGACAACATCAACATTGTCGCCGCGCCCGCCGACATGTCCGTGAGCAAGACGGGTCCGGCCACCGCCAATGCGGGAACGCTCATCAGCTACACGATCACCGTCACCAACGGTGGCCCGAATCCGGCCATCAACGCGACGCTGGCGGACACGGTCCCGGCCGGAACGACGTTCGCTTCACTCGTCTCACCCGGCGGCTGGAGCTGCACGACGCCGCCTGTAAACGGCAGCGGCGCGATCAACTGCACGATCGGCTCGATGGCTGCCGGCTCGGCCGTCTTCACACTCAACGTCAACGGTCCCGCGGCTCCCGCCGCGGTCAGCAACACGGCCTCGGTGTCGAGTTCCTCAACCGACAACACCCCAGGCAACAACAGCTCGACGGCGAACACGAACGTGATCAACACCGCCGATCTGTCCATCACGAAGACCGCCACCGCGACCGCCGCGCAAGGCACGAACGTGACGTACAACATCTCGCTGACGAACAACGGACCGAATCCGGCCACGAGCGTCTCGCTCGCCGATGCGCTGCCAGCGAACACAACGTTCGTTTCCACCGCGCAGCCCACCGGCCCCGCGTTCAGCTGCACCAATCCGACGGTCGGCACGAATGGCACGGTCATCTGCACCAACGCCAGCCTGGCCTCCGGCGCGACGGCGACGTTCACGATCATCGCGACCGTTTCCGGCAGCGCGCCACTCGGAACGCTGAACAACACCGCGAATGCAACGACGACGTCAACCGACCCGACCACGCCAAATACGTCGACCGCCGGAACAGTCATCACCGCCGGCAATGCTGACGTCAGCGTCGTCAAGACTCCCGCGCCCGGCCCGTACGGCACCGGCAGCACGCTGACCTACACAATCCTCGTCACGAATGCCGGACCGACAGCCGCGGCAAACGTCACCGTCACGGACGCGATCCCCGCCGGCACGACCTTCGTCTCCGCCATTCCGACGCAGGGAAGCTGCAGCGGCACGACCACCGTCACTTGCTCGCTCGGCTCGATTGCCAACGCGGGCTCCGCCTCGATCGCGCTGGCAGTAACGCTGCCCTCGGCTCCGGGACCGGTGGCCAATACGGCCGTGGTTTCGACCACGAGTCCGGATGGGAACGCAGCCAACAACTCGAGCACGTCGAACATCACCGTCGTCGCCTCGGCAAGCATCCCCGCGATCTCTCCGATGATGCTGCTCCTTCTCGCCATCGCGCTGGCGATGGCCGGCTTCATCGTGAAACGGCATTAGCTCCTGACTAGAGCGGCGGCTTCGGCCGCCGCTCTGATGGCGACTGCGCAGAACCTCGCGCTGCCGTCCGTCGGCGAAGCCGGCGTAAGAACCGTAGCCCATGCCTTCAGGCGTGGGGGCAGCGGGAGACGGTCAATTTGTGAGTCCGCCTTGGCGGGCGAGAGAAAGCTTTCTATCACCCGCTAAAAACTGGCTCACGAGATTCGCGGCGACCTGAAAACCACCAGCTCAAAGCTGGGGGCTACGGTTCTTTCGACGGCTACGCCGCCGGGATCGCAGCTGGGCGGCAGGTATGTGCGGCCACGCACGAGTCGTCTGTGCCAAACTCCGAGGATGCAAAGCATTCGTCGCACGTTCTTCCTCGCGTTAGTCCTCACCTTTCAGTACGTCGCTCTCGCGCAGCCCACGCCGCCAGCGACGGAGAAGAAGCCGCACGTCACCAAGATTCACGGCGACACGCTCGTCGACAACTACTTCTGGTTGCGCGAGAAATCGAATCCGGACGTCATCGCGCATCTGGAAGCCGAGAACGTGTACACGGCGGCGATGACGGCCGACACGCAGCCGCTGCAGCAGAAGCTGTACGACGAGCTGCTCGGTCATGTGAAGCAGACCGACGCCAACGTTCCTTACAAGCTCGGCGCGTACTACTACTACTCGCGCACCGAGGAGGGGAAGCAGTATCCGATTTACGCGAGGAAGAAGGGCAGCCTCGACGCGCCGGAAGAGATCACGCTCGATCTCAACGAGCTGGCGAAGGGGCTGAAGTTTCTTTCGCTGAGCTCATACCGCGTCAGTGACGACGGCAACCTCCTCGCCTACTCCACCGACAACACCGGCTATCGTCAGTACACGCTCTACATCAAGGATCTGCGCACCGGCGCACTGCTGCCGGAGAAGATCGAGCGCGTCGACACGGTGATGTGGGCGACCGACAACAAGACCATCTTTTATGTGACCGAGGACAACGTCACGAAGCGGTCGGACAGCGTTTATCGCCACGTCCTCGGCACGACCACAAACGAACTGGTGTTCCACGAGCCGGACGAGCTGTACGACATCAACGCCTTCCGGACGCGCGACAAGGCCTTCATCGTTGTCGAGTCAGGAAGCAAGACCACCTCGGAGGCACGCTACCTGCCGGCGAACAAGCCGGCCGAGGCGTTGCGTGTGATGGTCCCGCGGAAGAGCGATCACCGCTATTTCGTCGATCATCGCGGCAACCGCTTCTACATCCGCACGAACGACCATGCGAAGAACTATCGCCTCGTCACCGCGCCCGACACCGCGCCGGAGATGAAGAATTGGAAGAAGCTCATCCCCGCCCGCGCGGATGTGAAGCTCGACGACTTCGATCTCTTCAAGGACTACATGGCCGTGTCGGAGTTGAAAGGCGGCTCACAAACGATTCGCGTCGTCGACTTCAAGACGACGCACTCCACGCCGATCGCATTCCCGGAACCTGTCTACTCCGTTTTCGTCGACAACAACCCCGAGTTCGATTCGACGACGCTCCGCTACCGCTACCAGTCGCTCACGACGCCCAGCTCCGTCTTCGATTACGACATGGCAACGCACAGCAGCACGCTGAAGAAACGCGTCGATGTACCAAACTATGACGCATCCCAATTCGCCTCGGAACGCATTTACGCGACCGCCTCGGACGGGACAAAGATCCCGCTGTCGATCGTCTACAAGAAGCCGCTCGTCCGCGACGGCAAACGTCCGATGCTGCTCTACGCATACGGATCGTACGGATCGCCGACGTGGCCAGGATTCAGCTCCAATCGCCTGACGCTACTCGACCGCGGCGTCATCTACGCCATCGCCCACATCCGCGGCGGCGGCGAGCTCGGCGAACCGTGGCGCGAAGCCGGCCGGATGATGGTAAAGCGCAACACGTTCACCGACTTCACCGCCGCTGCCGAACATCTGATTAACGACAAATACACCTCAAAGGATCGCCTTGTAATCCAGGGCGGAAGCGCCGGCGGCTTGCTCATGGGCGCCGTCGTCAACATGCGTCCCGACCTCTTCAAAGCCGTCGTCGCCCAGGTCCCCTTCGTCGACGTCATCAACACCATGCTCGACGCCAGCCTCCCGCTCACAACGAGCGAATATCTCGAATGGGGCAATCCGAACATCAAGAAGGAGTACGACTACATCAAGACGTACTCGCCCTACGACAACATCGCCGCAAAGGCGTATCCGGCGATGCTGGTAAAGGTGTCACTCAACGACAGTCAGGTGCCGTATTGGGAAGGAACGAAGTTCGTGGCCAAACTACGCGAGCTGAAGACCGACGCCAATCCTCTGCTGCTGAAAGTCAACATGGGCGCCGGCCACGGCGGCTCCTCGGGACGCTACGACGCGCTGCATGAGACGGCAGCCGATCAGGCGTTCATGCTGAAAGAGATGGGGATCAGCGAGTAAGGAAGTAGCCGTCAGACGGATAGCGCCGCGAACGAGTGAGATGGAAGAACAACGACTGGTCGGCCTCGTCCTCCCGCCGCACCGTCTCGAAGCGAAAGTTCTTCGAGCCGCCTTCCTGATCGAATCCCGCCGCTACTGCCAGCGCCTCAATGATGGTCGACTTGCCCGAGCCGTTCTCGCCAACGAAGAAGGTGACCGGTGTCTTGAACTCGATCCCGTCGAAATCCCGCATCGCCGGGACGTCGAGCCGGTAGTCGCGCGGAGCGTGTTCGCTCAGCTCCGCGCCAACGACGAAGAGTTTCGACCCGAGCGCTTTCACGCAGAGATCGTACAACGCTACGGCACGCGGACGTCCGGCAGATTCACTGTAGGCTGCGCAGCAACCGAGACGCTGACCGCCGTCGCGCCGTGGCCGGTCTTCACCTTCATCGTGTAACCGCCGGGCGGCACGTTGCGAAGCGTGAAGACGCCGTCTTCCGCCGCGTAAACAGTGGCCGTCGCTCCGATTGCGGGATTCTCGAGGAGTACCGCGGCGCCCGGATTTGCGTGGCCATCCGGCCGCAGAACTTTGCCGCGAACGGTCGCTGCCTCGGCCGCCGAGGCGAGGAGAACGACGATCACCGCGATTGAGAGAACCGTACCTTTGTTCATGACTTGCCTCCTCCCATGACGTTTGCTTGCGTCACTTTGGTTGTCGATGTGCTGGGCGCTTTGCGCAGGACGATCGGCTCGTCGATGACCAGCGTTGTGGCGTTTTCCATGTGTGACTTGTAGTTGCCCGGCCTGCCCAAATCCGATAATTCGACTCGCTCGCCGACATATCCCTTCGGTTTGAAGAAAAAGTGCGGGATGGGCGCGCGGTCCGCCATCGGGATGTCGACGTCGAACGTCCGGTCGACAAACGCTTTGAACTTCTTCTCAGGCTTCACGAGCTCGAACGTCACCGGATCGACGGATCCGTCCTCATCCTCCAGCTGAATCGTGCCGCGCACGTGCCACACCGGATCGGGCGCCTTGGGAGGCTTTAGCATGTTCGCGTTCATCGCGACGGTCGTGATGAATACCGTCAGTGCGACATAGCCGCCGAACGCGCCGCCGAGGTTGACGTTCAATCCCGCCAGCGGCCCTTTCACCACGGCGCGCGACGGCAGGAGCTTGAACAGCAAAAACGCCGGCACGAGCGGCAGAAGAACGACGAACGAGAGAATGACGATTGTGTTGTCGAGCATGGAACCTCGCTGTTTCACTGGTAGTGACGCGAGGCATCGAATCGTTACAGATCGAATTAGGGGGCTCCGGACGGTAATATGAGTCGGAGCTTTTCCAATAAGCAATACCGATTCAACCGCGCGCCGTCGCTTTGCAATCGCCCTGTCGTTTCCCGGCGAACGGCGCGAGTACGTCGAGCAGGTCGCGAACGCCTTGCTGCCCGCGTTCGGCGGCGAGAAGGCCCGACGCGCCCTCGCGCTCTTTCGCCTCATCGGCCTCTTCGACCGGCCCGCCACGGCGGGGACCCTGGCGGCTTTGTGGGCTGGCAAGGCCATCGAAGGACCTGACCGAGCCGCTGAACGGGATCAGCGAGGCGCAGCGAAACGTCGCCCTCCGGCGCCTGGAAGACGCGAGGCTGCTCACGGTGATGCGGGAGCACGGCTCCGGCGCGCTCGTCGCCCTCGATGCGCATCCTCTCCTGCGCGAGTACTTCGGCCAGCGCCTGCGGGATGCGCAGCCCGAGGTGTGGCGGGCGGCGCACCGGCGGCTCTACGAGCACCTCTGCGCGACCACGGAGGACAAGCCCAACGCTACGCTCGAAGACCTCCAACCGCTCTACCAAGCCGTCGCTCACGGCTGCCATGCTGGGATGCAACAGGAGGCGTGTGCGAAGGTTTATCGCGACCGCATCCAGCGAGGGATAGAAGCCTACAGCACGAAAAAACTCGGCGCGTTGGGTTCCGACCTGGGAGCTGTGGCCTGCTTCTTCGAGACTCCATGGAGCCGCGTCTCCCTCGCGGTTACGGAAGCCTCCCAAGCGTGGCTGCTGAACGAAGCTGCTTTCACCCTGCGCGCCCTGGGCCGGCTGACCGAGGCCCTCGAGCCGATGCGAGTGTCTGGAGAGATGGACGTCAGGGTGGAACATTGGGACGGCGCGGGACGCAGTTACAGCAACCTGAGCGAGCTTGAACTGACGCTGGGGGAGGTGGCCGGGGCTGTGGGGGACGCCGAGCAGTCCGTGACCTACGCCGACCGCAGCAGCGATGCGTTTGTCCGGACGGTCTTTCGCACGACCCATGCTGATGCTTTGCACCAGGCGGGCCGCCGTGACGAGGCGGAGGCGCGCTTCCGCGAGGCCGAGCGGATGCAGGCCGAGAGGCAGCCCGCCTATCCGCTGCTTTATTCGCTTGCAGGCTTTCTTTATTGCGACCTGCTCTTGTGGCCGGGGGCGCGGGAGGCAGGAAAGGCCGAAGGAGACCTGAAGAATCACAATAGTCTTGACCTGTGCCGCACCGTCGCTGAGCGGGCGACGCAAACGCTAAAGTGGATGACCGATGCGAAGCTCGGCCTCCTCGACATCGCTCTCGACCATCTCACGCTCGGCCGCGCCGCGCTCTACCATGCGATTCTCGAACCGCGGAGTCGCCAACGTAAGCCGGCGCAACACTCCTCCCCGCCGCCGTCCGAAGAAAGTCAGCGCGGGTTCACCACTGCAGCGACGAAGCTGGACCACGCTGTGTCCGGCCTCCGCCGCGCCGGCATGCAGGACTACCTCCCGCACGGGCTCCTCACGCGCGCCTGGCTGCGCAGTCTCACCGGCGCGCGCACCGGCACCGAGAGCGCTCAGAGCGATTTGGACGAGGCGTGGGAGATCGCCGAGCGCGGGCCGATGCCGTTGTTCCTGGCCGACATCCATCTGTATCGCGCGCGGCTTTTCTTTCGCGACGCGAAGTACCCCTGGGAATCGCCGCAGCACGACCTCGCTGAGGCACGTCGGCTGATTTTCAAGCACGGCTATCTGCGTCGGAAGGAAGAACTCGAAGATGCCGAGGCGGCCTTGAAGCAATTCGTAGACGCATCCGCACGATGAGCGGAATCACGACATCAGCTCGTCGTGCATCTTCTTGCGGTGGTTGAAGAAGTCGCGCGTGACGCGGTAGTGCTCCGTCTCCTCGTATGCGATTTCGCGCATGCCGTCGTCGAGCGACAGGATCGTGGCGCCGGGATACGCCATCACGATCGGTGAATGCGTGGCGATCAGGAATTGCGATCCGAGGTGAACGAGCTCGTTGATGCGGGCGAGCAGCGTGAGCTGACGCATCGGCGAGAGCGCGGCCTCCGGCTCGTCGAGGATATAGAGACCGTCGCCGAGGAAGCGATTCAGGAGCAGAGCCAGAAACGCCTCACCGTGCGACTGCTTGTGCAAGGACACGCCGCCGTAGCCGCGAGTGACGCCGAGGCGATCGATTTCCGTGGCCACGTTGAAGAACGACTCGGCACGAAGAAAGTAGCCATCGGACGGATACCGCCCCGAACGAATCAGGTGGAAGAACAGCGGCTCCTCATCGTGCTCCTGCTTGCGCACTGTCTCGAAGCGGAAGTTCTTCGAGCCGCCTTCTTCATTGAATCCGGCGGCCACGGCCAGCGCCTCGACCACGGTCGACTTTCCCGACCCGTTCTCACCGACGAAGAAGGTGACCGGCGTCCGAAATTCGATCCCATCGAACCCGCTCATCGCCGGAACGTCGAGCCGGTAGTCACGCGGAGCATGGTCGCCAAGCTCCGCGCGAACGACGAACAATTGCGACCGGAGAGTCGTCACGGCCCAAGCGTACGGCGAAACTCACTTCCTCGGCATTGGATCTGCGGGAAAGGAAAGCCTGCCCGCCTTGCGACGGGCAGGCTTTCGGAATCAGTCGCTCACTGGACGCGCAATCTGCAGGATCGCGTCGCCGGTGCTGTTCTTGACGCCGGAGCCGTAGACGATCGCACTGCCGGACGTCACGGTGAAGACCACGGACGCGTTTGCGGGCGGATTCGTACCGAGGAGCTCCGAAGCGCCAAATTGCTGGAAGTAGTTCGCCGGGAAGTTGCGCGTGAGCGTACTCAGCTCCTTCCTCGTGGAGTCGCGGACGGACATCGTCAACGATGCACCATCGGCCAATGTTCGGATGCCGATGTTGAATCGCCACGCCGTCGCGTCGGGCGGCGTCACCAGCGAGCCGTGCGAGCCGGTCGTCAATGCCGAGGCGAGATGGACCTGCGGCACGAGCACCATCGGCATCCCATCGGCCGCCTCGTTGAAGATGCTCGTGATCGTGACCGGCGCCGATCCGACCGACGGAATCACGTCGACGGAACCGCCGCCTGACGCGCCGGCGGAGGTCATGAAATCCGCGTAGCGCCGGGTTTCGAACGGCGCCAACGTATAAGCGAGCGAAGGATCGGACGGAGACCCGGCGCGGCCTTGCGGATGAACGACCATGCGCCCCGAGATCGCGAACGAGAACGGATTGCCGATCTGCATCGAGGTCATGAAACGCGAGCCGAACGGACCCGATAGCGTCGCTACGGCCGGGATGATCGCAGCCGGCGGCGCGGCCGGAATCGCACCAACCGCCGCAATGCGCGTGATGAAGCCAGGGAAGATGTGGGCAATGAAAATCTCCCCGCTGCGCTGATCGACGACCACGCCCGATGGCGTCGGCAGCCCGTCGGCGAGAACGGTCTGCCTCCCCGCGGCTGTCACCAACGACACGCGGCCGGGATCGCCGTTGTTCATGTCGGTGCTGAATTCGAGCGCTACGACGGGATCATTCGCGCCGTCGCCGAGCGGAACGACGTCGATGGCCGACGTCAGTCCGCCGATGAACGGCGTCACGATTCCCGTGGCCGTGTCGATCCGGCGAATCTCCGCCTTGCCCGCGGGAAACGGAAAGCCCGTGAGCATCGTCACCAGGAGATCGTTGCCGCGCAGCCGGACGCTGTCGGGCACCGCGTCGACGACGGGCGGTCCGAAGGGAAGAGGATTTGGAATGGGGGCAAGCTGCGCCAGTGTCGTGAAGGTTCCGGCATTCACATCGACGCGCCGGACGAGATTGAGGCTGGCGTCGACGACGTAGGCCGTGCTTGCCGATACCGCCACTCCGAACGGATTGCTGGCTCGGACGTTGGCCTGGAAATCGGGCCGCGGCTCGGCCGAGTAGTTGGGGAAGTCGGCCACGAGCTTCACGGCCAGGCTCTCGCCGGCGGAGTTGTGAAGTGTGACGGTCTCACCATTCTTCAGGCGCGTTTGATCGGCAACCGCCAAGGTGAAGCCGCCGTGGATGACGTCGTACGACGTTGCCGACGTCAGCGAGAGCAGCGACGAAAGGATCGGTGAGGATGGTGAAGGATTCACCATCTCGCTCCCCTCAGCAGGTCCGGGAAGGGTCTCGTCGCCGGAGCCGATCGCGACGTAGAGTGCGCCGCCGGCCAGCGCCACGCCCGACGGACCGGAAGGAGCGGCCTCTCCGCCAGCGAGGTTCGTCGCCGAGGGAAGTCCGTCGATCAGCGTGCGGCGGGTGGCCGTGGCGCGATCGACGATCGAGATGCGTCCGGTATTGGCCACATCGAGTCCGGACTCTGCCACGATGAGGTTGCCCTGAGTCGAAAAGGTCATGTGCGTCGGCGCGTTGAGATCAGCGACGAAGGGTGGCCCCTGCGGACGGGCCGGAAGTGCAAAAAGGACGGCACAGGCGAGCAGGGCAAGAATCTTTTTCTTCATGGTTTCCTCCGTTGATTTGGGTTGTTGAATCGGTTCGGGGTTCTGCGGTTGCGGTAAGGGACTAAACGGACCTGTGGTTCGGAGAATCACGGATCGGACGCGCTCGATGCTGATGACAATCGTTCGCGGCATGGCTGACCTCCGCGGCGCAATCTCGCTTCCGAGGGGCGCAGAAGTCATGAGAAAGGCGGGTAGAATTCCTGAGATCTTCTTAGAGCGAAACAATGCCCGCGGAATCAGAGGCTTACGCGTTCGGCCCCTATGTGCTGGATCGCTCCAGACGCGCACTTCTGCGCGACGGCGACGCGATTGGCGTGACGCCAAAGGCCTTTGATCTGCTGACGATCCTCGCGGAAAACGGCGGGAGCGTCGTATCGAAGGAGACGTTGATGACGCGGCTCTGGCCGGACACGGTCGTCGAGGAAGGCAGCCTCGCCTTCCAGATCTCCACGCTGCGAAAGGCGCTGGGCGAAGGGCGCTACATCGTTACCGTCCCGGGACGCGGCTACCAACTGGCCGGGCCGGTACAGACCGCGGAGACCGCCGCGGTTGAAGCCATCGTTCGCGATGAAGAACGGACGACAATCACGGTATCCGATGACCGGAAACCGATCGCGTTCGTTGCCGTTGTCATCGTTGCGGTAATCGCGATCGTCGTCGCCGCGTGGCTCATTTTGCGAAACCGGCCGGCTGCCGGGACTTCCATCCACTCGATCGCCGTACTCCCGTTCAAGCCGATCGCCGGCGGACATCGAGACGAAGCGCTCGAGCTTGGGATGGCCGACACGCTCATCACGCGACTCAGCCATCTCGCCAACGTCACCGTCAGCCCGACCAGCGCGGTGCGGCGTTTCAACAAGCTCGATCAGGATCCGCTGGCCGCCGCCCGCGACCTCGGCGTCGACTCGGTCCTCGAAGGGAGCCTCCAGCGCGGCACGGATCGCATCCGCGTGACGGTCCGGCTGCTGCGAACCGCCGATGGACGCTCCCTCTGGGCCGAGCAATACGACGAGAAGGCGCTCGATCTGTTCGCCGTCGAGGACAAAGTGGCGGACGGAGTGGCCCGCTCGATCGTCCCGGCGCTTTCAGGACGCGAGCAGCAGTTCCTCGCCAAGCGAACGACTGCCTACCCGGCGGCATACGACCTCTATCTCAAAGGCGTTTACTGGAAAGGGCGCGACTCCATTCGCGCGGAGGAGTTCTTCAATCGAGCGATCGCGCTCGATCCGAAGTTTGCCGCTGCCTGGGCCGGTGTGGCGTCGTCATCGCTTCTCCGCGGCCGATTTGCCAGCCGTCCCGCGCCGGACACGTTCGAACATGCCCGCCAAGCCGCGCAACGAGCGATCGCGCTCGATCCTGATCTGGCCGACGCGCACGCCGCGATCGCCGCCATCCATGCCGACTACGACTGGCAATTCGACCGGGCCGACGCAGAGTTCCGCCGCGCGCTGGAGCTCGACCCGAACTCGCTCGATGCTCATATCGGTTACGCCTATCTGCTCGTCATCCGACGGGAGTTCGATGCGGCAACCGAGCACGCCCGCCGCGCGCAGGAGCTCGATCCGCTCTCGGCAACCGCGGCCGTCACCGTCGGCCTGGCTCTCGATATGGCTGGCAAGACGGACGAGGCCATCCGAAGTCTTCGCGAGACGTTGCGCCTCTATCCCGACCTGATTCCGGCGAAACTTCACCTCGGCCTCGCCCTCAGCAGAACGGGCCATGCGGATGAAGGAGCGGCCGTCCTGCGAGACGCGATTCGTCTAAGACCACAGAGCACGGCCCTCAACGCGCTGCTTGCCTCGGCGCTCGTTCGCGGAGGTCATCGCGACGAGGCAATGCAGATCGTGCGGGATCTGGAGAAGCGCTCCGCCACCGAGCAGGTCGACGCAACAGCCATGGGAGAAGCGTGGACCGCGCTCGGCAACTTCGATCGCGCCTTCTCCTGGCTCAATCAAGCCTGCGACCAGCGCGTCCCGCTCGTTCGCACCATCAACTCGGAGCCGGGTTACGCACCGCTGCGGAACGATCCGCGATTCGCGGCCCTGCTGAAGCGTATCGGACTGTGACTATCCGTTCGCTTCGACTCTTGCGTTTCTTGAACTTCGCGACGGTGTAGTCGCGGTTCATTTGGGGGTGTAGAAGATTGCAATGGGAATCATCAGGTACGAATACAGGAGAAGAACCCCGACGCACTATACGCCATAAGTGTTCCCGTGTTTGGAGAACTAAATCCGTGCCTCTCTGTGCCGCCGATCTAAATGAGAAGGAAATGACGCGCGTAGTCGAGGAATACCTCGAACTGTGCTGCCGGACGCATTCCGTGCCGAGGGGTCAGAGTTTGCCGCGTCGCTGGACCGGAACGCGAGGATGGTTCGCAGGCACGTCACGCGCGTATTCGGAGTTCCACTGGCAAGGCTGCTGCGTCAGAAGAGACTGGATAAAGCTGCGTTGCTGCTTCGGACGACGGACCTCACAATCGAGACAATCATCAGCGAAACCGCGCCCGGTGATAGACGCTCCTTCTTCCGAGCTTTTCGGAGCACGTTCCCCAAAAGTCCGCTCGAATACCGATCCACATCCCGACCCGGAGTTCCGAAGTGACCGCGTAAGCGATTAATGGAAAGGGAGCGATAGAAGCAGGCCAAAATTGCCTCTGGACGTCCTTTAACGTCGGCTATATTGTGCCGCACGTCCAGATTACAACAGGCGTACTGCTGTTAGTGGCACTTTATAAAGGAGAAACATCGCATGCGACGCTCACGTTTGGTAGTCCTCGTTTTCTTGGTCATCCTCGCGCTCACCGCGCCAGTCAGCAACGCCGACATGTTCTGCCACGACGGTTACACATATTGGATGGACCACCTCCCGTACTGCGTCATGTCGAGCATGAGCCATGAGTGCTTGGCCTGTGACGTGACCGGTGACACTGACCATGGCGGAGTCGAGAACCCTATGTAACACGGCGAACTGGAATGTCCCAAGTTCCGTGTGGCTGAGCGCCTTCCTGGACGGGACTGCGTTCGTTTTCGCGCTCGGATTGAGAGATGGTCGCGCTAGGATTGAGACATGATCGAGACTACGAGCCTAAAAGGAAGCGCCTCGAAGCGAATCTTGGTGCCTCGAAGTTCTTTGCCGTGCTGACTCCTTTTCTGAACCATTCGGTGTTGACTGCGACTCTCGCGCTTGTAGCGAGAGTCGCAGTCGGCGCTCCCGCACTTGCGCCAAGCGCGACCTACCCACTACCACCCGCATGCGGCCGTGGCCCCGTCGCAGTCACATGGGTCTCGCCTGACGCCGTGATCGTCGGAGGACTTGATGGCGTGTATCGCTACTCACTCGCGAGCCGCGAATGCCGCACGCTCGTCTCCAGCGGAACGAACGGCATCGAGCGGATCATGAATGTCGTGAGCAGCGGGCCGCTGTTCTATGCGTTCGCCTATCCAACCCCGCAGTACGCAGGTGACGTAAGCGACGGACACGCGATGTTCAGGAGCAGATCGTCAAACTTCTTCATCATCAGCGACATCGCGCTTTACGGCCATACCCGCTATCTGCTCGGACAATTCAGCACCGACATGAGCCAGACGGTCCCGTTTCCGATCGTTTGGCGAACTTCCATTCCGACGAAGCCACACGAACAACTGAAGCCCCAACCGGTGCACTTCGTCCACACCACGGCGGCGCTCGATGCGATTCGCAAGTCGAGTCCGCCGAACACTGGCGCTCTCGCTGTGGACAGCGAGGGAACACTGTACGTGTTCACCGCAGTTGAGCCGGGTGTCTTTCGCTATCGAGCGGATGGTGCCGCGCTGTCGCCGCTGGGTACCGATCTTCGCGAGCTCGTCATTCCACGCCTCGCGGATCTTTTCAATCTGTATCGCGCGGACGAAACGGCGCGGTACCGGGATTTGATTAACAAGCAGCCGACCGTCGATGATCTGGTCGTGACGCCCGACGGCCCGGCACTTGTCGTGCGCACCGTCGCGAATAATCAAGTGATGTGGGCGCTCTGGTATCCGAAAGAACACGGTGTGCGGGCGCGTATACCGCTTGGAATGACCCGCCGCGGCCCATTCGGACATACCCGCTGCGACGTCCGCGAGGGTGTACTCGCATGCTTGCTCGGGACGCCGAAAAATCCCGCCGTGCCGGGCTTGGGGCCGGCCTCGCTCTTTATCTTTCAGCTTCCCAAACTCTCCGGCCAGGCGGCGACTCACAAGTAGGCGCACCGTGCCCATCATCGCGCTCCTCCTCCTTCAGCTTCTTCAATCCCGAGTGCGGAGCGATTTCTCGATTCGCGTGGTCAATCCTCAGAGTCGCCTAGCGCAGCGAGTTGACGTATATCCCGCGAGCATCCAGCCGGATCAAAATCTCTGGGTCTGGTCCGCGGAATGCGCGCCTATCCGGTTGCATGGCGTGCTGCCGGAGGAACCGCCATGTACCCCAGGGAAAGAGCAACTCCTGCGCATCAAGAAGGTGCGGTCCGGCGAGCACCTCATGGTCCGATGGGGTACCGAGGCGATGCTGCGCGAACTTCCGAACGATCTGCTTCCGTCGCTCACGATGGTGCCCGGCGAGATTGCGACGATCCTTGTGCCGCGCGCGGAGCAGGTGTACGCGCGCGTGGATGGCGCAATGATCGCGAGCGCTTGGCAGGCGGTCGATGCGAAAGCGAACGAGCTGGCACCGCAGGCCGCGGCACACGCTACGCTCCGCGTGCGCGCTGACGACGGAATCCCTGCCGCGACATGCTCGGTCACGCTCTCGCCAGTGGAGATTCCGCAACCGGCGTATTTGGGGTTCCGCACGGTGTGTAGCGACAAGGGCGATCTCATCGTGCCGTGGATTCCCGCGGCGCCGACCTATCGGCTTCGCGTGTTCGCCGCTGGCCTGGTGCCGCGGACCATCTTCGGCCGCGCTCCTGCTCTCCCACCGACGGTCGAACTGCACCGCGGCAGCACGATTCAGGGACGTGTCGTCAGCGACCAGCGGAAGTCGCTGGTCGCCACGAAGGTCACCGCGCAATTTCTGAGCGACGGCGATTGGATGGCGCAACGCGTCACCACCGGCGCGAACGGCGCCTTCTCCCTGGCCGGTATTCCGGCCGGCGACGTCGAAATCGGGATCGAACATGCCGGCTATGCAAGCAATGTCCGCAGCATCTCTTCCGATGGCCGTGAGGCAATCGACCTTGGCGATGTGGCGCTCGATCGCGGCGCGGTGCTAGTCCTGCGGATTCTCGACGCTCACCGCGAGCCGATCGCGGCGGCGACCGTGAGGTTGCGCGGCTCCCGTCAAAAAGCGACAACCGACCACCGCGGCGGCGTAAAACTCGTCGATGTTCCTCAGTCCGGCGCCGACGTTGATATTTCCGCGCCCGGTCGCGTGACGGCTCGCCGGCATCTCACACCGAGGCGCGATGGTGCCGCGACCACGGTGCAACTCGATTCCGCGGCGGGTCTGAAGTTCCACGTCGTCCGCGCCGCCGATCGCACACCGGTCGGTCCCGGCATGGTCCTGCTTTCGACGAACGGCGGTACGAGCACGGAATCGCTGTCCGATGCGGGACTCTTCGAGGCCGTGAACCTCGCCCCCGGCACGTACGCCGCTGAGATACACGTCGCGGGCTTCGCCCCAGCGCACGTGCCGCCACGTGAGGTGCACCCCGGCGAGGTGGTCGATCTTGGGACAGTCACTCTCACGTCCGGTGTTGGTGTGCTCGGTGCGGTTGTCGATGCGGACACGGGCGCCCCGGTTCCGAATGCCCGCATCGTGGCAGTGCCGATGAGCGATTTCGGCCCGGCCCTCGCGGTGCTCCGCAGCGATACGAACGCCGTACGCAGTGACGCCGAGGGACGCTTTCGGGTGTCCGGCCTGGTCGCCGGTAACTACGCATTGACGCTCGACGCACCGCAATACGCTCGGACACTCAAGAGTCCTATCGTCGTGGATGATGAGAAAGACACGGACATCGGCGCTATCCAGCTCTCGCCCGCAAAGACGCTCGGGCTGCACTGTACGCCGATCGATGCATGCGGCGCGGAGGCTCGTCTCTTGATCGGCGGCCGGGACGCGAATTGGGCCGCAGTCGCATCCCCGCTCTACAACGGCGAGGCGCAACTCGCACCTGTTCCGGCAGGACGGTTCCTCCTTCGCCTGTTGAGTGAAAACGCCGTGCTCTACGAACAGGATGTGCAGGTGTCCAACACATCGGAGGTCACCGACATCAACATCGACCTTCACAAGACAGAAGTGTCGGGTACGGTGCTCAGCAACGGAACGCCGGCGAGCGGCGGTGCGGTCGTGCTGTTGCTGGCCGTACCGGACAAACTCATCACCGTGACCCGTTCCAGCGATCTCGGCACCTCGTTCCAGCAGAACATCACGCCGTTTTCACGCGAGTTGGTCGCGGCCGTGGAAGGCAATGGGCGTTTCGCACTGTCCGATGTGGCACCTGGGTCGTATCAAGTCACCTACCGCCGAGATGCTTCAGTATCGGCGCCGCAGTCGGTTGTCGTCCCGTCGCAACTGACCTTCTCGTTCACGATGGCGATCGATGGGGCCACGATTCGCGGAACCGTAGTAGACACGGTTGGGCGTCCGCTCGGCGACGCAATGGTGTTCCTATTTCGCGATGGTCAGAAGGTGGTATCTGCTCCCACGACGTACGACGGCACTTTCATGTTCACAGGCATCCAGCTTGGAGATGCTGTGATTCGTGCGCTACGCCAGAAGGCTGGTGCCGAGATCCCCGTTTCCATTGTGCAAGGGATGGCGCCCCTCCGGGTCACGATCTCAGACCTTCCTTGAGGCGTAAGCAGACTAAGTGCCGTGGGCGACGACGTCGGCCTGCTTAGGTTCGCCTTTCGCATGAATCGATGATTTCGAAATGAATCACGGACGCTTCGAAATGGAGCATCGATTGTTCTAAACGAATCAGCAATGGTTCGAAACGACGAATGACCGAACGAGCCGCCCACTCTACGAGGGCATGGTGGCGGAGCCTAGGCCACCAACGCCGCGGGCCGTGCCCGCCTACCCGTTCGCCTCCGCTTTGCGGTTCTTGAACTTCGCGGCCAGATAGTCGCGGTTCATGCGGGCGATGAAGTCGATCGAGATTTCTTTCGGGCAGACCGCTTCGCACTCGCCGTACATCGTGCAGCTGCCGAAGTGCTCTTCCATCACTTCCACCATGCGGATGACGCGGTCGTAGCGTTCGGGCTGACCTTGCGGGAGGAGGCCTAGGTGCGAGACTTTCGCGGAGGTGAAGAGTTGCGCGGCGCCGTTGGGGCACTGCGCGACGCAGGCGCCGCACTGGATGCATTCGGCGGCATCCATCGAGCGCTCCTGGATCGCCTTCGGAATCAGCAGCGTGTTCGCTTCGATGGCGCTGCCGGTGTTGACGGAGATGTAGCCGCCGGCCTGGATGATCTGGTCGAGCGGGCTGCGGTCGACGATGAGATCTTTGATGATTGGGAAGGCGCGCGCGCGCCACGGCTCGACGCGGATGTTGTCGCCATCTTTGAAGTGGCGCATGTGCAGCTGGCAGGTGGCGGTGCCGCCGATCGGTCCGTGAGCGACGCCGTTGATCATCATCCCGCAGGAACCGCAGATGCCTTCGCGGCAATCGTGCTCGAAGTGGATCGGCTGCTCGTTGCGCTCGGTCAGCTCTTCGTTGACGACGTCGAGCATCTCCAGAAATGAGGCGTCGGGGCTGATGCCCTTCGCTTCGTACGTGACGAACTTGCCGTCCGCGGTGCGCGACGCCTGGCGCCAGACTTGTAGAGTGAGGTCCATTACTTGTAGCTCCTCGTGGCCAGCTTCACTTCCTCGTACACCAGCGGTTCTTTGTGCAGTTCGGGCGCGGCGTTGTCGCCTTTGAACTGCCACGCGCTGACGTAGAGGAAGTCATCGTCATTGCGTTTGGCCTCGCCTTCGCCTGTCTGATGTTCGACGCGGAAGTGGCCGCCTGCGGATTCCTCACGGGCCAACGCGTCGATGCACATCAATTCGCCGAGGTCGAAAAAGTCGGCGACGCGTCCCGCTCGTTCGAGCGCCTGATTCGGCTCAGCATCTGTTCCTAAAACCCTTACGTCGCGCCAGTACTGCTCGCGAAGGGTGCGAATGTCGGCGATCGCGGATTTCAAACCTTCCGCGGTGCGCGCCATGCCGCAGCGCTCCCACATGATGTTGCCGAGCTCTTTGTGGAAGGAGTCGACGCTGCGCTTTCCTTTCGCGCCGACCAGCTTCCCGATCCTCTGTTCGACTTCGGCCTGCGTCTGTTTGAACTCGGCACGATCTGCGGACACTTTCTTGCCGAGTTGGCCGGCGAGGTAATCGCCGACAGTGACCGGCAGTACGAAGTAGCCGTCGGCGAGACCCTGCATCAGAGCGCTCGCGCCGAGGCGGTTGGCGCCGTGGTCGGAGAAATTCGCTTCCCCGCCGACGTAGAGGCCGGGGATCGTCGACATCAGGTTGTAGTCGACCCACAGCCCGCCCATCGTGTAGTGCGGCGCGGGGTAAATGCGCATCGGCGTTTCGTACGGATTTTCGGCGGTGATGTCGGCGTACATGTCGAAGAGGTTGCCGTAGCGTTCTTCGATGACGCTGCGGCCGAGGCGCTTGATGGCGTCGGCGAAATCGAGATAGACGCCGCGTCCGCCCGGACCGACGCCGCGCCCTTCGTCGCAGACTTCCTTCGCACCGCGTGAGGCGATGTCGCGCGGTGCGAGGTTGCCGAAGCTCGGGTACTTGCGCTCGAGGTAGTAATCGCGCTCGGCTTCCGGGATTTGATCCGGACGTCGTGCGTCGCCGGCGACTTTCGGGACCCAGATGCGGCCGTCGTTGCGCAGCGACTCCGACATCAGCGTCAGCTTCGATTGGAAGTCGCCGCTCTGCGGAATGCAGGTGGGATGGATCTGCGTGTAGCAGGGATTCGCAAAGTACGCGCCGCGCCGGTACGCGCGCCAGATGGCCGTCGCGTTGGAGGCTTTCGCGTTCGTCGAAAGGTAGAAGACGTTCGCGTAGCCCCCCGTGGCGAGGACGACGGCGTCGGCGGCGTACGACGTGATCGTGCCGGTGACGAGGTTGCGGGTGACGATGCCTTTGGCCTGACCGTCGACGAGCACGACATCGAGCATCTCGTGACGTGGATACATCTTCACGCGTCCGAGTGCGATCTGGCGTTCGAGCGCCTGGAACGCGCCGAGGAGGAGTTGTTGTCCGGTCTGGCCGCGCGCGTAGAAGGTGCGCGAGACCTGCACTCCGCCGAAGGAACGATTCTCGAGTGTCCCGCCGTACTCGCGAGCGAACGGCACGCCCTGCGCGACGGCCTGATCGATGATGTTCACGCTCAGTTGCGCGAGGCGATAGACGTTCTCTTCGCGCGAGCGGTAGTCGCCGCCTTTGACGGTGTCGTAGAAAAGGCGGTAGATGCTGTCGCCGTCGTTCTGGTAGTTCTTCGCGGCGTTGATTCCACCCTGCGCCGCGATGGAGTGCGCGCGCCGCGGGGAGTCGTGGTAGACGAAGCACTGCACGTTGTAGCCGAGCTCCGCCATCGATGCGGCGGCGGCGGCGCCGGCCAGTCCGGCACCGACCACGATGACGTCGTACTTCCGTTTATTGGCCGGATTGACGAGTTTGTAGTGGGCCTTGGCGTGCTCCCACTTCTTGTCGATCGGTCCGGGCGGGATTTTGCTGTCCAGAGTCATCGAGTCTTCACCTGCTTGTGTGGTCCGCGAGCTGAGGTCAATGGAGGAAGCCCGTCAGGACGGCGATCGGAAAGGAGATGTTCGCGAGCGTCACGATCACCGCAAATACGGTGGCGAAGGCGCGCTTCCACGCATTGAATCGCGCGTGATTGAGGCCGAGCGAATTGAACATGCTCCAGAGCCCATGGTAGAGGTGCATGCCCAGCGCGAGGTTGGCGATGATGTAGATCGCGCTCGCCCACCACACCTGAAATCCGGTCACGAAGTTGTGGTAGACATCGCCCTCGATGAAGTCCGGATGGAACTTGCCGAACGTCAGATGCGCGATGTGGTAGATGACGAAGAGCAGGATGATGACGCCGCCCCAGCGCATGGTCCGTGCCGCGTAGGTTCCGGCGACGTAATCGCGCTCGCCGTATCCGACCGGCCGCGCCTTTTTATTCATGATGGTGAGCTGCGTAGCCGCTTGAATGTGAAACCAGACCGCGATCAACAGCAGCGTCCGGACGGCGATCAGCGCCCCTTTGTTCGGCAGCAGCGGCGCACCCATGGTGATCAGAAACTGCGCGTAGGCGTTGTAGTGCTCGGCGCCGGTGTAGACCTTGAGGTTGCCGGCCATGTGCAGAAAGATCCAGCCGAAGAGGAAGACGCCGGTAACGGCCATGACGGCCTTCTTGCCGATGGCGGAACGGTAGAGCTCGACGATCCAGGAGGCGCGAACATGTGGAGTCGCGGGTGCGGCAGCGGTCATGGGTTGCATCATAGCGATGGGCGGCGACGGGTCAAGACGCGTGGGCTCAGGTGGGAAGAACGGCGCGAAGGGAGCGCTGTCCTCCTGAGAGGGTGTGAAGGACTGTGGCGCTCGTTTCGTGCGAAGCACGTTGGAGTGCGGTGGCAAGGGCCACCGCTTTGGGAGGGCGGTGGAATCGCGACAACGCGCAGCATGTGATTCTTGCGAAGTCTGCGCGAACGTACCGTCCCCCTCCCTCCCAAAGCGGTGGCTCGGTCGCCACCGCACTCCAAAGCTACGCGAAATATGCCGTGGGCGACGCAGGCATCAAGATCCGATTTCTTCACACCCTCTCAGGATGACAGCGCTATTCACTCAATCGCTTTCGCATTTCGTCGCGCACGCGCAAACCGGGCGTTTCCGCCGTGAGTCCTGCGAAGAAATCGCGATATCCCGGCGCCGTGCGCGCGAGGTAATCCGTTGTAGCCACGCGATACGTGCGCAGAGGATCGATCGTCTTCGGCGCGGCGACGATCGCGAACGAATCGCTCCCCTGCCGCGATTTTCCGTACGCGAGGAGCTTCTCGACGGCGTCGCCGCGCAACGTGTAGACGACGATTTCGTTGTCGTACGGCATCGCCGCGCGTAGCGACTCCATCGTCACGCGGCCGCGCGCCAGGTCCTGCCGGAAACTGCTGGCGGTCGACAGCGCCACTTCCGCGTGCGCGGCATCACGCATGATCTCAACCGTCCGTTGGGCTAGCGCTTCGACCGGCAGTGGCGCGGCGAGCGTTCCGATAGTTTCGAACAACGGCGCGTATTTCGGATCGGCTTCCAGCTCGCGCTGCATTGCGGCTACGCGGCGCGCGATCGTCTTATCAGCCGGCATGCGCGCATCGACCGGAATCAGCTTCCCTCTCACGCTAGTCAGTTTGTGGCCATCGAACGTCAGAACGACACGGCTGATGTAGGTCAGGTATTGAAACGGCGAAATGAACCAGGTAGACGTTCCATCGATACGCGTCAACGCGCGTTTCAAATGGCTGTGTGTGCCGAAAATCAAATCGATGCCGGGCACCGAGTGAGCCAGGGCGAAATCATCGTCGAGATGTTCGTGGCCGATCATCACGATGACATCCGCGCGCTTTTCGCGAAGTTGGCGGACGGCATCGCGTGCGGCAGCGACCGGATCGCCGAAATGAAGCACCGGCTCTTTGACCAGCGTCGTGAAATCGCTGCCGGCCACGGCGAAAACGCCGACGCGGATTCCGTTCACGACGAATATGCGCGTCCCGTTGAATCCGTTCGTATTGGCGCTCAAGACCGGATAGCGGATCGTCTGAAGACACCCCTCCAACTCGCCGATACCGTAGTCGGGATCGTGATTGCCGAACGCCATCGCGTCGATGACGCCGTTGAACCACGGCCACTCGGCGCAACGGTACTTATCCGACCACGCCGGCGAACCTTTGTTCATCATGTCGCCGCCGGAAAAGACGAGCGCGCCGTGCTGCTTCTGCGCCCGCAGATATCCAATCGCCCTCGCAACTCCACCCTGCCCTTCCCGCCCCTCGGAGTAGAACGGGAGCGCGTGCGAGTGATAGTCGGAGAAATGCAGCAGCGTGACATGCGTCGTCCGCGCGTGGGCGGCGGCGCAGACGAAAAGCAGCGACAAAAACAAAGGGCGCCACGAAGAGCGCCCTTTGTCACCAGATGGTTGGAATTGGATCACCGGTTGACGGCGGACTTCATCGCGTTGATGGCCGCTTCGCGTCCCGAGTCCTTGGCGATCTTCTGATACTGCCCGCGTTTGTTCGCCGGGATCTGACGAATCAGGCCGAGGTAACGGCCCTGAAGCTGACGCGACGCCAACTGTTCCGGCGTAATGCGCGCGCGGCGGCGGCGCTTGCCCGTTGACGGCGCGGACGAAGGAGCATCCACCGAAGGCGCGGACGATGCGGAAGATGCCGACGACGCAACGTTCTTGCTTCCGGGCGGACGGCCACGGCGCTTGCCGCCTGCCGTAACACCGCTTCCGGCCGGACGGCCAGGGGGACGTCCAGGCGGGCGGCCGCGGCGTGCGCCAAAACCGCCGCCGCTCGACGGCGTTCCGGCACTGCTGCTGGTGCCCATGCCGGCGGATGCTCCGGCGTGCGTGCGCAGCGTCTGCAGGCGGGTTTCGAGATCGCTGATCTCGCGATGCATGTCGCTCACGTAACGGCTCACTTCACTGGGAGAAATTCGGCGGTCGGCAATCAGGCGATCCAACACATAAGCAGCCTGTCCGTGGGACATCTGAGGGGCGGGAACATTCAGTCTGGGTCTTGGCACTAGTCACTCCTTCTTGTGCAGTCGCACATTAATTTGTGCATGGTAACAGAAATCAAATGAGACGGTGCAATAGAAACAAACACACGCATAAAGGAATCAGGTGTGCGTGATCATCAAAACGTACCCGTCAGGATCGGTAACTCGGAACTCTCCGCGCGGCGCGAAGAACGGATAGTTGATGTCGCCGGCCGGCACACCACCCGCGCGCAGCTCTTCGTGTTTGGCCGCCACATCCTCAACATAAAGATAGAAAAGGACGGCCTGCTGCGACGAGACAACCGGCTCGCCGGCTTTGGCAAGCATCAATTGGGCAATCCCGCTCTGAAGCCACGCACACGCGATCGACTCGGGGACGCTTCGGACATGCACAAACGGGACGAGAGCGCGAATTGGATGGGCCATAAAGTAATTGGCTGGATCGCATGCGCGATCCAGCCGTCACGCATTAATAGCGATAGTGATCGGACTTGAACGGCCCGTCGACTGGCGTCCCGAGGTACTTCGATTGGTCCGGGGTCAATTTCGTCAACTCCACGCCGAGGTGCGCGAGGTGCAGGCGGGCCACTTCTTCATCGAGCCTCTTGGGAAGGACGTAAACCTCTTTCTGATATTCGCCTTTGTTCTGCCAGAGAGCGAGCTGGGCCAGAACCTGGTTCGTGAACGACGCCGACATTACGAATGACGGATGCCCCGTCGCGCAGCCGAGGTTCATGAGCCGTCCCTCGGCGAGGACCAGAACGCTGTGCCCGTCAGGGAAAACCCACTCGTCGTACTGCGGTTTAATGGTGACCCGCTTCACGCCGGGGAACTTCTTGAGGCCGGCCATGTCGATCTCATTGTCGAAATGGCCGATGTTGCTGACGATGGCCTTGTTCTTCATGCGGGCCATGTCGTCGGCGGTGATGACGTTCTTGTTGCCGGTGGCGGTGACGAAGATGTCGGCGCGCTCGACGACTGAGTCCAGCGTCCGCACTTCGAAACCTTCCATCGCCGCCTGCAGCGCGCAGATCGGATCGATTTCGGTGATCACGACGCGCGCTCCCTGTCCGCGCAGAGCCTGCGCGCAACCCTTACCGACTTCGCCGAAGCCGCAGACGAGCGCGAGTTTGCCGGCGATCATGACGTCCGTAGCGCGATTGAGTCCGTCGATGACCGAGTGGCGGCATCCATAGATGTTGTCGAATTTCGATTTGGTCACCGAGTCGTTGACGTTGATGGCCGGGAAGAGCAGCTCGCCCGCCTCCATCATCTGATACAGGCGGTGCACGCCGGTCGTGGTCTCCTCGGAAACTCCCTTGAGGTCCGCGGCCACGCGCGTCCAGCGTTTCGGCTCGCGCTTCAATTCAACGCGCAGCAGATCGAGGATGACGCCCCACTCCTCGGGCTCATCAGCAGGATTGAATTCGGGGACCTGTCCTTTTCCTTCGAATTCGACGCCCTTGTGTACGAGCAACGTGGCGTCGCCGCCATCATCAACGATGAGATTCGGCCCGCCGCCATCCGGCCATTGCAGCGCCTCGGATGTACACCACCAATACTCCTCGAGCGTCTCGCCCTTCCACGCAAAGACCGGGGTGCCTTTCGGATCGTCAGTCGTGCCGCCTGTTTCCGGACGTCCGACCACGACGGCCGCGGCGGCATGATCCTGGGTCGAAAAGATATTGCAGCTCACCCAGCGAACGTCGGCGCCGAGGTGGGCCAGCGTCTCGATGAGGACAGCGGTCTGCACGGTCATGTGCAGCGATCCCATGACGCGCGCGCCGGTCAGCGGCTTTGTTTTGCCGTACTTCTCGCGAACGGACATGAGTCCCGGCATTTCGTGCTCGGCGAGGCGAATCTCGTTTCTGCCGAGTGCGGCGAGACTGAGATCGCGAACCTTGAACGGCTCGCGGCCGGCCGCACGTGCGGCATCAAATGAATGGGTGATTTCGAGCGTAGCGGTCATGCGATTGATTGCTCCTTAAGAAGTTTCGAAAGCCCCGGCCGAGGATCGGGGGGCGAACGCGGGAGGAGATTGTAACCCATGGCGCTTGGCCGTTGACGAAGCAGGGGAGGATGTGTAGCTGCCTTCGCAACTAAGACTTAGTCTCAATCTACCAAGCGCGTTACATCAAATCGATCGCGGACTGAACGGGCCAGACCGGATTCGCGTTGCCGGCGTTTCGCGGCGCCTGCCCGGCGCCATATTTCGTCGCCAGACATGCCGGCACTCGATACAACGCCCGCCGCCGCTGCCGCTCAGGAAACCGCCTATCGCCATCTTGGAAACACGGGCCGCCTGAGGATTGCGGTTGAGTTGAGCAATTTGGTGCCTTCCCTGGCAGAGGCCGGGATCCGAGAGCGCAACCCCGGGTACACGGCAGAGCAGACAACGGAGGCCTTGTCACGGCTGCTATACGGCGCGGACGCTCGTCAACCGGACGAGTAAAGACTTCCTCAGCTTTTGCACGTAACGCTCGCTTGTCACGGACTTTACGTATGAAATCGCTCAAGGCGACTTGACGGCGCGGCGACGCGGTTGCGCCTCGATGATCTCGTTCGTAAATAGAAGACGATTCGCAGAACCCGTTCCGGCATTTTGTACCTTATTCAATGAGGCCGCGGCGATCAGCGCGGCCGCCACGGTTGCCGGCGACGCGGTTGGATGATTTTGCAGATAGAGCGCGGCCGCGCCGGAGACGTGCGGCGCCGCCATCGATGTTCCGCTCTCGATCGCCGTGGCCGTGTCGCTGACGTACCAGTCGGATTCGATTTGCTCGCCGGGTGCAAAGAGGTCCACGCACGGGCCGAAGTTCGCGAAAAACGATTTGTTGTCGATGATGTTCGTCGCACTGACGGTGATCGCGTTGGAAACTCTGGCCGGAGAAATGGTGCAGGCGTCCGTCGCGGCGCCGTTGTTCGCGGTCCCGTTGCCGGCGATCACACAGACCGTGATGCCATCCGCGACGGCGGCGTTGATGGCGGCGTCGAAAGCGGCCGACGGCGAATCGGTATAGATCGAGATGTTCATCACCGCCGGCTGCCCGATTTGGTGATCGCCGATCGCCCAGTCAATCGCGTTCACCATGTCGTTCACAAATCCTCGGTTCTGACAATCGAGAACGCGCAGCGACACGAGCGAAACCTCTTTTGCGGCGCCATGCTCCGAGCCGCCCAGAATTCCGGCGACGTGCGTGCCGTGGCCGTTGCAATCCGACGCGGGCAAGGTTGTACTGAAATTGAAACCGCTGCGCACGCGGCCTCCGAAATCGGTGTGCGATGCGTTGATGCCGCTGTCCAGAACGTAGGCCGTCACGCCAAGGCCGGTCTGGTTGTAGACGTAGGTTTGATTGAGCGGCAGGTCGCGCTGGTCGATGCGGTCGAGTCCCCAAACCGGCGACCTCTGCACGTCGAGCACTGCCGGTTCCCCGATCGATGCGCCGCCGCCCATCGAATCCTGTTCGACGTACTTGACGCCCTTTTCGGCAAGAACCGCGGCCGCGTCGGCCGCGGACATCTCCGCGGTGAAGCCGTGAAGCGCGTGAACGAATCGGTGATTCAGCCGGCCGTGATGTTTTTGCGTCAGCGCATCGGCGACGCCAGACACGTCGTTCACCTCATCATCGAGCGCGACGATGTAGCGCGCCGGGCCGCTGGCGCTGGCGTTGAGGATCACGCGCCGAGGAGTTGCGGCGGCGACGGGAAGACAGATTGCGAGGATCGATACGACGCGGACGAACATGTTCGGACAGATCGTAACCAACCGCTTCCTTCCCCGCTTCCACTCTCTCGGGGTATAAATCGCCGCCATGCTGAAGAACTGTTCCGCCGCTCTCCTTCTGTTCGTCGCCGTCGCCGCGCTTGCGCAGGACGTCAAGACCACGCCGCAGGCGAAGCCGACCATCCGCGAGCTGACGCTCGAAAACGTCTTCGACCCCAAGCAGCGCGTCTCGTTCGGCGGGACGCCGCAGGGCGGATTCCACTGGCTCGATGACAAGACCTTCGCCTGGCCGCGCACCGAGGAGGGGAAGGTCGTCGAGCACGCGGTGATCGAGACGGAGACCGGCAACAAGCGCGTCCTGTTCAACGCCGCGAAACTCGAGGCGGCCGCGAAAAAGATCGCCGGCGTCTCCGGCGACGAAGCAGCCGCATTCGCGAAACAGCGCGGATGGAACTTCAGCCCGAACAAGAAGAGCGTGTTGCTGAACATCGGCAACGACGTCTACATGTACACGTTCGACGCCGACTCGATGACGCGCCTCACCTCCTCCGCCGGTGAGAAAGAAGAAGTGACGTTCAGTCCGGACGGCCGCTTCGTTTCCTTCGTGCGCGACAACAACGTCTACGTCGTCGACGTGGCCACGCAGCGCGAACGGCAGCTCACCACCGACGGCAACGAGAACATTCAGAACGGAATCCTCGACTGGGTTTACCAGGAAGAGGTTTATGGCCGCGGCACCTTCCGCGCGTACTGGTGGAGTCCCGATTCGACGCGCATTGCCTACCTGCAGCTCGACGAGCGGCCGGTCAAGCACTTCGCCGTCGTCGATCACATCCCCTATCAGCAGAACGTCGAGTCGGAGTTGTATCCGAAAGCGGGAGCGCCGAATCCGATCGCGAAGCTGTTCTGCGTCAACGTGAATGGCGCCGCGCCGAAAGAAATCAGCACTGAAAGCTACAGCGGCGCCGACTTCCTCATCGTCCTCGTCGATTGGTCGCCGGACAGCTCGAAGGTCGTCTACCAGATTCAGAATCGCGAGCAAACCTGGCTCGATCTGAATGCCGCGGACGTTCGCGGCGGCGGCGCGCCGAAGACGCTCTTCCGCGAAACGACGAAGGCGTGGGTGGACATCAGCGGCAATCCGGTCTGGCTGAAGGACGGCTCGTTCCTGTGGCTCAGCGAGCGCACCGGATTCAAACATCTCTATCACTACGCCGCCGACGGAAAGCTGATCGCGCAGCTCACGAATGGTCCGTGGGAAGTGCGCACGGTCCACGGCGTCGACGCCGCGAACGACTGGATCTATTTCTCCGGCACGGAGCGCTCCGTCCTCGGCAGTGACCTCTATCGCCTGCACCTCGACGGGAGCGGCTTGAAACGTTTGTCCGAGGCGCCGGGACAGCACAACGCGAACTTCAACCCATCGCTGACGGCGTATCTCGACACGTTCTCCGATGTCGCCACGCCGCCGTCGACGTCGCTCCATCGCGCCGACGGCACGCGCATTCGAGTCGTCGATGCGAACGAGGCGCCGCTGATGCGCGATCTGCACATCTCCAAACCGGAGCTCATGCAGGTGAAGACGCGCGACGGCTTCGTCATGGAAGCGATGATGATCAAGCCGCCTGACTTCGATCCATCGAAGAAGTATCCGGTCTACGAATTCACCTACTCCGGCCCGCACGCGCAGAGCGTCCGCAACTCGTGGGGCGGCGCGCAGTATCTGTTCCACCAGTTCCTCGCGCAGCACGGCGTCATCGTCTGGATCTGCGACAACCGCAGCGCCAGCGGCAAGGGCGCGGAGTCGGCGTGGACATCGTACAAGCGGATGGGCGAAGGCGAGCTTCGCGATCTCGAGGACGGATTGAAGTGGCTGACGTCGCAGCCGTACGTCGACGGCTCCCGCGTGGCACTGAGCGGCTGGAGTTACGGCGGCTTCATGACCTCATTCGCGCTGACGCATAGCACGTTGTGGATCGCCGGCCTGTCCGGCGGAACCGTGTCTGACTGGCGCGACTACGACTCGATCTACACCGAGCGCGTGATGCTGATGCCGCAGAACAATCCGGAAGGCTACAAGGCCACCGCGCCGCGCTGGGCAGCGAAAGACCTGCACGGCAACATCCTCCTGATGCACGGCACGATCGACGACAACGTGCACATCCAGAACACGATTCAGTTCATCTACGAGCTGGAAAAGGCGAACAAGCCGTACCAGTTGCAGGTGTATCCGAAGTCGCGCCACGGCGTTGTCGATCCCGCACTCAACGCGCACATGCGCGCCGCGATGTGGAAGTTCATCCAGGAGAACTTAGGGGTGAAGTAGTCGAGTAGTCGATTAGTCGATTAGTCGATTCGTAGATCAGTGGGGCCTTCGAAGGGCGCTTTCCTGATCTACGAATCTACTGTCCATTGACACCTTTCGAGGACAACCCCGAACCCATCGATGGATTACCCCGTACCCATCGATGCATTACCCCGAAGCCATCGATGCATTACCCCGTACCCATCGATGCATTGCCCCGAACCCATCGATGCATTACCCCGTACCCATCGATGCATTGCCCCGAACCCATCGATGCATTACCCCGAACCCATCGATGCATTACCCCGTACCCATCGATGGATTACCCCCTACCCATCGATGCATTACCCCGTACCCATCGATGCATTACCCCGAACCCATCGATGGGTAAGCCCGATAGCATCGATGGGTCAGCGTGAGCCATCGATGCCTCCTGCGGCGAGAACCCACAGTCCCGGCGCGCGTACAATCTTCCCAAGCCGTCCAACTTGAGGAAGAACCAACCCTATGTTCGAATCCGCCGCGCCTACGCCGCGTTTCAAGCCCTCGTTCCCAATCAAACTGCCGCCGCTTCGCGGAGGATTCGTTCGGTTCCTCCTGCGCATCAGCGTGATCCTCGTTCCGCTGATCCTGATGCGCGCGTGCCTCATCACCTACGTCCCGCTCGATCAGATCGGGCTGCGGCAGGTGTCGTTCGGCATGAACAAGGGACTGCAGAAACAGCTCGTGGAGCCGGGGTACCGGCGCTCGATTTCGGGATACGAAACCATCCGCACGTTTCCGCGCAACATTCAGGCGGTCGAGTTCACGAACGATGAGACCGAGCGCGGCGCCGACCATCGCACGGTCGCGGCGATCAACGTGCCGACTGTCGATGGCTATCCGGTTGCGGTCGACGTCACCGTCCTCTATCGCATCGCTGATCCATTCCTGGTCACCTCGAAGTTTGGTTTCGGACGAGGTTACGAAGACAACGTCGTGTTGCGTTTCACCGACCCGGCCATCAAGCAGCACCTCGGCGAGTTGCGAGCGGAGGAGTTCTATCGCGATCAGCGCATCGCCAAGGTTCACGATCTGAAGAAAGAGCTGGCCGAGAAGTTCCACCAGAACGGACTCGAGCTGGCGGACGTCCTCATTCGGCAGTACGACTATCCCGACACGTTCCAGCAGCTCACGGAGCAGAAGAAGATTCAGGATCAGTCAGTGCTGACGAATCGCGCATTGGCGAAGCAGGCCGAGGTTGATACGCGGCTCAAGCAGACCGCAGCCGAGGGACAGAATTCGATCAACGTTCGCAGCGCCGAGTTTCAGGCGCAGATCACCGGACTCAATGCGCAGCGCGATAACTACGAGCGCTCCAAGCATGCCGAGGCCGATCTGCTGGTCAAGAGCGCCGAGGCGCAGGGAACTGAGGACATCAACCGGGCCATGGAAGGTGCGGGATCGGACAAGCTGCTGCGATTGCGCAAAGGGCTGGCAATCCTCAACGGCATCCAGGGTCCGATTTACATCAGCGAAGACCCCACTGACATCGGCAAACTGACGGGAAAACATTGAGGCGAATGATGAAACGACTGATCGCATTGCTCGCCCTTCTCCCGCTCCTCGCCGCCTGCACGCCGCATACGACGCAGGCCACACAGGTCGGCGTCCGCTTCAACAAGATCACGCGCTCGTCGGAGATGTCCGATCCCGGCGCCACCTACTTCTTCATGCCGGTCGTCAACGACTGGGCGACCTACGACACGTCGACGCAGAACCTGGTGATGTCCGCGAAAGCCGTCGAAGGCGATCGCAAGGAAAAAGACGACCTGCGATTCAAGACGCGCGACGGCAACGACATCGAGACCGACGTCACCGTGCGCTGGCGCATCGATCCGACGCGCGCCGCGTACATCTGGCGCACCGTCGCGCCGACGACGGTGGCGCTGAAGGAGCGGGTGGTGCGTCCGCTGTCGCGTGCGTATGTGCGCGACGTGCTCAATCGCCTCGATTCCGAGGAGTACTACAACCCCGATCTGCGCTTCGCCGCTGCCAGTGACGCGACGAAGGTGCTCGCTACGCAGCTGAAGCCGTATGGCGTCATCGTCGAGCAGGTCATCCTCGGCGATTTCGCGTTCAAGCCCGACTATCAGAATCTCATCAACAAACGTAAGGAAGCGGAGAAGCAGGCCGAGAAATTGGAGTCGCAAATCCTGGCCACGCTCGAGTCGAACAAGGCAAACCTGCAGAACAAGATTGCCGACCTGACGGAACTGCTCACGCGCTCGCAGGGCGATTTCGAACAGGCCAAACGGGCGGCGGACGCGTATGTCGTCCGCAAGCAGCAGGATGCGCAGGCCACGCTCTCCGAAAAAAGCGCCGTGGCCCAGGGCATCAAGAAGGAGCGCGCCGCGCTCAATGGCAGCGCCGGCGACGCGTACGTTTCGCTCCAGCTCATCGACGCATTGCAGAAGAAAGAATTCCGCCAGATTCCGAAGCTGCCCAACGGCAACATCATCATCGACGGCAACAAGCTCCTCGAACAGCTCGGCGTCATTCAATACAAGGCGGCCGCGGCCCAGTAATGCTCAATATCGCCGGTGCCGATTACGACTACGCGCAGGTCGTCTACGTCGTCTTGCAGGAGTGCGAGCACCATCGTCGCAGCTTCGACGAGGCGACGTTCGACGCCGAAGTACGCGCGTGCGCGAACGCGAAGCTCGCCGAGGTCAAGGCGGCGTACGACGAGTTCGGCGGCTCGGCCGCGTATTGGGAGACGCTCGAAAAAGAGGTTGAAGAAGTCGTGCTGCCGCAATACGAGGCCGCGGCGCGCGAGATGAACGAACTGGAATCCAACCACTTCCACATCTGGCGCGACGGCGACCTCAGTGCGCGCTTCGTGTTCGCGCTCATCGGTCTGATCATCGGCAGCATCATCATCGCCCTGCCGTTCATCCCCATCGCCGAGGACCTTTTCGCTTTCGCGCTCACCGCCGTCGGTTTCCTCTACCCCGATCTCAAGCGCTTCATGAGCGAGCGCCGCTACATGAAAGTGCTGAATCGCCTGGTGACGGACAGCGCGACGTATCAGGAAAACAGCCGGCTGCACTACATGACGTCCCAGGACATCCAGAAGGCGTTCGAGCCGACCGACTCGCGGCGTTTGCCGCCGTGAACGATCTACTCTTCCGCCAACTCCTCGTGCCGCTCCACCGTGTCTTCCGGCAACTGGTCGCGAAGCCATAGCCGCTCGACGATCGGGTACGCGGCGACGAATGGCAGGATGAGAATCGCGCCGGCTGCGCCTTGCAGCGAGCCGCCGATCATGATGGCCAGCAGCACCGTCAGCGTCGAGAGCCGCATCTGTTTTCCGTAGACGCGCGGGACGATGAAGTAGCTTTCGACGAAGTGGTAGAGCAGGTAGCCGGCGAGAACCAGCAGCGCTTTGATCGGGCTGACCGTAAGCGCGAGCAGGACCGCAGGGACGGTCATCGCGATCGTGCCGACCACCGGCAGCAGGTCCGCGATGAACGCGATCAGCGCCAGCGGCAGCGCCGCCGGAATGTGCAGAAGAATCAGGACGAGGTACGCCCATCCCGCGCAAATGAAACAGGTGATGACCTGCCCGCGCATGTACGCGAGCACGACGCCGCTCATCTCGATGGCCGTCTTCCGCCATCGCGGACGCTTGTCCTTTGGTGCAAGGTCGATCAGCCACTCGAACGCCGTGCGTCCCTCGAGCAGCAGATACAGCGCGAGGACCAGCACAAAAATCCCGGCGGTGACTCCTTCGATCGCGTACTTACTGACGATGAGGCCGCGCGTCAGCCACGTCTTCAACTCGGGCGGCGCACCGCCATGCAGAGTCTTGAGGTACGGCGCGGCAATCGGGAAGCGGCTCGCGAAGGCTTGCTCCAGCCGCGGCAACTCGTTCGTGATGTCGCCGAGCTGGCTCGTCATCCTCGGGGCGAGCACCGCGAAGAAGAGGATGACAAGTCCGAACAGCACGATCGCGATTGCGATGACACCCACTCCGCGCCGGACGTGATGGCGTTCCATGAACACCACGAGAGGATCGAGCATCACGGCCAGCAGGATGGCCACGACGATCATCAGGATCACCGGCCAGAGCTTGATCACGCAGACGCACAGCAGCAGCGTCAGAGCAACTTTCAACAGCGTCGTGAACGGGATGCGAAGGTCGACGAGCTCGGCCACGGCTGTTACGTATTGCACAACGCCCGCCGTCGCGCGAGAGTTGCGCTATCCTCCGCCGCGCAATCCTGAAGGAGAAAACCATGCGCAAACTGATTCTTGCCGTCGCAGTCCTCGCCACGGTCTCGCTCTACGCCGAACAGAAAAACGTGCAGTTGCTGACCAACCTCTCCGACGCGCAGCTCGGCCTGGTCATGAACAACATGAGCGCGTCGCTCGGCGTCCACTGCGACTTCTGCCACGTCTTCAACGAGCAGACGAAGAGCCTCGACTTCGCCAACGACGCGAAGGACGAGAAGAAAACCGGGCGCGAGATGATCAAGCTCGTCCTCGATCTCAATGAGAAGAATTTTAAGGGCCGTCCGATCGTCGGCTGCTACACCTGCCACCTCGGCAAGGAGCATCCGTCGACCGTCGTCGCCCTTCCGCTGCCGGCGTCCGCGCCAATGAAGACACATGAAGCAGAGGAAGCAGAACGGAAGACGTATCCAGCCGCGAAGGATGTCGTGGCAAAGTACGTCACCTCGATTGGCGGCGAGGCCGCGGCGAAGAAGCTCGCCACGTCTTCGATGACCGCGACCGGCACGCGCACTGATGCCGGCGGCCGCACGTCGCCGGTGGAAGTCTTCAGCGCCGGCGGCAAGACGCTGGTGCGCTCCACTCCCGCGGAGGGCCCGGGGATGATGCAGATGTCCGGACCGGAAAGCGGCTGGATGCAGGGCCGGCAGGGCATCCGCTTGATGACCGGCGCCGACGCCACCACGAGCTATCTGTTTACGCGCGCCTACCAGCCGGTCACGACGCTGCCCGAAAATGCGCGCGTCGGCGGCAAGGAAACCATTGACGGCCACGAGACGTGGTCTGTGTCTGCTGCGATCGATGACCACACCCGCCAGCGGGTTTGGTTCGATGCAACGACCGGCCTCGCGGTGCGCCGCCTCATCACCGTCGACTCCCCCGTCGGCCGCATTCCGACGCAGACCGATTTCGACGATTATCGCGACGTCAACGGCGTGAAGATTCCTTTCACCGTGAAGGTATCGAGCGTCAGCGGCGGACAGAACGCCACGCGCAAGTACACGTCGATCGAGCTTGGTAAAACTGTTGATGAGAAGCTGTTCGAAGCGCCGAAGTGAGGGAGTAGGGTGCGGGGAGTGGGGCGTGGGAGATCGACGGAAGTGATTGGCCCTACCACTCCCCACGCCCAACACCCCACTCCCCCGCCCGCAAATCCCGTAGAATGAAAGTAATGGGTGGGCAGATGGACCGGGTGAAGCGCCAATTGCTGCGTGAGGCGGTGACGGACAACCTCGACACGATTCGAGGGCTGCCGCCGCGTTCGTTGCGGCAATCGCGGCGCATCGGTCACATTTTTCTCCGCCGCGCGCCTCTCGTGATCATCCCGCTGATGCTGGCCAGCTTCGCCTTCCTGAGCAACACCGGGATCACGAGCACGCGGAAACCGGTGATGGTTGCTCCCCTGCCGGCCGCGCGTCACATCGAAGCCTCCATTGCAACCTCCATTGCTCCGATGCTGATGACGGACACGCTCGAGCCGGTCAGCGCGTCAGCGTTTCCGCTCTCGGTGCGCCGCGTCGTTCTCGACGCAGGACACGGCGGAACGGATCCGGGCGCATCGTCGATCTCAAACGTAAGCGAGAAAGAGATCACGCTCGATATTCAAAAGAGACTCGGCGCGCTGCTGCGCCAAAACGGATTCGAAGTCATCGCCACGCGCGACAACGATCGCCTGATCCCGCTTCGCGAACGAGCGCGCCTCGCCAACGGCTCACACTCGGACATCTTTGTATCAATACACGTCAACTCGATCCCGCATCCCGTCAATCACGGCGTCGAGACCTACTACCTCGGACCGACGAATGATCCGACGTTGACGAAACTCGCCGCGGCAGAAAACGGCACCTCCGGATACGCGCTCGCCGATCTCCGCAAACTGCTCGACGGCGTCTACGCGGACGTCCGCCGCGATGAGTCGCAACGCCTGGCCGCAGCCGTCCAGCATCAACTCTTCAGCGGACTGCGCGGCGTCGATCCCGGCCTCGAAAACTGGGGCGTCAAACGCGCGCCGTTCATCGTGCTCGTGGCCACGGAGATGCCGGCCATCCTCGCGGAAGTCGGCTGTCTTTCGAACGAGCGCGAGGCGGAGATGCTGCGCAGCGGCGCCTACCGGCAGCAGATCGCGCAGGCGCTTTTCCACGGAATCCACGCATACGCAAGCGCCAACGACGCGCCGCAGAAGAAAGGAACCTGATGGCTACTGACTCCGAGATCCTCCACGTCGGGATCGACCTCGGCACTTCTCGCAGCGCGATCTCCGCGTCCAACGGCGAGCGCTTCGTCGTCGATAGTTTCGTCGGCTGGCCCGCCGACATGGTCGCGAAGAAGGTGCTCAAGCGCGATGTCCTGATCGGCCACGAAGCGGTCGCGAACCGGACCATGCTCGATCTCCACCGCCCGCTCGAACGCGGCCTGCTGAAGGAAGGTTCGGAGAAGGATGTCGAAGCCGTCCGCGAGCTGCTCAAGCATCTGCTGCGCCTGGTCGGCGTCAGCTCGAACGGCAGGACAGACGCCTCGAACGTGCGCGCGGTGGTCGGCGTCCCGGCGGCGTCGCTGCGCACGAACAAACAGTACCTGCGCAACTCGATGAAGGGCATCGTCGACAGCCTGATGATCGTCAGCGAGCCATTCGCCGTTGCGTACGGGCTCAACGCGCTGCTGCACACGATGATCATCGACATCGGCGCCGGCACCACCGACTTTTGCGTGATGAAGGGACGCTACCCGGGCGAGGAAGACCAGCGCACGCTTACCGTCGCCGGCGACTCGCTCGACGCGCAACTCCTCAAGCTCATCGAAGAACGCTACCCGCAGGCGAACGTGACCGTCTACATGGTCCGCGAGTGGAAAGAGAAACACAGCTTCGTCGGCGCGGCGCCGAAACGCGTCCTCGTCATCGCGCCGGTGAAAGGCGTCCCGACGGAGCTCGACATCACCAACGAGATGCGCGCCGCCTGCGAGACGCTCGTCCCGCCGACGGTGGAGACGATGCTCGACCTCCTCTCCCGCGTCGAACCGGAGTTCCAGGAACGCGTCCGCAACAACATCATCCTCTCCGGCGGCGGAGGCCTGATCCGCAATCTGTCGCAGACATTGGAGACCGCTCTCAAACAGGTCGGCGGAGGCAAAGTCACGCACATGCAGGACCCGGTCTTCGTCGGCTCCGACGGCGGCCTGGCGCTGGCGCTGGACGCCCCGGATACGGATTGGGAAAAACTGACGGCGTGACCGATTGGCGCGACGCTGACTCTCCGCGAGAATCAGTGTGGAACGTGCTGCTCCGCCGTTGTGACGCGCACAGCAAACTTAGCGTCAAACAGCCGGCGAATTAGTCGTTTGTAGTCGTCGACGTCACGGTAGAAATTCACTTGGGCGGCGTATCCCACTTGATGTATCGGCGTGCCCACCTTCGCAATGATGTCGACGTCGACCCCTGTGGCTTCAGCCAAACCAAGTTCGAAGTAGCAGCTGGGCCTTTCCAGGCTCAAGTCGGCAAGTACAAATCTCGCCTTGCGAATGTCCTCGCTGGCACGCTCGAGAGCAATGCCGGGCGACCGGTCTAGCGGAAAGAGGGGAACGAGATCGAGTGATCGAGCAGTGCTGGCAACGATCGCGCGTTTTGCTTCGAAATCCGGATCTGCGGCAACCGGTGAAATGACGTAGAAGTAGTCCACTTATCTCACCACCTTCGGTACGGCCTTCGACGGAGGGAAAACCGGCAGAGTAGGTGGCGCCAGAATCAGAAACGTCAGAGCTAGAAGGATCGCTACATACACCAGCTGAAACGCGCGCGGAATGAATTGTTCCATGTGGGAAGATTTGAGCGCGATGATGTTGAGCTTCTGAACTTTGTTCACAGCTCCTTCGTCCTTCAACCGATTCCACTCCCGTTCAAACGGTTGATAGGACCTCACACGGTTCGGATTCGACGGATCAAAATCGAGCAGAGGTGCCATTTGGTTCAGCACCTCGAACTTGGCGTCATTGAGTTTCTTAAAGTCGCGAATCTGGGCAATCCACAACTGGCAGAAGAGGACAGCCATCATGCACAAAAGCACAACTGCGGTCACGCCAATCCATCGGAGCTCCGATGAAACAACTCCCCACTTCACAATAGCGGCCAGACCGACCAGGATCGCTGCACAAGCCGAGTAGTTCCAACGGTTTGTATCCAGGCGACGATCCGTTACCTTCTCGGTCGACTCGTAGTACAGCTTGAATTCGTCGAACGAAAGCACGTTAGGCTCGCTCATGCCGTCATTCTATGCTCAGCGCCGCACAGTTGCTGGGCTGCGACTCGTCGAACCAATCTCCTCCCCCATCTTCAGCAGCGCATTGACCGTGTTCCAGTTGCGCGCTGTCACATTCACGCCGAGCTTCTTCTCCGTCAGCGCGTTGGACATTTTGGAATCCGCCATTCCACTCGAAAAATAGAGGTAGAGCTCCTGTTTGCCAAAATGGAGTTCCTCGGTTGGGATCTTCAATGACGTCAGCAGCGCCTTCGCGGTGTCCGCGATCGCGCCGCCGAGGAACGCGACGACGAGCGCGCTGGGGTTGCGATCTTCGGGAGGGAGCGGATTCGCGGCGATGACCTTCCGAAGTTCATCCGTCGTTCGCAGGATGATCTTCACCTCCATGCCGCTCTTCTTGCGGATGCCATCCTCGATGCGGCGGGTCAGGACCGCGCGATCCGTTTCGTCGCTGCGAAAGACGACGTTACCGCTTTGCAGATACGTCTTCGCGTCGCGAAGTTTGAGCGTGTCGAAGAGCACTTTCAGCTCTGCCATCTTCAGCAGCTTGTTGCCGCCGACGTTCACGCCGCGCAGGAAGCAGATGTAGGTCGTCATGCTCGCAGGGTAACTCGCTCTGTTCTTCTCCGCTTCTCCGCGTCTCCGCGTGACGCTGTTCGCGCCCCGAGAGCGCGCTATCATTCCGTCGCTCATGGCCACTATCCCGTGCATCCGCTGCGGCGCTCCGATCGACCGCGAATTCAAAGCGTGTCCGCACTGCGGCGAACCGGTGACCGATTTCCTTCGCGAGTACGCCGACAAGCCGATCGACGGCAAGTACCGGATCGTGCAGCGCCTCGGTATCGGCGGCATGGGCGAGGTCTTCAAGGTCGAGCACACCTTCCTCGGCTCGACGCGGGTCGTGAAGATCATCCGCGCGCAGATTTCGTCCAGCAGCGACGCCCACGAGCGCTTCCTGCGCGAGGCGCGGATGGCCACAAAGGTTCAGCATCCGAACGTGGCCACTCTCTACGATTTTTCCGCTCTCCCCGACGGATCGCATTACATGGTGTGGGAGTTCATCGAAGGGCAGAACCTCGCGCAGGTGCTCAAGCAGCGCGGAACGCTCGCGCCGCGGCACGCGGTGCGGATCGCCATTCAGGCGCTGGCCGGTCTCGAAGCGATCCATCGCGCCGGAATCGTCCATCGCGACATCAGCCCTGAGAATCTGATGATCACCCACGCCGGCGAAGGCTCGGAGTTCGTGAAGATCATCGACCTCGGCGTGGCCAAAGCAGCGGAGTCGGACGTCGCGATGACACAGACCGGCATGTTCGTCGGCAAGTTCCGCTACGCCTCGCCCGATCACCTCGGGTTCGTGCCTGCCGGCGAACGCATCGACGGCCGCGCCGATCTCTACTCGCTCGGGGTCGTGCTGTTCGAGATGCTGACCGGACGGCCGCCGTTCGAAGCCACCTCGCCGCACGAATACATCATTCATCACTCGCGGGATGAGTACGCCACTTCGCCCGATCTCGATCGCATCACCGGCAATCCCGCCCTGCAGAACGTGCTCGCGCGTGCGCTCGACCGCGATCGCAACAAGCGCTTCGCCACCGCGCGCGAATTCTCAGATGCACTCGCAGCGATCGAGGCGACGCTTCCCGACGAACCGCCGGCAGTGGCGGCTGCTGCCGTATTCGACCCCGACGCAACGATGAAAACGGAGCGGACGAAAGGCGGACAAACCATCGCGCCTTCTGCCATCGCCGCGGCGCCGACCGTCATCACCTCGACTCCCTCGCTGCCGACCATGCCAGCGCCCAAACCAACCGTTCCGGCGCGTCCGGCGCCTGTCGACGCACCGCCCACGGTCGTCGATCCGATGCCGCCACCTGCGCCAAGCCGCAACACCGGCACGATCATCGCCGTCAGCATCATCGTGCTCCTGCTCCTCGGCGCGATGGGCGCGGCGGGCGTGATCGCGCTCATGAAGTTCCGGAAGTCCTTCAGCGGCACAACTACGGCCACGACCGCGAGCACGACGACGATGACGACATCGGCGCCGACCGCAAAACCATCGCAGACGTCGGTCGATGTCACGCCGCCTACTTCCGTGATCGTCGACACCGCCACGACGGCCGCGACCACGACGACGATCGCGCCTGTCACCACTTCATCCGCGGCGATCGTTCCGCCTCCGACGGCGACACACGCGCCGGCGAAGCCGAAGCCGCCGGTGGTCGCAGAGCCGGCGCCGGTCGAGGAGCCGGCGGCGCCCGAACCGCAGCCGGAACCAGAGCCTGCCACGTCGAGCGTTCCCACGTTCCGCGAACGCGGCGACGGAAGTGCAAACGAATCCGCGATCGCGGCGCTACACCAGCAGATCGGCGGCGTCACGCGCGTCGCGGTCAGCGGCGGCGACGCGGAGATGATCAATGAGTTGTCGAACGCGTTGCGGGGACGCGGCATCAGCATCAGTGAGGGCGCGCCGATCGAGATCCGCTTCACCGGTTCCGTCAGCCGCCATGGCCTCGGCCGCAAGAGCCGCTCCGGAAACGCCACGGTCAAGAAGAACGGCCGTCCGATCTTCAACTACGTGATGCCGCGCGAGGAGTATCGCGTCGGCGACAGTCCCGCCGAAGCGTTTGCGCGGATTCTTACCGACGCGCTGGCGCGGTAGCAATCCACTGCCGCGCGCGCCGCGTAGCCTTGCCAAACAACGAGCAGGAGAGAGAGTTCATGACCGATCACACCGAAGCACCGCCTCCGCACGCTGTCGTTCTTCAGATGCTGACCGGGATGTGGGTCGCGCAAATCCTCAGTGCCGTCGCACAGCTTGGTGTTCCCGATCTGATCGCGGCCGGCACGCGCGCCGTCGAACATCTCGCCGAAGAGTGCGGCGCCAATGCGAGTGCGCTGCATCGCCTGCTTCGCGCGGCGGCAACCGTCGGCCTGGTCGTCGAAACCGCGCCGGGCGAGTTCGCGCTCACACCCCTCGGCGAAACGCTTCGCGCCAATACTCCCGGCACGCTTCGCGATTTCGTCATCGCCGAGACCGCGCCGGGACATTGGCTGCCATGGGGCCGCCTCGTCGATGCCGTGAAGCGCGGGGGCGCGATCTCGAAGGAAACGCTCGGCGTCGATCCGTGGGACTACTACGCTGTCAACGCTGAGGAAGGACGCTGCTTCGCCCGCGGAATGAGCAACCTCTCCGCCATCGCCTCGGCCGACGTCGCCCGCGTCTACGATCCCGGCGACGCCAAACGCATCGTCGACGTCGGCGGCAGCGAAGGCGTGCTGCTT
This sequence comes from Thermoanaerobaculia bacterium, assembly GCA_035996815.1. Taxonomy (GTDB): domain Bacteria; phylum Acidobacteriota; class Thermoanaerobaculia; order Gp7-AA8; family Gp7-AA8; genus JADGNZ01. The sequence goes on along the minus strand of DASYJF010000122.1, from coordinate 1,811 downwards.
CGCGGCATCCTCGCCCGCGCTCCGAACGCACGCGGCGTTCTCTTCGACCGCGCGGACGTCATCGAAGGCGCGCGCGGCGCTGTGTCGAACAGCGGCATGGCCGATCGCATCGAACTGGTCAGCGGCGATTTCTTCACCGATATGCCTGCAGACGGCGATTTGTATCTCCTCAAATCCATCCTGCACGACTGGCCTGACGACAAGTGCGAAGAGATCGTCAGGAGCGTCCATCGCGGCGCCGCCGCAGGCAGCCGGCTGGTCCTCGTGGAAGGGTTGTTGCCCGACACACCGCAACCGTCGCCGGTTACGCTGATGGACATGAACATGCTGGTCATGCTCGGCGGCCGCGAGCGCACCGCGGGCGAATACACCGCGCTGCTGAAACGCTGCGGCTACGAAGTCGAGCGCGTGATTCCGACCGGCGGAATGTTCGGCGTAATCGAAGCGAAGCGGGTCTGAATCGGTTTCTTCTGAACTGGTGTGCGTGTCGGACCTCCCCGGAGGATCGCCATGCATATCCGCTCGCACACCGCACTCGAATCGAACATCAACGTCACACCGCTCGTCGATGTCTGTCTCGTTCTGCTGATCATCTTCATGGTCGTCGTACCGGCGATCGTCAACGGCGTGCCGGTGAACCTGCCTGTCGGCAAAGGTGACCCTGTGTTCGACGCGCAGCGGCAGCTCGCCATCACGGTCAAAGACGACGGCACCGTCTACGTCGGAAGCATCGTCGTTCGCGCGGAGCAGGTCGCGGCAGAAATCGAGCGCATTCATTCGGAGTCCCCGCAGCGCGCCGTTGCCGTTCGCGGCGACAAACGCGTCGCGTATGGCGAAGTCGTGAAGGTGCTCGATGCCTGTCGCACGGCCGGGTACAACGATGTACACCTGATCTCGCGGCAGCGTGATCCGACGCAGTAATCAGGAAAGCAGCGCAGCGGCGTTGGTCGCGCGCGGAGGCGCGCTTTCACAATGCAGCCCCGCGCTCGGCGCGGGGTTGCGAATTGCGCCGAACGGACGGTGGCCGCGGAGGCGGCCACAACAAGGTTCGCGCGACCCTTGTTGCGGGCGCCTCCGCGCCCTCGCACTCCGAATCGCCAACCGACCCCGCGCTGAGCGCGGGGCTGCATTGGGCAGCGCGCCTCCGCGCGCGACGAGCGAATACGCTCGCGACGATTCAACTCGCGTTGGTGCCGGTCTGCGCTTCCTGGCGCAATCCGATCAGCAGTGCGAAGAAGATCGCGCGGATTTCCTGATCCGTATACGGGCTCGGCTTGCCGGCTCTCTGCGCGACCAGACGGTCGCGGATCATCGCCTCGGTCGCGCCGAGGAGCGCGGAGGCGATCGCTTCGTCGCTGACGTCGGTGCGGAAGGTGCCGTCGCGTTTGCCGCGATAGATGAGAACGCGCAGCAGGTTTTCGAAATCGATGAAGCCTTTCGATAGCAGGATCTCCGAGCTGCCACCGCGGATGCGGCGTCCTTCGAAGAGCAGCAGATACGCGAGATCGGCGTCGTGACCGAACGCCTCCGTGACCGTCTCGAGGACGCCGGCCAGCGCCTCGCGCGCGTCGGTCGCGGCGACGACAACGCCTTGCACATGCTGATTGAGCGCCGCCCAGCAATCGTTGAAGATCGCTTCGAGCAGTCCCGCCTTCCCCTTGTAGTAGCGGACGAGTTGCGACTCCGAGGTGCCGGCTTCGCGGGCGATGATCGCGGTCGAAGTCTGCTCGAATCCGAAGCGGGCGAAAAGCGCTTTGCCGGCTTCGAGCAGGCGGCGGCGGGACGTTTGTGTGTTGTCGGGATCGACGACC
>DASYJF010000121.1:0-16075 GCA_035996815.1 Thermoanaerobaculia bacterium | reverse complement strand
GAGCAACCGCTTTGGGAGGGGGAACGTGACTTCGCGCAGACGTAGCGAGCATCACAGGCTGCGTGCAGTCACACTTCCACCGCCCTCCCAAAGCGGTGGCTCGATCGCCACCGCACTCCAAAGTGCTTCGCACGAAATGCGGGCCACATTTCTTCACCGACGGGCGGTACGAGGTTGGGCGTGAAGCGGATCGCCAATCGCATTCGCCGATTTCTGTCGCGCATCTCTTTCCGGTTGATGGCGTTCAACCTGTTGCTCGTTTTTCTGCCGGTCGCCGGCATCCTCTACCTCGGTTCGTACGAACAGAAACTCCTCGGATTGCAGCGGCGCGCATTGCAGGAGGAAGCGCGATTGCTTGCCGCCGCCGTCGCCTCGGCGCAAGTGCCCGGACGCAGCGCACAGGAGATCCTGCTGCAGCGTCACCGGCTGCGCGGCAACGTCACGGAATCGATCCGGCTGCGCGTGATCTCGCCGCTCGGCTACATCGTGGCCGACTCGCATTCGCTCAGCGGACCGCCGCCGCCGCAACGCGCCAATCGCGCGAAGCGCAACATTCTCTATCGCGCCGGCGCGTATCTGCTTCGTCCGCTGCATCTGTCGAGGACAAGCGAGCAGCCTCTGGCGGCGGGCGATTACTACGAGCGCTCGCACCGCCTCCTAGGCTCCGAGGTTCGCAGCGCGCTGCAAGGCGATTCGGGTGCGGTCGAGCGCATCTCGCCCGATCGCCGCTCAGTCACTGTTTACGTGGCCGAACCGATTCGCGTGGGCGACGACGTCATCGGCGCGGCGCTGGCGTCGCAAAGCACCTTCCCCATCCTCCAGGATCTCTACACCGTCCGCCTCGGCATCCTGCGCATCTTCATCATCTCGGTGATCGTGGCGATCATCCTGAGTTGGCTCGTGGCGACGACGATCGTTCGTCCATTGCGGCGGCTGCGGCTCGAAGCGGGCGCGATCCTCGACCGGCGCGGACGACTGCGCGGACGCTTTCGTGGCTCGCGCAAGCACGACGAGATCGGCGATCTTTCGCGTGCACTAGAGCGACTGACGCGTCGGCTCGACGAGCATGTTCGCTTCATCGAATCGTTCGCCGCCGACGTTTCGCACGAGTTCAAGAATCCGCTGGCGTCGATCCGAACGGCGACGGAGATGCTGGCCGAGGTCGATGAGCAGGAGCAGCGGAAGCGATTTCTGCGGATGGTCGAGCTGGAAATCGCGCGGATGGAGTCATTGCTGGCCGGCGTCCGCGAGATCACGATGATCGATGCGCAGCTGACGACCGAGGTGCGGACGCGGGTTGACGTTCGCGGACTGCTGGAGCGGATCGCCGAAGGCTTCCGCTTGCGCGCGAATGTTTCGATCGCGCTCGAATTGCCGCCCGATCCGTGCGAAGTGAATGCGTCCGAGGACCGGCTGATCCAGGTGTTCGTGAATGTGCTCGAAAACGCGATCAGCTTCTCCCCTGCCGGCGGCATCGTGGCGATCACGTCGTCGCGCGATGTGTCGACGATCGTGACGACGATCTCCGATCAAGGCAGCGGCATCGCCGACGCGGATCTGCCGCGCGTCTTCGACCGCTTCTTCACGCATCGTCCCGACGCCACTCGTCCGCGCGCGTCGCACACGGGGCTGGGGCTGGCGATTGTCAAAGCGATCGTCGACGGCTACGGCGGTTCGATCACGCCGTCGAACAACGCGGACGGCGGCGCGACATTCGAGATCCGATTGCCAGCGGCGTAGCTGGAACGCTGGCGTCTCGCTGCCGAACCGCGAAACCCTCAACACTTGCTGGCAAGACGACGTCAGCGCAAGCCTTCCATTCGGCGGCGAGGACGCCGCCGAGCCAGCCGGCGGGACGCCAGCGTTCCGTCGCTTGCCTACTCGCGCCGCAGCCAATAGCCGATCGTCGGCGCGGTCAGGATGTGCTCGGGGAGTTTGGGGTTGTCTTCGAGTTTGCGGCGTAGTTCGGCGATGTGGGTGTCGATCGTGCGGGTGATGACGTTGTCGGCGTAGCCCCAGACGGCGCGCATCAGGTCGAGGCGCGGGACGATGGCGTTGTCTTTCGCCAGAAGCGCGGCGAGGAGGTCGAATTCTTTGCGCGACAGCGAGACGGGCTCGCCGCGCTTGGTGACGGTGCGGCTGGCGTAATCGACCACCACGTTTCCAAACGTCCCGATGCGCCGTCCCTCGGCCGGCGTTCCGCGGCGGAGGATCACTTCGACGCGCGCCAGCAACTCGCGGAGTGAGAACGGCTTGGTCACGTAATCGTCGGCGCCTTCCTTGAGGCCGCGCACTTTGTCCGACTCCTCCCCTTTCGCCGTCAGGATCAGAATCGGAACGCTCAGACCGTTTTCGCGGATCGTCTGCAGGACGCGCAAGCCGTCGAGCTTCGGCAGCATCAGGTCGAGGATGATCAGGTCCGGCGGCGACTTCATCGCGGCGTCGAGGCCGGCCTGTCCGTCGCCGGCGACTTCGATCGCGTACCCCTCGATCTCGAGATTGTTGCGCAGGCCGTAGGCGAGATCGGCATTGTCTTCGATGATCAGGATCTGCTTCACGCGCGCGCCTCCGTCATCAGCGGAACTTCGACGACGAATCGCGCACCACCGCCCGCGGCTTCTTCGACCCAGCATCTGCCGCCGTGACCGATGATGATTTCGCGGACGATGGCCAGTCCGAGTCCGCTTCCGGAGCGGACGGTTCCGCGATCGCGATCGAGTCTGTGAAAACGGCGCCACACTGACTCGCGCTCCTCCGCCGGCACGCCCGGACCTTCGTCTTCGACCTCCAGGCGCATCAACCCGCCGCCGGCGAGAAGCCGCACGTGAACGGTCTGGCCCGGAGGTCCGTATTTCACCGCGTTGTCGAGCATGTTCGTCAACACCTGCTTCCATGCTTCGCCGTCGACGAGCGCGTGAAGGCGCGGCGGCGTGTCGGCGGTGATGACGACCTCGCGGCGCATGGCCAGCGGCGCAAACGCATCGACGGTGTCAGCCACGAGCGCTTCCATGTCGCAATCGCCGAGCGTCGGCGTGATGCCTTCGCGCGCGCCGCGGGAGAGAAACAGCACGTTATCGACGAGGTTCGTGAGGCGTTGCGCCTCTTCGTTGATGATGCGAAGCGAGCGCTCTCTCTCACTCGGCGAGCGGACGCGATCGAGCAGCAGCGTCTCGCTGAACATCCGGATTTGCGTGAGCGGCGTGCGCAGTTCGTGCGAGACGCCGGAGACAAAGTCGGAGCGGAGATCGGCCAATTGCCGCTCCCGCCGAAGAACCATGAACGCAGCGATGAGGACGATCGAAGTCGTGGCCAGCATCAGAACGAGCAGCGGCAATCGCGAGCGCGGAAGACCGCCGGGGATGAGTGCGGCGATCGCGCGCGGCGAAAGGGAACATTGCACGTCCAGCCCGCCGACGGCATCGCCGAGAGTGGACCGCGGCGCGTGCATCGAGACGCCGAGCGGTTCGTGGAACGTACCGGGCGTGCGGAAGATCTCCTGGCGGCCGCGCGTCATGCGAATGAAGACATCCGCGTTCGTCAGCGTACCGCCGCCGAGGACGCCGGGGAACGGAGAGCGCCGCGCGAACGCGCGCGCGGCGAGACGTCCAACCGCGGACTCGGGAATCGTGAACGCAAAGATGCGTCCCTGATCGAGTTGCGCGACACCGTACACGACGAGGTGCTCCTGGCCATTGAGAGAAAAACGATACGTCATCTGCGCGTCCCGCGCCGTCCGCTCGCGCACGATCGCCGAAAACTTCGTCAGCATCCAGTTCCGAAGCGGCTCCGGCAGCGGCGGCGTGACCGTGCCGTGCGCGGCGTCGATCAGAAACAGACGGTCGACGACGAAGGCGACGTCGGACGTGCGCTCGTCGGCGGCGAGCTCCGCGGCCGAGGGAAGCGTGTTGTGGACGAGGAGATGGCTGGAGATCGCGAAACGCAATTGGCGCGACGCGAACGCTTCGAACTCGAAGACGGTGCGGTGCAGGAGATCGTCGGCAACGACGGAAGCATCGTCGCGGATGGCGCGTCGCACGGCCGCCTGGTGCGCGCGCTCGGCGGTCACGGCCTCGAATGTCAGCGCCGCCGTCAGCACCATCGCCGCGATCAGAAGGGAGAGCAGGATCAGCGTGCCGGCACTCGATCTGTTGAAGTGGATCACCGCCGCCGACTGTAGCAGCGCGCCGGATCGAATTCGGGGCCGTCGCGCGACGCTGACAAAATCCTTACGTGACTCCGATCGCCGCCATGAACTGTCGCGCCACGACTGGCGCGGCGAAACGCGCGACATGCGCGCGTCCCGCGTCTCCGAGGCGCTGGCGGAGAGCCGCGTCGTTGAGGAGCGTCTCGAGTAGTTGCGCGAGCGTCGACTCATCGCCGGGATTTGCGAGAAGTGCGGTGACGCCGTCGGAGACCACCTCCGGTACCGCGGCTACGCGTGTGGCGACGATCGGAAGACTCGACGCCATCGCTTCGAGGAAGACGATTCCGAATCCTTCCTGCTCGGTCGGAAGTGCGAAGAGCGTGGCGTTGCGATACTCGGCAACCAACGCGATGAAAGGCAGGTGACCGAGGAAGTGAACGCGATCGGCGATGCCGAGGGTGTGCGAGAGCTCTTTGAGCCGCTCTCGTTCCGGACCTGTTCCAACGATTCGAAGGTGAGCCTCGGGCGGCACCGAGGCAAAGGCGCGGAGGAGCGTGTCCACTCCTTTGCGAGGATAGAGGTGAGCGACGGTGAGAATTCGCGGCGGTCCTTCCTCACGCGGCGCGTCGGCGAGAGCCCGATCCCACGCGTCGAGATCGATCAATTCGGGCACGATGGCGATCCTCTCGCGATCGAGCCGATAAAAACTGGCGATGCGGCCGGCGGAGTACGCGCTGGTCGTGATGACGCGATCGGCCCGGCGTACGTGGCGCGCTTCGAGCCACGCCTGAATCGTCAGCGCGAGCCGCTCCATCCCGCGCTCGTGTTTCGCTTCATCGGCGAGCACGCCCTTGATCGCTGCAACATGCAGACGTCCCCTCGGCGCAAACACTCCGTCGAGATCGAATCCGATGATGGCGTCCGCGCGGGTTGATCGCAGCTGTTTGCGAATGCGGAGGTTGAACAGGACGCGCGAACGCGTCGTCGTCCGCGCAGCGTTCGGAGCGAGGATCACGACCTCGTGACCGAGCGCGACGATCGCGTCGCGCAGCACCGAGATCGCCACCCATGTGCCGCTCCCCTCGGCAACAGAAGCCGAGGTACCCGTCACGAAAATCAAACGCGCCATGACGTTTGCATCGAACGATCCAGATGAATGACTCCGAGGAGGTCAGGCGGTACTACGAAGCGATCCTTCCGTACTACGACGAGTCGCTCACCGATCGCGGTGATCTTCCGTTCTGGGAGGCAATCGGCACGCGTTGGAAGCCGAAGCGCATCCTCGAATTGGGATGCGGAACGGGACGCGTGACCGAGGTGCTCGACCGCCACGCGGATGTAACGGCGGCCGATCTGCTCGTGGAGATGCTTCGACTTGCCTGCCGGCGTGCACCGGCCGCAAAGTTCGTCGCAGCCGATCTTCGTCAATTCGCGTTCGCGCGACGGTTCGATCTGATCGTGCTCGCGGATGATCCGATGGCACATCTCCTCTCGATCGATGATCGCGCGAAAGCCCTGCGGCTCATCGCCGATCATCTGACGCCGGACGGCCGCGTCGTGATCGAGGGATTGTATCGTCGGGAAGCGGGTGACTCGCAGAAACGGCGCGGCAGTCTGATCGTCGATGAATCGTGGAAAACGACGGACGACCCCTCGGTGTGGAGCGCACATTACCGCTACGAAAAGGGCGGCGCGGTCCTCGAAGTCAGGTCGGTGCTGCGATCGTGGTCGGCATCCGATCTCGAATTGCTTGCAACGTGCGGGCTCGATGTCGAATCGATGTGGGGCGACTTTGACGAACGTCCGTTTGCCGCCGCCACATCGAATCGAATGATCATCGCGGCGAAACCTACGCGCTGAAACTGCGGACACGAAGGTCTTCCCTCGCGAGAACTTGTAGTGGCCGCCTCCTCGGCCACGATGTCTCCCCGCCCGCGCCCCCGCGCAAAGCGCGGGGCTGGATTGTGAACCGCGCCTTCGCGCGCGACGTTCGGCACGCATCATCAAGATGCGAGTCGTCACGAGTTTTCATCTGCGTAAATCTGCGTAATCTGCGGATGAAGGTTTTATCGGCAGATGGACGCAGATGACGACGGCCGCTACGTCCCGTACTGCAGCCGTTGCGCGAGGATTTCCGGCAGGCCCGCTTTGAGGATCGAGGCCTGCGTCTTCGCGACGTCGTAGGCGACGCGGAAGAACTGCACGGTCAGTTTCTTCGAGTCGAAGATCATGAACGACGACTGGGGATTGCGGTCGCGCGGCTGACCGACCGAGCCGGGATTGATCAGGTAGCGGTGATCGCGATCAAGGCGGACGACGACATCGCCGCGCACTGCCACGCCGTGAACGCGGTAGTGGCGGTCGATCGAAAAAATTACCGGCAGGTGCGTGTGTCCGTAGAGGATGAATGGCGCTGTGGTTTCGCTAAAGATGTCGCGGGCGTGGCCTTCGTGAAACACGTACTCGTCCTCGTTGTGCGGCGCGCCGTGGCAGAGCAGAACGTCTTCGCGCTCGATCGGCCCGAGCGGGAGCTTGGCGAGGAAGTGGCGGTTGCGGGCGGAGAGGTGATCGCGCGTCCAGAGCGCGGCGGCCTTCGCGGCGTTGTTGAAACCCTCGGCGTCATCGAGTCCGGCTGCGACGCGATCGTGATTGCCGCGAATGTAGAGCTTCGGCGTTTTCATCGTGCGCATCGTGTCGAGGACCTGATTCGGCTGCGCGCCATAGCCGACGAAATCGCCGAGGCAGATGACTTGATCGAACTTCTTGCGGCGGACGCGATTCATCACCACGCGAAGCGCCTCGGCGTTCGAATGCAAGTCGCTGACGACGAGCGCTCTCACGTGCGGGCTCCACGTGATTGCGAGCGGCGCACGGGATCGAGGAAGCCTTTCGGCAGCTCCAGCAAGAGCCGCTCGACGATCTCGTTCGTCGTCTCTTCCTCGCGCACTTCGATGGTGATGTCGGACATTCGGTAGTAGCGGATGCGGCTGTTGTACAGCTCGTGAGCGGCAACGTCGTCGCGGAAGAGCGGCCGCTCGGCGGCCTTGTCGCCGATGCGGTTCCGCAAAAGCGAGTACGGTGCCGAAAGATATACGGACAGGCCCTCGGTCTGGATGAACTGAATGTTCTCGTCGAACGTGAACGTGCCGCCCCCGGTGGCGACGATGGCGCTTTCGAGATGGCGCGTGGAGCGAAGGACATCGCGCTCGCGCTGGCGGAAGTACGGCTCGCCGTGCTGCGCGAAGACGTCCTTGATCGAGATCTTCTCCGCCGACTCGATCAACTCATCGAGGTCGAAAAAGGGAGCACCGACGCGCGCCGAAAGCTCGCGCCCGACGGTCGTCTTGCCGGCGCCCATGAAGCCGACGAGGTAGATTTTCATGAGAGGCAGTGGATTAGTGGATTAGTCGATGAGTGGATTAGGGGAGCCGGTAGGTGCCCGCTGCTTTCCTAATCCACTAATCACTAATCGACTAATCCACTGCTCTCCCCCACTCGAACTCTTCCATGAAACGCGTGGAGAAGTCGCCGCGGATGAAGCGCTCGTTGTTGACGATGGCGCGGTCGAGCGGGATCGTGGTCTTGACGCCCTCGATGATGAACTGCTCGAGCGCTCGCCGCGCGCGAGCCAGCACTTCGGCGCGATCCTTCCCGCGCAGGATCAGCTTCGCGATGAGCGAGTCGTAGTGCGGCGGGATGACGTAGTCGCGATACGCGGCGGTGTCGACGCGCACACCCGGTCCGCCGGGAATGTGGAACTCGCGAATCTTCCCAGGGTTCGGCGCGAACGTGACCGGATCCTCGGCGTTGATGCGGAACTCCATGGCGTGGCCGCGCAGACGGAAGTCGCCGTGCGGCACCGACAGCGGCAGTCCGGATGCGACGCGAATCTGTTCTTTGACGAGATCGATGCCGGTCACTTCCTCGGTCACCGGGTGCTCGACCTGGATGCGCGTGTTCATCTCCATGAAGTAAAACTCGCCGTCCTGGTAGAGGAACTCGATCGTGCCGGCGTTCACGTAGTCGACGGCTTTGCACAGTTTGATCGCTGCATCGCCCATCGCCTGCCGCATTTCCTGCGTGAGGACCGGCGATGGCGATTCTTCGATCAGTTTCTGGTGGCGGCGCTGGATCGAGCAATCGCGCTCGCCGAGGTGGACGATGCGGCCCTGGGTGTCGCCGAAGACCTGGATCTCGATGTGGCGGGGATGCTCGAGGTACTTCTCGAGGTAAACGTCGGCGGAACCGAATGCACGCTCGGCTTCGTTGCGCGCGGTGTCGAAGGCGCTCTGCAGGCCGGATTCATCGCCGCAGATGCGCATGCCACGTCCGCCACCGCCGGCCGAGGCTTTGAGGATGACCGGATAACCAATGGTCGCGGCGACCTCGCGCGCCTCTTCGAACGTGCGCACAGGACCGTCGCTGCCGGGCAGAATCGGTACGCCGGCTTTTTTGGCGGTGTCGCGTGCGACGGCTTTGTTGCCCATCAGCCGGATCGACTCGGGCGTCGGCCCGATGAACGTCAGGCGGCACTCGCCGGCGATCTCCGCGAAGTGGGCATTTTCAGCTAAGAAACCATAGCCGGGATGGATGGCGTCGGCGCCGGTGATTTCGGCGGCGGCGATGATCGAGGAGACGTTGAGGTAACTCTGGCGCGATGCGGCCGGGCCGATGCAGACGTCATCATCGGCGTAGCGGACGTGCAGCGCGTCGCGGTCGGCCTCGGAATGGACCGCGACGGTCTTCAGGCCCATTTCCTTGCAGGCCAGGATGACGCGCAGCGCGATCTCGCCGCGGTTGGCGATGAGAACTTTGGAGATTGTCGGCATAGATCGCGTTACGACAACTTCACCGAGAAGAGCTTCTCTCCGTATTCGATCGGCTGCCCGTTCTGCGGATAGATGCGTGTGACGACGCCGTCGACGTCCGACTCGATCTCGTTCATCAGCTTCATCGCCTCGATGATGCAGAGCACCTGCCCTTTCGCGACGCGGTCGCCGACGTTGCAGAACGGCTCCGATTCGGGATTGGCGGAGCGATAGAACGTTCCGACGATCGGCGATGTGATGATGTGCAGCCCAGCCTCGGCGGCGTCTTCTTCTGCTTTCACCGTGGCCGCTTTTTCGGCAGCCGTCGGCGGCGCGGGAGGCGGCGGCGGAGCAGGCGCCATGTGTGGTGCGGGCTGCGAGCCGGCGTAGGAGTGGATGACCTGCGGCTGCGGCGCGGACTTGCCGTCGATGCGCAGTTTCAGGCCGGCCTGTTCGATCTCCACAGTGCCGATGCCGCGGTCTGCAACTTTGTCGATGAGTTCGAGAATCTCTTTGAAGTTCAAATTCAAATCCCTCAGACCAGCTCGTCGCGAAGGGCGTATTTCGCTTTGGAAAGTTCGTGGCGCGCGCGGCCGTAATTGCCATCGGGCCGCATCACGAGTAGCAGAAAGTACTCCGGCGTGACCGCCGAGAGCAAGGTAATGTACTTCTCGGTGAAGAGTGCGAACTGCAAAACGTCGCCCGTATTGAGGTCGGTGTTCGACAAACGCACGGACTTGATGAAGCCTCCGAACTCGGCGCCGATGACGTCCAGCGGCACGAAATCGGAGTTGATCGTCTCGATGGCAATGCCGTCCAGAGCGATGAGACTGACGGCCAGCGTTCCTTCGATCCGCTGCTGAATCGATGCGAGCGCGTCGTGAAAGACGCCGCTACGCACCCGGCAGCTCCCGCTTCGCGACTTTCGTCAGCCATTGCTGGAGCACGACGACTTTCGCGTGGTTGTGGAGCGTGGCGGGATTGCCGGGCTCGCGTATCTCTTCGTCCGCCGCCGCCGCTTCGGCTTCCGCGACGGGCGCCTCGGCAGGCGATTCATCGAGCGCATCGAGTTTCCACCGCAGCTCGTGGTTCGCCGGATCGCGCTCCAGCATGTGTTGATAAATCTTGCGTGCTTGGTCGACGAGTCCCTGGCGAACGTAGAGATCGGCCATCGTAGTCGTCGACGTGAGGTCGTCATCAGCCTGCGCGACGGCTTCCGGTTCTGCGGGGGCGAAGACATCCGCATCCGGCTCAACGTCCTCGGTCCATACCGCGGGCACCTCGGCCACCAGCGGCGCTTCTTCGATGTGCATCCCTTCCGGGTGTTCGATCTCGAGCGCAGCGGCGGTGTAGCCGGACGGCTCCTCGAACGGACTGTCGTCATGCTGCGCGGCCATCGGGATTTCGTCGCCGGTGTCGAACGGCGTCTCCGCGGCGGGAAGCGTCGGCGTGGTGTCGTCGAACGGCGATTCGGTTCGCGGTTCCGGAGCGAATGGCGGTTCAGGATGATCAGGGTGCCGGGGGTCGGGGGTCGGGGGTTGGAGCGTTTCTTCGACGTCAGGCTTCGACTCCGCGAATGGCGATTCAGACCGATCGGTGAGGGTTTCGTGTGTCAGAAGTGGGGCCTCGGGCGGGTCTTCGACTCCCGACTCCCGACTCCCGACATACGTGGTTAACGGCTCCGGCGCGGGACCCAGATCGCGATCGAGCTGAGCGATCTTTGCTTCGAGCTCTTCGTCCGAGGGCATCAGGGCGTGGACGAGTTTGTATTTCTTGATCGCTTCGACTTTTTCGCCGAGGTCGAGATAGGCGTCGGCGAGAAGACGGGCGGCGACGACGTTGCCGGGATCGACCTGCAGCGCCGTCTTCAGCGCCTCGACTGCCTCCGCATTCTTGTGCTGCTCGCGAAGAACGCGGCCGAGGCTCACCCACGCCGAAAGATACGTGGCGTGGACGCCGAGGCCGGTGCGGAGTACCTGTTCCGCCTCCGCCAGTTTGCCGTTTTTGCGAAACTCCTCGGCGAGCGGGAAAAACAGCCTGCTCTTCGGATCGGTCTTGATCCGGAATTGCAGTTCCTCGATTTTGGCAGTTATGCCGGGTTGCGCCATGTGCTGGAAGTTCGAATTCTGCTCAACAACAGGAGGCGGCGCAACCTCGGCCGCAGAAAAGACCGCCCCCGGTGAAGGGGGCGGCCGGTTGGAATGCGTTCGTTGGGGCTTACTGCGATGAGCCTACGAGGTTCAGCACCTTCGTGCCGGCGACGTCCGTAGTGATCGTCACCGTACATTGTGCGCTGGAAGGCGCTGTTGTTCCCTGGTAGCTGGCGATGATCGGAGCGGTATCGCACGTATTCAGCATCTGAGGAGCCGGAAGAACTGTGTTGATCTGGCCCGGTCCCGAACCGCAACCCGAGCCTACCGCCGTGACGTTGACGATCATGAACGGTGCGGAGCCAGTGTTGACGATCTGAACAACTTGAGACGGCGGGTTCGCGACGGTCGGCAGAGTGGGAGGCGGCCCGACGGTTCCCGGCGTGATGGTCGCGGTGAACGGCGCGAAGCCGTTCGGCGACAGGAACAGAATCGGTCTCGCCTGCGGAGAAACTGTGAGGCCTTTCACGAGCGTGTCCGTGCAGGTCGTGGTCAGGCTTGTGTACGTGACGTCGAAGGCAGTGGGCGTTTGTGCCGTCGCCCCTCCGGCGCCGGGGCACGGGGTGGTGCCAAGCACCAGCGTCGACGGCACTTGAATGGTGAATGTCGTCGTGCCGTTGGCGTTGTCGGTCTGTCCCTGGATACTCGCGCCGATGCCGCCGATCAGGATTCGCGGAATGCCAATCGCATTCGCGACCGTCACCGTCGCGGTGCCGCCCGGGAAGACAATACCCGAGCTGACCCCGACGATTACCGGCTTGAGGACGCGATAAATCCACGACGTCGGAGCCGTGGCGGAGTCGCCGTTATCCACATTCGTCACGATGACGGGCCCGGTCGAGTCGCCGCACGAGGCGAGTGCGATGCCGTTGGAGATCGCGGTGATTTCGGTCGGCGTGACTTTGATGACCGAGGCCGCGATGCCGTCGAGATAGACGGTAGCCGGATCGTCGAAGCCGGTACCATCGATCAGCACGCGGGTGCCGCCGGTGAAGGGACCTTGATCGGGCGTGATGGCCGTGATCTGCGCTTTGTTTACGTAGCGGAACGCGGCCGAGGCGGTAACGGACTTTCCGGAGTTGACGTTGAGGACGCGCACGTCGACCGGGCCGGTGACGGCGCCGGAGCCGTTCGGATTGGTGTCACGCGCGGCCGGTGTGATGACCTCGATGGTGTGGAACTGTATGTTGAGCACCTGCGCCTGGGCGGAGCCGAAGAAGACCTGCACCGCCGATTCGAATGCGTCGCCGGTGATCGTGACGCGCGTGCCGCCGTCGATCGGGCCACTGGTCGGAGCCAACGCGCGGATGACCGGCGTCAGGACCGGAGCCGTGATCGTGAACGCAGCGCTCTTCGTCACGCGCTGCTCGGTGGGCGTTCCCGCCTCGACGATGACCGTGATGCTGGCGATGAGCTGCTGGGCCACGCCGAGATCGAACGCAGGCGTGTTGACGGTGATCTGCGTCGGGGTGACGCTCGTGACGAAGCCTTCCTTCGGTGCCTGACCGTTGCCCGGATCGAAGAGCACGCGCACCGGAATGCGGAAGTTGCTGCCGGTGATGGTCAGGTTCTGGTTGCCGGTAGGAAGGCCGGTGACAGGCGAGATGGATGCGATCGTCGGCGTCGTTGGTGTCACCGGCGGCGGGATGACCGGATCCTGGAAGTTGACCGTGACGCTCTTGGTCACGTTGTTCACGGTGACGGTAACGACGACCGGACCGGCCGTCGAAGAGGTGACGGTCGCTTTGGCCACGCCATTGGTCGTGGTGCGGATCAACGTGGTGGGGTTATCCGTCGTGTCGGTGAAGTTCGCATTCAGGGCCGTCGTCGCGAACTCGACCGCGGTTCCGTTCGGAACGGGCGCGTTGTTCAGCGTCACCGTCGCCGTAATCGTCGACGTGGAGCCCGTAAAGGGCGACGCCGTCGAAACGGCGAGGGCGATGGTCGCGCCCACCGGCGGCTGTCCGCCCGTGCCACCCGAGCCGTTGCCGCTTGTGCCGGTGGTGATGGGAGGCGGAGCGGTCGGCGACTCGCCTTTGCATCCCGCGAAAATCGCAGTAAGCGCCATGAGCGCCAGAAGGGTGAATCGCTGTGTCGTTTGCTTCATATCTACCCCCGTCAACTCCTCGTCACACCCACACGGACCCGGCCGCGAACGGCCGGCGCGGAGGCTAGAAACAGCCGCCGCAATTGAAGCAGAAGTTCACCGGAAATCTGGCTGAACCCTGCACGCGCTCGCCGGCCAGCGTCTCGCCGTACACGGTAAGAATGATGTCCATCTTCACAAAGCTGAGTCCCGTCTCCGGATCGCGGCTTCCGTTTTGCGGAAGCAGTGCTGCGAACGGCGCCAGGTTGAAGGCGTTGGTCTCGAAGGCGACGAAGTCGCTGAGACTCTGCGGCGTAGTACTCGGCGAAATCACCTGCGCGGTGGAGCGGACAAACGTCGGCGGAACCAGCTTGCCGCCGTCCGTGCGGACATACGTGACCTGATACCGGTCCAGTTTGACATCGTTGAAATTATTGTTCGTCGGATGCAACGGGTCGGTCTGGTTCTGCAGAAGCCGTACGCTCAACAGAACCGTCCCCAGCGATGTGGCACAACCGGCCGCGCCGGCCTGGAGATCGACCTGATTCAGGTTCTGTGTCCCGGAAACGACCAGTTCTACCGGAGCGCTTTCGCGCGCGATCGAGTTGCACGACAGGATCGCCACGCTCGGCAGCGCAATCGCGGCAATCATTGCGATCTGTTTCATCCTCATACCACCCCTCCAACTCTCCCGGATCATTCGCTGCAAAACGATTTCACTCGATGACTCGTGCTTCTTACGACGCCCGCACGATTCGCGGTGTGATGAAAATCAATAACTCGTCGTGCTCGGAGTTGTAGTTCCGCGTGCGGAACAGCGCCCCGAGGACTGGAATCTGATGGACGAACGGCAGCCGGCTCTGGCTGTTGTTTTCCTTGACCTGATAAATGCCGGCGATGACGGACGTGCCACCGTCGCGGACCATGAGGCGCGTCTGCGCGCGGCGCGTCGACAGCGGCGTACCGGAGCCGCCTTCGATATTGAGACCTGTGGCCGGCTCGTTCTTCTGAACCTGGATGTCCATGATCACGGTGCCCGACTCCGTGATCTGGGGCGTCACCGACAGGCGCAAGGTGGCATCAACGTAGGCGACGGTCGTCGTGAAGTTGACGCGCGTCTGATACGGAATCTGGAAGCCGCTCTGGATCTCGGCAGCCGTGTTGTCCTGCGTCATCACGCGCGGCGCGGAGATGACGCGCGCGATGCCTTCCGTCTCGGCGGCGAGCAGCGCCAGGTCGAGCGTAAACGTGCCGAGGACGTTCTGCAGGGAGAACGAAACGACCGGGTTGCCGGCGCCGAAATTGAACGGACCGCCGACGGTGTCGATGCGGTTCGGGAACACGAGACCGGTGCCCGTGCCGAGCGATGGATCCATCGAGCCATGGAAGCCCCAATTGAAGCCGTACTGCTGGATGAAGAGCTTTGTCGTTTCAACGATGCGCGCTTCGATGACCACCTGCCGCGTCGGCACGTCGACCGAGTCGATGAGATTGCGCATCGTCTGCAGGTAGCCGGGGATCTCGCTGATGATGAGCTGATTGGTGCGCTGGTCGACGATGATGCGCGCGCGCGGCGAGGCCATCTCACGCAGCAGCGTCGCGACGTCGTTGGCGCGCGCATACGAGAGCTTGAACCCGACCGTGCTCAGAGCGACGTTCAGCCTTTCCTGCTCGCTGAGCCGCCGGTTCGATTCCGCTTCTTCCGAAAGACGCGCCGCGGTTCCGACGCGCATGACGTTCCCTTCGAGCACGTAGGCAAGCGAGTTCTGGCGGAGGATCACTTCCAGCGCCTGATCCCACGGCACGTCGACAAAATCGACGGTGACCGAGCCGGTGACGGTCGGATCGATGGCGATGTTGAGTCCCGTGAGCTGGGCGAAGGTGCGCAGGACGTCTTTGATGTCGGCGTCCTTGAGATTGAGCGATAGCGGTTCGCCGGTGTACGCCTTCTCGCCGCCGCTGAGCGTGCGTCCGCCGGCAGAGGCGGAAAGCATGGTGCCGCTCGTGCTGCTGGCCGCCGGTTGCGGCTGCGCGGCGGGATCGGTGAAGACATTCTCACCTGCCGGAGCGGGATCAATCGCCGGAGGATCCGCGACTGCCGGCGCCGTCCTGGTGCCACGACGTTTCTTCGACGCGGGCGGCGTCTGTGTCTGCGGCGCGTTGATCACCGAGGTAGCCGGCTTGTGCTGCTCCGGCATCTTCCACGTGGCGTTGTCGGCGATCGTCGGAACCTGCGACGGGATGTCGGTCGCGGCGGCCGTCTTCACAGGCGGCGCCGGAGTGATAACGACAGGCGCTGCCGCCACATGCGGCTCTTCTCTTTTCGGTGCCGGTGCGGGCGTATGCGTCGGGGCCGCGATGACCGTCGGGGTGGCGCCGAAGGTGATGCGCAGCGCGTCGCCTGACTTCACGACGTGGTAACTGGCCGTTTCATCGACGTCGAGCACGACCCGCGTCACGGCCTCGGGGGCGCTCTTGAACTGCGAGACGCGAATCCGTTTCACGACCGGATCGGAGACGTTGATGATGTTCTTCGCGAGCTTGTCGTTGACGCCGGTGAGGTCGATGACGATCCGCGACGGCTTCTCGAGCTTGAACGCGTTGTAGGCGACGTCGCCGTCAGTGGCCAGACGCACTTCGATGGCGGACCCGGCGCCATTGGTTTCAATCGTTTTCAACGCCGTCGCTTTGTTCGACGGCAACGACTCCGTGACGACGGGCGCTTCGGCAACGGTAGCGGCAGGCTCGCTCTTCACCGGTTCCGGTTCGGCGTGAACGAGAACAGGATCGGCGTGCGGCGGCTCGACAGCGGCGGTAACGACTGGCGTTGTCTCGGCCGCTTTTGGAGCCGGCGGAACAATTTCCGCGACCGCGGGCGCGGCAACCG
>DASYJF010000120.1:0-25732 GCA_035996815.1 Thermoanaerobaculia bacterium | reverse complement strand
CGGCTACTCGCATCATCCGGTCCCCCGACTCCCGACTCCCGACTCCCGACCCCCAACTCCCGCAGCCCTCAACACCGATCCCGGAATTTGACCGATAGCGGCAGAATTGTGTATTAGCCTCACCACGATGCGTTTGCTTCGGCTCTCGATCCTCCTGCTTCTGGCGACGATCCTCATCGCCGAGCCGGTGGTCCATTCGCATCCCCTCACCGGCAACGACGGCGCCGGCATCGCCAGCCCGACCGTCTGCGCGTTGTGCGCTGTGGCCGCGCAACAGATCACCGTCGTCCGTACCAACATCGCCGCACCGAGCGTCGTCGCCGACCTCCTCGTCGCCGCCGCGCCGCTTCCTCGCTCGCTCAACGAGCGCCGTCCTCTCGCCTCGAGAGCTCCTCCCGCCGCGTAGCGCCGTCTCTTTTCACCGAAGACGACCTTCCGAGGAGCTGTATGTCACCACATCGTGGTGGAACCCCATTTTTGAAGCGTGCCTGCATTCTGGGCGCTGCTCTGCTCTCACTTCCCGTCGCTGCCTCGGCGCAAACACTCGAGCCGTTGCGACTATCCCGACAGCAGGCGATTGAAGAGGCGCTCGTGCGAAATCCCGCTCTGGCCGCGGCGCGCGCGAAGGTGGAAGAGGCCCGCGCGAACGTTGTCACTGCCGCCGCGTTCGCCGATCCGACGTTCGCCGCCGACGTGGCGGGACAGACGCACATTCTCAATCCCGCGTCGCGCAACGGAAGCGATCAGGCATTCGGAGTAACGCTTCCCTTTCCAGGAAAACGCGGCTTGCGGCGCGACGTCGCCACGGCCGACTTGCGCGCCGCGGAGTTCAACCTGACGCAGTTGCGGCAACAGGTCGCGTCGCAGGCCGCGCAGGCATACGACGCGATCCTCGTCGCGCTGCGGCACCGCGAAGATCTGCAGCAGAGCAAAGAGCTCGCAGCGGACTTTGTGAAAAAGACGGAGGCGCGCTTCCTCGGCGGCACCGTCGCGCGCGTCGACGTCGTGAAGGCGGAGACCGACCTCGCGCAGGCGGAGAACGATCTCTTCACCAGCGACCGCGCCATCGCCACCGCCCGCGCGTCGCTCAACCGCATCCTCGGCAGGAGCGGAGGCGCTCCGCTCGAGCTCACCACCACGCTCAAAGTTCCCGGACCGATTGCCGCGATCGAGTCGCTGGAAAAACTCGCCGAATCGCGGCCGGAGATTGCCACGCTCCTCGCGCAGCAGCAGGGTGCGATCAGCGCGACGAAACTGGCGCGCGAATTCTGGCGGCCGGACATCAACCTCAGCGTGACGCGCAACGCGGAAGAGGGATCGCCGGCCAGCTTCACGAGCGGCATCGCCTTCGGCCTCCCCATCTTCTTCTGGCAGCACCAGCGCGGCGAAGTCGCCGCGGCGACGCATCGCGAAGAGGAGCTTGTAGCTAGTCTGGCCGACATCCGCGCGCAAGTAAGTCTGGACGTTCAGACCGCTTCCACGAACGCCTCGACGTCGCTGCGTCAGGCGGTATTCATCCGCGATCATCTCCTTCCGCAAGCCCGCGAGGTCTTTCGCGTCGCGTCGGTCAGCTACGGTCTGGGCGGTTCGTCCGCGCTCGATCTGCTCGATGCCAAGCGAACGCTGCTCACTGCTGAGAGTCAATACGTCGACGCGCTCGGCGCGGCGAATGACGCACTCGCGGCGCTCGAGCTCGCCGTCGGCGCACCTCTCCCACCGCCACCAGCTGGAGAACAACATCCATGAGAATCTTTAACTCCTGCGCCGCCGTATTGATCGTCCTCAGCGCAATCGGTTGCCAGAAAAGCGCTGCCGAGAAAACCGAGACGACTTCGACACGCCCTGCCGCGATGCGGAATGTGCGCACCGAGGTAGTGACGCTGCAGTCGTTCCGAAAGACCATCGCCGCGACGGGCACCGTGGCGTTCAATCAGAACAAATCGACGCAGGTGCTCTCGCCGATCTCCGGTCCGGTGGCGCGAATCCTCGCGAACATCGGCAGCCGCGTCAGCCGCGGCGAAGCGTTGGCGCTCGTGGCCTCGCCCGATTTCGCTGCCGACATCAGCGCGCTGCGGAAGGCCCAGGCGACGGCGAAAAACGCGCGAAGAATCGCCACGCTCGACGAACAACTCTTCAAGAACGACGCGATCGCGCGCCGCGACCTGGAGCAGGCACAGACCGACGCCATCAACGCCGAATCGGATCGCGAGGCCGCGGTGCAGCAGCTTCGCGCGCTCGGTGTCGATGGCAGGACGATCGACGATATCGAACAGAACAAGCCGGTCGAGAACCTCGGCGGCGCCATTCGATCGCCGATCGGCGGGACCGTCGTCGAGCGGCTCGTCTCGCCGGGCCAGTTGCTGCAGGCCGCCACCACGCCTGCATTCACCGTGGCCGATCTTTCCAGCGTCTGGGTCATGGCCAACGTCTTCGAGGCCGACCTCCCCTCCGTTCGCGTTGGCGACACCGCCGACGTCATCACCGGCTCCGGTCAAACGTTGAAGGGACGCGTCGACTACATCGCCGCGCTCGTCGATCCAAACACGCGCGCCGTCTCGGTGCGTCTCGACGTTCCCAATCCCGGCGAAGTTCTGAAGCGCGATCTCTACGTGCGCGTGCAGATTCACTCGCAAGCGCCGGCAAGCGGAATCCTCATTCCTGTCTCCGCGGTGTTGCGCGACGACGAGAACCTTCCCTTCGTCTTTGTTGCCAAACCGGGCGGCACCTTCGAACGCCGCCGCGTCGATCTCGCCTCGCGCATCGGCGACCAACAGGAGATCCGTTCGGGCCTCGCCGCCGGTGAATCGATCGTCGTCGAAGGGGGGCTGTTCCTCCAAAGCGAGGAACACTCATGAGCGGCGAACTACCGGAAGACGTCAACGGCGACGAGCCGCGGGACCGGGCGGCAACGTCGATCATCAACAGGATCGTCGCGGGATCGCTGCGCCAGCGATTTCTCATCCTCTTCTTCACGGTCCTTTTGATTTGCGGCGGGATCTACTCCTTTCGCCGGTTGCCGGTCGACGCGTATCCCGACCTTTCTCCGCCGCGCGTCGAGATCGTGACGCAGTGGGAAGGGCATGCCGCAGAGGAGGTGGAGCGGCTGATCACGGTGCCGCTGGAAACGGAGATGAACGGCATCCCGAACATGACCGTCATCCGATCCATCTCGCTTTACGGTTTGTCCGACGTTCGCTTGGCGTTCAAGCCGGGAACGGACAGCTACTTCGCGCGCCAGCAGGCGATCGAGCGTCTCGCCGACGTCTCGCTGCCGGACGGAGTGAAGCCCAGTATGGCGCCGCTGTTTTCGCCCTCGGGATTGATTTTCCGATACGTCCTCGAAAGTCCGGACCGCTCGGCGATGGAGCTGAAGACGCTCGAAGACTGGGTGATCGAGCGACAGTACAAATCCGTTCCCGGCGTCGCGGACGACTCCGGCCTGGGCGGACCGACGATGCAATATCAGGTGCTGCTCGATCCAGCGAAAGTAGCCGCGGTCGGCCTGTCGGTGCCGCTGATCGTCAGCTCGCTCAGCGCGAACAACGGCAACGCCGGTGGCGGCTTCTACTCGCAGGGCGGTCAGTTTTACTACGTGCGCGGATTGGGACGCGTGCAAACGCCGGAAGACATCGGCAGCGTGGTCGTGGCCGTCCACAACGGCACGCCGGTCCTGATCCGCGACATCGGCCGGGTCGTCATCGGCTCGGCGCCTCGCCTCGGGCAATTCGGATTCAACGACCGCGACGAAGCGGTGGAAGGCGTGATCCTGCTCCGCAAAGGAGAGCAGGCGCAGGTCGTCCTCGATCGCCTCGAGAAGAAAACGGCGGAGCTGAATCGGTCCGTTCTGCCGCCGGACGTGAAGATTCGTCCGTTCTACGACCGCCGCGATCTGATCGCGCTCACCACGCGCACCGTCGAAGACAACCTTCTTCGCGGCATGCTGCTCGTGATCGTCATCCTGATTTTTTTTCTGTACGACATCCGCACGGGGCTGATCGTGGCGGTGACGATCCCGCTGTCGCTGCTATTCGCCTTCGTCTGTCTCGACCTCAAGAATGTGCCGGCCAATCTGCTGTCGATCGGTGCGATCGACTTCGGGATACTCGTCGACGGCGCGGTGGTGATGGTCGAGAACATTTTCCGGCGGCTGGCGCTGAACGGCGAAAGCGAAAATCCGCAGAACGTCACGAAGGTGATCATTTCAGCTGCCGCCGAGGTCGACCGGCCGATTTTTTACGCGGTGGCTGTAATCGCCGCCGGCTTCCTTCCCATCTACGCGCTCAGCGGCCCCTCGGGGGAACTGTTCAAGCCGATGGCCGACACGACCATCTTCGCGCTAGCCGGCTCCCTGCTGATCGCGCTGACGCTACTGCCCGTGCTGTGCGCGTGGGTGTTGCGCCGCGGCGTCCGCGAACGGCGCAACGTGATCTTCGACAAGGTCCGTCAGCTTTACACCGTCGGACTCGACGCCGCGTTGAAACATCCGTGGGTGACGACCATCGCCTCGGTCATCATCTTCGCGGCATCGCTGCTTCTCGTTCCATCGATCGGCGCAGAGTTCATGCCGCATCTCGACGAAGGCTCGCTGTGGGTGCGCGCCACGATGCCGTCGACGATCTCGTTCGAGGCAGCGTCGCAGATTGCGCCGCAGGTTCGCGCTGTGCTGCGATCGTTCCCGCAAGTCACGGTGGTCACGTCCGAACTCGGACGGCCGGACGACGGAACGGATCCGACCGGCTTCTTCAACTGCGAATTCTTCGTCGGCTTGAAACCGTACGATCAATGGACGGGCTCAATCCGCACGAAAGCAGCTCTCACCGAAGCGATCGCGGCGAAGTTGAAAGCGTTCCCCGGCATCGTCTTCAACTACACGCAGCCGGCGGAAGACGCGGTCGACGAAGCGGAGACCGGTCTCAAAAGCTCGCTCGCGGTGAAGATCTTCGGCCCTGACCTGACCGTCCTGGAGCAGCGCGGGAACGCGATCAAAGCGGTGCTGCAAAAGGTGCCCGGCATCGACGAGATCTCGGTCGTGCGCGAGCTCGGCCAGCCAAGTCTGACCGTCACGCCGGACCGGGAAAAGATCGCGCGCTACGGTCTGAACGTCGCCGACATCAACGGTCTCATCGAAGCGGCGGTGGGCGGCACGGCAGCAACGCAGGTCGTGCAGGGCGAGCGGCTGTTCGACCTCGTCGTTCGCCTCGAGCCGCGGTTCCGCGAAACGCCGGAGGCGATCGGCAACATCCTCGTGGCCACGCCCGGGGGCCAGCAGATCCCGCTCAAAGAGCTCGCGGACATCCGCGAGGCGAGCGGCGCATCGTTCATCTACCGCGAGAACAATCAGCGCTACATCGGTGTGCAGTTCTCGATCAAGAACCGCGATCTGGCCGGCGCGGTCGAGGATGCCCAGCGGCAGGTTGCGAAGGGGGTCTCCATCCCCACCGGCTACCAGATGGTTTGGGGCGGTGAATACGAGAACTACTCCGCCTCGCGTAAACAGCTTCAGGTCATCGTGCCGGTCACGGTCCTGCTGATTTTCATGCTGCTGTTCATGCTCTATTCGAACTTCAAGTTCCCGATGATCACCGTGCTCGCGGTGCTGCTCTCCGCTCCCGTCGGCGGTCTTCTGGCCTTGAAGCTGACCGGCACTCCGTTCTCCGTTTCGTCCGGCATCGGATTCATCGCGTTGTGCGGCGTGTCGGTGCAGACCGCCGTCATCTTCATCTCGTACGCAAACGAATTGCGCCGCGACGGACTGGGAATCGCCGAGGCCAATCGCGAAGCAGCCATCCTGCGATTGCGGCCGATCATGATGACCGCGCTGGTCGCCGCGGTAGGACTTTTGCCGGCGGCCCTCTCGACCGGAATCGGCTCCGACACACAGAAACCGTTCGCGCTGGTGATCGTCGGCGGCCTCTTTTCGCGTCTGCTCATCAGCATCTTTCTGATGCCGGCCCTCTACGCGATCGTGGCGCGTCCGAAGGACAAGCTGGAGGTGTGACGCTTTATCCGCAGATGACGCAGATCGGACGCAGATTGGTGACGACTACCGCGCCAGAAACGCCGCGATCGTCTCGTTCACGAACTTCTTGTCTTCCGCGGAAATCCCAATTCCGGCTGGATGACCCCAGAGTGACGGAACCGGCGTCAGTGTCACGTGCGGGATGAAGCGCGCCTCGTAGCGGGCGTCGGTGACGGGGAAGTAGAGATCGGTCTCCGACGGCATGTAGAGCACCGGGATCTTGATCGACGCCAGCGCCTTCTCGATGCTGCCGTCGAACCCCCTGGTGGCGCCGACATCGTGATGTTCCCAGGTGCGGGCCTGCAGAATCAGATCGTTTGCGTCCGCGCCGGGGATGAAGTCTTTCCGCATCGAAGCGAGGAAGGTCTCGAAGGTCGTCCCCGGCGGCGTCATCTGATGCCAGAGCTCCTTACGCCACCATTCCTGCGAGAAGAGCCAGCCGGTCCAGACCAACCCGAAAAGCTCAATTCCCTGTTTGGGCTGCGCGGTGTAGTCGCCGCCTTTGAAGGCGGGATCGAGCGCGA
Organism: Thermoanaerobaculia bacterium; assembly: GCA_035996815.1. Lineage (GTDB taxonomy): Bacteria > Acidobacteriota > Thermoanaerobaculia > Gp7-AA8 > Gp7-AA8 > JADGNZ01. Next base: position 19,189 of record DASYJF010000120.1, on the reverse strand, counting down.
TCGAGCCGATCTGGGCTTCGAGACGCACGACGCCATGAGGCCAGCATTTCGCGGTCCCGGACGTGGCCACGACGCGGTCCATGAAATCTGGGTAACTGACCGCCCACTGGAAGGCCTGCTCCGCCCCCATCGAAAAACCGGCCACGGCGCGGAGATGCGTGATGCCGAGACTGAGCAGAAGCTGATGGACCGCCTCCACGTTGTCCCTGATCGTAGCCTGCGGAAATCGCGGACCATGAAACGGCTCGGCGGTGTTGCTTGGCGACGAAGAATGACCATTGCCGAATAGCTCCGTGGCGATGAGAAAGGACTTCGCGGGATCGAGCGCGTTCCCCGGCCCCATCCACCGCTCGTACCCGTGAAAGTCCGCCATGTAGTGCGAGGGCAGGAGGATGACGTTGTCGCGATTCGCATTCAGCTTGCCGTACGTGCCGTAAACCACCTGCACCTTCGGCACGGTTGCGCCGCTTTCGAACGTAAAGCGCTCGATGGTGAAGATGTGGCGCTCGCCGTGGAGCGGCGAGCCCGCTTCCTGCGCGAGGAGAGGGGCCGAGAGAACCGCGAGCAGAATGAGTGTTTCGGCGAGGCGTCGACGATTGAGCACGCGGTAATTATCCGCGATCAGGCCGCGGGAGTCGGGGTTCGGGAGTGGGGAGTCGTAGGAAGGACTCGCGCACGACGACCTCCGACACCCGACTCCCGACTCCCGCACACTGGCACGCCGCTCGCTCCTGTGTCCGGTAATGCCCAACACTCCCTACGGCCGGGATCGACGATCCTTCCCGCGGCCGCCCCTCTGGCTCAACCTACTTCTCCTGGTCATCGCGGCGGCGACGTTTGTCTACGCCAAGCACGAGCGCGACGTCATCGAGACCAAGACCTCGATCCTCTTCAAACGCAACGCGAACTCGCCCGCGGAGTTGAACCGCATCCGCGACGAACTGTCGCAAGCGGACCTGACCCAGGCTCAGCTCAGCCGCGAGATCGACGGACGCGTGCAGTATTTGAAGACGCTGCAAAGCGAGGAGTTCTACATCTCCATCGACACGCAGCGGAAGAAGATGCAGTTCCGTTTCGGCCGCGCCGTCGTCCGTGAAGCCGACGTGCAGATCGGCGAAGCGAAGACGATCACCTCCCCTGCCGGAAAGAGCTGGACGTTCCTGCCTCTCAAAGGCGCGTTCAGCGTGACAGGCAACGAAGAGGGCTACAACTGGGAAGTCCCGGAGTGGGTTTACGCGCTCCGCAACCAACCGGCGCCGCCTAATCGCGCCGTGGTCCCGAACGGCCTCGGGCGCTACGTGATCTTCCTGCCGAACAGCTACGTCATTCATTCACCGCCGCCGCCGGAAAGTCCGCTGCAGGGACCGAAGCCGGGATCGTTCCTGGTTCCTGAAGCCGACCTCGCCGCAATCTGGCCGCGCGTCACGACGCAGACGAGGGTCTACATCTTCTAATGAAACGCATACTCGGACTACTCGGCTCCTGGGCCCTGCTCGTGCTCTCGTTCGGACTGGCCGCCTTCGCCATCGCCGGCGAAACCATCAACATCCGCGAAGAGCGCCGCCTCGACCGGGTCGCGGAAATCGACAAGCTGATCACCGAGCGCTCCGGCAGCAAGGCCAGCGCTCTCCGCGATACAGCCGCCCAAAAAACGGCCAGCACGACCGCGCTGCAAGCCAAGCTGCAGGATGTTGCCAAGCAGACTGACGACGTTCCCGACACCGGCCAGACCATCCTCGTCTCGACTGCCGAGAACAAGCTCTACGTCCGCCGCGGCGGCCAGACGGTTTTCGAAGCGGTCTGCTCGACCGGAAAGGGAACGACCCTGGCCGTCGACGGCAAGACGATCATTTTCGATACGCCGATCGGCAAGCTGCACATCATTTCGAAGGACGAGAATCCGCAGTGGGTTCCGCCCGACTGGCACTACGTGGAAGAAGCGCGCAAGAACGGTCTGCGCGTCGTCCATCTCAATCCCGGCCAGTCGCTCGACAAACGCACCGGACAGCCTACCGCGAGCGCGCCCAGCCAGGGCGTCTGGTCGTGGTTCGGAGGCAGCAGCAACACGGTGTCGAATCCGGTGTTGAAGGTGCAGGGCGATACGGTCGTCGAAGTCGCGCCCGACGGCAGCCAACGCGAACTGGAGCCGGGCAAGACGATCGTGGCCGGCGACGCGGTGGTGATCCCACCCGTCAACACGAAGCAGCGCCACTACGACAAGGTCCTCGGCAAGTTCCGCCTGGAAATGGGCAACGGCTACGGCATCCACGGCACCGACGAACCCGACAAACTCGGCCAGTCCGTCTCCCACGGCTGCGTGCGCCTCGGCGACGCCGACATCGAAAAGCTCTACCAGATCGCCAACGTCGGCGACACGGTCATCATTTACTGAGCCGGCGCGCTTTGTAGCAGCCGCCTCCGCGGCCGCGGATTCGTTCGCGTCACCGGTCCCCCGCGCCAAGCGCGGGGCTGGATTGTGAAGCGCGCCTCCGCGCGCGACGCGATGCGGCAAGCCGCATCAATACGGAGTTTCGCGAGTTGTGAGTTGCGATCCTCAAGCGCTGTGACGCGATTCAATCGCTTGTTCGCGATTGCCGTACACGATGATCGATAGCGCGTAGCGCGATTCGTCCGCGCGCGGAGGCGCGCTTCACAATGCAGCCCCGCGCTCGGCGCGGGGTTTTGCGTCGCGACAGTTGTTCCGTGGCCGCGGAGGCGGCCACCACAGGATCGTGCAAACGAACTAGCTGCATAATCGCGGCATGCACCCCTGGCGCGAGCGCCTCGCTCGCTGGTTTACGCCGATGGCGAGACGGACGCCGCTCTCGCCCAACGCGATCACGCTGATCGCGCTCGCTCTCAACGTCGTCGCCGGCGTCTGTCTCGCCTTCGGCGCGCGGCATCCGGCGCTCTTTCTCGTGGCCATCGTCTTCATCGCCATCAGCGGACTGGCCGATGCCTTCGACGGCATCGTGGCGCGCGTGCAGGAGAAGAGCTCGCGCTTCGGCGACTTCCTCGACCACTGCGCCGACCGCGCCGGCGATTCGCTGCTCGCCGCGTGCTGGCTGGCCAGCAACGGTGTGCGCATCGAACTGGCCATGGCCGGCATCATCATGACCATGCTGAACGGCTACATCGGGACACAGATCGAGGCGACGTACGGCGTGCGCAGCTACGAATCGGTCGGCCGCGGCGAGTTCGTGCTGGCCATCATCGTGTTGCCGATCATCTCGTACATCCTTTTCACGAACGGCTGGAGCGCGGTGCATTTCGCGGGACTGACAGTCGCCGAATGGCTGGCCGCGCTGCTTCTGGGGTTTGCGGTCTTCGGCGCGATCCAGCGCTTCCGCGTGGCTGCCCGGCTGGAACGCTCGTGACCGAGCGGACGCCGATCACAGACGACCCGGTGATTCTCGCGCCCGATCGCGAGCAGCGTCCGAACGTCTTCGAAGGTGCGCCCTGTCCGTTCTGTCCCGGAGCCGAGGATCAGACGCCGCCGGAGATCGCACGGGATGGCGAGCCGTGGCGCATCCGCGTTTTTCCGAATCGCTATCCGCCGGCGGAACACGCCGAGGTGATCGTCGAGAGTGCTTCACACAACGATTCGTTCGATGAGTTGCCGCCCGATCACGCCGCGCGCGCGGTCGAGATGTACTTCGATCGCTACCGCGCCATCGGTGCGAACTACGTATCGATTTTCAAAAATCACGGGCGACTGGCCGGAGCGTCGATTCCGCATCTGCACTCGCAGATCGTCGGGACGCCGTTCATCCCGTTGCGCGCGTCACGCGAGGGCGATGCGTTCGCGCGCGCGGCGCGTTGTCCGTTGTGCGATGTGAGCGAGCATCCGCTGATCGCCGAGACGGAGCACTATCGCTGGATCGCACCGCGCGGTTCGCGGCTCGCCTATCAGCAATGGATCGTTCCGAAGCCGCACGAGAGCGATTTGAACGAACCGCGCGAGCTGGCGTCGCTGCTTCAATCGTCGGTGCGTGCGATGCGCGGCATCAGCGATTCCTTCAACTGGGCCTTCATCACATTTCCGCACCAGCCGCGCGGACATTGGTACGTCGAGCTTTTTCCTCGCATCGCCATGATCGCCGGGTACGAGCTCGGCACCGGGACGTTCATCAATACGATTGATGCGATCGACGCCGCGAAGCTCCTCAGCGCGGCCGGTTAGGCCTGGTACACGAGTCAAGAACGCGCCGGTACGAAGGCCACGCTGAACAGCGCCGGCTCGAGCTCCGAACCGAGCGAGACCTCCGAGAAAAAGATCAACACATTGACGATGACGAGGACGATGTTGACGGCCGGCGTCGTCCGTCGTGGGTTGTGATCGGCGAGTGGGAGCAAGGTGGGATGCTACTCGCGCTGTCATCGTGAGCCGCCGGATGCGCGCAGTTCAACCGAGGGCCTGCCACCGTCGGCGAAGCCGACGTAAGAGCCGTAGCCCCCACGTTCACGTGGGGGTTCGAGTGATTCGCTGATCTCGTGAGCCCGTCTTGACGGGCAAGAGAAAGCTTTCTTTCGCCCGCTCGAGCGGGCTCTCAAACTTTACGCGAACCGAAATCCCCACGGCTCAACGCCGTGGGCTACGGTTCTTACGCCGGCTACGCCGACGCGCGGTTATCAGCGAATGTCTGGAGTCTGCCGGGTCGGCGGCGAGGACGCTGGCGGACGCGACGCTGATCAGCTTCTCTGAAAGTACTTGTCGAGATGCTCGTACGCCTGCCGCACACCCTCGCTCTGCGTCTTCAATTCCGCGAAGGCGCCGCGGTAGATGCCGCCGACCCGCGTCACGTTGCGCTCGCGGAGCGCGTAGAGGACTTCGCGAAGCGCTTCCGCTTCGGCGGGCGCGAGGTCGGTGCGTCCGATCTCGCGTTCGAGCAGCGACTGCGCCACGCGGAGATGCTCGCCGCTGTCATCGCGCTGCTGCGGAGTGGGCATCGTTCCAGGTTGTGAAGAGGCGGGGATCCATGCTGCAGCGGGGCGCGTTTCAATCGTCGTAGGCGACGACAGATCGACGGAGCCGGGCAGCTCTTTCAACTGCGGGCTGAACTTCCCCATCATGAAGAAGAGCTCCTTCTCGTTCGAGAAGTTGCCGACCAGCCGTGCGTTCTTGGCCATCTCCAGCTGCTCCGACTCCTGCAGCATGATGAAGGCCCGCGCGCGCTCCTCGAGCGTGATGCGTTTGGCGTGAACCTTCCACGCCGTGAGCGTCCCCTGGATGAAGCAGGCCTGCCCGGCGCGGATGCTTACCGCTTCGACGGTGACGTTCTCTTCGATGCGAATCGACCCGTTGGTCGACTCGATGTCGGAGTACGTCCCCGAATTCTGGATGACGAGATTGCCCGGCGTCTTGATCGAAAGCTGGCCGTTGGCGTTGACTTTGATCTCAGTCCCGCGCGGGATGATCATCGTCGGGAAATTGGCCTGGTCCGCGGCACTGGCGTTGCTGCTCATCACACCCTCCTACGCCCGAGAAACGCCGATGGAAGTGGATCGAAATCCTTGTAGTCCTTGCTGGTTCGCGACCGCATCAGCAAGGCTGCTTCATTGTTCCATTGGTAATTGAGGATGTAAATGCGCGGGTCGATGGGGATGTAGGTGCCGGGCTGTTCGAGGTCGCTGCGCACTTCGTAGTGCAGATGCGAGTTCGTGCTCCAGCCGGTCGAACCTACCGTGGCGATGACGTCACCCTGCTTGATCTTCTGGCCGGCCGCGACTTTCACCGTGTCGCAGTGGCCGTAGATGGTGATGAAGCGATCGGAGTGATTGACGACGACGACGTTGCCGAAGCGCCACCAGGCCACGCTGTCGCGCAGCGGATAGCGTCCGGCGAAACTGACCACGCCGTCGCCGGTGGCGTAGACCGACGTGCCGGTCGGCGCGGATAGATCGAGACCTTTGTGAAAATCGGCCGCGCGCGTGAACGGCGAGATGCGCATTCCGAACGGCGAGGTGAGCACGAACTGATCGGCTGGCAGCGGAAGGATCGACGGCGTGTGGCGGACGAGATCGGAGTTGGCGAGCTCGTAGCGCGCCAGCAGGTCGAGCTGGTCCTGCAACCGTTTCATGGCGTTGCGCAGGACGGCTTCGCGATGGTGGGCGTCTTCGATATGAAGGTCGTTGATGCCGCCCATCCCATGCAACGGCAGCGAGAAACCGCCCACGCCGAGGTTGCGATCGAGGCCGTAGACGGTGATGAGCTTCTCGACGCGGAGGCGCTGCTCCTCGAGACTCTTCTCCAGCGACGTCATCTGGACGACGTTTTCCTGCAGCCGTCCGCGCTGAATGTCGCGCTCGTCCCGCATCGACTTGAGGAAGTTGTCCTTGTAGACGCGCCGGATGACCGTGGGCGCCGCGGCCATCGATCCGAGCAGCCCCGCCAGGATGACGCAGAGCGCAACGAGACCGATCACCACCCTGCGGCGGTCAAAGAAAACGTACCGCACGCGGCGACGGATGTCGCTCGGAACGATCTGGATCTCGATCATGACGATGGTCCGCTGGACTACGCGGGTCGGGCAATATAACACAGAGGGTGCAGCGGAGGTTGGGCAGAGCCGCGGGGCGCGCGCAGAACAGACATACACTGAGCAAGTGCTGCCGTTTGAGCTGTTCGTCTTTGCCACGCCGGTTTCGAGACAGGCCCGAAGCCGGAAGAAACGAAGCGACTGGCGCGAAGAAATTCGCGCGAAAGCACTTGAAGTTCAGACTTCCGGTGAATCACCATGGTCTGAGCCGGTTCGCGTGCGCATCGGCTACTACTTCCGTGGCGATTCGCTCGATGTCGACAACATTCTGAAGGCGATCCTGGATGGACTGGAAGGTGTTGTGTACACGGACGACAACTTGATTGCAGACCTGATCGTGAGTAAGCGCGCGCTCGACGAATTCGCTCGAATGGATGTATCCGTCGAGTTTGCCCGGGCACTGGAAACGGGTGCCGACTTTGTTCACATTCTGGTCGATCACGTTAGGGAGATCGAGGTGATGAAATGACGCAGATAGAACTTGAAACCGCCAAGCTCGAACAGATCGCGGCCGAGTATCGGCAGAAGGGATACGACGTTTCGATCCGGCCTGCTTCGGCCGCTGTTCCGCAGTTCCTCGCTCCATTTCAGCCCGATCTCATTGTCCGGTCCGAAAACGACAACGCCGTGATCGAAGTCAAATCGTCAAACGATCTGACGTCGGGATCATTGGCACAGCTCGCTGCGAAAATCGAATCGCGTCCCGGCTGGAGACTCGAGCTGGCTGTCGTCAACCAACCGTTCGCACAGGAAGTACCCCGCTACGGCGTCCTTGTTACCGAGGATCGTGTCGATCACATCCTTCGTCAGGCGCAGCTGCTCAGTCGCGAAAAGTCGTATGAACCCGCCGCATTAATGGCGTGGGCGGCAGCAGAGGCAATTCTTCGCCGGATGGCGGTTGCAAGCGGCGTTGAAGTCGAGAAGAAGTCAACCGGATCTGTACTGAAGCTGCTTTACGCGCTCGGACTGATCGATGCTGACCAGTACGACAACTTTTCCCGCGCGATGGAGTTCCGCAATGCGTTCGCGCACGGATTTGAAGCCTCTCTTCAACCCGAAAGTATCGATCGCGTCATTCACGACGTCGAGTCCTTGAGGTCACGCCCCGCCGCCTAGTCAACATCCCGCTTGCCGTCGACGGCTCCGACGGAATCTCAACTTTAGAAGAGGTTATCCATGACCAAAGGTTATATCCGCAACCTTGCAGTATTCCTCTCGATCGCCGTTTCTCTTCACGCGCAGACGCCGAGAAAAGATTCAAAAACCGTCGCGTCAAAGAAGACCGATGCGCCAGCATCCGACGCAAAAGAATCGAAGTACGGCGAGAAGACCTTCGCCGGCCTCGCCCTTCGCGAGATCGGCCCTGCGCTCACCTCGGGTCGGATCATCGACCTCGCCGTCGATCCGAGAGACGCGCGGGTCTGGTACATCGCGACCGCCGGCGGCGGGGTGTGGAAGACGACGAACTCGGGGACAAGCTTCGCGCCGGTGTTCGACGATCAGAAATCGTTTTCGATCGGCTGCGTGACCATCGATCCGCATGACTCGCTCGTCGTTTGGGTAGGTTCCGGCGAGAACAACAGCCAGCGCTCGGTGTCGATGGGCGATGGCGTTTACAAATCGGTCGACGGCGGGAAGAGCTGGAAGAACGTCGGCCTGGAAAAGTCGGAGCACATCTCGAAAATCGTGGTCGATCCGCGCGACTCCAACGTCGTCTACGTTGCGGCGCAGGGTCCGCTGTGGGCGCCGGGCGGCGATCGCGGACTCTACAAAACGACCGACGGCGGCAAGACGTGGAAAGCCGTGCTGACGATCAGCGAAAACACCGGCGTCACCGACGTCATCCTCGATCCGACCAACCCCGACATCCTCTACGCCTCGGCATACCAACGCCGCCGGCACGTCTTCACGCTCATCGACGGCGGTCCCGAGTCGGGCATTCACAAATCGACGGACGGCGGCAAGACGTGGACGAAGTTGAAGGACGGACTGCCGAAGGAAGACATGGGCCGGATCGGCCTGGCCATGGCGCCGCACAATCCGAAGATCATCTACGCCGTGATCGAGTCGACGCGCAAGGCGGGCGGCTTCTTCGTCTCGAAGGATGGCGGGGCATCCTTTAAAAGAGTCAATGACTTCAACGCGCAAGGGCAGTACTACGGCGAGATCTTCGTCGACCCGAATGATGACGACCGCATCTACGGCGTGGACGTCTGGGTCAAGGTGTCCGATGACGGCGGCAAGACGTGGCGCAAGCTCGATGAGAAGTGGAAGCATCCAGACAATCACGTGGTCTGGATCGATCCGGCTACGAGCGATCATCTGCTCATCGGCTGCGACGGCGGACTTTACGAATCGTTCGACCGCGCCGAGACGTGGAACTTCAAAGCGAATCTGCCGGTCACGCAGTTCTATCGCGTGAGCGCCGACGACGACCTCCCCTTCTATAGCGTCTATGGCGGCACGCAGGACAACTTCTCCCTCGGCGGTCCCGCGCGCACGACCGACGCCAAGGGCATCGTGAATGCCGATTGGTACGTGACGCAGGGCGGCGACGGCTTCCGCTCCGTTCCCGATCCGAAGAACTCGAACATCATCTATGCCGAGTCCCAGAACGGCGGCTTGGTGCGCTTCGACAAACGGACCGGCGAGGCGCTCGACATCGAGCCGCAGCCGAGCGGCAGCATGGACCCGTTGCGCAAGAACTGGGACTCGCCGATCATCGTCAGTCCGCACGACAGCAATCGCATTTACTTCGCCGCGCAGTACGTGTTGCGCAGCGACGATCGCGGCAACACGTGGAAGGCGATCAGTCCCGATCTCACGCGCCACATCGATCGCAACACGCTTCCGGTCATGGGACGCGTGTGGGGCGTCGACGCCGTCGCCAAAGGGGCGTCGACGTCGTGGTACGGCAATATCGTGTCGCTGGCCGAGTCAACGCTGACCGAGGGATTGATCTACGCAGGCACGGACGACGGCCTCGTTCAGGTTACGGAAGACGGCGGCGCGCACTGGCGGAAGATCGATCACATCGCCGGCGTGCCGGACATGACCTACGTCTCGCGCCTCGAAGCATCGCAGCACGACGCGAACGTGGTCTACGCGGCGTTCGACAATCACAAGACCGGCGATTTCAAACCGTACGTGCTCAAGAGCAGCGACCGCGGCAAGAGCTGGACGTCGATCGCCGGCGATCTGCCGGCGCGCGGCAGCAGCTACGCGCTGGTCGAAGATCGCATCGATCCCAATCTTCTCTATCTCGGCACGGAGTACGGTCTCTTCGTTTCGCAGAACGGCGGATCGTCCTGGATTCCGCTGAAGGGCAGTTTCCCGACCGTGGCCGTTCGCGATCTCTGGTTCCAGAAGCGGCACGACGATCTCGTCATCGCCACCTTCGGCCGCGGCTTCTGGGTGCTCGACGATGTCAGTCCGCTGCGAACGATGTCGTCGACGGTAGCTGCGAATGAAGCGACGCTCTTTCCGACGCGCGACGCCGAGTTGTATGTCGAGCGCCAGCAGCTCGGATTGCCGGAGAAATCGTTCCAGGGTGCGTCGTACTACACGGCTCCCAACCCGCCGTTCGGCGCGATCTTCACGTACTACCTCAAGGACGAATTGAAGAGCCGCCGCAAGCAGCGCCAGGCCGCAGAGGCGAAGATCGATACCGACAAGAGCAACGAACCGGGACACGCGCAGCCGCCGTATCCGACGCTCGATCAGTTGCGCGCCGAGGAGCGCGAGATCGAGCCGGCGGTGGTGATGATCGTGAGCGATGAGGAAGGGAACATCATCCGCCGCGTCAGTGCGCCGGCGAAAGCGGGCTTCCATCGCGTGGCGTGGGACCTGCGCTATCCGCCCCCGTCGCCGATCGAATTGAAAGAGCCGGAGGCGGACGTCTTCGCGCCGCCTCCCGGTGGCCCGCTCGTCGCGCCGGGCAAGTACACGGTGCGTATGGCCAAGCGCATCGACGGCGTCGAAACCGTCCTCGGCGCGCCGCAGACATTCAACGTCGTCCCGCTGTATCTCTCGATCATGCAGGAGAGCGACCGCGCCGCCGTGCTCGACTTCCAGAAGAAAGCAGCAAGCGTGCAACGGACAGTGATGGGCGCCGGCCGCGCGACGCAGGAAGCGCTCACGCGCATCCAGTACATCCGCCGCGCCCTCGATGAAATCGCCGGACCCGATCCGAAACTCGTGTCCGAGGTGAATCGCATCGACACGGCATTGCGCGATATCAACGACCAGCTCAACGGCGATCCGATTCTTCGCCGCGCCAACGAGCCGACGTTTCCGTCGCTGCTCGACCGCGTCAACACCGCGGTCAACGGACTGACGACCACCGCGCCGCCAACGGCAACGCATCGCGAAGCGCTGGCAACCGCGCAGCAGCAGGCCGGCCCGCTCCTCGAGCGTCTGCATAAGCTGATCGAAGTCGATCTCGCCGCCGTCGAGAAACAGCTGAACGAGCGCGGCGCACCGTGGACGCCGGGGAGGATTCCGCAGGCGCCCAGGTGACGCTCACATGAAACGACTCTTTCTGTTCTTTCTCACCGAGGCCCTGATCATGGCAACGGCGCTCGGCGCCCACGCGGCCCCCGCGGAATGGACGCGGCACGCGAAGAACGTCGAGATCATCCGCGACGATTGGGGCATTGCCCACATCTACGGCAAGACCGACGCCGACGCGGTGTTCGGGATGATCTACGCGCAGGCGGAAGATGATTTCAATCGCGTCGAGAGAAATTACCTGTTGTCGATGGGCCGGCTGGCGGAAGCGGAGGGGGAGAGCGAGATCTATCGCGACCTGCGGATGAAGCTGTTCATCGATCCCGCCGACATGAAAACGAAGTACCGGCAGAGTCCTTCCTGGCTGAAAGCGCTGATGGATGCTTGGGCCGGCGGCCTGAACTACTACCTCGCCAGACATCCCGAGGTAAAACCGAAAGTGATTACCCGCTTCGAGCCGTGGATGGCGATCACGTTCAGCGAAGGAAGCATCGGCGGAGACATCGAGCAGGTCAACCTCAAAGAGCTGCAGGCGTTTTACGATAGGAGTCCGAGCACACCAATCGCCGCCGACCTCCGCGTGTCGACGGAGCCGACGGGATCGAACGGCGTGGCCATCGCCCCCTCGCGCACCGCCTCTCACCACGCGCTGCTGCTGATCAATCCCCACACGTCATTTTTCTTCCGCTCCGAGCTGCAGATGGTCAGCAATGAAGGCCTCGACGCGTACGGCGCCGTCACCTGGGGTCAGTTCTTCATCTATCAGGGATTCAATGCGCACGCGGGCTGGATGCATACGTCGAGCGGCGTTGACAATATCGACGAGTACGCGGAGACGGTGACGAAGGAGGGAAACCACTTCGTCTACAAATACGGAAGCGAGCATCGGCCGCTGCGGACGAGCACGATCACGATCGCATTCAAGACAGCCAGCGGGATGGCTACCAGGGTCTTCACCGTGTACCGAACGCATCACGGTCCCATCGTGCGCGAGGCGAACGGCAAATGGATCAGCGTCCGGCTGATGCAGGATCCGATGCATGCGCTCATTCAGTCGTACATCCGGACCAAGGCCAGCGACTACAAGTCGTTCCGCAAGTCGATGGCACTGCACACCGACTCGTCGAACAACACGATCTTCGCCGATGCCTCCGGCAACATCGCCTACTTCCACTCCAACTTCATTCCCCGCCGCGATACGCGCTTCGACTGGACAAAGCCGGTCGACGGCAGCGATCCGGCGACGGAGTGGCACGGCGTGCTCTCCGTCGACGAGACCCCGGGCCTGCTGAATCCGCCCAACGGCTGGCTGTACAACAGCAACAACTGGCCGTGGTCGGCGGCCGGCCCGAACAGCCCGAAGCGGTCAGACTATCCGGTCTACGTCGAACGCGGCGTCGAGGAAACGCCGCGTGGCGATCACGCGCTGAAGGTGCTTCCGGGGAAGAAGGATTTCTCCATCGATTCGCTGATCGCCGCGGCGTTCGACAGCGATCTGCCGGCATTCGACAGGCTGCTGCCGCCTCTGCTGCAGGCGTACGACGAACTGCCTACGAGCGATCCGCTGAAATCGAAATTGGCGGAACCGATCGATCGTCTTCGCAGCTGGGATCACCGCTGGTCCATCTCCTCGGTGCCGACATCGCTGGCCATCTTCTGGGCCGAGGAGCTGGGAAGGCAGGTAACCGCCGAGGCGCGCGCCGCGGGCGTAACGGCGGACCACTACTCCATCACAAACGCGACGTCGAGCGAGAGGCTTCAAGCGCTGGCGGCGGCATACGACAAACTGACCGCCGATTTCGGGAGCTGGAAAACGCCGTGGGGCGAGATCAACCGGTTCCAACGGATCAACGACGACATCGATCCGCCGCATTTTAACGACGCGCAGCCGAGCATTCCCATCGGCTTCACGTCATCCCGCTGGGGATCGCTGGCGTCGTTCGGCGCGCGCTCCTACCCCGGAACGAAGAAGTGGTACGGCACAAGCGGCAACAGCTTCGTCGCCGTCGTCGAATTCGGAAAACGCGTACGCGCCCGAGCCGTCACCGCCGGCGGCGAGAGCGGCAATCCATCGTCCCCACACTTCAACGACGAAGCCGGACGCTATGCGACAGGCAACCTGCGCGAGGTGTACTACTACCGCGATCAGCTGAAGGGGCATATAGAACGGCGGTATCACCCGGGGGAGTGAGCGGGGGGCGGTTCGCAGTTCCCGTACGGGCCGAATACTCAGCACTTCGCCAACCACCGTCATTCCACGCGCAGTCCTGCCAACATAAATGTTCGCCCTCAACTTAAACATCCGGAGGCGGACGATAACGGTGTTTCCGTGTGCTGGAATCGATCGGCGGGAAATGCTTGAAATCGTGCAAGGGTGAGCAAGTCTTCGTCGCATGGGGAAAAAGGCCGGGCGGTCCGTCTAGGGATTCGAGAACCGCTAGACAGCGGGTAGGGAAAACCCTTGAGCGGACACTACTAGGACAAAGGAGGCAGTCATGGCTGAATGTACTCTTCCCGTCTCGTGGAATCCCGTTCCACCAAACTCCAAGCTCTGTGCTCAGGCGAGCGCTAAAAAAGGGACCAAGCCTAGCGACGATTACAACGCCGGCGTTGTAATCGCGAAGCCCGGAGGAGGTGTCATCACATGGACCGTAGGTGATCTCGACCCAGGGCCCAGCCACCTCTCGCCACTACTGATTGGGGGCTATGGAGTGTTCGCAAAGCTCTACAGCGGTCCCAGCGGGCCAATCGTAACGCTGCATATTTGGATTGAGACCCCAGATGGGAAGAAGCCGAAGAAGTTCGACTGCACTTGGACGAATTCGAGTGCCGGCACGGAGCGCGACATCCCGATGATGATCGCGGTGCAAAAGTCATGATCGCGCGAAGGATGCAACTTCTCGTCACTTCTGTTGCGATCTTTCTCTGCGCCTTTGGTGTCGCGGCGCAGCAATGCACAAAAGAGGACACTACCCAAACGTGCTGGGACCGGATCAACCCCACTCTCAAGGCGGAGACAGAAAAGGCAGTTGCGAAAACAAATACTGGAACACCCACGGCAACGACCTCGGCCACCGCAAATGCCCTTCGCGATTTTCTGAGCGTTTTCGCCGCAGGCATCGACACTGGGGGCGTGACCGAAAATGGCACAAGCGTTACCCTCGATTGGAACAAGGATGAGCGGCTCAAGTTTCAGACCGTGTTCAGCGATCCCACACTCGCAAAGGACGTACAGACTCCGTTGGCGTCGAACGCCGACGCCGCTAAATCCAAGTTGAGCAACTTCGACGACGCCACGATGCTGATCGCATACAGTCCAGTAACCAACTTCCTGGGACGCTCGATTGCCCGGCATACGGATCTCCTCAACAATATCGAACGCGCCGATGAAATAGAAAGTGCCAAGAAAAACCAAATAGTCGCTGAGCTTTGGGTAAAGTCTGGTCTAACGTCGTTCGGCAATGACACAAGGTTCGACACGATTGCCAACATTGACGCGCGGGCGCAGCTGATAAGCGCCGTCGAAGGGGCCGCCACCGCCTATCACTCAGCCGTGACAAGTTCATCATCGGTCGTCAAAGCCCTCACGCAGCTGATCAACAATCAGCCTCAGGCCTATGCTCAGGGGAGCTACCACGCCCGCGACGCGTTGATCGGGCAGGATGAGTGGTCACTGAAGGGGACGTACGAATATTCCCAGAAGAGTTTGAATGCGGCTCTCGGAGATAAGAAGACCGTTCATTGCGACGAGGTCGCCACCGGCAAGGCAAACAAGGCGCAAGCCACAAGCTGCGCCGAAGAATTGATCAAGTTTGCGGCAGGCAAGAGCGCGTCGCGGTCCGACCAAAGCGACTCGGCAGACCCCGCGACACAACCGGATGCCGGCGATCGATATGCTTTTGCCATCGAATACAAACGAGCCGGGAAGGAGAGCGTGGACTTATCCACATACAAAATCGCTACGCCGGTCCTTCGCCCAGGAACGCACAGCATAGTGTACTCAATTACCTATGGTCATCCACTAAGTGGCTCTACGCTAAAGGATGCGCGCTTCGACGTTGCCATTAACTATGATAACGTTTCCGGTGACCCAAAGAAGACTGATCGTTTAGTGGCATCGGTGACGTACTCGCACAAGGTGAGTGATAAGCTAACGCCATTGCTCTCTTTGACCTACGCCAATCACGCGGACTATCTTCCGCAGACCGATCATAAGCTCGGCGTGCATTTCGGCCTTTCCTACAAGATTCCAAGTAAGTAGCGGCGGGCGCGGTGTGCCGAGTGTACTGTGGTGTCGGCACACCGCGTCGCCGCAGCGGGTGGTAGGTTGAGATCGAATCTGGGTTCGAATCTGGGTTAAGTTGGGGTCACATCTGGAAACTCAACTTAACGCGTCATCAAGTCCTGTCGCCGCCAATCTAGTGATACCTTTCTGGAGTTGACCCGGTTTCGTGGACACCTGAGGATGTTGGAAGGAGTCCACGATGGGAAAGCGAAAACGATATTCGACAGAGTTGCAGCAAGAGCTGGTTCGGCTGGTTCGCGCAGGTCGAACGCCCGAGCAGTTGGCGGCAGAGTTCGAACCGTCGGCGCAAGCGATTCGGAACTGGGTCAAGCAGGCGGAGCTCGATGAAGGAACGCGCACGGATGGTCTGAAGACCGAAGAGCGAGAAGAGCTGGCGCGCCTGAGGCGTGAGAATGCGCGGCTGAAGGAAGAGCGGGAGATTCTGTCAAAAGCCGCGGCCTGGTTCGCGCAGGAGACCGAGAAGAAGTCAAAACGATCTTCTTCTTCATAGACGCGCACCAGGCCATGTTCTCGATCCGCGCGATGTGCCGAGTGCTGGAAGTCTCCGCCAGCGGGTACTACGCGTGGCGCCGGCGGATGATCTCCGTACGGACCGGGGAGAACGAAAAGCTTCAGCAAAGGATAAGAACGATTCATGACCATTCTCGCCAGACGTACGGAGCGCCGCGCATTCACGCCGAGCTGAAAGATGAAGGAACCCGCGTCGGGCGGAAGAGAGTCGCTCGCTTGATGAAGGAATCGGGATTGGCAGGCGTGAGCCGGCGAAAATCGACCGTGACCACACGGCGC
Organism: Thermoanaerobaculia bacterium; assembly: GCA_035996815.1. Lineage (GTDB taxonomy): Bacteria > Acidobacteriota > Thermoanaerobaculia > Gp7-AA8 > Gp7-AA8 > JADGNZ01. Next base: position 3,046 of record DASYJF010000120.1, on the reverse strand, counting down.
AACCGATCGGCGCGGCCCGCTCCCGATCTGGTCGATAGGCAGTTCGCCGCCGACAAGCCGAACCAGTTGTGGGTTGCCGACATCACGTATGTGCCGACGTGGGTGGGGTTTCTCTATCTGGCCGTCGTCCTCGACGTGTGGAGCCGCAAGATCGTCGGTTGGGCGATGGCCTCGCACCTGAGAACGCCTCTCGTCACGGCCGCACTGGACATGGCCATCACTCAACGATCGCCGACCAACGTGATCCATCACTCCGATCAAGGATGCCAGTACACGTCAATCGAGTTCGGCAAGCGCTGTCGCCAAGCAGGTATCCGTCCCTCGATGGGATCGGTCGGCGACTGCTACGACAACGCAATGTGCGAGAGCTTCTTCGCCACGCTCGAGTGCGAACTAATCGATCGGTCCGCGTTCAAAAACCACGACGAAGCTCGCCATGCGATCTTCGACTTCATTGAAGGTTTCTACAACACGCATCGCCGGCACTCGGCGCTCAGTTACGATTCACCCGTGCAGTTCGAAAACCGTCAGGCGGCTCACGCCGCGTGACCCCACTACTAACCTGTCCACGAAACCGGGGTAAGCCCATTCCATCTCCCCACGGACCGAGTCTCCTCTCGTCGCGCTCTTTCCTGCGCTCCGTGTCCGTCAGCTTCGTCTCGAGTTTCCAGGTGCCATCTGGCATGTCACCAGCCGCGGCAATGAGCGGCGCGACATCTACCGTGACGACACAGATCGGCGCCGTTTCGCGAATCTTCTGGCGCGTGTGGTCATCGAGGAGTTCGCGCCGGGGTAAGTTGGGGTCACATCTGGAAACTCAACTTAACAGGTCCTCAAGTCCTGTCGTCGCCCATCTTCGTCGACGACATTGGTTTGACCCTCAAGGCCATCGCAGAGTGGATGGGAGTAACTGATGGGCAGCGGCGAAGAAGCGGCAAACCGCAAAGCGCTTTACACCAGCGACGGCGACTTTCGTCACCATCGATCAGATCCTAGTTGATTAAGTTGAGTTTCCAGATGTGACCCCAACTTAACAAACTTCGACCTGTACAATACTCGCCGTTTCATGCATCCGGGGCCGGTTGCTCTCCTCACGAAGGTGGCGCGCTGATGCAGTGGCTGAAAAGACTCCTATTACGTAGCCCAGCGGGAGCCACTTCTGCTTGGCCTCTCATCCAGTCTGTCCGAATGACGATCCCCGAATGGCACGAGGATACTGCCTCGCGAACCATGCGCACCTGGCACCACCCGGAAGGCGGCGTGCTTAGCCTCAGTCTGGCCGATCGCGCCGCCCTACCATCACTCACGGATCTTCACGCTCTACGAGACACGTGCCGCCGCGTAGCGCAAGCGAACAGCGGCGGCTTGGTTGAGGTCGCAGTGATCGAAACCCCTTTCGGCTCATCTGCTCTCCTGATCTACAAGCGTCTCCAAGGTCACGCGTTCATCTTCACAGGGATGCTTTTGATGCCCACCGCGACACAGAAGTGGTTTGTTTGGACTACGGTCCATGGTGAACAGGGCACGACGGGCGTACGAGAAGCAATTGTGACCGATGAACTACTGGAATCAGGAAACCTGACTCTCGACAGCTACGAACTGTCGTGGGCGCAAGATCCGTACGAACCTGGTTATCGTGGCGTCGATCGAAAGCTACTTCGGTACACTTCCGATGATCACTCATACGACTCGCGGTTTCCTGAGCATCCCCTATCCAAGGTTCGAATGGTCCTGAGCCAACTCCCAGACAATGTCCATGTCGAGCCCGGCGAATAGAGGTTAAGTTGGTAAGTTGGGGTCACATCTGGAAACTCAACTTAACGCGTCATCAAGTCCTGTCGCCGCCGATCTTGGGATTGAACGCCTCATACTCTCGCCCAATGGCAGACAGTTTGCCTCCGCTCAGTGTCGCACTGCCCTCACCAGCGCGGGGGTCGACGCGATCGTGAAATCGGCCCGCATCAACACGATCGTGTACGGGTTCCATGTCGGGTTAAGTTGGGGTCACATCTGGAAACTCAACTTAACGCGTCATCAATGTCGCGTCGTACGAGAAGCGATACGCCCACTCGGTTAAGTTGGGGGCACATCTGGAAACTCAACTTAACGCGTCATCAAGTCCTGTCGCTGCCGATCTTGTGATACCTTCGCACCTCCCCACGGACCGAGTCCCCTCTCGTCGCGCTCTTTCCTGCGCTCCGTGTCCCGTCAGCTTCGTCTCGAGTTTCCAGGTGCCATCTGGCATGTCACCAGCCGCGGCAATGAGCGGCGCGACATCTACCGTGACGACACAGATCGTCGCCGTTTCGCGAATCTTCTGGCGCGGGTGGTCGTCGAGAGGCGCTGGCTTCTGCATGCCTGGGTGTTCATGTCGAATCACTACCACCTGCTCATCGAAACCCCGGAGGTTGGACTCTCGCGCGGAATGAAGTGGCTCAACCAACGCTACGCCGAGACGTTCAACGAACGGCATCACAGAGTTGGTCACCTCTTTCAAGGCAGATTCAAGGGCATTCTGGTCGAGCGCGAGGGCCATCTGCTCGAACTGATGCGCTACATCGTGCTGAATCCAGTTCGTTGCCACGCCGTGACCTATGCCGGCGACTACGAATGGAGCAACTATCGCGCGACTGCCGGGCTCCAGGCGGCGCCGCCCTGGCTCGAGCTCGATTGGACTCTCGATCAGTTCGGACCCGAGAGGCCAGCCGCGCACCTGGCGTACCGGCGCTTCGTCGCCGACGGCCGGGGAGCCTCGTACAACCCGTGGGAGTCCCTCGCCGGCCAGATGTACCTCGGAGGTGCCGCGTTTTGCGAGCGTATGCAGTCGCTCGTGGCGGCGAAGCCGCGCAGCCGCGAACATCCACGAGACCAACGAAGGTTTGTCAGGCCAAGCCTTGATGCCATCCTGCTCCTGGTCGCTGACCGCTTCGCGCTTGCGCCGGACGACCTGAAACGAAAGTCCCGTGGTCAAGCCAGAAAAGCGCTGGCTCACCTTGCCGTCGACGACGCCGGTCTGACCCTCAAGGCCATCGCAGAGTGGATGGGA
>DASYJF010000119.1:0-14593 GCA_035996815.1 Thermoanaerobaculia bacterium | reverse complement strand
CGGCCGGCACGTTGCTCTTGCAGGGCTCACGCTTAAGAACCTCTTCCTCGTTCCCGAGTTCGCCGCCGCCGTTCTCGCTCATTGAATCCAGAAATCCTTGCTTTTCTGCAATCAATCGTCCGGCGTACGGACTACCCTACGACGGTCGCTGGCCAGAACGTTGGCGTCTCGCCGGCTGGCTCGGCGGCGTCCCCGCCGCCGAATGAGAGGCTTGCGCGGGTGTTGGTTATCGAGCGACAGTTGAGGGTTGGGCCGTTTGGCAGCGAGACGCTGCCAGGCCAGCCGGCGAGGACGCCAGCGTTCCGTCGCGCTAAGTAAGGCCATTGCGGTTTCAACCGTGGGGAAACGGCCGCCGGCTGTGTGACCAATCAAACATCCACGATGACGATGTCGAACCCGCGGCCGCGTTCGAGCAGACGGTGAACGGTGCTGGGGACGACGCGGCTGACCAGTCCTGATCGCGTCGGGCGGCCGACCACGAGCATCGTGATTCCTTCGGATTTCGCGAAGTCGAGCAGTGCGCCGGCGACATCCTCGGATTCTCGCGTGATGACGGTGGCGCCGAGCGAGATCGCCAGTTGGACGTTCTCGGAGAGTTTGCGGTGCTGTTCGGCGCTGATGTTCTCGGGATGTGCGCGGCGCTGGCGGACGTAGACGGCGTACCAGCGCGTGTTCATGCGGCCGGCCAGCCGCGACGCTCGCAGGACGAGGGGGCGGGCGATTTCGGGCTCGAACGGGACGGCGACGGCGAGGCGCAGCTCGCCATTCGCGCGGCCGGAGAACGTCGCGGTCTGCAGGAGCGCCAGCTCGCGAAGGCGCGTCAGCATCTCCGTGCGGAAAAAGTTTTCGAGTGCGCGCGACGCCTGGTCGGGCGGATAAATCTTTCCCTGCCGCAGGCGCTCCTGTAGTTCGGCCACGGGGAGATCGACCAAGACTACGGAAGCGGCTTCGCGGACGATGCGGTCGGGGACGCGTTCGCGGATGTCGATTCCGGTGGCGGAGTGGACGACGTCCTGCACGCCTTCGAGATGCTGGACGTTGAGCGCGGTCATCACGGAAATGCCGGCGGCGAGGATGTCTTCGACGTCCTGCCAGCGCTTCTCGTTTTTTGAATCGGGCGCGTTCGTGTGCGGCAGCTCGTCGACGACGACGACGTCCGGACGACGGGCCAGGACCGCGGCGAGATCCATCTCCTCGATGACCACGCCGCGATAGGCGATACGGGCGCGGGGGATCACTTCGAGATCGGCGATGCGCGCCGCGGTTTCGTTTCGTCCGTGCGTTTCGACGAGGCCGACTACGACGTCGACGCCGGCGCGGCGCATGGTGTGCGCGTCCTCGAGCATGCGCATCGTTTTACCGACGCCAGCGGCCATGCCGAGGTAGATCTTGAGACGCCCGCGGCCGCTGCTGTCGGTGCGCGTGAGGCGCAGCAACTCGTCAGGATCGGGACGGACGTCTCCATTTGTACGGACCATGCGTGGGTGAATCTATTTCACGGTGGCGTCCATCAGGTCGAGATTCAGCAGCAGCACGTTGACGCGCGGCTCGCCGTAAATGCCGAGGAAGCGGCTTTCGGTATGACGGCGAATGATCTCGGCGACCTGTGACGGCGGCAGTGAATTCTCGCGCGCGACACGCGCGGCCTGCGACTGCGCATTCGCAATCGAGATGTGCGGATCGACACCGGAGCACGATGCGGTCACGGCATCCGCGGGGATTCCGCCGGCCGGTTTCGTATCCGCGTACTTCGTGGTGCGGTCGGTGATTGCGTCGAGCAGCTTCTTGGACGTCGGACCCCAGTTCGTGCCTCCGCTCGCGCTCGGGTCGTAACCGCTGCTCGACGGGCGCTCGTGAAAGAACCGCGCGCCTGCGAAGTTCTGGCCGATCAGCGAGGAGCCGATCACCTTTCCATTGCGGCTGATGAGCGAGCCGTTGGCCTTGTCGCGAAAAAACGTCTGGCCGATTCCCCAGACCGCGAGCGGGTAGAGGCCGCAGGTGATCACGAGCAGGACGATCGTGATGCGAATCGAAATCTTGATGTGTTCGAGCATGGTCTTCACTCCTTACGCGAGATGAATCGCGCGCAGTAACAGGTCGATCGCTTTGATGCCGATGAACGGGATGATCACGCCGCCAACGCCGTAGATGAGCAGGTTCCGGCGCAGGATGCGGCCGGCGCCGAGCGGCCGGTATTTGACGCCGCGGAGAGCCAATGGAATCAGCGCAATGATGATGATCGCGTTGAAGATGACCGCTGAGAGGATCGCGCTCTGCGGCGTGGCCAGACGCATGATGTTGAGCGCCTGCAGTTCCGGAAAGGTGACCAGAAACAGCGCCGGGATGATCGCGAAGTATTTGGCGACGTCGTTCGCGATCGAGAACGTCGTCAGCGCGCCGCGCGTCATCAGCAGCTGCTTGCCGATCTCGACGACCTCGATCAGCTTCGTCGGATTCGAGTCGAGATCGACCATGTTGCCGGCCTCTTTGGCGGGCTGTGTTCCGGTGTTCATGGCCATGCCGACGTCGGCCTGTGCGAGCGCCGGCGCGTCGTTGGTGCCGTCGCCGGTCATGGCCACGAGGTTCCCCTTCGCCTGCTCTTTGCGGATCAGCGCGAGTTTGTCCTCGGGTGTTGCCTGCGCCAGAAAATCATCGACGCCGGCTTCGCGCGCGATGAATGCGGCGGTGAGCGGGTTGTCGCCGGTGATCACGACCGTGCGGATGCCCATCATGCGCAGGCGGTCGAAGCGCTCGCGCATACCCCCTTTGACGATGTCTTTGAGATAGATCGTGCCGAGGACGTGCGCGTCGTCGGCAACGACGAGTGGCGTGCCGCCTTCGCCGGCGATGCGTGAGACGTCGTGCTGCACTTCGTCGGGAAACGTGCCGCCGATCGCGCGGATGTAGTCGGCGACGGAATCGGCAGCGCCTTTTCGCACCGCGCGGCCGCCTTCGAAATCGATTCCGGACATGCGCGTCTTCGCGGTGAAGGGAACGATGGAATGCGCGCCGAGTGTCTGCAGATCGCGTCCGCGCAGCGAAAACTGTTCCTTCGCCAGGATGACGATCGATCGCCCCTCGGGAGTCTCGTCGGCAAGCGACGAGAGTTGGGCGACGTCGGCAAGCGTGCGCGCTTCCACGCCGGGTGCGCCGATGAACTCCACCGCCTGGCGATTGCCGAGCGTGATCGTGCCGGTCTTGTCGAGCAGCAGGACGTTGACGTCGCCTGACGCTTCGACGGCGCGGCCGGACATGGCCAGGATGTTGTGCTGCAGCACGCGGTCCATGCCGGCGATGCCGATCGCGGAGAGCAGGGCGCCGATCGTCGTTGGAATCAGGCAGACCAGCAGGGCGATGAGGACAGTGACGCTGACATCGCTGCCGGAGTAGATCGCGAATGGCTTGAGTGTGACCGTCGCGAAGAGAAAGACAATCGTTAGCCCTGCCAGGAGAATGTCGAGCGCGATCTCGTTCGGCGTTTTCTGCCGCTCCGCGCCTTCGACGAGCTTAATCATGCGATCGATGAATGTCTGTCCGGGCTCCGAGGTGATCTCTACGACGATGCGGTCGGAGAGCACCATCGTGCCGCCAGTGACCGCGGAGCGGTCGCCGCCCGCTTCGCGGATGACAGGCGCCGATTCGCCGGTGATGGCGGATTCGTTGACCGAGGCGATGCCTTCGACCACCGTGCCGTCGCCAGGGATGATCTGACCAGATTCGACGACCACGAGATCGCCCTTGCGGAGTTGCGACGCAGCGATCTGCTCTTCGATTTTGCGGTCAGGACCGGACAAACGGCGGGCGGTTGTCTCGGTCTTTGCCTTTCGCAGCGCATCCGCTTGCGCTTTGCCGCGGCCCTCGGCCACGGCTTCGGCGAAGTTCGCGAAGAACACCGTGGCCCACAGCCACAGCGTGATCTGCGTCTGAAAGAGATAGTCGACATGCTTCGAGAGCCCGGGGATGAGGAGGATCGTGGTGAGCGCCGCGCCCACTTCGACGAGGAACATCACCGGGTTCTTCATCATCCGGCGGGGGCTCAGCTTCACGATCGAGTCGAGAAGCGCCCGTCGCACGATGGCGGGATCGAACAGGGAGAGTTTTTTCTGGGCTGACATGGCTTAGAACACCTTTCCTGCGTTCATGAGGAAGTGCTCGACGTAGGGTCCGAGCGATAGAACCGGGAAGTACGTCAGCGCGCCGACGATGAGAACCATCGCCACGAGCAGGAACGTAAACAGCGGCCCGTCGACGGGGAACGTTCCGGCCGTGTCGGCGAGCTTCTTCTTCGCGGCCAGCGAGCCGGCGATCCCCATCAGAGGAATGATCATCAGGAAGCGGCCGATGAACATCGAGAGCGCCAGGGCGATGTTGTAGAACTTCGTGTTGGCGTTGAGGCCGGCGAAGGCGCTGCCGTTGTTTCCTGTGGCGCTGGCGAAGGCATACGTCATCTCGCTGAGCCCGTGCGGCCCCGTGTTGTTGAGACTCGATGTGCCTGCGGCCGTTGCGGCTGCGGCCGCGCTTCCGACGAGAACGGAGAAGGCCAGGATGAGCACGGCCAGCATGGCCAGCTTCACGTCGTGCGCTTCGATCTTCTTGCCGAGGTATTCGGGTGTGCGACCGACCATCAGTCCGGCGATGAAGACCGCCAGTACGATGAACAGGATCATCCCGTACATCCCGGCACCGACGCCGCCGAAGATCACCTCGCCGAGCATCATGTTGATGAGAGGAACGGATCCGCCGATCGGCGTGAACGAGTCATGCCACGCGTTGATGGCGCCGCAGGAGGCGTCGGTGGTGATCGTGGCGAAGAGCGCGGTGTCGCCGATGCCGAAGCGGGCCTCTTTCCCTTCCATGTTGCCGTCCGCGGTGGCGACGCCGAGGCGTTGATGCATCGGATTGCCGTGCTGCTCGGCATAGGTGGTGATGAAGGCACCAGCCAGGAAGAGAATCGACATGGCCCAGAAGACCGCCCAGCCATGGCGGAGCTTTCCGGTCATCGATCCGAGCGTGTAGCAAAGGCCCGCGCCGAGGGCGAAGATGAGGAACATCTGCAGGAGGTTGGAGAAAGGCGTGGGGTTTTCGTACGGGAAGCCGGAGTTCGCGTTGAAGAAACCGCCGCCGTTCGTGCCGAGCTCCTTGATCGCTTCCTGCGACGCGATCGGCCCTTGCGGGATTTTCTGCGTCGCCCCTTCGATGGTGATCGCGGCGATCGATGGATGAAAGTTCTGGATCACGCCCTGCGAAAGAAAGAACGTGGCAGAGATGAGCGACAGCGGCAGCAGGACCCACAACGTGCCGCGGGTCAGATCGACCCAGAAGTTGCCGATGGTCTTCGCGCTGTTGCGCGCGATGCCGCGGATCAGGGCGATGGCAAGCGCGATTCCGACCGCCGCGGAGACGAAGTTGTGGAACGTCAGGCCCACCATCTGCGTGAAGTGCGACATGGTCGACTCGCCGCTGTAGGCCTGCCAGTTCGTGTTCGTAGTGAATGAGATGGCCGTGTTCCAGGCCAGATCGGGCGCGACCGCTCCCATCTTGTCGGGATTCAGCGGCAGCACGTGCTGGATGCGCTCGATGAGATAAGTCAGCAGCAGACCGACCGCGCTGAAGACGAGCATGGCGATGGTGTACTGCATCCAGTCGTGCTCTTTCGTTTCGTCGACGCCGCTGAGGCGGTAGACCAGCCGTTCCACAGGCCGGAGCAAAGGATCGAGGAACGTCTTCTCTTTGGAGAAAACGCGCCTCATGTAAAGTCCAAGCGGCTTCGTGGCCGCGAGGATCAAGAGAAAGTAGAGGGCTATTTTCAGTAATTCGAGCGTAGTCATTACAGCTCCTCTGCGCGGAGCAGCGCGTACAAGAGATAGATCAAGCCCAAAACAGCGAGCACGAGTCCGGCAATTGTTTCGAATGTCATCGCAGCCTCACACCTTGTCGCAGGCGCGCGTGTACCAGATCGATACGGCGAACAGAACGATGGTCAGTACGATGAAAATCAGATCCCACATGAACGCCTCCGTTTAGAACGTCGCCACCGCTCCAGCGACGATGATGGTCTGGTTGTTCGTGAATCCATTCTTGCGTGCGAAGACGGCCGCGGTGGAATGGTCGTGCCGTCCTTCGATTTTCATAATCAGGTTCGCCACCGGATGAAACTCATACGTCAGAGTTTCCTCGGTCAGCTTCTGTGCCGCGCCGCTGATGGCGTTGTCCGGATCGTTAAAGAGCGAGCCGCGCGCGGCCACGGCATGGCGGCCATCGAACGCGTAGCGTCCAAAAGCGGCAATGCCGAGCCAGTTCGCCGTGGCGTCGCCGGGAAGCTCCTGATGCCCGCGATCCACCGAGCCCGCGATGCTCAGTTTCGGCGTGACCTTGTAAGAAGCGATCAGATCGCCGAAGTGACGCCAGTGCGAATTGTCGTGCTGCAACTCCGGCCCGTCGAACGTATTGAACGACGTCGTGAGCCGATCGTTCGTATAGGCGATCTTGCCGCCGATCGCTTTCGCGTCATTGTTGTCGTTGATGATCTGCCATCCATTGAGAACGTGAACCTCGCCTGACCAGTGACTGTCGAACCGATACGAGGCATGAACACCGGTCTGATAGAAGGGCGAAAGCTCGCCGGGCCATGAGCGCGTGTAGTTCCAGTCGTCCTTCGAGTAGAAGGATTCGAATCCGATGTGCGAAGGGAAAATCCCGCCTTCGATAGTCAACTTGTCGTTCAGCTTATAGATGACCGAGGCCTGGTAGATGTGACGTAAACCTTCGCTCTCGGCGGCGTGGATCACATCTGCGCCGTTCCCTGCGACCAGCGACAGGTGAAAGCCGAGCGGCGCGGCGTCGCGGACGATTTCGAGAGCCGCCAGATTGAGATTGAATTCGTTCGCCCGTTTGCCGGTGCTGCCGGCGCCCGGAAAGAACGAATCGTGCGACGCCGGACTGTTGCCGTTCCAGGCGTAGTAGCCGTCGACGAAGCCGTGAATGGTGACTGGCTTCGCCGGTTCGCCTGCGCGCGCCGCGAGCGCGACGAAAAGAAGGATGATTGCCGAAATATAAATGACGATGTTGTCGCGCTTACTGCTTCCCATGCCCCTGACTCCTTTTGTGCCGATGTGTTTCACTTGCACGCGAATTGATAACAAGCAGTCGCAGGGTCTGTCCGCACGAAGGTCCAAGGAAGGGCGTAAGAAGATCGAAAGAATGCGGAAGATTCTCAAAAGAGTTCGGAAGAATCTCGAAATGTCAGGCCGGCACTCTTACTCGCGGCTCCGCACGAACAGCGCCGGGGCCATGATCCATGTAATGAGTAGCACGCAGCGAAGGCCGCCATTGGCCGGCGAGCCGAGAAGGGCGAACCACTGCCGGCCCGAGTGAGCCGTCAGGATGATCTCCGTGGCGATCCCCAGTAACACCCACGTGGTACCTGCGAAGAGCGCATGGTCGAGCGTAGCCCCGGGCGTGACGAGCCTGATGTACGCGCCAGCAATGGCAACGATGACGATCACCTCGATCGCCGCGGATACCACGGGCGAGGTCGCGTCAATCCACTGATGCGCGATGGCGACGAGCAACGCCGCCACACACCAGAAAGCCACGACCAGTGCGATTCTCGTCGCGGTATGGTGTTTCCTTTGCGCGAAATGTGGCGTGATCGAATGAGTCATGGTGGTCATGCCGGCCTCCTGACTCTTCTAACACGCGGCTTACGACGCCTCGTTAAAAACAACGAAACGTGGACAAGGTAAGCGCTTAAGAATGGATTAAGAGTTTCTAAAGGTCAGAAAGCAGAAAGCAGAAGGCAGAAGTTGAGTTCAGACTACCTTCCCTTCCACTTCTTGATGAGGGAGACAAAGATCGCGATGAGTTCGGTTGTTTCAGTCTTCAGAGGGCCCAACTTCTTAGAGGTCATGAGGCCCGCTGCCTCGACAATTTCCAGCCAATAGAGCGTTTCTTCCAACTCCATCAGGCCGCCGTTTAGTTTTGAGACGTACTCACTCTTCGATCTAGCACGGAGTGCTTCTCGGAAGTGTGCTCCGGGCGAGGTCCCGGATCTCAGGAGTTGTCGCGCGATCACGTCCGCGGTGCGGTTCGATGGCAGCGCGGAGCAAAGCCGAATCACGCGAAGAGCGAAGTCACGAGTCCGATCAACGAGATTCATATCGAAAGACTGAAAACCAACTTTAATTCACTGACTGGTTTTCGTCCTCCACTTCTGCCTTCTGCCCTCAGCCTTCTGCCTTTCACACCGGTTCTGCGATAAACCGATATCCGACCCACGGTTCGGTCACGATGTAGCGCGGCTCCGACGGGTTCGGCTCGATCTTCTTTCGTAAGGAGCTCATATGCACGCGCACAGTATCGGCGCTGGTGCTCGGTGCGGAGCGCCAGACTCGGGCGATGAGCTGTTCGATGAACATCGGCTTGCCGGCGTTCGTCGCCAGCACTTCGAGGAGTGAAAACTCCGTCGGAGTGAGGCGTACTTCGCGGCCGCCCTGCACGACGCGGCGGCGATCGATCTCGATCGTCAGATCGGGGAAGGAGAGCGTGGTCGACGGCGGTGCGATTCGCCGCAGATGGGCGCGCACGCGGGCCAGCAGTTCGGTCATCGAGAAGGGTTTGGTCACGAAATCGTCCGCGCCGAGGTCGAGGGCGCGGACCTTGTCCGGATCGGCCCCGCGGACGGAAAGGACGATGATCGGCACGCGCGACGTGGCGCGGATGCCTGCGATGAGCTCGAATCCATCCGAGCGTGGCATGGCCAGATCGGTGAGGACGAGATCGGGAATCTTCGATTGAAACGTGTTCATCCCCTCGGCGCCGTCGCTCGCGGTGGTCGTCGAGTAACCAGCGGCGCGCAGCTCCTTCGACAGCGAATCGCGGATGGCAGGATCGTCATCGACGATCAGGATGACGTTCGAAATCGTCATGCGCGTTCCTCCGCCGGCAGCGGCGCCGCGGCAAGATCGACGCGCGCGATCGTGCCGCCGCCCGGCCGTGGCGCCAGGCCGACGCTGCCGCCGTTTGCGGCGGCCAGACCGCGCGCGATCTCAAGGCCGAGGCCGCGCTGCGCGAGATCGGTGGTCTCGGTGGCCACGTTACCGTCTGCATCGAGCACGCCGGGCGGCAGGCCGGGACCGCGGTCGAGGATCTCGATGCGCATCTTGTCGGAGTCGAACGGATGCTTGCGCGCCGTGAGCTCGATCGCAGCATTCGGCGGTGAGACGCGGTGCGCGTTCTCGACAAGGTTGACGAGGATCTCCAGCGCCAGCGATGGATCGACGTAGGCGTCGGGGCAATCCGGCTCGACGTGAACGGTGATCGGCCGCGTGCTGAAGACGATGGGGAGGTTCTCGCGTGTGGCCCGAAAGAGATCGGCCGGCGGTGTCGGTTCGCGGTGCGGCTTTGCCTTTCCCGCCTCCAGCCGCGCCATGACCAACAGGTTGTCGATACGTCTCCGTAGCCGCGCGGTCTCCTCGGCGATGGCGGCGACGTCGTCAAGCAGCTCGCTGTCGGTTCCGGCGCGGCGCCGGATCGACTCGGTCCGGATCGATACCGCCGTGATCGGCGTGGTCAGATCGTGCGAGATGGCTCGGAGCAGCGAGGTCTTCAACGCTTCGCTTTCACGCAGCGCCTGGACGTGGGCGTTCTCTTCGATGAACCGCTCCCTCTCGACCGCCAGCGCCACGAGCCGCGACGCCGATACGAGCGCCTGCTGCGATGCCTCGGTGCCGCGCGCAACGAGCGCGCCGGTCGTCTTCCCTCCGACGATGAGCGGCAGATAGACGTCGCGCCCGAGCGGAGACGGAAACTCCAGCGGTTCTTTGTGCCGCCCCACGCCGGCGATCAGGTCTTCGATTTCCTCGGGCTTGTCGCCGGTCCACGAGATGACGTTCTGCCGGAACGGGCTGCCGTCGAAGAGAACGAGTCCCCCGGCGCGCGCGCCGAGGAGTTGCAGGGCACGTCCGGCCGCTTCGCCGAGCGCGCCGACGCGGTTCGTGGCGGTGAAGAGGTCGATGCTCAACCCGTAGAGCGTCTCCAACTCCGTCCGCCGCTGCTCCGCCTTCTCCGCCTGCACGCGCGCTGCGATGACGAGGCGGTTCACCGTCACCGAGGCGATGAGAAAGGCCACGAGCGCAAACCAGTTGGCCGGATTCTCGATCGTGAAGGTGTAGAGCGGAGGAAAGAAGAAGAAGTTGTAGCAGAGCATCGACAGGATCGAGGACACAGTGCCGGTCAGCAGCCCGCCCCACAACGAGATCAGAAGGACGACGATGAGATACGCGAAACCAACGGTGCTGGGATTGAGTTTGAGCGCGCTTCCTGCCGCGGTCACGAAGGCAATCGACCCGAGGACGGCTAGCCATGTGAGTAACCGGTTGTGCATCACGTATCAGTGAAACACAGGACGAAGAGAAGTGGCGTTAAGAGGGGATAAAGAAAGGCGTAGAGCAAAATCCCTGCGAGTGGATTAAGAGATTGCTAAGACGACGTCCGCGATCGCTTCGATGGCGCGGTCGAGGTGTTGGCGGGTGTGCGCGGCGCTGATCTGGCAACGCAGCCGCGCGGCGCCCTGAGGGACGACTGGGAAGCCGAAGCCGGAGACGTAGATGCCGCGTTTCAGTAGCTCGGCGGAGATGGCGATCGCTTTGGCGGTGTCGCCGATGATGATCGGAACGATCGGATGGATCCCTTCGCGAACCGCCACGCCGCGCGCGGTGAGCTGCTGGCGGAAATAGGCGGTGTTTTCGTGCAGTCGCGTGACGAAGCTCGTGTCGTTTTCCAATAGATCGAACGCGGCGAGCGATCCCATCACAACCGCCGGCGGCAGCGTGTTGGAGAAAAGATAGGGACGCGATTTCTGGCGGAGATAATCGACCAGCGTTTTCGGTCCGGTCGTGAATCCGCCGTGCGAGCCGCCGAGCGCTTTGCCGAGCGTTGAGGTGTGCGCGTGGATTTTGTTGAAGACGCCCAGCTCTTCGCCGGTGCCGCGTCCGCTCTTGCCGAGGACGCCGGTGCCATGCGAGTCGTCGACGACGAGGAAGGCGTCGTACTCGGCTGCCAGTTCCACGATCTCGGGCAACGGCGCGAGCGAGCCTTCCATCGAAAAGACGCCGTCGGTGACGATGACTTTGTTGCGCGATTCGCGCGTCGCTTCGAGCGCGCGGCGCAGGTCGGCCATGTCGCGATTCTTGTAGCGTTCCTTCTTCGCCTTCGCCAGTCTGACGCCGTCGATGATTGAGGCGTGATTCAGCTCGTCGGAAATGATCGCGTCCTGCTCCAGCGCGACGGTCTGGAACAGCCCTTCATTTGCATTCCAGCACGACCCATACAGGATCGTGTCCTCGGTGCCGAAGAATGCGGCGATGCGCTCTTCGAGCTGGCGATGAATCGTCTGCGTGCCGCAGATGAAGCGTACCGAGGCCAGTCCGTATCCGTAATCGCGTTCTGCCTTCTCGGCCGCCTCGTTGATCGCGGGATGGTTGGCGAGGCCGAGGTAATTGTTGGAGGTGAGCATGATCACTTCGCCGATGCCTTCGACGTCGACCACCGCCCCTTGCGGCGATTTCATAAGCAGCTCGCGTTTTAGCGTGCCTGCGGCGGACATCTGATCGAGCTCGGTTTGCAGCGTGGAAACTAGCGACATGGAGTCTCTCCTCAACGAATTCGATTTGCGATCTGCCAGGTGTTACCCCAGCGATCTTCGACCATGCACCGATGGTCGCCGTAGGGCGTATCGACGGGGGCTTCGAGTGACTGCGCTCCGGCATCGAGAGCGCGCCGGTACGCGGCGTCCGCATCCGCGACGTAGACGTACAAAAACGCGGGCGTCGGAGGGCGGACGCCGACATCGGTAATCATCACGATCGAATCGCCGATCGTGATTTCGGACGGAACGTTCTCCCGATACTCGCCGCCTGCGCCGAACACGTCCTTCACGAACGCGACCAATCCCTTTGCATCCTCGGCCACGATTCGCGGAGTGACGGTGTGCCAGCCAGCCTTCGGGGGAAAGTTGTCGCTCATGCCTTACGCTCGAGCAGTTCGATGCGATTCCCGAATGGATCGTGAACGTACGCGCGGTCGTAGCCTGCGAGGAGGTGGTCGGGCTGCGTCGCGTAGCCGGCTTCTTCGAGCCGCTTCACGAGAGGCGCGAGATCGTCGACGAGTAATCCAGGATGCGCCTTTTTCGCGGGACGGAAGTCGTCTTCGATGCCGAGGTGAAGTTCGAGCGCGCCGATTTCGAACCAGAGTCCGCCGCGTTCATTGAGGGTGGCAGGTTTGGGGATTTCAGCGAGACCGAGGATGTCGCGGTAGAACGCGCGGCCGCTATCTTCTTCGCCGCGCGGCATGGCAAGTTGGATGTGGTGGATGGCGGTGGCGGGCATTACGTCGTGGCCTCGTCATCGTCAACCTCAGAGTTTGCGAGGAAATGTGGCGCGCGTTTCGTGCGAAGCACTTTGGAGTGCGGTGGCAAAGCCACCGCTTTGGGAGGGTGGTGGAATCGTGACGACACGCAGCGTGTGATGCTTGCTTCGTCTTCGCGACGATGACCCGTCCCCCGCCATCCCAAAGCGGTGGCTCGATCGCCACCGCACTCCAAGGCTTCGCGAAATGAGCCGCGAGTCGCGCAAGAATTGAGGGGATTCAGGATGACAAATTCGAATCGCATCTGGTGGCCGAGCTTGGGCAACCTAGGCCGCCGGCCCTGCCGGCTCGTTGTCGTATTTCAAATCCCGCCGAAAACATTTGCCGCCTTCGATGTCGAAGACGACGCAGGAGTCGATCGGCTTCGAGTAGACGTGAACGCTAACGGCGCGCTCGTTCCACTCCTCGAGATTTTTGATGCGATGGATCGTCTGCGTTTTGTCGACCGTGTTCAGCGGACCGCCGGGGACGACCAGCTCCGTTTCGAGGTTTTGCATCTCGATGCGCGTCGCGCCGGCCAGGCAGTCCATGCCAACTACCTGCTGATTTTCGGGACGGTTACAGCTGAGCTGCTTGTAGTTTTCGACGATCAGCTTGCCCTCGATCATCGTCATCCAGCCGAGCTGGCCGTTGTGCGTGTGGAGCGGTGTGATTGCGCCGATCGGCCAGCAGATAACCATCGCTTCGATCATCTCATTGCGGAAGACTTTGTTGCGCGTGTGGCGGTCCGGCAGCCACATCTTGTAGCGCTCCAGATCCTCGGCGCGGATCTCGTACGTGGCGAGAAAGTCGTAGATCTTCTGCTTCGTAATCAGGCCCGCGGAAAGGTCGCGGATGCCGTCGATGAACTGCTCGACCGGGACGGGGGTCGGCGAATAGATCGGCTGGGTAGCGGTCGCGGTCGTGTTGTGAAGATCCATCAGATTCCTCGCTCGCAGAACTATAGCTTTTTCGGGGGTGTGGGGAGTGGGGTGTGGGGAGGGGAGACGGACGCGGCAGTATGTGATCGTCTTCGTGCCGTGCGACGTTGTCGTTGTCTTTTCTCCCACTCCCCACGCCCCACAACCCACTCCCCACATGCTAGTCTCCGCGCCGCATGCAGAACCTGGCCGTCATCGGAGCCCAATGGGGCGATGAAGGGAAGGGGAAGATCGTCGATCTTCTCTGCGAAACCTTCGACGTCGTCGCGCGCTTTCAGGGCGGGCACAATGCCGGCCACACGGTCAAGTTCGGCGAGAAGCATTTCGCGCTGCGGCTGATCCCCTCGGGCATCCTCCACCCCGACAAGCTCTGCATCCTCGGCAACGGAATGGTGATCGATCCCGAGGCGCTGCTCGATGAGATCGAGAAGTTGCGCGCGCTTGGGGTCGTGATCGATTCCAACCTCAAGATCAGCGACTCCGCGCAGGTGATCCTGCCGTATCACAAGGCGCTGGACATGGCGCGCGAGGAAGCGGCGGGCGAAGGCAAAATCGGCACGACCGGACGCGGCATCGGTCCGGCGTATGAAACGAAGGTGAGCCGCTACGGCATCCGCGTCTCCGACCTGCTCGATCCATACGTCCTTCGTGACCGCATCGAGCTCGCCTGCGCCGAGAAAAATCCCGTGCTGAAGGTTTACGGCAAGGATGGATACGACCCGCGGAAGCTCTACGACGATTACACGCGCTACGGCGAGGTGCTGGCCGACCGCATCACGAACGGAACGCTGCTGATCAACGCGCAGATCCGCGCCGGCAAGAAGGTGATGTTCGAGGGCGCGCAGGGAGCGATGCTCGACATCGATCACGGAACGTATCCGTACGTGACGTCATCGAGCACGGTGGTCGGCGGCGTCTGCACGGGACTCGGCGTGGCGCCGAAGCACATCCACCGCGTGATCGGCGTTGCGAAGGCGTACACGACGCGCGTCGGCGGCGGCGCGTTCCCGACGGAGCTCAACGACGAGCACGGCGAGCACCTCCGCGCGCGCGGCAACGAGTTCGGCACCGTCACCGGACGCCCGCGCCGCACCGGCTGGCTCGATCTGCCGGTCCTCCGCACGTCGGCCATGCTCAACGGACTCGATGCCATCGCGCTGACGAAGCTCGACGTGCTCGATCAGTTCGAAGAAATCCCGGTCTGCATCGGCTACAACGTCCGCGGCGAGTTCTGGAAAACCTTCCCG
>DASYJF010000118.1:0-81075 GCA_035996815.1 Thermoanaerobaculia bacterium | reverse complement strand
CCCCACCCCCAACCCCCTCATCGACAATCTGTTGATCAACGGCGCGGACGGAATCGACGTCCTCTTCGTCACCGACGCCATGTTCAGCGAGCGCGCGAACGATCCTGCCGTGGTCGCCAATCTGCGCAAGGCCAAGTTCCTCGTCGTGATGTCGTGGGATGCGAATCATCCGCTC
Organism: Thermoanaerobaculia bacterium; assembly: GCA_035996815.1. Classification (GTDB taxonomy): domain Bacteria; phylum Acidobacteriota; class Thermoanaerobaculia; order Gp7-AA8; family Gp7-AA8; genus JADGNZ01. The sequence goes on along the minus strand of DASYJF010000118.1, from coordinate 80,900 downwards.
AACGACGTCGCTGACGTCCTGCTCCCTTCGACGATTCACGTCGAGAAGGAAGGGACGTTCACGAATCTGCAGGGACGGGTGCAGCGCATCCATCAGGCCTATCCGCCGAAAGGGCAGGCCGTCACCGATCTCGAGTTGTATCGCCGCATCGGGGCGATTCTCTACGGGAACGCGCGGTTCGATCACATCCCCGAGTTTGAAGTCGGCGAAATTGCGGGAGCGCAGGCGTAGAACGCATGCACGGGATCGATTGGGTTGACGTCGGGCTCTCGGGATTGAAGATCGCCGTCGTGCTCGGCGCAATGCTCAACGTCACGCCGATCATGGTGTGGGTGGAGCGGCGCGGCAGCGCGCTGATTCAGGATCGCCCCGGCCCGAACCGCGTCGGTCCGTTCGGCCTCTTCCAATCGTTCGCCGACGCGCTCAAGTTCATCCTCAAAGAGGACATGCTGCCGGCGAAGGCCAACAAAGTCCTCTACACGATCGCGCCGATGTTCGGCCTGATTCCGGCGCTGACTACGATCGCCGTCGTGCCGTGGGGACGTCCGTTCCTGCTGCCGGGCGGACGCCTCTTCGAGCCGATCATCGCCAACGTCAACATCGGCATCCTGCTGATCTTCGCGCTGGCGTCGATGGGCGTCTACGGCATCGTCATGGCCGGCTGGGCCTCCGCCAACAAGTACTCCCTCTTCGGCGGCATCCGCGCCTCGGCGCAGATGATCTCGTACGAGCTCTCGCTCACGCTGGCCGCGGTCAGCGTGCTGATGTCGGCCGGCTCGCTCTCGCTTGTTGATGTGGTCTGGCGGCAGACCGGCTCGTTCGTCCTTTTCAACGCCATCAAACTGCCGGCCTGGAACATCTTTTCGCCGGCGATGTGGATCGCGTTCGTGGTCTTCTTCGTCTCCGCATTCGCCGAAACGAACCGCCTGCCGTTCGACTTCGCGGAAGCGGATGCGGAGCTGGTGGCGGGGTATCACACCGAGTATTCGTCCATGAAGTTCGCGCTCTTTTTCATGTCCGAGTACATGGCCATGGCCACGATGTCGGCGCTGATCACGACCCTCTTCCTCGGCGGCTGGGACATCCCCTGGTACAACGAACCTCCCAACGCCCTCGGCTTCGCGCTCTCGGTGCTGGCGTTCGTGGCGAAAGTGAGCGTGCTGCTCTTCATCTTCGTCTGGGTGCGCTGGACGATCCCGCGCCTCAAGTACGACCTGCTGATGAAACTCGGATGGAAAGTCTTCCTCCCGCTGGCGGTGATCAACATCGTGATCGTGGCGCTGTTCATCGCGAAGAGGTGGCTCTGATGATCTCGTTCATCATCTTTTTCTTCTTTGCAGCCGTCGCCGTGATCTTCGCGGCGATGGTGGTGCTGCATCGCAATCCGGTGGTCGGCGCACTGTCGCTGGTGGCGTCGTTCTTCGCGCTGGCGGTGATGTACGTCCTGCTCGAGGCGCCGTTCCTCGCGGCGTTGCAGGTCATCGTCTATGCCGGCGCGATCATGGTCCTCTTCCTCTTCGTGATCATGCTGCTCAACCTGCAACATCAAGCCGAGCCGCACACGCGTCCCGTCCAGCAGTTCCTCGGATACACCTCCAGCGCCGCGTTCGGACTGGCGCTGATCTACTACCTCGCCAAGTACGGCGTGACGAAGCTGCCCGAAGGACCGTTCGTTTCGGATGCGCGCACGGTCGGCATCAAGATGTTCGAGGCGTACATCTTCCCGTTCGAGATGGTGTCGATCCTGCTGCTTGCGGCGATCGTCGGTGCGTTGCTGCTCAGCGGCCGCACGGGCGCGGCCCCGCCGGTCACGGGAGAGAACAAACTATGATCCCGACGCACTGGTTCCTGATCCTCAGCGCGATCCTCTTCACCATCGGCGTCTGCGGCGTGCTGACGCGGAGAAACGGCATCACCATCTTCATGTGCATCGAGCTGATGGTGAACGCGGTGAACCTCACCTTCGTCGCCTACGCGCGCCAGTTCCATCAAATCCACGGACTCCTCTTCGTCTTTTTCGTGATGGCCATCGCCGCCGCCGAAGCCGCCGTCGGCCTGGCCATCTTCATCTCCCTCTTTCATCACCGGCACACGATCGATGTGGATGAAGCGAATTTGATGAGGTGGTAAGGGCGGGGGTGGGGAGTGGGGGGTGGGGTGTAGGAGAACGGTTCGGCTCAAACGGTCGCTTTTGATGTTCGGGCTTTTCTCCCACACCCCACACCCAACTCCCCACCCCCACACACGGCACGAACGTCGCATTTCCGGGCTCAACAGGAGCACGAAAATGGACAAAACCGAGAAGCTCATTGATTGGGAAGAGAACGAACGGAAGGACAGGAATCGCGACGGCATCGATGACCGCATCGAGCCGGACATTCCGGACGTCAGCAGCGGTTCGCAGAAGCTCGCCGATCGGGTTCGCGAAAACCCCGGCATCGATCCGTCGCTGTCCGGAAACGATCTCGACGCCCAATGGGAGATGGCCGAGTCGCAGGGCGACGAGGCAGCGACTGGAAGTCAGCAGACCCCCGGACAGAACGACACGGAAGAAACAGCGGCGGCGATGGGCATCTCGTACGCCGATGACGAAGAGCTGAAAGTCGGAGAGAAAGAACGCAGCCGCGACGAACACCGCTGGGAGCTCGACCCGGCATCCTCCGAGGATTACAAGGAACGGTTAAAAGATCAGGGCTGATGCGGGGTCTCCTCGCATCGGCAAGATGCGAGGAGATGAGAGTGAAGCAGTGGATTAGTAGATTAGTGGATCAGTCGGTCAGTCGATCAGGAGCCGCGGCGTCGATCTTCCCAATTGCCGCGAGCCTCACCAGCACAGACAAGAGTGTCTGTGCTTTGGCAAGCTGCGCGGCTTGATGTTGCTAACCCTTCCTGATCGACGAATCCACTAATCTACTAATCCACTGCTTCACGAACCGCAAATGCTCAACACACTCTGGCTCATCCCCTTACTGCCGTTCGCCGGCTTTCTGCTGAACGGCTTGTTCGGAAAGCGGCTTGGCAAGGGCTTCGTCACCGCGGTCGCGCTGCTGGCATCGCTCGGCGCCGCCGTGGCCGGGACGATCGCCGTCGTCCAGTACCACGCCGCGTATCCGAGCGGGGAGCGGCACGTCGATCTCGTCTACAACTGGATCTCGTCCGGCAACATCGGCGCCGATCTCGCCTTCCAGCTCGATCCGCTCAGCGTGGTCATGCTGATGGTGGTCACGTGGGTCGGATTCCTGATCCATCTCTACTCCGTCGGCTACATGGCCCACGAGCACGGATACGCACGCTACTTCGCCTACCTGAACCTCTTCCTCTCCGAGATGCTCGTGCTGATCCTCGGATCAAGCTATCTATTGATGTTCGTCGGATGGGAGGGAGTGGGACTCTGCTCTTACCTCCTGATCGGCTTCTACTACGAGACCGACTACGCGCCGGCCGCGGGGAAGAAGGCATTCGTCGTCAACCGCATCGGCGACTTCGGCTTCCTCATCGCCATGTTCCTGATGTTCGCGTACTTCGGCAGCGTCGATTTCGCGAAGGTTTCGCAGATCGCAGCCGCCGGCGGCATCGAGCACTGGCTGCTGACCGCCATCTGTCTCCTGCTCTTCCTCGGCGCGTGCGGCAAGAGTGCGCAGATTCCGCTCTACGTCTGGTTGCCCGACGCCATGGCCGGCCCGACACCCGTCTCCGCACTCATCCACGCCGCCACGATGGTCACCGCCGGCGTCTACATGGTGGTCCGTTCGAACGCGCTCTATCGACTGGCCCCGGGCGCGATGATGGTGGTCGCGCTCATCGGCGCGCTCACCGCGCTCTTCGCCGCAACGATCGGCATCCGGCAGTGGGACATCAAGAAAGTCCTGGCCTACTCCACCGTCTCGCAGCTCGGCTTCATGTTCATCGGCGTCGGCGTCGGCGCCTTCACCGCCGGCGTCTTCCATCTCATCACGCATGCCTTCTTCAAAGCCTGCCTCTTCCTCGGCTCCGGCTCGGTGATTCACGCCATGAGCGGCGAGCAGGACATGCGCAAGATGGGCGGCCTCAAATCGAAGATCCCGATCACGTACTGGACCTTCCTCATCGCCACGATCGCCATTGCCGGCATCCCGCCGCTGGCCGGCTTCTTCTCCAAGGACGAAATCCTCGCCTCGGCGCTGGCGAATCCGTACTTCCCGCAGTGGTTCAACGTCTTGATCTGGGTCCTCGGATCGCTGGCCGCCTTCTGCACCGCGTTCTACATGTTCCGCCTCGTCTACCTGACGTTCTTTGGAAGTTTCCGCGGCACTCACGAACAAGAACATCACCTCCACGAATCGCCTTGGACGATGACCGTCCCGCTGATCGTCCTGGCGACGCTGTCGGCATTCGGCGGCGCGATCCTCGGCTGGCCGCATCGACACTTCCTCGCTGCCTGGCTGCATCCGATCTTCCCGGCCATCGCCGGCGCGCCGGAAGTGCAGTACGAGATCTCCCCGAACCTCGAATACGGATTGATGTTCGTCTCCACCGCCATCGCCGCCCTCGGTATCTGGGCCGCCTACGCCCGCTTCTACAAACGCGGACTGGCCGCCGACGAACAGTTCGCCGAGAAGATGCCCGCCGTCGCGCGCGGTATGGAGAACAAGTGGTACGTCGATGAGCTCTACGCCGCCACGATCGTCCGCCCCCTCGAAGGCTTCTCACAATTCCTCTGGCGCGGCATCGACGCCCTCATCGACGGCCTCCTCGCGCTCCTCGGCTATGTCGTGGCCGCGATTGGCGACTTGCTCCGTTTCTTCCAGACCGGCAACGTGAGGAACTACGCGCTGATGTTTTTTCTGGGAGTGATCGTGTTCATTTGGGTGCTCGCATGAGGCGGGGGAGTGGGGTGTGGGGTGTGGGGTGTAGTAGAAACCCGCTCTGCGTCTCGCGCTCGTTGCATTGCGTTCTCCCACTCCCCACCCCCCACTCCCCACACCCGAGGGCAAAATGAGCAACATCCTCTCCATCACCCTCTGGCTTCCCATCGCCGCGGCGGTGATCATCGCCTTCTTTCCGAAGACGGCCACGAACGCCATCAAAGGCTTCGGCCTGCTCGCGTCGCTGGCGACGTTCGTCGCCTCACTCGGCATCCTCAACGGATTTCAGGAAGGCGTAGCCGGTTTCCAGCTCACCGAATCGCTCGCCTGGATTCCGCAGTGGGGGATTCACTACGGACTCGGCGTCGACGGCATCTCGCTCTGGCTGGTCCTGCTGACGACGCTCCTGACGCCGGTGGTTTTCCTCTCGTCATGGAACACCATCAAGAAGCATCCGAAGGAGTACGTCATCGCCTTCCTGATCATGGAAGCGGCGATGATCGGCGTCTTCGTCGCCACTGACCTGCTCCTCTTCTACGTCTTCTTCGAACTGACGCTGCTGCCGATGTACCTCGTCATCGGCGTCTGGGGCGGCGCGAATCGCATCTACGCGGCGATCAAATTCTTCCTCTTCACCATCGCCGGCTCGCTGCTGATGCTCCTCGGCATCATCTATCTCGCCTTCGCGCACATGCACGACACCGGCGTGATCACCTTCACCATCACGCAGCTGTACGGGACGGCGCTCGCGCCGCATGCGCAGACGCTGCTATTTTTTGCTTTTGCTTTGGCATTCGCGATCAAGGTTCCGCTCTTCCCCCTGCACACCTGGCTGCCCGACGCGCACGTCGAAGCGCCCACCGGCGGCTCGATCATCCTGGCCGGAGTGATGCTGAAGATGGGCACCTACGGCTTCCTTCGATTCGTTCTGCCGTTCTTCCCCGACGCCACCGCCAAATACGCCGGCCTGCTCATCGCGCTGGCGGTGATCGGCATCGTCTACGGCGCCTTGGTCGCCTGGGTCCAGCCGGACATGAAGAAGCTCGTGGCCTACTCCTCGGTCTCCCACCTCGGCTTCTGCGTTCTCGGCATCTTCGCGCTGAATCAGACTTCGATCGAAGGCTCGATCCTGCAGATGGTCAACCACGGACTGTCGACCGGCGCCCTCTTCCTCTGCGTCGGCGTGATCTACGAACGACGCCATACGCGACTGCTGGCCGACTACGGCGGACTGGCCAAGACGATGCCGGTCTTCGCCACGTTCTTCATCATCGCCATGCTCTCGTCTGTTGGATTACCCGGCCTGAACGGCTTCATCGGCGAGTTCCTGATTCTGGCCGGCTCGTTCCAGACCAGCCCGCGTTGGACGATCGTCGCCGCGACCGGCGTAATCCTCGCCGCGATCTACCTGCTCTGGCTCATCCAACGCGTCTTCTTCGGCCCGATCACGAACGAAGAAAATCGCAACGTTCCCGAGATCGCATGGAACGAGGTCGCCGCCCTCGTCCCGCTCGTCATCTTCATGGTCTGGATCGGCGTCCGCCCCAACACCTTCCTCCGCAAGATGACGCCGAGCGTCAAGCTACTCCTGCAGATCACAAAACAAACGGACGCCGACAAGACCGTAGTCGCAGAGAGCGCGCGTCGGCTGTCGGGTGTCGGAGAAACGACGCGGCGACGTGAAGCCTTGCTCCGACTCCCCACTCCCGACTCCCGACTCCCGGTCGCCCCCGGAGGTGTTCGTTGAATCTCACCCCGCTGCTCGAAAACGGCTGGATCAACGCCATCCTCCCGGAGCTGATCCTCTCCCTCGGCGGCATCCTGCTGATCCTCTTCGACGCCTTCGCGCCGAAACTCCGCAGCGCTACCGCGCCGCTGGCCGTGATCGTCTTCGTCGCCGCCTGCTGGGGCGAGCTGTTCGTCGTCGGCGGCAACTTCTTCGGTGGCACGTACCAGATCAGCGCCATCACCGTGATCTTCGATTGCACCTTTCTGCTGGCCGCCATCCTGGCCACGCTCTTCGCGAAAGCGTACCTGGCGCGCGAAGGGTTCGAGCGCGGCGAGTTCTACGCGCTGCTGATGTGGGGCACGGTCGGCATGATGATGATGGCCAAGGGCCTCGATCTCCTCGTGATCGTCCTCGGCCTCGAGCTGCTCTCGATCTGCATCTTCATCCTGGTCGGCTTCCACCGCCGCATCGCCGTCTCGAACGAAGCGAGCCTCAAGTACTTTCTGATGGGCGCATTCGCCACCGGCTTCGTCCTCTACGGCACCGCGCTTTTCTACGGCGCCACCGGCTCGACGAACCTCGCCGTCTTCTCGCGCTACTTCGCCACGGCCGATGCGAGTAATCCGCTCCTCACCATCGCCTTCATCCTCCTGATGTCCGGCCTCGGCTTCAAACTCGCGGTCGCGCCGTTCCACGGATGGGCGCCCGACGTCTATCAGGGCGCGCCGTCGCCGATCGCCGGCTGGCTCTCCACCGCGCCGAAGGCGGCTACGCTCATCGCCCTGGTGCGCATCTTCTCGTCGATGACGCCGGTCATCCAGCAAGCGTCGTGGATGAAGATGGTGGCCGCGCTCTCGATCCTCTCCATGATCATCGGCAACGCCGTGGCCATCGCCCAGCGCGACCTCAAACGGATGCTGGCCTACTCCGGCATCACCCACGTCGGCTACATGCTCATCGCGCTGCTTTCACTGCGCGCCGAATCGGTGGCTGCGATCAGCATCTACGTCATCACGTACGCGCTGATGAACGTCGGCGCGTTCGGCGTGATCTCGATGCTCGCGAAAAATCAGAACGATCCGCAGACCCTCGACGACATCGCCGGCCTCGGCTTCCGCCGTCCGTTCTACGGCCTGGCCCTCACCATCTGCATGTTCTCGCTCTCCGGCCTTCCGCCCACCGCCGGCTTCATCGCCAAGTTCTACATCTTCAAGACCGCCGTCGACTCCGGCCACATGACCATTGCTTTCATCGGCATCCTGACCAGCATCGTCTCGGTCTACTACTACCTGCGCGTCGTCTACTTCCTGTACATGAAGGAAGGGGAGTTGGGAGTGGGGAGTGGGGAGTCGGAGGCCGCCACCCATTCCCACGGAAGCCCAAGCTCCCACTACCCACTACCCACTACCCACTCCCCGCTTCTCGACACAGATTTTTTCGGTACCGCTGCCTTGCTCATCTCACTGATCGGCATCTTCGCCATCGGCCTTTTCCCGACTCCTCTTTTCAACGCGGCAGGAGCCGCTGCCCGGGCCCTCCTGCCGTAGTCCACGACCTATGTCGAACGACCGGCCGAACACCAACGACCGCGAACCGATCTCGGAGCTGACGACCGGCCGGCTGTCGGTCTACCTCCGCTGCCTGACATTCATGGAGTCAGTCGGTCAGTGCACTGTCTCCTCGGCCGAGCTGGCCGAGCGATTCCACCTCAACTCCGCGCAGATCCGCAAAGACCTGGCCTGCTTCGGCGAGTTCGGCACGCGCGGCGTCGGCTACAACGTCACGCGCCTGCGCGATCACCTCGTGCGCGAGCTCGGCCTCGACCGCACCCGCCGCGTCCTCATCGCCGGCGCCGGCAACCTCGGTATGGCCCTGGCGGATTACGCCGGCTTCAACGACCACGGCTTCGAAATCGCGGCTCTCATCGACAACGATCCCGCCAAGATCGGACGCCGCTCCCGCAGCGGCATCGAAGTCCTCCCGTGGGACGAGCTCCCGGCGATCATCCGCGAACACCAGGTCGACATCGGCATCGTCGCCGTCAACGCCGAAGCCGCCCAAACCGTCTACGACGCTTTCGCGGATGCCGGCCTAAACGCAGTCTTGAATTTCGCCCCAACGCAACTCCGCTCCCGCCCCGGAGTGAAAGTGAAATCCGTCGACCTCCGCATCAACCTCGAGTCGTTGTCCTTCTATCTGAAGAATGTTGAGGATGGGGGATAGGAGCCGCGATTTCGGCGCTGCTTTTAACGCCTCCGGAGGAGGCTCGTAGGGTAGCCGGTGGTCCGAGCGAAGCGAGCGACCACCGGAACGCAAAGGCGCGAATTTTCACGACCCCGGCAGGGGTCACGTACCATGCTCGGGATGCCGTCGACTCACACCAGTCTGCACATCCACCTCGTCTTCAGCACGAAAGGACGCGTCCCCTTAATTGACGCGGCATGGCGGCCGGAGCTTCAGGCCTACATCGGCGGTTGTCTGAAACGACTCGACGCCTTCCCCCAGGAGATCGGAGGCGTCGCCGATCACGTGCATCTGCTGATCGGCATCAAACCGGTACATGCGATCGCCGATCTCGTGAAAGAGACGAAGCGTGTCTCCACCGAATGGGTTCGAGAGTCGAAACATGTTCGCGGTTTCGCATGGCAGGAAGGTTACGGCGCGTTCTCCGTCAGCAAGTCCGCCGTTCTGTCGGTGCGCCAATACATTCAGCAGCAGGAAAAACATCACCAGAAGCGGACGTTTCAGGAAGAGTACCGAGAGTTTTTGGAGAGGCACGGCATCGATTTCGACGAACGATATCTCTGGTGAAGTCGAAGGCATCGCGAGCACCGTACGCGACTCCTCCGGAGTCGGATTCCTGTTCGCCCGCGTTTCCGGTGGTCTCGCGCTTCGCGCGCGACCACCGGCTACCCTACGTGACGCCTCCGGCGTCGAAATCCGGCACTACTCGACCCCGTTCGTGCGCCGTGTCGAGCCATAGCGCGTAAGCCTCTTCGATGTTTCTACGAGCGTCGGCACGAGTGCTTCCGTGGGTCATGCATCCGGGAAGCGCCGGCACGTTTGCGATGAACGCATCGTCTTCGTCGCTCCAGACGATTACGACTTCGTGTTTGATCTCCATGACTACCCCCCACTAACCGCCGGCAGGATCAAAATCTCCGCCCCATTCCGGATCGGCGCGGACAACCCGCCGGTATCGCGGAAGCTGTCGCCGTCGATGAAAATGTTGACGTGGGGGCGGACTTCGCCGAGCTCCGTCACGATGCGGTCGCGGACTTTCGGGTAGTGAGTGCCGAGTAGGGTGAGGGCATCGCGAACGGAATCGGCGTGGCCGTCGAGACGGACTTCGCTGCGGCCTCCGGCGAGGTCGCGCAGCGGACCTGGGATTACGAACAGGAATGACATCAGGAGATGTACGCGGCTTTCACCGAGACGACGGCGGGAAGGCCGTCGGCCAGTTCCGACCAACGCTTTCCTTCATCGTTCGACCCGAACAGTTTTCCGTTGCGGGTGCCGAAGTAGACGCCGACCGGATCGAGGGCGTCGACCGCCATCGCGTCGCGGAGCACCGTCTCGTACGCGTCGTCCTGCGGCAAGCCTTTCGTCATCGGCTTCCACTTCTTGCCCGCGTTGTCCGTTTTGTAGACGCGCAACTTTCCTTCGGGAGTGCAGCGGAAGCCATCCGACTCCAGCGGGACGATCCAGGCGGTATCGGAATTGGTCGGATGAACGCACACGGCGAAGCCGAAATCAGAAGGCACGCCGTGCGCGATGTCGGTCCACGTCTCGCCGCGGTCGTCCGTGCGATACAGGCCCCAGTGGTTCTGCAGGAACATCCGCTCCGGACGCGTCTTCGACTGCGCCACCTTGTGGACGCACTGGCCGAACTCCGGATGCTTGTCGGGGAGGAACTCCGCGCGCACGCCTTTGTTCGACGGCCGCCACGTCTCGCCGGCATCCTCCGTCACGTACATCCCCGCCGTCGAAATCGCCACACGGATGCGCGAGGCATCGGCGGGATCGAGCAGGACCGTATGCAGGCACATCCCGCCGCCGCCCGGCTGCCACTTTGGCCGCTGCGGATGATTCCAGAGTCCTTCCACCAGGTTCCACGAATCGCCAGCGTCGGTCGACTTGAACAACGCCGCCGGCTCCACGCCGCAGTAGAGCGTGTCCGCTTCGGAGTCGCGGCCGGGAACGATCTGCCAGATATTCTTCAGCGCCGCTTCCGCTCCCTCGGGGAACCTCACGTTCGCGATCTGCGGATCCGTCCACGTCGCGCCGAAATCGTCGCTCGACCGCAGCAGCGCGCCCCAATGCATACTGGCCGGGCCGGCCCAGATGCGCTGGCGTCCGAAGCGGCCGTCGTAGGCCATCCCGTAAACCGCGCTGCCGGGGAAGTACGGCCCGCCCATCTCCCACTTCTTGCGCGATTCATTCGCGCGAAGAATGAACGCGCCTTTCATCGTGCCGACCAGCAGCAGGACGTCCCCTTTTTCCGGTTTGATGTTGTGTGTGACGGGCATGCGTTTCTCCTGTCGTTGAGCGTTGCGACGAACGCGGGATTGTAGCGCCGTCGGGTATGCTCGCTGACGTGGATGTGATTCTCTTCGGAGCGAGCGGAATGGTCGGACAAGGCGTCCTTCGCGAATGCCTCCTCGACCCCGATGTGCATCGCGTGCTCTCAATCGGACGGACTGTCACAGGACAGCAACATCCGAAATTGGCCGAGGTCGTCCGCGCCGATCTCTACGACTACTTGGATATTGAAGGTGAGCTCTCCGGTTTCGACGCCTGCTTCTTCTGCCTCGGCACATCCGCAGCGGGCAAGACCGAAGCTGAATATCGACGCGTCACCTACGACCTCACCATGGCCGCCGCCACGACGTTGGCGCGGCTCAATCCGCAGATGACCTTCATCTACGTTTCCGGCAGCGGCACCGACAGTAGCGAGCAGGGGAGAGTGATGTGGGCGCGCGTGAAGGGCGCAACCGAGAACGCTCTGCTGCGGCTGCCGTTCAAGGCCGCGTACATGTTCCGGCCCGCGGGCATTCAGCCGATGCACGGCGAGACGTCGAAGACGAAGTTGTATCGCGTCGCCTACGCCATCACGCGGCCGCTGCTTCCGCTACTGCTGCGCCTGTTTCCCAACCACATCACGACGACGGAAATCCTCGGCCGGGCCATGCTCGATGTGGCGCGGAACGGCGCGCCCTCGCCGATCTTCGAACCATCCGCCTTCCGCATCCCCGGGTGACGCACTTTTTGATGACGGAAGGAACGCTTCAACGGCGCCATGTGTTCTTCGTATCGCGTAACAACCGGCCACGAAACATTTCGTGGCCTCGTTCGTCTCAGACACATGCGGCGCCAGGCCGCACCCGCTGGCACGTCTAACGCAGCGGGGCAAATGGCCCGCCTCCCAATCAATCGACCGCTTCAAAGGAGCTTCAACAGACATGAATCCAACCACGAAACGCATTCTGTCGACGATCGCGATCATCATCGCCTCGGTCACGTTCGGAGTCGTCATCAGCGCCGACCTCGGCCTGATGCGTCCTTCGCACGCGCAGTCCTCGGTCATCCAGACCACCTCGTCCGGCGCGCCGGTCGCCTCCGTAACCATCCCCTCCTTCGCCGACGTCGCCGCCCGGGTCATGCCCGCCGTCGTCTCGATCACGTCGACCGAAGTCATCAAATCCAGCGATCTTCGCAAACAGAGCCCGTTCGGCGGCGATCCATTCGAATTCTTCTTCCCGAGTCCGGGACAGGGGAACGGCAACGGCCAGCGCAATCCGCATGGCAACCGCACGCCTGAGGAAGATGACGAGCACAAGCAGGTCGCCGGCGGATCGGGCTTCATCATTTCGCCCGACGGCTACATCGTCACCAACAACCACGTCATCGAAGGTGCCAGCAAGATCCAGGTGCACTGGGGCGCGGACGAAAACGGCAGCGGCGGCCACACGAGCGAAGCGAAGATCATCGGACGCGATCCCGCCACCGACATCGCTCTCCTCAAGATCGACGCCGGCCAGTCGCTTCCGAGCGTTCCGCTCGGCGATTCCGACCGCATCCGCAAGGGTGACTGGGCCATCGCCATCGGCAATCCGTTCCAGTTCGAAAACACACTCACGGTTGGCGTCATCTCCGCCAAAGGCCGCACGCTCGGCCTCGGCGATCAGACCCGTTCCTTCGAAAACTTCATCCAGACCGACGCAGCCATCAACTTCGGCAACTCTGGCGGCCCGCTCATGAACATCAACGGCGAGGTGGTCGGCATCAACACCGCGATTCGCGGCGGCGGCGCGCAGGGCCTCGGCTTTGCGACGCCGATCAACACCGCCAAGCGCCTTCTGCCGCAGCTCAAGCAGGGCAAGGTCACGCGCGGCTACCTCGGCATGGGTATTCTCGACCTCAGCGAAGATGCCCGCGCCGGCTTCGAGCTGCCGCCCGACACGCGCGGCGCGCTCGTTCAGACCGTCGATTCTGACAAGCCGGCGGCCAAAGCCGGCATCCAGCCGGGCGACATCATCGTCGAGGCTGACGGCCGTCCGATCACCAGCAACCGCGCACTCATCGATTACATCTCGTACCTTCCGGTGGGCAGCAAGATCAACCTCACCGTCATCCGCGGCGGAAAGCGCCAGACGCTGACCGCATCGACGATCGAGCGCACTCTCGAAGCCGACAAAGCAGACCCCGAGAAGCAGCCCGACGAGGCTGCGCCGGCGCGCAACAAACTGGGAATGTCGGTGCAGGAACTGACGCCGCAGGCGCGCCAGTCCTACGGCATCGCTGACAACGTCACCGGCGTCGTCGTGACGAGCGTGAAGGAAGTCTCGGCGGCGGGCGACGTCCTCACCGAGGGCGACGTCATCAGCGAAGTCCAGGGCACGAAGGTTTCGAATCTCGCGCAGTTCCGCGCTGCGATCGATCGCCTCAAAGCCGGCTCGATCGCCCGCATCTACGTCACCTCCTCGGGACGCGGCGGCGCAGCCATCTCCGGCTTCCGCTTCATCCACGTTCCCTAACCTCCATCGCATTCGATAACAAAGCCGGCGAGCAATCGCCGGCTTTTTTGTTGGACAATCGCGGGCGTGGAAGACCTCATGCGCCACGCCCTCGACCTCGCCGCGCGCGGCCGCTACTCCGTCAGCCCCAATCCGATGGTTGGCTGCCTCATCGTCCGCGACGGAACCGTGATCGCCGAGGGATGGCACCACCGCGCCGGCGAACCGCACGCGGAAATCGAAGCGCTGCGCGATGTCGATGCCCGCGGCGCGACGATGATCGTGACGCTAGAGCCGTGCAACCACCACGGCCGCACGCCGCCCTGCGCCGACGCCATCATCGCCGCCGGCATCGCGCGCGTCGTGATCGCCATGCGCGACCCGCACGACCTCGCCGCCGGCGGCATCGAGAAACTGCGCGAGGCCGGCATCGAAGTGATCCTCGGAGTCCTCGAATCCGAGGCCCGAAAACTCAACGAAGTCTTCATCCACGCCGTCACGCACCACCGCCCATTCGTTATCCTGAAAGCCGGCATGACCCTCGACGGCAAACTGGCCACCGTCACCCGCGAAAGCCGCTGGATCACCTCGGAACCCGCCCGCCAGAGAAGCCTCGATCTCCGCGAGCAATACGACGCCATCCTCGCCGGCGGAGGCACCATCCGCGACGACAACCCGATGCTCACCCGCCGCCTCGGCCTGGCTTCAACGCCGTGGATGCGAATCATCCTCGACCGCCGCCGCATCGTGCCCGCTGACGCCACCGTCCTCACCGACGGAGGCGCGACGATTCACATTACCGAGGATGTCGATCTCGATGCACTGCTCGCGGATCTCTATGCCCGGGGCATCCACTCGCTGATCGTCGAAGGGGGATCAAACGTGCTCTCCTCATTCATGCGACAGCAGGTCTGGCAAAAAATGATCGTGTTCATCGCGCCGATGGTCATTGGGGGTGCTGACGCGCTGTCGATTTTCGGTGGGGAGGGGGTGACGAAGTTGTTGGACGCGCACCGCTTTCGTTTCGAGCAGGTGGAGATCGTCGGTTCTGATGCAGTGCTGGTCGCGTATCGGTGAGCTCATTGCCAACTACGGACATGATTCTGAATATCGCGGCCAACGTCGCTCTACTGGTCGGTGGTGTCGTGTTCAGCATTTGGTTTGTTCGATCCCGCGCGGTGGAGCGCCGGAAAGTGGCGGAGAAGATGTTTGATGATCGCTATGGAACGTGCGCTCTTTGTGCTGCTCGGCCCTTCGCGCATTCTTCGTGGATGCTGGGAATGGCGATCGCGAGTAGAGAGCCAAATCGCGTTTCAGAGCTCGAACAGGGTGTGGCCGAGCATGATTGGGAGCGCGCATCGACGATTCGCGAGTTCGAAGGCGACGAGGACGAGGTTGAATACGTCGTCATCAAATGTCCTACGAACGATCAGATCGCGCTGAAGAAGATTCTGTCGACCTCTGAACTCTGGTCAAACGACTACATGCTCGAAGACATACTGCTTACTCCCGACGACCAACATCGACTGAATGCACTTGCTGACTCGAAATGGAGCGTCCTCCCCAAGCGGTAGAATCGCGAAATGCATAACGAGTTCACATCCCTCATCGAGCAGGACGGCGAATGGTTCGTCGCCTACTCGCCTGAGATTCCGGGCGCGAATGGACAGGGCCGTTCTCCGGACGACGCTCGCGAAAATCTGGCCGAGGCCATCGCCCTCATCCTCCAAGATCGCCGCGAGGATGGATTGCCCGGCGTGCCAGAGGGTGCAATCCGCGGCACCGTCGTCGTCCAGTGAAGCAGAGAGAGTTACTGCGGCATCTTCGGCGGAATGGCTGTTTCCTGAAGCGCGAAGGCAAGGAACACGAGCTTTGGTGCAATCCGCAGAACGGCCGCATTCAGGCCGTGCCGAGACAGTTCGAGACTCCGAACTCGCTCGCGCGCGAGATTTGCCGGAACTCGGAGTGATCGAGCCGTAGCCGCGCGCACGATGACGCCGACCCGCGACCCACTCGTCAACGTTTTCGCGATCCCACAGCCCGGCCCACGTCCTTTCGATCCGCTCCTGCCGCGAGCAGCGAGCGCACGAGAAGATCGACGCTGACCGTCGAGTCGGCCGCTTCCATCTTTGCCACGCGGGACTGACTTGAACCGAGGCGGCCGGCGAGGTCGGCCTGCGTCCATTTTTGCTGCTCACGGAGTTCACGGAGACGCTGCGCGAGTCCGAGTTTGATCTCCACGAATTCGGCTTCCGACGCATCGAGTTCGAGGAAGTCTTTGGCATCGCCGATCTTCCATCCCGCCTTCGCAAGCTTTTTCGCCTTTTCCGCTTTCATGATCACTCCTCCGCATCCCGCAAGTATTTCTTCAATCGTGCTTTCGCAGAATCGAGCACCTGCTTCGGTGTCGTCCGCGTCTTCTTCGAAAAGACTTCCAGAATCACAACGGCATCGTCAGACACGTGGTACAGGATCCGCCAGGTCGCGTCCTCATCAACTATGCGAAGTTCGTGGCATCGCGCACCAATTTCAGGCATCGGACGCGAAGCCGGAAGCGACAGGTGCTCACCTCGTTGTAGACGCCGCAGGAGAAAGCCCGCCTCGAGTCGTGCCATTCGAGAAAAGGGCGGAGTCTTCACTTCGCCGTGCAACAGACCAGTGGTTTCTCAACGGTCACTCGTGCTGAACATATGTCAGGTCAGACATATTCGCAAACTGACGGCGTCTCAGATATCTCCGAACGGCAGAATCCAAAGCCGCCGACGGACTTCGCGACTGATATGGTTTCGGTAACCAATGTTCACCGGCATCATCGATCGCACCGGCACCATCGAAGCGTTCGACAAACTCGAGTCGGGCGCGCGGCTCCGCCTGCGTACGACGGATGAGACGCCGTTCGTGCGCGGCGAGAGTTTGGCGGTGAATGGCGTCTGTTTGACGGTAATGCCGGAGGACGATGTACTCGTCGCGGATGTTTCGAACGAAACGCTGGCCCGCACGACACTCGGTTCGCTGACGAACGGCGCGAAAGTCAACGTCGAGCGCGCGATGTCGCTCGGCGATCGCCTCGGCGGACATCTTGTGCAGGGACATGTCGATTGCGTCGGAGAGTTGCTGTCGGTGAAGACGGAAGGCGACTTCGCGGTTTATCGGTGGAGTGTTCCGGTGGAGTATGCGGAGCTTGTCGTCGACAAAGGGTCGATCGCCGTCGATGGCGTTTCCCTGACAGTGGTTGAGCCGGATGGCGTCAGCTTCGGCGCCGCGCTCATCCCCGAAACATTGCGCCGCACCAACCTTGGCGACGCCGTCGTTGGCAATCGCGTGAACCTCGAGCTGGACATGATCGCCAAGTACGTTCGCTCGCTGGTGGCGCCGTATCTCGCGCGGTGAGACGCGCATACACTGTCGCGGCGTGATCGTTTACAAGAAAACGCCGCACCTGCGGCTTACGCGCGCGCAGGTGCCAGAGGCGCCGTATTGGGCCGCGACGACGATCGCGCCGTACAGTCCGCGCCGTGCGGCGCCGATCGCCATCGACTACATCGACCTGCGCGCCTCGTGTGCCGAGCGCTTCGAAGTCGCCGTCTGCGAGAACGTGCGCGACGATCTGGAGCGGAGCACGACGCGGCATCCGTTGCATGCGCCGGTGTTGATCGATGCCGCCGAGTTCGCCGAAGTCATCTTCGGCCGCGGCGAGGAAGCGATGCAGTTCGCGAGCGAGCAGCAGGCCGCGGCGATGCAACTGATCTCCACGCGCGGCGCGATCCCGAAGTTGGTGGCCGAGGATGCGGTGATTGCAATCGCCACATGGCCGCTGGAGTTCGATCGCATCGAAGCGCTTTTCGCCGACGCGAAAGAGCGCGGCGTCAGATGGGGCGCGGTCATCCCGATCATCTTTCCGGTCACGACCGATCTGACCGCGCTCGCGCAACTTGCGGAGCTGGCAAAAAAATACGGCGCATCATTCTTCGCCGGCGTTCCGATCGAGTTGGACGCCACCGCGCGCAACGCGCTGGCGCGAACGCTCACCGGCGACGGCAGCGAAGAAACCTACGAGATGCTTTTCCACGCCGACCTCGGGCCAATCCGCCTCTCCACCGAGCGCCACATCGCCGCGCTGGCGACGGAGATCGGCGCCGCGGATTTCATCGTGCCGCCGCGATGGGATCGTCTGACCAATTGGAACGCGTCCGTGCTCCTCACGCTCACCGCGACGCGCATCCTGTCGATGAGTCACGACGAGGAGCTGGCTTGGCGTCTCACGCGATCGGCGAAAGTGGTCGCGCTGCTGGAGAAGCCGATCGAACGCGTCGCGCAGGCGGCCAGCCTCTCCATCATCGACTCGCTCGACGAGATCAGCGTCGATCTTCTGACGGAGTGGCTCGAAAGCGGCAGGTCCAGCTTCGTCGGACACATCGAAAAACAGTGGCGGCTCAGAAGGGATAGCGGGGTGTGAGGGAAGCCCAGCCCGGAGCCGGCTGGCTTGAATGCTTCCTTGAATCCTACCGGGAGAGCGGCAGGATAGCAGAAAATTCCAAAACACAAAGAGTTTGTTAAGTCCATGACAGAACCTGGGAGCGCGGGCGTCCCGCCCGCTGGTGATGAGGCGCATCCCCCGAAAGAACCGGCGGGCAGGATGCCCGCGCTCCCAGGAAAACCGCCGCGCGAAGTCCCCGCACTTGCACTCCTGCTCGCCGCGCTGGCGATCGTCCTGGTCTTCATCGCTGCCGCCGCCTGGTTCATCGCGCACCGCATCGAACAGGCGGCCGTCCGCGCCGTCACCCGCAGGGAAGAGACCCTCGACCTCGGATCGCTCGTCACGCGCATCCGCGATCTGAATCGCCTCGAGACGGCGGAAATGCGCGTCGTCAGCGTGAGTACGGTGCGCCAGACGTATGACTTGATCCCGAACGCGCTGGCCGGCGATGAGCTGACGCTCTACGCCGCCGGCGACGTCATCGCCGGCGTCGATCTCTCGCTACTGAAGACTGAGGACGTCTACCGCCAACCTGACGGTACGGTGGTCGTCCATCTCCCGCCGCCGCAAGTGCTTCTCTCGCGGATCGACAACCGCGCCACGCACGTCATCGACCGCCGCACCGGCGTCTTCCGCCGCGCCGACGTCGGCATGGAAGGCCGCGCGCGGCAATACGCGGAGCAAAACATCCGCAACGAAGCGCTGCGGAAAGGGATCCTGGCGCTCGCGCAGACAAATGCCGAAGCGCGCATCGCCGGATTGCTGCACACGCTGGGCGCCGCGAAGGTGCGGTTTGACGTCGGCACCAGCGCGGCTCCTCATTAGTCCTATTTTGTATTGACAAAAGGGGACGTCGGGCCGACATTGATTCGACGGGCGCGCAATGTTCGAACCAAACGCGAGCAAGGTCACGATGCTTTTTCCCCTTCTCCAGGACGATGGAGAACCGTTCTCGGTAGGCGCTTGGGAGTGGTGGCTCGACAGCATCCTGACGTTCGGTGCGTACCATGAACTGGCGACACGCGGCACCTGGAGAGGCAACCCGGAGCGCCATCGGTGCGTCAAGATCGTGACCACCGACGAATCCGAAGTCGAACGCTTGCAAACTTTCGTACGTGAGGCACGAGATGTATTTGGCCAGGAAGCGATGTATTTCGAAGCCGTAAGAGTTCACTTCAAGCTCATCTAGTTCACGGAGACGTCATGCGCTATCACAACCCCGATTCTGGCCTTCGAATCGATCTCTCCAATCTTGACACTGAGAGAAGGCGGTTCTATCAATCCGCAATCGAGATGCTCGATCGAAACGTCGACTGGCTGGAGTTCGAAGGCTTCGCCTTTTCCTTCGGCTCTCCAATATTCAAAGTTTCCTACGACCGTCAGGAAGTACTCACGGACCCTCTATTCCTCGTCCTGAAGGACATGTGGCTTCGCCTCGGTATCCGCCAGGGTATGGTCGCACCGTCGAAGGAGATTCCGACCCGTGCAAAAGAAAGCCGGCAGGCCGGTTCGCACATCGCGGCGCATCGCAGTGACATGGCGATTGCCGATAAACCTTCTGTTCCGGCTCGACGCCGTCGCTGAGGCTTCCGGCGTCACCACCACCGAGTGGGTCGAGCGAGCGATCACGACGTCGCTCGAATCGAGATCGGTGAGGACACCTCTCAAGTGACGCGATTCGCCTAACCGGTCGCTGAGCCTTGGGCAGCCAACGCTGCGGGCCGTGCCCGCCGCCTCTGTGCGATCATCCCTCCCCAACATTCATGCAAGTAACGGCCGGCAGCCGCCTCGGTCCCTATGAAATCGTTGCGCCGATTGGTGCGGGCGGGATGGGGGAGGTGTACAAGGCGCGCGACACGCGGCTCGATCGCAGCGTCGCGATCAAGATCCTGCCGTCCGCGTTTGCCGATAACGCCCAACTGAAGATTCGTTTCGAGCGTGAGGCGAAGACCATTTCGCAGCTCACGCATCCGAACATCTGCACGCTCTACGACGTCGGCAACGAAGGCGGCGTCGAGTACCTGGTCATGGAGCTGCTCGAAGGTGACACGCTGGCCGGCCGGCTCGCGCGTGGGCCAATGGCGATGCGCGACGTGCTGCGCTACGGCCGCGAGATTGCCGCGGCGCTCGACCGCGCCCATCGCGCCGGCGTCGTCCATCGCGATCTGAAGCCGGGCAACGTCATGATCACGAAGTCGGGCGCGAAGCTCCTCGACTTCGGCCTGGCCAAAGGCGGCACGATTCAGATCTCGCCGGACGGCGTGACCCAGCAGAAGTCGCTCACGCAGGAAGGGACGATCCTCGGCACGTTCCAGTACATGGCTCCGGAGCAGCTCGAAGGCATCGAAGCCGATGCGCGCACCGACATCTTCGCCCTCGGCGCAGTCCTTTACGAAATGGCGACAGGACGCCGCGCGTTTGATGGCAAGACGAAAACGAGCCTCATCGCCGCCATCGTCGGAGGCGAACCGAAACCGATCCGCGAGTTCCAGCCGTTGACGCCGCCGGCGTTCGAGCACGTAGTAACCAAGTGCCTGGCCAAGGATCCCGACCACCGCTGGCAGAGCGCCTCGGACGTTGCATCGCAGCTGGAATGGATCGGCGGAATCAGCACCGTCGAGCAAACGACGATCGAGGGCGCGAAGCGGAAAGACCGCCGTGTTGCGATGATCGCGGCGCTCGTACTCGCGATCATCGCCGCAGCCGTCGCCGCGTCGATCTTGCTGCGGAAGCCGGCTGCAGAAACGCCGGTGGTGCTCTCGATCGCCATGCCGCAGCACCGGCCGTTCGACGCATTCGGCCAGGCGGTCCTCTCTCCCGACGGCAGCACGATGGTCTTCGTGGCCGACATGGTCGGTCCGACGTTGTCCGCGATATCGCCGTCCTCGCTGTGGCTCCGTGCAATCGACCGCTCCGAGCCGCGGCCGCTCCTCGGCACGCAGGGAGCTTCGCAGCCGTTCTGGTCGCCGGACGGGACCTCGATCGGCTTCTTCGCGGACGGGAAGCTCAAGCGGATCGCCGTCAGCGGCGGGCCGGCGCAGATCATCGCCGACGCACCGGCGTCGTTCGGCGGTTCCTGGAACCGTGACGGCGTCATCATCTTCTGCGATGGCGAAAGGCCGATCTACCGGGTCGACGCCAAAGGAGGCACGCCCCGGGCGGTGACGCGCATAACGCCGAAGAAGGAGGAGGCGCATCGCTGGCCGGTCTTCCTTCCCGATGGCGATCACTTCATCTTCCTCGGCGATGCGCCGCGCACGGAAGAACATCACCTCAAGGTGGGCTCGCTGCGCGACGGCAGCAGCCGCGACCTGATCCAGGCTGTGACCAACGCGCAGTATGTCGAGCCGGGACAATTGCTCTACGTGCGCGCCGGCGCGCTGCTGGCCCAGGCATTCGATACGAAGACGCTCACGTTGTCCGGCGAGCCTCGCGTGATCGCAGAGGACGTGCTGGAGAACGACTCCAACCACCACTTCGAATTCAGCGCGTCGCCGAATGGGCGGTTGATCTATCGATCCGGAAACCCCGACTCGCAGCTCACCTGGCTGGACCGCGCCGGCAAGCCGCTCGGAACGATCGGCGCGCCTCGCCGGATCGGATTCGTGCTCCGGATCTCTCCCGATCAACAGCACGTGATCGCAGAGCTGAACGATGCCGACGGGCGAAGTGACGATGTGTGGATCTTTGATGCTGTCCGCGGCGTGGTTTCGCGCTTCACCTTCGATCCAGCCGCCGACCGGGCTCCGGCCTAGTCGCCAGACGGAGCAAGGGTTGCCTTCTCATCGATGCGAACAGGGTTGGGTAACCTTTACGTCGCCGAGACGGCAACGCCTGCAAACGCGCAGAAGCTTTCGGCCAACGAAGATCTGGTTGAGCCGACGTGCTGGTCGCGCGACGGTGAGCTCATCCTGGCCGACTACTACCGCACCTCGGGGGTCGATATCGTGATGTTCTCGTCGCGCAACGGCCAGGCCAAGCCCTACGTCTCGACGCGCTTCAGAGAATCGTCCGCGGCCCTCTCTCCCGACAATGCGTTCATCGCCTACGTCAGCGATGAGTCGGGGCGCAACGAGGTGTACGTCGAGCGTTTCCCCACGCATGCCGGCCGCAGGCTGATCTCAACCGCTGGCGGCGTAGCCCCGCGCTGGCGCGCCGATGGCCGCGAGCTTTTCTACGTCGCCCTCGGCGGAGAGGTGATGAGCGTCGACATGACCACCGAGGCCGCCGCGCCCAAACCGCTGTTCCGCCTTCCCGGCTACACCTACGACGTCACACGCGACGGCCAGCGCTTCGTCGTCGACCAACCGGTCGACAACACCACGAGCACCCCGCTGACGTTCGTATCGAATTGGATGGCGCTGCGAAGGTAGGTGCGGCGTCGATTTGAGAACTACACGCTTGCCGTGTAGTATCGCTGTCGGACGTGATTCAGTCTTTCGCCGATGAAACGGCCGCTGACCTCTTCCGCGAACGGAACACGCGAGACGCCAGACGAATCCCTCGGGAGCTCTGGCGGAGCGCGCAACGAAAGCTGAAAGCGATCGATGTCGCGGTTCGTTTGGAAGATCTAACGATTCCCTCGGGGAATCGGCTGGAACGTCTGAAAGGCGATCAGGCCGGGCGGTACAGCATTCGGCTCAACGATCAATATCGCGTAACGTTCCGATGGGAGCAGCAACATGCCTACGAAGTCCGTGTCGAGGATTATCACTAGAGATCCAAGCTGGCTCGGACCGGCCATTCCGCCCGGCGAGATCCTGCTCGAAGAGTTCCTGAGGCCGCTCGGCGTCGGCCAGGCTGACGCTGCACGCCGCCTCGGCGTTTCGTTGAATCGCCTGAACGAGATCATCCTCGGCAAGCGCGGCATCAGCGCGGACACGGCTCTGCGGCTCGGAGCGTTGCTGAAGACCTCTCCGCAATTTTGGATGCGTTTACAGGCAGATTGGGATTTGCACCTGGCCATGGAACGCGCGTCGCGGAAGGCGTCGTAGCCCGGCACGCTCGGCTTCGCCACGATCCCGCCACATTGTCGGCATCAGTTCGCCGCTTCGGACCAACCGCCACGTCATTTTCAGGATTGATCCTCTTCGAGATTGAGGAGATGACGATGGCGGATTGGACATCACAAATCGACGGATTGGCGCGTGCTACCCTCCGCCGCATGAAGCGAATTGGTGCGGTGATTCTTCTTTTTGTGTGCGCGGTTTCTGCGCATGCGGCGGACAAGTTGACGATCGTCAAGGCCGGGCCGGTGGGGGAGATTGCGAATCTCGCCGAGGCGAATGAGATTCGGGTCGTGTTCAACGAGCCGATGATCGTGGTCGGCAAGATTCCGAAGGTGCTGGACGTGCCCTGGTTTCATGTCGCGCCGGAGATCAAGGGGACGTTTCGGTGGTCGGGGACGACCACGCTGATCTTCACGCCCGATCCGAAGACGCCGTTGCCGTTCGCGACGAAGTACGACGTTACCGTCGATGCCGATGCGAAAGCGGTGAACGGGAACGCGCTGGGGAAGGCGTATCACTTCTCGTTCATCACGCCGACGATTCAGTTGCTGCGGACCGATTGGTATCGCAAGGACGGCAAGTTCGACGGGGGCGTCGTCATCGCGCTCTGGTTCAATCAGCCGGTTGATGGGGAGACGCTCGGGCCGCATCTCAAGCTGCGCACGGTCGCGCACGAATTCAAGGCTCCGGAATTGCCGGCGCGCGAGCGGCTGCAGAAGCTCGAGCCGCAGCAGGTGGTGGCGTTCGATGCGAAGGTCGCGAAGGCGCAGGCTGCCGCCGCGAGCGATGGTCAGCCGGTGTTGTCGTTCTTTGCAATCGATTGGGACAAGAAGCGGTACAAGCCCGCGCCGGAGTTGGTCGTTGTCGAGACCAAGCCGGGAGTTCCGCCCGATACGCATCTCCAGATCTTCATGGACGACGCGCTGGCCAAGCGCACGACCAACGTTGCCACGGGCCGCGCGCAGACCTTCACGATCGAACTGAATCCGACCTTCTTCGTCGACAAGCTCGAATGTGTCAGCGAGTGCAATCCCGACTACTACAACCCGATCCGTTTCCGCACGCGCAACGGCGTGCCGTTCTCGAACATCAAGAAGGCCATCAGCGTCATCGACGTTACCGATCCGGCGCACGAAGTGCCGGTCGCGGCGGGAACGAAGCAGCGCGACAGCGAGGCGGAGAGCGAACCGACGCAGTTCAGTCTTGACGAGCTCGGATACTCGCTGAAGCCAGCGCACACGTACGCCGTTCGCCTCGATCCGACGCTTGGGTCAGAAGACGCACAGACCCTCGGCTACGCCTGGATGGCAGTCGTCGAATACTGGCACAAGGCTGCCTTCATCAGTTTCGGCGACGGCCATGGCGTGTGGGAATCGAGCGGCGGGCCGACGCTGCCGTTTTACGCGCGCAACTTCAAGAACGTCACGCAGTGGACGACGACGCTGACTACCGATCAGCTCGTGCCGTCGATCGTAGAGCTGCAGAAAGAAAGCTTCCGCAAGGTGCCCGACACGCCGGGCGTGCTACGCAAGCTCGCGCCGCAGGCCGACGTGCTGCAGTCGTATGGACTGAATCTGAAGTCGGCGTTGTCGAGCATGGGCAACGGCATCGTCTGGGCGGTCATCAAGCCTGGCGACACCATCGCGAAGGCGAAGCCATATGCCGAGGATGTCGCCGGTACCATCGTGCAGGTCACGAACCTCGGTATCTCCGTCAAAGACTCGCCCCAGAACACGCTCGTCCTCGTGTCGCGCCTAGACACCGCCGCGCCGGTCGCGGGTGCGAAAGTCTCCATCCGGACGATGGACAACAAAGTCTTCTGGACCGGGACGACGGATGCGAACGGCATCGCCATCGCGGCCAACACCGACCTGCGCATGGACCGCCACGCAAAGAATGCAGCGGGCGATGAGGTTGAGGAAAACACGTGGGAAGCGCTTAGCGGCATCCATTTTGTGGTCACCGCCGAGAAGGATGGCGACACTGCCTACGCCGCGAGCGATTGGAACGAAGGGATCGGCCCGTGGGACTTCGGATCCAATTTCGATCTGAGAGAAACGCAGCCGCTGCTTCGCGGCACGATCTTCACCGATCGCGGCGTTTACAAGCCGGGCGAAGAAGTACATGCGAAAGTTGTCCTGCGCAGCGACACGCCGAAAGGCATGCAACTGCTGACGGCCGGAACCGTCGTCGATGTCGCCGTCACCGATTCGCATTCAAAGGAAGTCGACAAACGCACTGTCACGCTCAACGGATGGAGCAGCAGTGAGTGGACGTGGACCGTACCCGCCGACTCCGTCCTCGGTGATTACACAATCAGCGCGAAGGTCGCCTCGCAACGGCTTGAGGCCGGCGGCAACTTCCTCGTCGCCGCGTATCGCCGTCCCGAGTTCCGCGTCGACGTCACGCTCAAAGCGCCGACGTCGATCGCCGGAACGAAACTCAACGGCACGATCGTCGGCAAGTATCTCTTCGGCGCGGCGATGGCCTCACGGCCTGTAGCGTGGACGTATTCGAAAGCGCCGATTTACGACGTGCCGCACGCGATTCGCGAGCGGTATGCCGAGGGGCAGTGGGAATTCCTCGGCGAGGACTATGAGCATCGCCGCAGCGGCGAAACGATCTCCACGAAGACGCAGAAACTCGACGCGAAAGGCGAGTTGAAGCTCCCGCTCGAAACCGATCGCGAAGCCGGCTGGCCGTGGACGTACGAGCTCGAAGGCAACGTCACCGACATCTCGCGCCAGCAGATCGCCGGACGCACATCGTTCCGCGTCGATCCCGCGCCGTGGTACGTCGGCGTGAAGACGCCCGCATATTTCGCCGATGTCGCCAAGGGCGTCGACACCGCCATCGTCGCCGTCGCGCTCGACGGCACTTTGACCTCGGACGTCAAAGTCAGCATCGACCTCCATCGCATCCAGTGGAACTCCGTGCGCGAATCGACGGGCCACGGTTTCTACAACTGGACCTCGGAACGCAAAGAGCTCGACGCCGGTCATTTCGATGTCACGACCACCGCCGCGCCGGTGCCGCTGCACATCCCGATCACCAACGGCGGCGAGTACCTCATCATCGCCACGGCCAAGGATGCCGAGGGGCGCTCGACCACGACGCGGACCTGGTTCTACGCCGTCGGCGGCGGCTACACCGCGTGGGAACGCTACGACCACAATCGCATCGACCTCGTCCCGGAGAAGAAGACCTGGAAGCCGGGCGAGACCGCGCGGATCATGGTCAAGTCGCCGTGGGAACACGCCACCGCGCTGCTCACCACCGAGCGCGAAGGCGTGCGCACGTGGAAGACGTTCGAGCTGACCTCGACGCAAACCACCGTCAGCGTTCCGATCACCGAGAAAGACATCCCCAACCTCTACGTTTCCGTGCTGCTGCTGAAGGGGCGCACGAAAGAAGGCGTGGAGGACGAGAGCGATCCCGGCAAGCCTGCCTTCCGCCTCGGCTACACCGCGATCAACGTCGAAGACGCCACGAAGCGGCTGAAGGTCGCGGTGAAAGCGAATCGCGACGAGTACCGTCCCGCGTCGAAGGCGCGCATCGAAGTCGAT
Source organism: Thermoanaerobaculia bacterium (assembly GCA_035996815.1). Lineage (GTDB taxonomy): Bacteria > Acidobacteriota > Thermoanaerobaculia > Gp7-AA8 > Gp7-AA8 > JADGNZ01. The sequence goes on along the minus strand of DASYJF010000118.1, from coordinate 54,259 downwards.
GTGAAAGATGTTGCTGGCAAACCGGCGCAGTCCGAGGTCACGTTGTGGGCGGTTGATTACGGCGTGCTTTCGCTGACCGGATATTCGACGCCCGACGTCCTGCAATCCATCTATCTCGAGAAAGCGCTGCAGGTCGTCAACGAAGACTCGCGGCAGAAGATCGTCAGCCGCCGCGTGCTCACGCCGAAAGGGGAGACGAGCGGCGGTGGCGGCGGACGCGACGCAGGTCCTGGCGTCATCCGCAAAGACTTCCGCGTGCTCGCGTTCTGGGTTGGGTCGGTATTTACTGATTCGAAGGGCCACGCGAAGACCGACATCACGTTGCCGGAGTCGCTGACCACGTATCGCATCATGGCCGTCGCGGGCGACAAAGCCTCGCGGTTCGGCTGGGCGCAGAACGAGATCCGCATCAACAAGCCGGTGCTGCTGACGCCGACGTGGCCGCGATTCCTCGCCGTTGGCGACAAGGCCTACTTCGGCGCCGTCGTTCACTCGCAGCTCAAGCAGCCGGGCAAAGCGACGGTCACGATCAAATCGCTCGATCCCTCGGTCGTTGAATTCGCGCAGACGACGACATCCACAATCGACGTCGCCGCCGAAGGAACGGCCGAAGTCCGTTTCAACGCCGAGGCAAAAGCGGTCGGCAGTGCGCGCATTCAGATCACCGTGTCGCTCAACGGCGAGAAAGACGCGTTCGAAGATTCACTCCCGGTTCGCATCCTCGCGCCGACGGAAACCGTCGCCGCGTACGGCGAAGCGAAGCCGAACGCGAAGGAGACGCTCGTCGTCCCGCAGGACGTCGTCCCCTCGGCCGGCGGACTCCACGTCGAGCTCGCATCGACGGCGATGGTCGGTCTCGCCGAAGGCGCGTCGTACCTCGTCACGTATCCGTACGGTTGTGCCGAGCAGCGTTCATCCGCTGCGATGGCGCTCATGCTCGCCGGCGACCTCGGTGATGCGTTCGCGCTCCCCGGCATCGATACGAAGAAAGCGAAATCGACCGCGCAGCAGACCATCTACGAGCTCTACAAGTTCCAGTGCGGCGACGGCGGTTTCGCCTTCTGGGCCGGCGAGTGCAACAGCGAATCTCCGTACCTAACCGCCAACGTGCTGCACATCATGCAGCGCGCCGAGAAGCTGAAGTACGACGTCAGCAAAGACGTGACGAAGCGCGGTTACGACTTCCTCGACCTGAATCTGAAGGAGAAGCGGCCCACGAACGAAGGTTGGTGGCCGGCGTACACGGCGTGGCAGGCCTTCGCCGTGAAGGTGCTCGTCGAGGGTGGCCGCAACGAGGACAGCCATCTCACGCGGCTCTACTCGTACGTCGATCACATGCCGGTCTTCGGCATCTCGTATCTGCTCGATGCGATGCTGGCCAAAGGCGAGAAAGGTCAACGTGTTGACGATCTCGTCCGCCGCATCAACAACTCCATCCTCCCCGAGGGCGGCACCGCGCACGTCGAGGAGCTGTCCGATCCTTACCTTCTCTATTTCTGGAGCTCGAGCATCCGCTCCACCGCCATCGCCGTCGGAACGCTGACGCGTCACGGCCAGAGCGAGCAGCTCGTCAAGCAGATGGTGCGCTGGCTCATGCAGAAGCGTGTCGAAGGGCGCTGGGGCAACACCCAGGAAAACGTCTGGGCCATGGAGTCGCTCGTCGATTACTACCGCAAGTACGAGAGCGAAGTACCTGACTTCACCGCCGTGGTGAAGATCGGCGACGACGCGCTGGCCAATGATGCATTCAAAGGCCGCAGCACGGAGGCGAAGAACCACGACGTTCCGATGCTGCAGCTGCAGAAGCACACCGCTGCCGTTCCCGTCACGTTCGACCGCCAGGGAACAGGCACGCTCTTCTACATGATACGTCTCCGCTACACGCTCGCCGGACTGCTGCACGATGGCCTTGATCAAGGCTTCAACGTCGAGCGGAAGTACTCGAAGAAGACATTCAAGGCTGGCGATCTGATCAAAGTCACGCTGCGCATCCGCAACACGAAGGAGAGGATTTTCGTCGCCGTCACCGATCCGATTCCTGCGGGCACCGAACCGGTGGAGTCGTGGTTCGCCACGACCGCGACCGATCTCGCCGAGGCGCAGGCGAAGAACGACACGCAAGGCGACTGGATGTCGTGGTGGAAACAAGGCGGCTTCGATCACGTCGAACGCCACGACGATCGCGTCACGCTCTTCGCCACGCGGCTCGGCGAGGGGATGCACGAGTTCACGTACATGGTCCGCGCGACGACGGCGGGCACATTCGTCACCTCGCCGACGACCGCCGAGGAGATGTACGAGCCGGAAGTGTTCGGCAGAACGGCCAGCGAGGTCGTCGAGGTCAAGCCGTGATCAAGCAACTCGCAACGGAGCGCTGGCGTCTCGCCGGCTGGCTCGGCGGCGTCCTCGCCGCCGGGCTGCTGGTGCTCGCGCTGTGGGTGAGACTCGGTCCAATCCCGACGATCACGCCCGACACGACGCCGACCATCGTCGATCGCAACGGCATCATTCTTTATGAGCCGCTGTCGTCGACCGGCACGCGCAACGAATGGCTGAACGACGTTCCGCCGTCGATCGCGAACGCGACGATTGCCGCCGAGGATCGCCGGTTCGAACAGCACCTCGGCATCGATCCCATCGCGATTGCACGCGCGGTCGTTCACGACGTCGTGAGACTCCGCGCGGCCGAGGGCGGGTCGACGATCACGCAACAGGTCGCGAAGATGCTCCTCGGCAATCCGCCCCGGACGATCGCCGCGAAAGTGCGCGAAGCGGTCATCGCGCTGCGGCTCGAACATCGCTACACGAAACGCCAGATCCTCGCGCTGTACGTCAATCTCGCGCCGTACGGCGAGCAGACCATTGGCATCGCCCGCGCCAGCCGGCGCTACTTCGCCTGCGCGCCGGATGAGTTGACGATCGCGCAGTCGGCGTGGCTGGCGTCGCTGCCGCAGCGTCCGTCGACGCCGCGCCGCGCGCTGGCGCGGCAACGCGTGGTACTCGCGCGAATGAAGAAGCTCAGTCTCATCAACGCCGCCGAATATCGCGACGCCCGCGCCGAACGGCTCTCGCTCGATCGCGGACTCCAGCCGACGCTCGCGCCACATTTCGTCGAACGCGTCCGCGCATCCCTCGGGCCCAATGCTCCGCGCCGCATCCAGACGACGCTCGATGCGAACCTTCAGGCGAGCGTTCGCGGAATCATCGCCGCCGAACGGGCGGAGCTTCTCCGCCACGGCGCGCACAGCGTCGCGGTCGCGGTGCTCGACAACCGCACCGGCGAATGGCTGGCGTGGGAAGGATCGGGCGATTACTTCGGAACGAACTTCGGCGGCGCGATCGACGGCGTCACCACGTTGCGCCAACCGGGATCGACGCTGAAACCGTTCACGTACGCGCTCGCATTCGAACAGGGCTTCACGCCCGCGACGGTCCTCGCCGATGTTCCGTCGCACTTTCCAACCGCCGAGGGAGGCGTGGTGTACACACCGCGAAACTACGACGGCGGCTATCGCGGACCGCTGCGCGCGCGCCTGGCGCTGGCGGGATCGGAGAACGTTCCTGCGGTGGCGCTGCTTTCGAAAGTCGGACCGCCCGCGCTGCTGCGCTTGCTCCGAGGAGCGGGTTTCCACGACCTGACGCGCACCGCCGATTACTACGGACTCGGACTCACCCTCGGCGACGCGGAGGTGACGCTCGAGCAACTCGTCACCGCGTATGCGACGTTTGCGCGGGGCGGACTCTCGGTTTCGTCGAGCATGATTCGCCTGGGAACGCGGGCGTCCCGCCCGCAGTCGTCGCGCGAACCAGCGGGCGAGACGCCCGCGCTCCCGGGTCGCACTGTCTCCACCCGCACCGCCTTCTGGATCACCGACATCCTCAGCGATCCGAAAGCCCGCGAATTCATCTTCGGCCGCGGCGGCAATCTCGAGTTTCCGTTCCCCGTCGCTGTCAAAACCGGCACCTCGCAGGCATACCACGACAACTGGACCATCGGCTACACGCGCGCCGTCACCGTCGGAGTCTGGGTCGGAAACTTCGACCGCACCGCGCTGCGCAACTCCAGCGGCGTCACAGGCGCCGGTCCGGTCTTCCACGCCGTGATGCTTGCCGCGATGCGCCGCGCAGGCGGCAACGACGAGACGACGATCGTCGATCGTCCCGACGATCTCGAAGAACAGCCGATCTGCGCGTTGTCAGGACTTCGTCCCTCGACGTCATGTCCGTCGAACGAAACCGAATGGCTGCCGCGCGATGCAGCCGTCGAGTTCTGCGCGTGGCATCACGCGAGCGGCGTTTCGTGGCCCTCCGAATATCGTGAATGGGCAATTGCGCGCGAACGCCGCACGACCGGAAACGCGCCGCGCGCAACGGTCGCGCGCGACACCACCTTCCGCATCACCAGTCCCTCGAACGACACTACCTACCTCGTCGATCCAACGCTGCATCGCGAGTTCCAGGCGCTCCACCTCCGCGCCACGCACGACGCAAGTTGGATCGTCGACGGCAAGCCCGCCGCGCGCGAATGGCCGCTGCGATCCGGACAACACACGATCGTCGCTACGAACGCGCGCGGCGAACGCGATCGGGTCTACATCACGGTGCGGTAGATAAGTTCACGAGAGCGGAACGTCTCTGAATTGCACATTTCCAGCAGAGGTGACGAGCTCGATGAGCGGCATAGTCTTTTGATCCTGGTCGATACCATCAAAGACGATGCCGCCTGCTACGCGAATGCCGCGTACAAGGTCCGCGCTCCACGATGAGTACTGGCCGACTTTTGTGCTGGTGCCGGCGAGCGAGATTGATGACGCGAGCTCGGCTTTGCCGCGCGCGTCCATGACCCGTGACTTACCCCACACGAGAAGTCGCTGATCCTTGTGATCGGCGACTACACTGAATTCGCAAGAGATCGATGACCCTCTGCGCGAGCAGTTCTGCAGAGTAAATGTGAAGCCCTCCGCCTGTTGTGGTTCACGCCACCCGCCGCTCTGCTCCGTTGTTGGACGCACAGTCGCTGTCGGTGGTTTGACGGGTACAGGTACATCGCCGCTGCTCTTTACAGGCCGGATTCGAATTTCCTGCAGCGTGTTAATCGATGCCAGGTCTACTTGTCTGTCGTAGCGCTCATACCCTGCCAGCTCGATCCGGACGCGCGCTGTTCGGACTCCCTCAGGCACAGGAAACGCGAAGACACCTTCGGAGTCTGAGTAAAGAATCGGAGGGACGCCACCAGCCTCCAGCGCAACCTTCGCGCCCGCGAGGTGATCCCTGGTCGCCTCATCGACGACCCTTCCCTGAAACCACCCAGAAACATTCAGGTGTGGCGGTCTCAGAAAATATCCGCCGAGTCCGGCTGCGGCCGCGATCAGGGCCACCACGATCTGCGTTCTCCGGTTCTTGCCACCTTCACCGTCGAGTGACATGCTCACGTCTCCTTCGAAAAACGATTGTGGATCTCTTATGGAGGGACGCCAGCCGTTATTTCCCTACCCCGGCATGCACGGCGCCGTCGTTCGTTGACGGAAACGTGCCGGCCCCCGGCTCTTGGCGCACGCTCTGCTACGATCCCACCAATGTCTACTGACCTCCTCGGCATCGGCATCGCCGGCACCTCGCTCAGCGATCTCGAACGCCGCATCCTTCGCGACAACCCGCCGTACGCCGTCGTCATCTTCGGCCGCAACATCGGCGAGGAAGACGAGTTCCGCGAGCTGACCGCGGAGATCAAATCGTTCGCGCCTCACGCGCCGCCGCTGCTAATGATCGATGAAGAAGGAGGCCGCGTCGATCGCCTCCGCCATCTCATCCCCGGTCTCCCGAGCGTGCAGGCGTTCGCCGAAGGCGCCGAGCCGTCGGAGATGTCGCAATGGAGCGGACGCGTCATCGGAATGGCGCTGCGCTACTTCGACGTCGAGATCGATCTCGCGCCGGTCGTCGACATCCGCGACGACGATCCGCCCAAAGGTCTGGAGCGCCGCACCTTCGGGAACAGTCCCGACTCCGTGGTCGATCTCGCAGGCGCCTTCATCCGCGGCCTGCACGAAACCGGCACTGCCGCCTGCCTCAAACATTTCCCCGGAATCGGCCTCGGCTCCGGCGATCCGCACTACGGCGCAACGGTGATGAACCTTTCACGCGACGAAATGCTCGGACGCGATCTGGTCCCCTTCGCGAAGCTCGGCAACGAAGTCGGCTCGATCATGATCGGCCACGGCACCTATCCACAGCTCGAGGATCCCGACACGCCCGCCACGCTGAGCCGCCGCCTGACCCACGATCTCCTCGACGCCATCGGTTTCCACGGCCTCGCCGTCAGCGACGACATGGAGATGCACGCCGTCTCCGACCTCGGCTCGTACGAATGGCTGGCCGAACGCGCCCTCATGGCCGGCAGCGACATCGTCCTCTTCTGCAGCCACATCGAACGCATCCCCGAACTGCAGCGCGCCATGTCCGACCTCGTCACGACCAACGCCGCCGTCGCCGCGCGCATCGCCGAAGCGCATCAAAAAGCACAAGCGTTCCGCGACCACATCGCGCGCCTGCGCGCCAACGCCATCCCGCCCGCGAAGTCATTCGACGACGTCATCGACGAAGCAATCCGCTTCGTAGCCAAACTCGAAGAAACCCGCCCGCATCGCGAAGTCTTCATCCCCGACTCCGAACGCCGCAAGCAGGGACGAACGCCCGGCAAAGGCCGCACCGGCCGCGAAGAGTGGACGTAGAAGCGCGTTTCGTGCGCAGCACTTTGGAGTGCGGTAGCGATCGAGCTACCGCTTTGGGAGGGTGGTGGAATCGTGACGGCCCGCAGCATGTGATGCTTGCTACGTCTGCGCGATATTCACCGTCCCCCGCCCTCCCAAAGCGGTAGCTCGATCGCTACCGCACTCCAAAGCTTCGCGAAATGTGCCGCGAGTCGCGCCAGCATTGCACGGCGGTCAGGACGGCAGTCGCTTCGGAACCACCAGCACCGCGGCCGCGCCCAACACCGCCAAGCCCGCGCCCACCCAGAACGCCACCTGCGGCGATACGTTCTGATAAATCTCCCCGAACAGCACCGTCCCGATGAGGATCGACGCCAGCCCGTCCGCGGCTCCCTCGATCACGCCCACGGTCACCAGCGTCGCGCCCAGAACGGTCGTCAGAAACACCGGCAGCAGCGGATAGATCATCTCGCTCGCCGAATCATTCAGCAGCGAGACGAGCGCCAGGAGGCGTACCTGCGGCTTCAGCGCGGCCATGCGGAAATTATGAGGGACGAGGGATGAACAGAGAGTAGTGGCGATGGCTATAGCCGTTGCCGCGTCAGCGGCGCGAAAGCCGCTGGATGGCGGCTCGGACGGTAGCCGGTGGTCGCGCGTGAAGCGCGAGACCACCGGAAAACGCGATCGCGAGTGGTGTCCGACCGCGCAGCGGTCACGGAGGGAATTCACGCCGCCTGGTAATTGATCCTCGACTCCTGCCGGAGTCGTTAAAAAAATCCGCCGTCACAATTCCGGTGGTCGCACGCGACCACCGACCACCCTCCGTGTCGCCACCCGTCCTACGTCACTGCCTCATCCGTCGCGCGTGATCTAGAATGCGCGCGCCAAAAGGAGCAAATACATGTCTGACATCAAGAAAGTGGGCGTCCTCGGCTGCGGCCTCATGGGCTCGGGCATCGCTCAGATTGCCGCGCAGGCAGGCTACGAAACCGTCGTGCGCGAAGTGGAGCAGAAGTTTCTCGACAAGGGTCTCGCCGGCATCGACAAGTCCCTCGGCAAGTTCGTCGAAAAGGGGAAGCTGCAAGCCGCCGACAAAGACGCCTGCATGTCGCGATTGAAGGGCACCACGAACCTCGACGACCTCGCCGACTGCGACATCGTCATCGAAGCGATCATCGAAAACGCCGAGCTGAAGAAAGAGACCTACGCCGCACTCGACAAGATCGTGAAGAAGGACGCGCTCTTCGCCTCGAACACGTCGTCGCTGACCATCACCGAGCTCTCCATGGCCACCGCGCGCCCGAAGCAGTTCGTCGGCCTGCACTTCTTCAATCCCGTTCCGCTCATGAAGCTCGTCGAAGTCGTGCGCACGATTCTCACCAGCGACGAATCGTTCGACCGCGCCTTTGCCTTCGCCAAATCGCTCGGCAAGGAAGCCGTGGCCGCGCGCGACAACTCCGGCTTCATCGTCAACCGCCTGCTCGTCCCGTACATCCTCGACGCCATCCGCGCGTACGAGGAGGGCGTCGGCTCGATCGAGGACATCGATAAAGCGATGATGCTCGGCTGCGGCTACCCGATGGGTCCCTTCACGCTGCTCGATTTCGTCGGCCTCGACACCACGTACTTCATCACCGAGGTCATGTTCGCCGAGTACCAGGAAAAGAGATTCGCCGCGCCGCCGCTGCTGCGCAAAATGGTCCTCGCCGGACGCCTCGGACGCAACAAGACAGGCAGCGGCTTCTACGACTACGCGAGCGGAACACCAATCCCCTTCGACAAAGCAAAATGAAGTGCTTCATCTCCGTCCCATCTGCGTAATCTGCGGATAAAGGATTTTTAATGCCCTACGAAAACGTCAAAGCCGAAGTCCGCGACGGCATCCTCTACGTCACCATCGACCGTCCCAAAGTCCTCAACGCGCTGAACGCGCAAACGGTCGAAGAAATCTACCAAGTCTTCGCCGAAGGCCGCGACGATGCGAACGTCAAAGCGGTCATCGTCACCGGCGGCGGCGAGAAAGCCTTCGTCGCCGGCGCGGACATCAACGAGCTCGCGCAGAAGACTCCGATCACCGGCAAAGACACCTCGGAGCGCGGCCAGTTCATCCTCTCCTACATCGAACGCTTCCCGAAAATCGTGATCGCCGCCATCAACGGCTTCGCCCTCGGCGGCGGCTGCGAACTGGCCCTGGCCTGCCACATACGAATCGCCTCGGACAAAGCTCAAATCGGCCTCCCCGAAGTAACGCTCGGAATCATTCCCGGCTATGGCGGCACACAACGAATGGCGCGTCTCCTCGGCAAAGGCAAAGCACTCGAACTGATCTGCACCGGCGACCGCATCAACGCCGCCGATGCCGAAAAAATCGGCTTGGTCAACCGCGTCGTTCCCGCCGACCAGCTCATGACGACCTGCGAAGAGATGGCTCGCAAGATCGCCTCGCGAGGCCCGCTCGCAATCAGAGCCTCCATCGAAGCCGTCAACAACGGCCTGAACATGTCCTTCGAAGAAGGCCAGTTCCTCGAAGCCACCCTCTTCGGCCTCCTCTGCGCCAGCGACGACACGAAGGAAGGGATGCGCGCCTTCCTGGAGAAACGGGCCGCGAATTTCACGGGGAAGTAAGCGCCGGGAAGCAGAAGACCCTTATTCGTAGGCTTTGCTGCGGTGCCGGATATAAATGATGTCCACGATCTGCTGGCCGTCATCGATTGCGAAGATGACGCGCCAGTCGCTCACACGAATCCTCCACCGCGTTGGCTGTCCCTCCAGTTTCTTGACGCCATGCGGCCGGGGAGTTCGAGCCAGCGCCTCAATCTTCGCGGCGATTCGTACGGCAACAACGACGGGGAGCTTGTCGAGTTCCTTAGCCGCCGACGGCTTGATTACGACGTGATAGTCAGGCACGACTCTGGCGCTTGCGTCGTTCGAGGCGGCGTTTCACAACCTCAAATGAGACGCTTTTTTCGTGTGTCCGGGAATCGGCGACGAGCTGATCGTGGATGTCTTCCCACAACGTGCCATACCGTTCCAGGTCGATCTGCACGGCCACCTTCTTACCTTTGTCGTCGGTCACGAACTGAATGCCTTCCATCACTTCTCCTCACTGACGGGCAGCAACGATGATCCCACAGGATGCCTTCCGCCTTCGGATCGCTCGAGTTTCTAGTGCCATCTGAACAGGTCTGCGGCGAGGCAAGACATTCGGTGTTGTCAGCTCCAATCAACGAGCAAAGGCCTGACCCTCCGCATGAACATGTCCTTCGAAGAAGGCGAATTCCTCGAAGCCACCCTCTTCGGCCTCCTCTGCGCCAGCGACGACACGAAAGAAGGGATGCGCGCGTTCCTAGAGAAACGGGCTGCGAATTTCACGGGGAAGTAAACGACGTCATTCGCGAACGTGGAGCGTCAGCGGCATCGACGTATCGCGCTGCTCTGGCAACGCGATCGGCTTCGTGAACCGCAGCGACGTTCCGTCGAAGGTCCACCGGCCATCGCTGCAGTGCGAGCCCTCTTCGATTGGTTGCGCGGCACGTGCGCGCAATGCGTTGGCCGTCGCCTCGCGCTCGACGCGGTAGCGGAAGGCACGGCGCCACCCGATGTCGAACCTGTCGTTCGGATCCTTGGGGGAGGCTGGCTCGGTCACTCGGTTGAATTCGCACTCCGTCAGCCGCGCCAGTTCCCCCGTCAGAGCGCGCTCGCGTTCGATCCTATCGGCGAACGGCTTCAGGGGAAACTTCTGCTCCGTCCATCTCCGCCAGTCCTCGAACTGCACCGTTTCGATCAGCGCCTGCACGAGATCGCGATGCTGCACCTCGCCGAACCACGCTGGCACGGGAAGAGGCATCTTCCACGCAACGGCGTTGATTGCGCGCGTCATCGACATCGCCACGACCCGCACGATGACGTGTGGATGTCCGTCGAGCGACTTCGTCAGGTTCCACGCCGCGTGCAGGTCATCCCACGCCGTCCCGTCGTGCTGCCGTGCGCGCCCGAGGGCGCTCGCGACCAGGGCGCGCATCAGCGACAGGTGTATCGCCACCTTCGGCAGTAGACCACCGTGCTGTTGCAGGAGGTCGCGCTCCCAGACCACCGGCTCGCGCAGCAGCAGGTCGCGGATTGCAGAGATGCCCGCTATCGCCGGCGGGTCGGCGATGGTGAGCTCTCCGCGTGCGATCTCCTGCCGCACATACGCCGTGACGGCGTCGTTTTCCGGAACAGCGACAGCGAGCTTCGTCAGCGTCCGTGCGGCCTCATTCTCGTGCTGTGGCGGATACCGATCAGGGACCGCGGCGAGCGTTCCCATCCCGTTCGGCCACGGCCGCGCGGCCGCGGCGGCAACTTCATCCCCCGCCCAGAACCACGACGCGACATAAATCGCCGCGGCCAGCACGACAAGCAGGGTCAGAGCTTTTTTCATGGGACATAACGCGCGCCGGAAATCTTCGACCAGCCGGCCAGCATGAACGCGACGGCACTGTCTTGAAGTGCCTGAAAGCCGCGCGAGACCTCACCGACAGTGTGCGTACTGATGGCAAGCGGGATGTGAACGAGGAAGACCCAACTGAAGAGCATGATTCCCGACAGCGTCGCCGCCAGCCGCGCCGTCCTCGGCACGACGACGCCGATCCCTCCGGCGATCAGCGCGACCGCGGCAACGTAGGTCCAGAACATGTGCGCTGGAATCCACGGCGGGATCAGGTTCGCCACGTACCTGGCGTAGGGGAAGTGGGTCACGCCGCAATAAGCGAGGAATGCGCCGAGCCCCCACGGCGCGAAGCGCGCTGCCGTTTCGAAAACGCGGTCGAGAGAGCTGACCGGTGCTCCGTCGCGTCGAACCGCAGCCAGGCCCACACCGCCGAGGAGCGCCAGGATCATCAGAGGATCCACCCATACGTATCCCATCGAGGCCTGCGGAAGCGCCGCGCGCAGGCTGAACCCGAAGAACAACACGAGCAGGAGCGCCCCAAGGGCGATGGCGGCCGCCGAACGCGTTTTCGGTATGAGCAAGCTCACGCCGATGAGAACGAAGAGCACGCCGAACACGTAGACCTGCCACAGCGGCGGGAGGTGGGTGGGATTCACCGGCACGAGGTTCACAAAGCGGCCCGTGACGAGTTGGTAAATCCCGGACGCGACGACAGACAGAGCGAAGAGCCGTCGTCCGATCCGCAGTTGCAGCGATGGCGTTTCAGGAGAATTGATCTCGCTCACCGCCGCGCAGGCTAGCATCGTGGCGGTTTCGCAATCAGACCCAAAACGGTGAACACGGACGCGGATCCCCACTCCAGGCGAAATCCCCACGACGCAGCGGCGATGCCTGACGCGATCTTCACTTCGGCGGTCGGACGGCGGCGTGCCGGTCGCTGCGGCGAATGATGAAGTGCCGCACTTTCGATTCCGGCTCGATGAGGAACTCGGAGTCGCGCGGAAGGTTGTGCACTTTCTCGACGTCGGCTCCCGCGTACGCCTTGATCTCGTCGAGAGAGCTCCAGTAACTGATGACCAGAAACTCCGTGACGCCGTCGTGGGCGCTGGTCATGACGTCGGCGCCGAGGTTGCCTGGAATCTTCTCGATCCGGTCGATCCCTTCGCGATTCAGGTAGTTGTAGTACTCGGCGGCCTTCGAATCGGGGACGCGACCGTGCCACATCCTCCCGATACGCGCTGGCGTCTCACCAGTTGGCGTTGCATCTGAAATCGCTCCGTGAGCGCACGTCGAAAAGGCAGCAAGGACAAGTGCAAGCGCGCTCGACAGCCCGGCAATGACGAGGATCCGCGAGTTGGTTTGCATGAGCACTCCATCCTCGTGAAAGAGTAGCCGAAGTACTCGATCGTTGATGTGACGTCCAATCGGGTCGAGCAAATCCTCGCCGAGGATTCGAACGCGGGGCTGGAGATCATTAGACCGTGCGTGCGAGCCATCGCTCCGTTTCAGAGGCTCCGGGATGTTCGATGCGGCGGCGCACTTCGAGGGCGCGGGTGAAGGCGCGTTGCGCGAGGGCGAGCTCGCTGTTGGCGAAGTACGCCTCGCCCCAGGCTTGTGCTGCGTCGGCTTCGCCCCAGGCGTAGCCGCAGTCCTCATGGGCGGCGAGGTCGAGCGCCTCCCGCGCCGCCTGGATGGCCTTGGGCGGATCGGGCCACGCCAGCCGGATGCGAGCATCGCGACCAGCAGTTCGATTCGCAGAAGGCCATAGCCGCAAGTCACGGCGTGGAGCAGGCCGGTCTCCGCCTCGCCGAGGGCGGCTTGGCTGTCGCCGCGGGCGAGGAGGTGTCGCGCGGCGAGGAGATGTGCTTCGATGATGTAACCCATGTCGCCGGTCCGCGATGTCCAGATGCGGATCTCGTCGAGGTGAGGTGTGGGATCGCCGCCCTCGGCGAGGGCGATCCGGGCCAGCAACGCTTCGAATCGTGGGAGATCAAAGTTCCAACCCGACCTGCGGATCATGGCCAAGCCGTGATGCGCAAGCGCCTGGGCCGCGGCGATGTTGCCTAAGTCGAGGTGATGGCGCGCGTGCTGCGAGCCGGGCAACGAGTACAGGGATTTGCCTTCCAGTTCGGTCGCTGCGGCGAAGTCAGCGCGCGCCGTGGCGACGCCGCCCAAGGCGTGAGCGGCGATGGCACGAAAGGTTAACGAGGTTTTCATCCTACCGTTGTCACTTGCAGCCTCGGCCTCGTTAACGGCCTCGCCTGCGAGCTCCCTCGCCTCGACCAGGCGACCGAGGTCGAACGCCACCTCGCACGAGTTCTGGAGCGCGATCGACGCCCGCTCGGGCTCGGCAAGCGACTTCTCCCAACCGTCGTCGAGCCGGCGGATCGCTCGCGCCTCCGCCAGCCGACCTAGATACTTCGCGAACACGGAGAGTGCATTCGCGAGCGTGGACCGCTCTCGCGGTGGCATTGTCACGCCGAGGTCCTCCGGGCGGCCGGTCGCGCTGAATGCCGCTAGGATGCGGTAGCCCCGTTCGTACTCGCCGAGCACCCACGCGAGGTTTCGGTCTCCCAACCCGTACCGGAACAGATCGAACGCCTCCTGCTCCCGCCCCGCGAGCCGCGTGGCCTCGATCAGGCCTTCGTAGCGGTCGAGGGCAGTCGGCTCACTCGGATGGGTGTCGGGACGCTTCTCCAGTCCGGCGCCCAAGGCCTGGGCTACGACATCGAAGACTTTTTCGGCGGGACAGCCGAGCAGCTCGCGGAAGCGCTCGCGCAGGAACGGATGTGCGGTCCATGTGACCGCATCGCCGGCTTGGTACTGGAACACCAGGCCGCGTGCCCGGAGACTCCCCAGCAATGCCACGAGACGCGGTTTGGCCTTCAGCAGGAGTCCCGCCACTTCGCCCCCAGCGTCAATCAACACGCCGAGCAGATCGATCGTCACGCCGCGGGCGAACACCGAGAGCCGAGCGAGCAGCTCACGCTCGCCCTCGGGCAGCCGCTGTGCGTAATAGGCGAGCACCCGGGCGAGCTTGGCCGCCCTCGGGTCATCACCACTCACTGCGTCGAGGTCGAATTCCTTGACCGCCTCGATATGCCCGTTGGCGAAGGAGTGGAGATAGGAGCTGAGCACCGCCACCGACAGCGCGTGATTGCCCACCTGGGCCGCCGCCGCGCGTAGCGCGTCGTCGTGTCCGGCCACACCCCAGCCGCGCAGCACGGCCACTGCCGCCTCCGGAGAGAGGTCGTCGAGAGAGGTGTCGCGATATCCCCGGTTTGTCCAGTCATGGAGATCGACCAGCGGATATCGGGAGGTCACCAGCGCCCGCGCCCGTCCGAGGCCGGCGGCCAAGGCGCGAAGGAGGAGCTTGAGAGTGTGGTCCGACAGCTCGCCGCGCACCCTGCCTCCGCCCGCGTCCTCCTGCACACGCTCCAAGCCGTCGAGGACGATCAAGTGCGGCCGCCCGTCACGCAGTCCGCGCTCGAGCCGTTCGAGGCGGCCACCAGCCGGGCCGTCCTCTTCGCCGAGGAAGAGTTGGTTGCACTCGCGAAGGAAGGCGTCAGCGTCGGGTCGCTCGTAGAACGACCAGACCAGCACGTTCGCTTCGCCAGGCTTCATCCCCGCGACAACCCTCTCGGCCACCGCCGTCTTGCCGGTGCCTCCCGCAGCCACCAGCGACCAGACGCGGTCCGGCGAGGTCAGGTCGGAGACCCACGCGTCGAGGTCCTCCACCAGTTGTTCGCGACCGTTAAAATGCGGCGCGGGCTGGAGCGCGTGGACGATGCGGATCTCGCCGCGGTTCTGGGCGCGAGTGGCTGCCGCCGTTGGCTGACGATTGATCGCTCGTCGCGCAGATGCGCCCAGGGCGACGGCGATCTTTCGTCCCAGGTCGTCCGGAGTCGTGAACGCTTCGCAGACGAAGGTCGCGCGCAGCCAGGCCTTGAAATCGAGCAGCGCCTGGACTCCCTCAACGACCTCTCCCACGCGCGCCGGGTCTGCGAGCACGGTAGGGTCGGTGAGAAGGTCCTGCTCTTTCTTCTCGGTCCAGCGGAAGTCGTCCGCCACGATCCAAGCCAGCACGTCCCTGCCCGCCGTTTTGGCCGCCTCCACTTCCCGCCGCGTGATGCTGCCCAGCCCTTTGTCGGGGACGAAGCCGTAGCGGTGCGCGACGATGCACACCGTCACGTCGCACTCCCGGGCCTTGCGCTCACACTCGGCTACCGGCTCGCCGGGCAGCGGGCCGAAGCGTTCCATCACAACGGCCTCCTGCGACATTCGCAGGATCGTGTCGTCGGCCACTCTCCGGTAGGCCACCAGGTCTTGCGCGGTCGAGGAAAGAAAGACCTTCATCGCGTGGTTCGCCGCCTCTCTACGGAGGAGTGCCACCACCGCGGATTCTCCTACCCACCAGCCCGACCTGAAGTGACTCCGGATCTCGGGAGGTCGCAGCACAGCATCTCGTGCGACACGTTACCCGATGTGACTTTCGTTACGCGTCCTGTCAGCCGGAAGACCTATGTTCGGCGAGGTTCAATGACAAGGTTCCGACTCTCGCTCCTCGTTGTTTTCGTGTTTGCTTTCGCCTCACCGATGTTCGCGGTCACCTACATGGTGCCGGCGGATCGCGTCGAGGTTGAGCGATCGAAGGCCATCATCGTCGGCCGCGTGCTGCGCTCGCATGTCGAGAGCTCACTCCAGTTCGGAATTGAAACCGTGACGGATGTCATCCTCGAAGAGACCATCAAAGGAAGCCTTGGTAGCGTCATTCAGATCCACGAGCCGGGCGGGGTGCTGGGCGATCGGGCGTACGTGATCCCGGGAGTACAGGCATTCGATGACGGCGACCGGGTATTGCTCTTCCTCCACCAGCGCGAGAGCGGCGAGTACAGCGTCACCGACCTCCAACTCGGCTCGTTCCATTTCGCGAGGGACGTCGTTGGGCGGGAGCTGGTGATTCGCAACGAGTCCGAGGTGAACGGTTGGGAACTGGATGGAACGCCGCACAAGGAGCCGCACCGCGCCGCCTAGCAATTCATCAACTACATTCGTGGCATCGTCCGCGGTGAGGAAGTCGCGGAGGACTATGTCGTTGCCACGCTGCCTCTGGCCGGTATGTCAGAAATGGTGAAGGCGAAATCTCTCCATCCGATCACCATGGCGGCATTTACGGCCACCTCCTACACGGTCGACCTCAACGGCGGACTCGGCGCGCGGTGGAACATCTTCCCGAGCAACGTGAACTGGAATCGGGGGAATTCGGAGACCGGCGTTCTTGGCAATGGCGCGTCGCAGATCAATACCGCTTTCGCCTCCTGGAACGGCGGCGGTGCCCACTACGTCCTGGCGAGTGCGAATGCGAACCCGAAGGGAATCCTGGACGGAGCGGACGGTGTGAACAACATCGTTTTCGAGAAGAACCTCACCGCGATCGGTGCACAGCCGTTCGTCTGCGGAGTGGGTGGCGTTCTCGGAGTGGGCGGCATCAGCTCCGCGTTCTTTGGTGGGGGCACCCACGTATTTCACGGCGAGACGTTCGCCACCACCGTGGAAGTCGACGTCAGCATGAACCAGGGTCTGGGGGCCTGCACTCTAGCGCAAGTTCCTCCCGGCGAGTTCAACACCACGGTCACGCACGAAGTCGGCCACACGCTCGGGTTCCGTCACTCGGATCAGACCCGTACTCAGAATGCCTTGTGCACGACGGATCCCACCCTCGACTGCAGCAACTCGGCGATCATGGAGCACCTCGTCATCGTCGGTCTCAATGGCCAGCTTCAGCCCTGGGACAACAGCGCCATCAGCAGCGTTTACGGCATCGGCCCGCCATGCACGCCGCCTTCGATCACGCAGCAGCCGGGCGGCGCGACGATCACCAGCGGAAACTCGGCGATGCTCACGGTGATCGCAACCGGCACTCCCGCGCTCACGTATCAATGGTTCGCCGGTTCGACTGGCAACACCTCGACGCCTGTCGGCGGCGGTACATTCGCCACGGTCACTGTCAGTCCCTTGATTACGACCTCCTACTGGGTTCGCGTCACCGGCCAGTGCGCGCCTGTCGCCGACAGCGTCGCCGCCACCGTTACCGTGAACCCTGCCAACTGTCCGGTCGTCATCCTCGGGACGCCGCAGGCGATTCCCGTGAGTGGCGGCTTTCAGCTTTCGATCAGTGCCAGCGGCGGCAGTTCATTTACCTACCAGTGGTTCCTCGGAGCAAACAGCGGCGTCGGCTCACAGATCGGTAGCGGCAATCCGCTGCTCGTGAACCCGTCGCAGACGACCAGCTACTGGTGCCGTGTCACGAACAACTGCGGCAATACCGCAGACAGCGCCGTGGTGACAGTGACCATCGCCCCGTGCTCTGCGCCGCAGATCATCAACCAGCCGCAGAATCAGACTGCCTTCACCGGGACCACGATCTCCCTGACGGTCGGCGTCACCGGTACCACTCCGACGATCACCTGGTTCCAGGGGCCGAGAGGCAACACATCGACTCCGATCGGTTCGGGGAAGACCATCACCACCCCGGTTCTGACCCAGACGACGCAGTTCTGGACTCGCATCACCAATTCGTGCGGCTCCGCCGATAGCGACACCGTCACGATCACAGCGGATCTGGCCCGTCATCGCGCGGCGCGCCACTGACCCCCCCGTCCTACCGCGGCACGATCGTGTAGAAGTGCTGGGTCTTGTTGTTTGTCACCGAGACAAACGCCCAGAACTTCAGCCCCTCGCTGAGCGGCTCGATCTCGATCCGGACATGATGACCGTTGGCCGGGATATCTTCGGAGAGATCGCACTCCATGCTGAACGACGGCCGTAGCGCCTGGCCCTGTTCGGTGCGCTCGTCGCTCATCGGCCACAGCCACATCGTCTCGTCGTACACCAGCTCCTCGGTGGTCAGATCGTACGCGCGAACCTGAACCGTCCCGTAGGTGGTGCCATCCAGTCCGAAGATACGGATGGTCTGGCGGAATCCGGGATCCATGCGCACGCCGACGAAGCTGATCTTCTTGTCGACGAATTCGGAGGCGTGCACGATCGGCAGCTCGGCGAAGGTGCGGTCTTCCAGTTTGTCGCGGTCGCCGCTTTCGACGATGAGCGACATCCGCAGGCCGTTCGCATCCGCTTTCGGCATGTAAAGGAAGGTGGGAAGCGGCATCGACGCGGCATTGCCCGTCAACTCGCGCCCCGCCGTCGCGCCGATCTCGCCACACCCATCGCCGGCGCAGTCCGTCTTCACCGTCCGCGCGTTCTGGTTATAGACGACGAGGTGCGTCTCATAGCGTGAGTTGTAAGCACACATGACCACCGAGGGAGCGACGGGCAGAAGGATCTGTTCCATTTCCTGGGCGAAGATCGGCAGCGCAAGTGCGCACAGCAACGCGGCGAGGGCGGCGATTCTCATGGGGTCTTCCTCCTGATTCGCGAGAGCGAGCAAGTTCAGCTCCACGGAAGGGTACTCCTGACGGCCGTTTGACGCACACGTACGCGATCCCGTACGATTGCGCCTATGAAGACGATCACCGCCAGCGAAGCGCGGACGAATCTCTACAAACTGATCGACGAAACCGCCGTCACGAGCGAGCCGGTGCAGATCACTGGCAAACGCGCCGACGCCGTCCTGGTCTCGATGGACGACTGGCGCGCCATCCAGGAAACGCTCTACCTGCTCTCGATCCCCGGAATGCGCGCCTCGATCCGCAAGGGATTGGCCACGCCGGTCAAGGAGTGTCTGGAGTCGCTCGACTGGTGAGCGCCTGGCGAATCGTCTTCACGCCGCCGGCCCCGAAAGACGCCAAGAAGCTAAGCCGCTCCGGCCTCAAGCCCAAAGCCGAAGCCTTGCTCGCCATCCTCCGCACCGATCCCTTTCAATCTCCTCCTCCGTTCGAGAAACTTGTCGGCGATCTCGACGGAGCCTTCTCGCGCCGGATCAACATCCACCATCGCCTCGTCTACCAGCTCCTCCGCCGCGAGCGCATCGTGAAAGTCATCCGGATGTGGACGCACTACGAGTAAGGGCCAGCCAGAAGGCGAAAGAATCGCTTTCGTTATTGTTCCGCTGCGATGGAACCGAACATCTACCACGTTCGCGGACCGGGAGCCGGAAGCGAACGTATGGGTTGCCACGAGCGACCGATCCGGCGAGGTCGCCTCTGCCTACATCTGCGGAATCTGCGGATCGTTCTTTTGGCCCGCGCTGTGGGCCCGCCGGCTCGCAGTGGGTGACGACCGGCGCGCATCTTGTACCCCTCGGTCCCACACTGCGTACCCCTCGGCCCGCACCGTGTACCCCTCGGTCACACACCGTGTACTGCGCCGCCGCGCAAATACATCCGATCCGATTCTGCAGGCGTCGTTCAACGTCATCGGCGCGCTGGAGAACGTATCGCAGGCGGTCGGCCAGCCGGCTGCCGATGCGTCAGTTGTCGGACGACGTCAACCGCTGGAGTGTGGTGGAGGGTGAGCTGCGGTCGATGCTGGAATGGCGTCGCCGGAGCGAACCTCATTCGCCGCCAGCGCGTGGCGTTGATCGCCGGACAGGCGTTCAACATCGGTGAGCAGTTGGCGCGCGATCCGGCGAACGCCGTACTCGTGCCTCACCTGCAGGAAGTGAAGCGTCTGAAGAGCATCAAGCGCCGTAAGAAGACGGCGCCGGCTCCCGGCACGCCGCCGCCTGTAACGCCGCCGAAGGCAGTAGAAGCGTAATTGTGATGGGCGGGAGGGAGACCGGGCGCGTGCAAGCGCGCCCGGTCGTTTCCTGCCACCGCCGAGGAAAATGAGATGAGAGCAAGCCATCGCGAAATCCTCAGAGACGAAACCGGACGCCGCTCGAACTGCTGTTCCACCGCTTCAGCCAGGTACGCCAGACGTTCCCCTGGCTCGGACATCGGCGACGTCATGCGCTGCCTCGCCTCCGCCCGCATCTCCCCGCCTGCGGTCCTCCCGCCGGAGCCGCCGGCCGAAATCCAGCCGCTGCAAACAGGGCAGAAGGTTCCGCGGCCACCAGCCGTTCCGTAGGGCATTCGCTTCCTGTTATTCTCCACTGCGATGGAATCGAACACCTATCACGTGCTCGCGGACTGGGACCCGGAAGCGAATGTATGGGTTGCGACGAGCGACGATGTGCCGGGGCTGGCAACCGAGGCGGAGACGATCGAGGCGCTGACGGCGAGGCTCCGGACCATGATTCCCGAGCTGCTCGAAGCCAACGGTCTACTTCCCGAGAGCGTTCCGAGCGACGGTATCGCCTTCGAGCTCACCAGCCGGAGGCAGGAGCTCGTGACGCTGGCCTCCTGAAAATGTCTGAGTCGTTTACTCGGGACCTGAAGGAGCCTTGCGCGACCACGGCTGTCGCTTCGAGCGGCAGGGAAAAGGCGATCACGAGATCTGGTTCAGTCCGATACCGAATCACTACTTTGTCGTCGATCAACGAATCAAGTCTCGTCACACCGCCAACGCGGTCCTCAAACAAGCTGGCATTTCGAAGAAGTATTAGAGGGTCTGCGTTAATCTGCGTAATCTGCGGATCAGCCTTCCGCCCCGCCCGTAAACTGCAGCGCGACCGCGACCGACGGCACCGCCGCCGCCAGCTCCTCGACACGCGCCGAGGCCATGTCTTCCAGCTCGCGCGACAGGATGGTGCCGATGGACGTCCCCTCCTGCCGCGCCAGATACCGCAGCTCTCTCTCTGATACCGAGGAACGCGCGCCCGCAACTCGACGAGCCGGATCGCCTCCGGCAACACCCGCGACGCCTCCCGCCCCAGCGCCCTTTCGATGACCGCCAACTCCCACCGCCCCATCGCCGCCGCCATCATCTCCTCCCGCGTCACCCGCACCCCGACCGCCGTCGAAACCGCTACAATCGCGCCATCCTTAATCTCCGCCTTCAACTCGTCGATCGACATCTCCAACAACTCCGCGACGGTATTCAGCGGAAAGTGAGGACGGGGAGAAAGGAAGATGTGGCGGATACGGGATTTGGTGTTGGCGTCCATGATGATCTCCTTCGTTTGTACTGTTAACGATACATTCAATCGCACGGATCGTCAATGAAAACTGCGCGCTCAACCGCGACAAAGGGCGAAAGCGACGGCGTCATATTCGGGCGGCAGCTTCGCCAGCTTCGCCTCGCCCGCGGCCTCACGCAGCAGCAACTCGCCGCGCTGATCGACTCGAATCACCCGTTCATCAGCAATATGGAGCGAGGGCTGACTCTGCCTGGGTTAGCGATGCTCCGCCGTTTGGCTGATGCGCTCGATTGCAGTGTGTCGA
The DNA here is from genome assembly GCA_035996815.1 of Thermoanaerobaculia bacterium. Classification (GTDB taxonomy): domain Bacteria; phylum Acidobacteriota; class Thermoanaerobaculia; order Gp7-AA8; family Gp7-AA8; genus JADGNZ01. The sequence continues at coordinate 32,840 of DASYJF010000118.1, read as the reverse complement.
GCCTCGTCCGAGTACTCGACCGGCGCGCGACCTCCCGGCGAAGCGGCGGAAACGCTCAGAAGTAGTCTTCGGAGGCTCCGCGATGAAGCGTCCCCGTGGATGAACGCGCGACGGCTGTGCAGGAGCAGTCTCGACGTTGGTGCGTCTCGTGCTCACTTCGTGTTTGAGACCCACCTAAGGGTAAACTCGCCGGATGCCGCAGCAGGTAGATAACGAACAGTCCTCTCGCGAGTACGACATTGAATGGCAGTTTGATCCCCGCCTTGCTCCTGAGCATCTTGGCAGCCAGAAATACACAACGACCGCGCGGGCGATCGGCGAACTCGTGGCGAATGGCTTTGACGCGAACGCCAACGTCGTTGACATCACATTTGCGCAAAATGATCTGTTTGCAATCACAAGTTTGTCAGTATCTGATAACGGCTCCGGAATCACGCCAGACGTCTTGAAGCGCAGATTCTGTCTCGTCGGCGTTCAGCCCGATGAGAGGGAGGATCGCTCCGCCTTCGGAAGGTTCGGAGTCGGTCGTTTGGCGGTCTATCGAGTAGGCTCATTAAGTGCTTGGCGCACGGTTTCCGCGACTAAAGACAACGGAAAGGTTGAATGTACTTTCTCTTTGAATGCGGACGATCGCGCTGCGCTTCGCATCCGTGAAAGAATCGTTGACGCTGGCACGCCTGCCGGAACTTCGATTACGATCTTCAATCTGCTGGATCACGGCAAGGAGACACCTACGCCGGCGCGTATCAGCGCTGAGATGACTTCGCAATTCTGCAGTTTCCTCCTCGGCAACAGTTCAAAGCAGATCACGGTCAATGGTGACGCGATAGATGTTGGTAGCCTTGTTGCTCGTCGTTCCGAGGAGGTTATCCAACGCTCTGGCACAATCCGAGGCAAGGTGAGGGTAGAGCATGTACTCTTGAAGCGGTCCGTCGATGAATCGCGGTTCCCGCAACAGGTACTATTCACCTCAAAAGGACGCACGGTTCTCGGCGTGCAGCCGGACATCTCTCTTCTCAGCAATTATCTCGCTCTCGTCGAGAGCCGGTATTTCGAGACAATTGTGAGCGCGAATCGGGAATCGCTCATACAGATGGACGGAGGTTTCGCGCTCATTCGCGACGCTGTCGTCGATCGAGTGAAAAGTTTTACCGAGAAGTACCGGCGCGACGAGCGACGTAGATTTATTGAGTCGGCGAGGCGCGAGGATTTCTACCCGTATCGACACCACCGAGAAACTTCAACTCCTGATCCGGTCGCGTCCGTACAGCAAGCCGTGTACGATGTGCTTCTAGAAAAACTCAATGAGGCCGTCAACATTGAAGGTATGACGAAGCGACAGAGGGCGGCGATCTTCCTCCTTCTTCGGAGAGCGTTTGAGAATGAAAACTTCTTGACGGTAATTGAAGAAGTTGCTTCGCTTTCTGATGAAGATATCGAGAAATTTCGTCAACTGCTGGAGCGTACGACACTTGATTCGATCATCCGGATGTCGGCTGAGGTTACGAACCGACTAAATTTCCTACGTGTGCTTCACGAGCTTGTCTACGGCGATTTCGCGAAGCACCTTAAGGAGCGCAAGCACCTCCATCGGATACTGGAGCCGCAGGGATGGCTGTTTGGGCCGCAATTTCATCTTGCGACGAGTGATCAAAGCTTTCGAGAGGTAATTCGAAAACACCGCGAGGAGGCAGGCCTCGGTGCCTCGTCAGATGAGGCCATCCGTGCTGTAGCGGGCGTGAGTGACATTCCTGACCTGTTTCTCGCGGCATCACGAGATTACCCAATCGATCCAAAGAACCACCATCTGTTGGTCGAACTGAAGGCTCCGAAGGTGCCGATTGGTGACAAGGAAATCGCGCAGATACGACGGTACGGAAAGACGATTCGCAGCTCAGCGGAATTCGACAAACTGTCGACGCGATTCGACATCTTTTTAGTGAGCAGCGAGATTCGGACAGATTCCGAAGACGAGCGTCACAAAGATAACCTACCGATCGGCTGTATCGATAGCTGGGAGAACATGAAGTTATGGGTGTTCTCCTGGGCAGACGTTATCGCCCGAGCTCAGGAAGAGATGCGCCTCGTAAAGCAACACCTTCGTGATAAGTCGGCAGAATTGAGCGTCTCTGAGTACCTTAGGACGAACTTTCCTGAAATTCTTGATTCTCTCGAAATGACCAATGCGACACTTGGTGACGACGCTGTAGCCTGACAAACAGCACCGAGCGGGAAGTGATGATCCCGGCGAATCGTGTGGCGTCAAATCCTGGCATGATGCATTGTGCAATTCGTGAATACATCTCGCGCATGGTATGCGTCATCAATCGATGAGTTCCGCGCGAGCACCACCGAAGCGATTCTCGGCGCTCTCGCGAAGAACGGCAGCTTTGCGATGCTGGAGACGCAGCGGGATGCGTGGTTAGCGCAGATTGCCTTCCTGCGAGAGCGGCTTCGCGGGCTGAGCGGCGCCATCTTCTTTGAGTTCAGCATCCCACGCATGGGGCGGCGGATCGATGTGGTCCTGCTGGTTGCCGGTGTCGTATTCGTGGTCGAGTTCAAGGTGGGCGCGAGCACTTTCGATGGCGCGGCCATGGATCAGGGTTGGGACTACGCGCTCGATCTGAAAAACTTCCATGAGGGCAGTCATCACCTGACGATCGTTCCGTTCCTCGTGGCGACTGACGCGGTCAATGTGCCCCCCGCGACGCTGCATCGCGATGCTGATGGTGTCGTTCGCCCAGTTGCGGTGAACGGGGCCACCTTTCGCGATCTCATCGATCGCGCCGCGTCGCTCTTTGCCGCAGAGGCGATCGATGCCGAGCGCTGGGCTGCGGCGTCGTATCGGCCTACGCCGACGATCATCGAAGCGGCGCGGGCGTTGTACGCGCAACACTCGGTGGAAACGATTGCGCGTCATGACGCTGGCGCTGAGAATCTTCGTGTCACCTCGCAACATCTGGAGGAGCTTGTCGCCGAGGCGAAGAGGTCGAAGCAAAAGTTGATCTGCTTCGTGACGGGTGTACCGGGAGCGGGCAAGACGCTCGTTGGTCTCAATGTCGCGACGCGGCGCACCGATGCAGATATCACCGCTCCTGCCGTCTATCTCTCCGGCAATGGTCCGCTTGTGGCTGTTCTTCGTGAGGCGCTTACCCGCGACGAAGTTGCGCGGCAACGCGCCCTCGGCGTGCGTGCGCGGAAGGGGAAGGTCGGCGAAAGCGTGAAGGCGTTCATCCAGAACGTGCATCACTTTCGCGACGACGCGATTGTCGATCCTGCAGCGCCGGCCGAACATGTAGCGATCTTCGATGAAGCGCAGCGCGCGTGGACGCTGGAGATGACGGCGAATTTCATGCGCCGGAAGAAGAATATCGCCGACTTCGCGCAGTCAGAGCCGGAGTTTCTACTGTCATACATGGATCGCCATGCGGACTGGTCGGTCGTAGTCTGTCTCGTCGGCGGAGGACAAGAGATCAACACGGGCGAGGCTGGTATCGATGCGTGGCTGCAGGCCGTGAATGCGCGTTTTCCCGACTGGCAGATGCACATCTCTTCCCGTCTCACCGACAGCGAATATGCCGCCGGTCACGCGCTCGAGGCGGTGCGCAATCGTCCGAATACGAATCTTGACGACTGTCTCCATCTCGCGGTGTCGATGCGATCGTTTCGGGCGGACAACGTCTCTGCATTTGTCAAAGCCGTGCTTGATCAAGAGCGGCACGCAGCGTCCGAGGCGCTGGAGAAGATGGAGGAGCGATTCCCGATTGCCATCACTCGCGATCTCGACGCCGCGAAGGAATGGGTTCGGGATCACGCGCGCGGATCGGAGCGATACGGGCTCGTCGCTTCATCAAAGGCGCAGCGCCTGAAGCCCCACGCGATCGATATTCGTGTCGATGTCGATCCTGTGCACTGGTTTCTGAACGGGAAGGACGACACTCGGTCAAGCTACTACCTCGAAGATGCGGCGACGGAGTTTCAGGTGCAGGGACTGGAACTCGACTGGACATGCGTGACGTGGGACGCCGATCTTCGACTGAATGACCACGGTTGGAGCTTCCACGATTTCCGCGGCAGCCGCTGGACGAACGTGAACAATCGCGATAACCAGCGTTACCTGATCAATGCCTATCGCGTGCTGCTAACGCGCGCTCGGCAGGGAATGGTGATCTTCATCCCGCCGGGAAGCCGCAAGGATCCAACGCGATCGCCCGAGTACTACGACGCGACGTTTTCATACCTCGCCGCGCTTGGTGTGCAGACGCTCTCGTAGCGCATGTGTCTTATGCCGAGGTACCCTCGGGTGAATGAACACGCGCGTTGAGTATCGCGACGGTTCTAATTACAAGCAGTGGGGCGCGGTGGTCTTTCGCGGCGAGTGTGACGCGAGCTTGGCTGGAAGGCTTTTCGAGGCTGTCGATCGCGGAGAATTCTTCATCGCGGATCAGGTGCGTCTGCCTGAGTTGTTCTTCGCCGATCGACCGCTGTACGCGGACGACCATTGCTGGCACGAGATGCGGGAAGTCACTACTTCTTCCGCGGTTGCCGACGATCTGCACGCCCGCACGATCGAAGAGTTCGTGGCGGAAATGGAGCGGGCGTCGACGGAAGGATGGGTGGTCTTCGATCGATCGGAGCGGCGCTTCGGAAGTTGATCACGCGGAGGCGCGGAGACAGTCGCCAACCATCTGCCACCGGCAGCTCTACGCCGCCAGCTCTTTCCGCCAGCGATCCACTTCCTCGATAGCAGTAGAACCCTCTTTTCACGCGGAGCCGCTGAGGCGCGGAGGGATCAATCTCCGCCTCTCCGCGGCCTCCGCGTGAAACCGTTTCCTTGGGGAGAAGCGGAGGTACCCTATCCTTGCGGGCATGAAATCGCGCCTCGTCTGGACCAGCGATCCTGAAGCTGCGAAGCGGCTGCGGGAGGAGGGCGCGGTGGACGCGCGGACGGATCAGGAGCCGTCGAAGCAGATCATTCGCGTGGTCATCGATCGCAAGCGGCGGGCGGGGAAGAGCGTGACGGTCGCGAGCGGATTTCAGATGACCGCGGCGTCGCTGTCGGAGCTGGCGGCGGCGTTGAAGAAACGATGCGGGGCCGGCGGGACGGCGGGAGACGGCGAGATCGAGATCCAGGGGGATCACGTCGCGCGCGTGACCGCGGAGCTCGAGCGCCTCGGCTATCGAGTTCGCGGAACAATGCAATAGGCGTGGTTGGCGGTGTATCCCTTCAGCTTGGAAGTGTTGTCTTCATTCATCGTTCTTCCCCCGAAGTTTTTTGACACGGCGTGGTGGCAGGTAGTTTTCGCCGGTCACGACCTTCTTACCGGTCCTTGCTTCCAGCTCCAGGCGTGCACGTTTCGCGATCCTGCCGCCGCTCGTTGCAGCGATCTTGTTCTCATCCATGCCGGTGGCTTCGTTCGTCTCCGCGATCTGGCGCGTGGATAGCTCGGCCAAGGCCGTGAAGATCAGTTCGGCCTCACTCATGTGGTCGCGCAGATTCTGGCTCTTGAGACCTTTGATGGCTTTGTGGTCCTGAACGGTGACGTCGGCCCACTCCTGGTGAATGACGTTGGTGAGAATCGCGAACTCCTCGCCCTTCCTGATGTCGTGATCGGCCCAATAGTCGGTGAGCTTGTTCCGCGTTTCCTGACCAGTCATGCGCTGTTGAATCCATTTTTCGCTGCGTCCGTGTTTCTGCCAGGTCTCGCGGGCGCGATCGAGTGCTCTCGAGGGGTCGGACATTTCCTGCATCCGTTCGTGGCCTACCTTGGCCAGCCAGAGTTTGATGGGCTCGGCCCTGGGGCTGGGAACGCTCTGGACGAGGCGGAGCAGGGTCTCCGCGGTGGCGACGTCGGTGACGTAGTTCTTCCCGTCTGCTGCCGGCAACTTCAGTCGGTTACATTTTGTAACCGACTCACTTCCCTCCTTGCGAAGGCGGTTTTTGAGAACCTTCCAGTAGTTTCTCGCTGCCTGAAAGTCGGGCTGCTGCGTCAGCACCTGAACGATGTCAACGACCGAGAAGAACCAGGTCTCACTCTTCTCGTCGTAGACACGACGGATTTCTCGCTCCTCGAAGACGGCGGGCAAGAGTTTCATAGCGCCTCCCTGATGTTGACCAGCACCTTCTCGCGCTGAGCTACGCGCGCTCTGAATGAGATTACCGGTTTCCCCGTCTGTCGCGAACTTCTCCACCACCAGTAGAAGAAATTGACTCGGCGCAGAATCCGAGGGAGCCTCGGGGGCATGGAGGTGTGCTGTGGCTTTGATTGATGATGACGAAAATGACGTGATCGCTGAGTTGGAACGGATCGACAGGTTCTTTGGTGGCGAGGAGGCGGGGGATGTTCCGCTGGAGGTTCTTCGGGCGCGGGGCGTCGAGATTCCGAAGGAGCCGCCGGCCGAGGAGGTGGCGCTGCACGCGAAGCTGATGGAAATCATCGAAGCGATGTTCGAGATCGGCATCGTGGTTGAGCAAACCGATCATCTCAGCGACGCGGAGCTGTATCGGTTTCTGGTCGACGATGCTCTGCTGGAGGAAACCATCATTTCGATTGGCGGAGGCGGGGCGTGGCACATCAGCCCGGTCCACGACGAAGACAGCGACATCTACCTTCGCTACTACGCGGACGACGAGACGCGCGAGCGGTGGCATCGGGAGTTCGGTTGTGTGCTGCCGCCGAAAGAGAAGCTGCCGTACGATCGCGATCGGTTGTTGCCTCCGCGAGAGGCGCTTGCGTCGTAGCGCGGTTCAGACATTCTCACGCGGAGGCGCGAGAACGCCACGGGCGATTATTCATCATGAAGGAGGCCGCGCAGCGCTGGCGAATCGGTCAGCGGTTCCGCAAATGCCAGCAGAGCCGGCGATCGTCGACACCATTCCTTCCCTCGTAATCTTTCGGATCGTGCAGTCAAAGGTGTCGGCCACATAGATGTTCCCGGCGCTGTCAATCGCCAGTCCATAAGGGCCAGCGAAGCGCGCGGCGCTGCCGACTCCATTCACGTTGCAACAGCGTCCGCCGTTCCGGGTTTTGGGCTTCGAAGGCAATCCGGCAAACGTCGTCACGACACCCGCGGGGGTGATCTTCCGAATCGTTGCATTGACCCAGTCGGCCACATAGACGTTCCCTGCTCGGTCGACCGCAAGTCCGGCGGGGTTGGTGAATCGCGCGGCAGAGCCAGGTCCATCCGCGCTGCCTGTCTTAAAGAAACCGGGCGCTCCCGCGAGGGTCATCACCGCTCCCGACGGCGTGATCTTGCGAATTGTGTTATTGAACATTTCGCTCACATAGACGTTCCCATCGCCGTCTGTCGCGACTGCGGCGGGGGAGTCGAAGCGCGCGGCGCCGCCTGTTCCATCGGTGCTTCCGCGGTTGCCTGCAGATCCGGCGAGAGTCGTCACAATGCCTGACGCGGTAATCTTCCGAATGGTTCGATTCACAGAATCGGCTACATAGATGTTGCCGGTGCTGTCGGTGGCGACGCCCTCTGGCTGGTTGAAGCGCGCCGCGTTACCGGTTCCGTCCGCGCTGCCCGCGATACGCGGCGATCCGGCCAGCGTTGTCACCGTTCCGGTTGGCGTGATCTTGCGGATCGTGTGGTTACCGCTGTCCGCCACGTAAATATTGCCGTCACTGTCGCTCGCCAACCCCGAGGGATGGTCGAAGCGCGCTTCGCTGCCGGATCCGTCCGCGGTACCTGACAACCGCGCCGATCCAGCGAGCGTTGTCACTACTCCCAGCGGCTCGATCTTACGGATCGTGTTGTTGTAGTAGTCGGCGACATAGACATTCCCGCCGCGATCGATTGCCTCACCTCTTGGCCCATTGAAGCGGGCCACAGATTCGTGCGGGAGCGTCGTTTGAGCGTGAGCCGCTTCAAGGACAGGATGAACGATGAGCAGTATCGAGGACACGGTCGTTAAAGCAATTCTGCGAAGCGACATGTCGTACCTCACCGATAGTTCTCGTGAAAACCGGTCAGATTCCCTCGAGGTAGGCCGTTTCTCCGTGCAGGGATTGATCCAGTCCTGCGAGCTCGTCGGACTCCTGGACCTTTACCGGCGTGATCCGGTCGATGAGCCAGAGCATTCCGTAGGTGAAGAGGAATGCCCATGCCGAGGAGATGGCTACTGCGGCTAGCTCCACGAGGAAGAAGTGGGGATTGCCGCGGAGCAGGCCGTCCACGCCGGCGGGATTGAAGGCCGTCGTGGCGAAGATGCCACAGAGGATGATGCCGAGGAAGCCGCCGACGCCGTGGACGCCCCAGACGTCGAGGGCGTCGTCCCACTTCAAGCGATTCTTGAGCGCCACTGCGTAAAAGCAGACGGCGCCGGCGATGAGTCCGATCAGACAGGCAGTGGCGGGGGAGACGTATCCCGCGGCCGGAGTGATCGTGGCCAGTCCGGCGACCGCGCCGGTGAGCAGGCCGAGGAAGCGGGGCTTGCGGAACTGCATCCAGTCGAGGCAAAGCCACGACATCGCTGCGAAGCTGGCGGCGATGTCAGTGTTGAGAAAGGCGACGGCGGTTACCGAGTCGACGCGGAATTCGCTTCCGGCGTTGAAGCCGTACCAGCCGAACCAGAGTAATCCCGTGCCGAGGGCCACGAGCGGGATCGAGTGCGGCCCTCGATCTTCGACCTTGCGTTTGCCGACATAGAGAACGGAGGCGAGTGCGGCGATGCCGGCAATGTTGTGCACCACGATTCCGCCGGCGAAGTCGAGCACGCCCCAGCTGGCCAGGATTCCGCCGCCCCAGATCATGTGCACGAAGGGGAAGTAGACGCAGATCAGCCAGGCCGTGAGAAAGAGCATGTAGGCCTTGAACGTCACGCGGTTGGCGAAGGCTCCGGTGATGAGGGCCGGTGTGATGATGGCGAACATCATCTGGTACGTACAGAAGACGATCATCGGGATGGAGGCGTTGATCGGAGACGGCATGTCGAGCGTGATTCCGGAGAGGAACGCCCAGTGGAAATTGCCGATGATTCCGCCCAGATCGGTGCCGCTCTTCAAATCGCCGCTGAAGCACATCGAAAAGCCGAAAGCCCACCAGAGCATCGTGGTCCAGCCCATCGATACAAAGCTTTGCATCATGATCGACAGGACGTTTTTGCGGCCCACCAGACCGCCGTAGAAGAACGCCAGGCCCGGCGTCATGAGCATGACGAGGCTGGAGCACAGGAGCATGAAGGCAGTGTTCCCGGTGTCGATGTGCATCGCGATCTCCTCTTGAAGACCCAATCATGGCACCCTTCCCACTCGCCGCCCTTACGATTGCGTCGATCATTTTGCGATGGGGTCGAGGCGGAGGTCGATGCGGGCGTACTCGCGCCGAACAATTCAGACCCTGCGCTTTGTGCGGGGTCGGTGATGCGGTCACGATTCCGCGGCGGCGGAGACGGCCGCCACAAGGTCGTGATTCCGCTTCCTGTTATCCTTCCGCTGTGATGGAGTCGAACACCTACCATGTTCACGCGGACTGGGACCCGGAAGCCAACGTCTGGGTTGCGACGAGCGATGATGTGCCGGGATTAGCCACCGAGTCTGAGACGATCGAGGGGCTAGCGGCCAGGCTCCGGACCATGATCCCTGATCTCCTCGAAGCCAATGGTCTGCTTCCCGCGAACGTTCCGAATGACGGAATCGCGTTCGAGCTGACCAGCCACAGGCAGGAGCTCGTGACGCTGGCCTCCTGAATGGCTGAGTCGTTTACTCCGAACCTCAGGAGAGTATTGCGCGAGAACGCTTGTCACTTCGAGCGGCAGGGAAAAGGCGATCACGAGATCTGGTTTAGTCCGATCACGAATCGCTACTTCGTCGTCGATCAACAAATCAAGTCTCGTCACACGGCCAACGCGGTCCTCAAACAAGCCGGCATCTCCAAAAAGTACTAGGCGTCTGCTTGATCTGCGGGACTCCGACAATCTGGACCTTCTGGAGGTACTTCTCTTCGGTCTCCGCCTCTCCGCGCCCCCCGCGTGAACCGTCCTCCTAAGGCCAGTTCAGCGCCTGAGCAAATCCCGGGATCTCGCGACATAACCACGAAGACTCCGCCGAAACGAGATCGCGCAGCTCGCGCGCCAGCACCGCATCGACCGACCTGCCGTCACGGACGGCGATCCGTTCCAGCGCCACGATTTCCATCCGCGGGATGCGCACCTCCAGATCGTCCAGCTGCAGCAGCTCCGGCAGGACGTTCGCCAGCTCCGCACCCAGCGCCGCCTCGACCTCCGCCTGCTCCCAGAAATCCATCGCATACGACACCAACTCCTCCCACGGCACGTCCCCGTTCTTATCCGCTTCCAACTCCCCAAGCGCCGTCAATCCCCACAAGTCGTCGAACGACATCCCCACCGCCTCCGCCGCTTCGGCAGGTGAGTACGTCGGACGCGGATGAAGGAAAAGGTCACGGATTCGGGTCGGGGAGGCGGTCATTTCAGACTCCTTTACTTGTCATCGGAACGGAAGAGATACTTATAGTAGGTGGAGAGTTCGTCGCGCGCAAGTCCAAATGCAGTGATCGATGCGCGACAAGATCCTCAAGCTGTTCGGTGAACGTCTCCGCGAGATCCGAACGGAGCGGAACCTCTCGCAGGAACGCCTCGCGGAGCTGGCCGGCCTCGATCGCAATTACATTGGTCAGATCGAACGCGCCGAGCGCAACGTTGCGCTCGTGAACATCATCCGCATCGCGAAGGCGTTGGAGATTGAGCCGCAATCCCTGTTCGCGGCATTCACGCCAGCGAAATTGTCAACGCTACGGTGAAGCACCTGCCATCGCTTTCGGCCGATAGCGTGGAATCACCCAAGCGTCCAGAACCCAGGCTCTCTGGTATTGGCGTGCGCTGTCGGGGCCGCGGAAGATGCCCTCCCCTGACGGAATTCCGCTACACTTTCGTGTTGAAAGTCGGAGCATTGGGTAGCAGTTTATGAAATCCATTTTTCGGTTTCCGTTGGAGTTGGGGCGCGTCGAGATAGGAGAGCCTGTATCGATAAAATTTTCTACGACCGGCACTATTGTCGTAAAGAACGACACAGGAGAGATAAGCACGGAAGACGTACACGAGTTCGAAATCGAGATACGAATTGCGCCTCGCCTCGCCGATGCCAGCAATAGTCGCGAACGCCAGGATTGGCTTGAGCTACGCATAGCGCGCGCTCCGGAGAAGTATTTTCTCTTTGCACGGCAGTTTGCCTCTGAAGTGGCGGTAAAAATCGCGTTCTTCTGTCCGGAATTTCAGATCAGAGGCGGTTTCGCCGAAGCCGAACGGGTCCCTGAGAATATTGAAGAGGAAAGCTCTGTCGGCGAAAAGCGTCACTTGGTTCTCATATGGCTCCGCGAGACTGACGCGCCGTTCTTATTAAACCAACACCATCTGCGGCTGCTTCCTTTTATGGCTGGCTTGGAGCGAACCATCCGCCAATATACAGCCGCGAGAGATGGGCGGAATCCAATCGAAGGCTATTTGGGGATGTTCAAAGTAATCGAAACACTTTACTACAGCGGCCGCGGTCATATACGAACTGTCTTAAAAGGCAACAATGAACTTCGTGACATTCTCCGCCAATCGTACCGGACTGGATTCGCCGATGAGGAATCATTGTCAGAACCTGATGACCTAAATATCGACGTGATGATTGACGACATGATCCGAACACGGGATCAATGTGCTCACTTGCGCGGTCACAATGCGTTCGGCTACGCCCCCGGAGATGCCGAAGTGTTCAGAGTGGTCGAGCCAATTCTTGCGATCATATCCATCGTGGCGCGCGAGGCGATTCGGCGTCGCATTGATTTAGAGAGTGGCGGTCTGCTGCCAACGATGTATGGCAGCTATGATCGCCCGCTGGAGCCGGCGTGATCTACCGCTTGAGACGTAGCGTGTGGTAGAAGCCAATTTTCGGAATGGCTCTCATGAGCGGGCTTCGAACAACTCACGGGGAAGCTGCGATTGGCGGATGACTGACTGAAGGGTTCCGATTCGTATTTCTTTGTGATCAGGGACGGGAACAGTGATCGTTGAGTCAGAGCTACGCTTCTGCATCACCACGTGGCTGCCTCGGCGCCGAACTTCCCTGAATCCGTGTGCTTCGAGGATTGCGCAAAGCTCCGCGCCGGAAAGGACTCGAAGTCTACCCAGCGGTGACCTCCAGCGCCGAGACGTACATCTCCTGATGCATTCTCGCCAAAACCTCGGATGGATCGGCAGTCTCCAGAAACAGCTCGACCGCCTCACGAAGGTTGGCCGAGGCATCTTCGACGGAGCTTCCCTGGCTGGCGACATCGAGCTCGGGGCAGAGAGAAACGTAGCCGCCGTTTTCGCGGTAGATCATCGCTGTGAATCGGAACGTGTCACTCATACGATTTTCCTTTGAAGGCATGGTATCGAAATCGTCTCGATCGATCGAACGGTTGCCCCTACCGCTTCCGCCCCACCGCCGCCTTCACGATCGCGTCGATCATTTGCGTGTACGACCGGCCCGACTCCTTTGCGGCCATTGCGAATTCGGCGATGGGGTCGAGCCAGGGGTTGGGGTTGGCTTCGATTAAGTAGATGCGGCTGTTGGCGCCGAGGCGGAGGTCGATGCGGGCGTAGTCGCGGAGGTGGAGGGCGCGGAAGGCGGTGACGGCGACGCGCTGGATCTCGGCGACGACGTCGTCGTCCAAGTCGCGGGCCGGGGCGGACGTTGTCTTCTTGTAGGCATCGGTGCTCTCGTCGAATTTCACGTCGTAGCTGGCGATCTTCGGCGTTCCCTTCGGGAGCTTCGACAGGTCCAACTCGATCAGCGGCAAGGCCTCGGGGGGATCGTTGCCGAGGACGGCGGCGTAGATTTCGCGGCCCTCGATGTACTCCTCGATCAGCGCGGCGGAGTCGAACTCGTCGTGAATGAACGAAATCCGTTCGAAGAGGTCTTTGATCGACGACACCACCGCGGCGGCGTCGATCCCTTTCGATGCATCCTCGGTGGCCGGTTTGACGATGACCGGGAAACGGATGTCCTGCGCGTGGCCGACGCGTCCCTTGTCCATCACCATGGAGTAGGGAGTGAAGAGGCCGTGGTCGCGGATGATGGTCTTGGCGATGCTTTTGTCCATGGCCAGGTATGAACCCTGCGGACCCGCTCCGGTGTAGCGCTTGCCGATCAGGTCGAGGTAGGCGGCGAAGTGCATCTCCATCGTGTCGTCGCCGTTGTACGACTCGATCAGGTTGAAATAGAGATCGGCGTCCGAGCGCGCCAGGCGGGCCAGCGTCTGCGGACGGCCGTCGATCGGGAAGGTCGTGGCGTCGTGTCCGAGCTCGCGCAGGGCGTCTGTGATCGCCTCGACGTCGGTCTTCTTCTTTTTCCGTTTCCGCTTTGGTTTGGCGGCCTCGAGATCGGCGCCAGGCTGTTCTTCGTAGTCTTCGAACTGCCCGAAGAGCACTGCGATTTTCATGGAACCTTCCTGTGGCGCAGCGGACGCTTTCCGGTGAGAAAGGTCATCGACAGCGCGGTGATGTAGACGGTGAATTCGACCATTTCGGAACGGCTGCGATCGCGCTGCGAGAGCAGGGCGAGATCGCGGACGCGCTCCTCGGCGGCAACGACGAGCGCGCGCACCAGCGTGCGTCGGACGCCGGTCCATTCGTTGACCTTGTCGATGATGTCGCGGCGATGCTCGGCCAGCAGCTCTCCGGCTGGGCGATAGTCGAGTCCTTCGCGGCGCCGGGATGGATCGACGAAGATGTCGCTCAGATCGGTGTCGAGCGCGAGGCCGGCGATCATCTCCGACTCGTCGGCGTGAACGTCGCGGTAGAACTGCTCGACCGTCTGCTCCATCTCGTCCACCGTTACGTCGGTCTGTCCGCTGGGATGCGGCGGCGGCACGTCGCCAACCTCGGCTGCGATCCGGTCGATGTAGAGCAGCTTGCGCATCGCTCCCCAGTTTGCGTAGCGGCGGCGCCAGTGCGAGTCGGGATCGAGCCAGACCGCGAAGGTCTCGGCGAAATCCTCGTCGGGATGCTTCTGCGCGTACCAGCCGGCGATGTGGCGCACGTAGTCGCGGGAGAAGGGAACGAAGGGATAGTCGTCGCGGTAGGGACGGCGGAACGATCCGAAGAGCGCATGCCACTCGTCGGTGCGATAGAGGTCGTACGCGTAGTTGAAGGCGTGCCCGGCCTCGTGGCGGAGATACATCATGATCTCGCGCTCGTTCTCGATGTCGTTGATGGCATCCTCGATGTGCCGCACGCGCGGGTCGCCGAGGTAGAAGGGGATGCCGATGACCGGCTCTTCGGAAGGGCAGCCCCATTCGTCGGAGAGGTAGCACATCGGGCGATAGTGGTGGAGGCCGGCAGCGTCCAACTCGGAGTAGAGGCGATGAACGTATTCGGCCACCGGCGATTCTTCGAGCCGGAGTCCGAGCTCGCGAATGGGAACCGTGAGCACGAGCCGCGCTTCGGGCGGAGCTTTTTCGAAAGCGACCACGGCTATGGGGTGAGCAACAACTAAGCCGGTATCCGCAGATTACGCAGATGTACGCAGAGGAAATGCTCGCGTTATCATCGACGCTCGATGACCGACACTCTTCACGATCTCATCTACGACTGGAACCTTGGCTCGGAGCGGGCGGCGCGGCCGTCGGCGAAGAAGATTCAGTTTGATGATGAGACGTTGCGCGATGGGTTGCAGTCGCCGTCCGTGACCGATCCTTCGATCGACGAGAAGATTCGCATCCTGCATTTTCAGAACGACATTGGTGTCGATACCTCGGACATCGGACTGCCCGGGGCGGGGCCGCATGTGCAAAAGAGTGTCGAGCGGCTGGCGCGGGAGATCGTCGATGCGAAGCTGAACATCGCCGCGAATTGCGCGGCGCGGACGCATGAGAATGACATCCGTCCGATCGTGGAGATCTCGCAGAAGGTCGGGATTCCGATCGAGGCGTGTACGTTCATCGGGTCGTCGCCGATCCGGCAGTTTGCGGAGGAGTGGGAGCTCGACTGGATCATCGAGCAGTCGGCGAAGGCGGTGCGGTTTGCCGTGGCCGAGGGGCTGCCGGTCATGTATGTCACCGAGGACACCACGCGCGCCAAGCCGGAGGATGTGGAGAAGCTGTACACCGCGGCAATCGAGGCGGGAGCGAAGCGGGTCTGCGTGTGCGATACGGTCGGGCATGCGACGCCGTGGGGCGTGCGCAATCTGATCCGGTTCGTGCGCGGTGTCGTCGATCGCGTCAATCCCGAGGTGAAGATCGACTGGCATGGGCACAGCGATCGCGGGCTTGGAGTCATCAACTCGATCGCCGCGATCGAAGCGGGAGCCGATCGGATTCACGGATCGGCGGCGGGGATTGGCGAGCGCGTCGGGAACACGCCGATCGATCTATTAATGGTCAATCTGAAGTTGATGGAGTGGATCGACAACGACCTCACCAAACTGCCCGAGTACGTGCGGTTTGTCTCGGAGGCGGTACACATTCCGCTGCCCGATCAGTATCCCGTTTTCGGACGCGACGCCTTCCGCACGGGAACGGGCGTTCATGCCGCGGCGATCATCAAAGCGAAGAAGAAGGGAAGCGAGTGGCTTGCCGACCGCGTTTACTCCGGCGTTCCCGCAGGTATGTTCGGTCTCGAGCAGATCATCGAAGTGGGTCCGATGTGCGGACTATCGAACGTGATCTACTGGCTGGACGCCCACGGTTATCCGCAGGATGAAGGGCTGGCCAAGGAGATTTTCCAGCTGGCGAAGTCGACGAATCGGGTTTTGACTGATGAAGAGTTGCACGATTGCGCGAAAGCGAAACTAGAGACCAGAAACGCTAAACCAGAAACCAGAAACCAGAAACCAGAAGTATGAGGGTGGCTTGCATCGTTCTGGTTTCATGTTTCTGGTTTCTGGTTTCACCTTGCCCGAGTGGCGAAATGGCAGACGCAGCAGACTCAAAATCTGCCGAGGTTAACCCTCATGTCGGTTCGAGTCCGACCTCGGGCACCACTTTTTTATTGTAAACAAGCCGTTACGCCCTGATCGATAGCAATCAACACGTCGCGCGTGACGTTCCGCCGCTCAATTGACGTAACGGAGACCGATCCCAAAATGCTCACGCGCCATCGCCTTGCTTCCGCTTTCGTGCTGTTTCTGTTGCCGATCGTCGCTCAGGCTCTGCCGCCGGACCGTTCCTCGCCGATGCGGCACTACATCCTCGAAAGCGACGTCCCGCTCGACGCCGCAGCGAGCGCGCAGCTGGCTGCCGAGGGGATCGACGTGCAGCAGCCGATGGCGAATCATCGTTATCTGGTGCGGATTCGCGACGGCGCCGCGGTTCCGAGCGATGCGCGCATCCGTTCGCTGCGCGCGTACGACGCGTCGCAAAAGATCGCGCGGGATGCGTACGCCGAGGCAACGAAGGGGAAGGCGTTCGCGCGGCTGCGGATCCTTTTTCAGAACGACGTCACGTTCGACGACGCGCAGGCTGCAATCGAAGCCGTGGGCGGCACGATCGACATGCCGTTCGCAGTCGCCAGGGCGGGACGGCAGCGGCTGACGGTGCGGATTCCGTCATCAGCCACGCTGGCGCTGGCGCAGGACGAGCGCGTGTTCGGCGTGTATGGACCGCCGCTGCACATCAAGAGTCTCAATGCTGTCGCCGCGCAGATCTCCAACGTCACGCCGCTTTTCAGCGCGCCGTACAACCTGACCGGCAACGGCGTAGTCCTGTCGATCTTCGAGCCGGACGGCACTCCGGACGTCGCGCACGCGGAGTTTGGTGGCCGCGCGGTCACTCACTTCGCTGCCAGTCGTCCGGTCGACAGCCACGCCACGCATGTCTCCGGCACGATGATCGCCGCCGGGCTCAATTCGGCCGCGAAAGGGATGTCGCCGGCGGCCACGCTCCAAGCATTCGACGCCAACGTCGATTTCGATCTGCTCATGGCTGCCAAGGCGGGGCTCGTGGCGTTGGGCAGCTCCGCCGACAACAACTCATGGGACTACAGCCTGAGCTGGGAAGGCACCGTCTGGTACGGCGCCGGCGAATACCTCGGCGGCTACAGCGGTCTGGAATCGGAGCCCTACGACCAGGTGATGCACGCCCCCGGCGAGCCGTTGGTCGTCCATGCCGCCGGCAACGACGCGCAGGAAGGCAATCCCAGTCTCCAGCAGCCGTGGTCGCCGCATAAACACTTCAACTACGACACGGAAGAGGTCGACTCGCACACGTTCTGCTATTCGCAGAATGGCAGCGGCACCGATTGCCCGACTGCGCCGCCATTCAACTGTTCCGCAGGCCAGACATCGGCGGGTGAACGATATTGCGAGAAGGACAAGCACCTGACGCATACGGCAGCGATCAGCGTCGGTCTCATGGCCAGCACGAAGAATTCGTTGACTGTCGGCGCGATCCAGCCCCTCGGGTTGGCGATCGCGCCGTTCAGCTCGCGCGGCCCGACCACCGATGGCCGGATCAAGCCGGAGCTCGTGGCCAAAGGCACCGATCAGTTCTCGACATTTCCAAACAACAACTACGCGACGATTCAGGGCACGTCGATGTCGGCGCCGGTCGTCACCGGAATCGCGGGGCTCCTGACGCAGCAGTTCCGCAAGACGTTCGGCAAGACGCCGAACGCGCCGATGCTGAAGACACTCCTGATCGCCGGTGCCGACGACCTCGGCAACGCCGGTCCCGACTACACGTTCGGCTTTGGCCTCGCGGATGCGAAGGCGTCGGCTGACCTGATCCGCGACGACAACGGCACCGGCTCGCGCATCCGGACGGGAACGATTGCGAATGGGCAGGAAACAGATTTCCCGATCACGCTCGCGGCGTCGCAGAAACTGCGGGTAGTCCTCGGGTGGTTCGATCCGGAAGTCCTGCTGCAGCCGAACCCGCAACCTGATGACGACGATCTGCTCGCGGACAAATCGCTCGTCAACGATCTCGATCTGCGCGTGGTCGATCCGTCCGGCGCGACCGTGCGTCCGTACGTGCTCGACAAAAACAATCCGAACGCGGTCGCGACCAAAGGCGTCAACAACACCGATACGACCGAGGAAGTGGAGATCGCGAACGCGGTTCCGGGTACGTATCACCTCATCGTGAAGGGCGCGATCGGCGATACGCGCTCGTCGTCGCAGGACTTTGTGCTGATCGCGAACGGCGGAACCAGCGTCGCCGTCTGCACGGACAATTACGAACCGAACGACACCCAGGCGACCGCCTTTGGCAATCTCATGGACGGGCAGACGGTCGCTGCGAAGATCTGCAGCGCGAGCGACGTTGATTTCTACACATTCACGACGAATACGTCGCCGGTCGCGGTAACCGTGACGGCGACGGATACGCCGTTGAAGGTGACGATGTCGAGCGGTCTGACAACCACGGTCGTGCAGAACATCGCCGCGAACAGCTCGGCGACGCTGACCGCGAATTTCTTCCCCACGCTCCTGCCGCCGGGCAACATCGCAATCTTTGCAAAGGTCGAGGCGAACGGCACCGTCGGCGCGACCGGCGCGTACACACTGACGCCGAGGTACACGTTCTCATCGACGCCGAGGAAACGGTCGGCGAGGCACTGAGTTTTGGGAGTGGGGGGGCGTGGGAGATTGCGGTCTTCCACTCCCTACACCCTACTCCCCACCCCCCGCATACAATCCCCGCCGCATGAATTACAAAACCCTTCTCGTCGAGGAAGCGGATGGCGTCCTCACCGTCACACTGAACCGGCCGGACGTTCATAACGCCTTCAATGAAGAGTTGATCGCCGAGGCGATCGATCTGTTCGGCGGCCTCGGCGCAAGCAGCGCGCGCGTGGTCGTGCTGCGCGGGACCGGCGTGAATTTTTGCGCGGGCGCGGACCTCAACTGGATGTCGCGGATGGTCAGCTACACGCGCGATGAAAACGTCCGCGATTCGTCGCAACTGGCGCGGATGTACGCGCTGATGAATGAGTGTCCGCTGCCGGTCATCGGACGGATTCAGGGCGCAGCAATCGGCGGCGGCGTTGGTCTCGTCGCGGTCTGCGACATCGCCATCGTGTCGCGAGATGCGAAGTTCGGATTGTCGGAAGTCAAACTCGGGATTCTGCCAGCGGTGATCTCGCCGTACGTCATCGCCAAGATCGGCGAGACGCACGCGCGGGCGCTCTTCCTCACTGGTGAGCGTTTCGACGCTGAACGCGCGCTACGCATCGGACTGATACATCGCGTCGTCGACGATGTTGATGCTGCACTCGCGGAAACGATTGCCACGCTGAAATCGTCCGGACCGGAAGCGGTGCGGGAGTGCAAGAAGCTGATCGCGCATGTTGCGTCGCACGAGCTGATTGACGCGATTCCGTACACGATCGAAGCGATTGCCGCGCGGAGAGTTTCGTCCGAGGGACAGGGCGGCATGGCGGCATTCCTGAAAAAGGAGAAGGCGCCGTGGAACCGGGAGTCGGGAGCCGGGAGTCGGGGGTCGGAGAACCGATGAAACCGAAGGCGCCTCCGACACTCGACACCCGACACCCGACTGCCATCCGCAAAGTCCTCGTTCCCAACCGCGGCGAGATCGCGGTGCGCATTGCGCGCGCGTGCCGGGAGGCCGGGATCGAGTCGGTGCTTGGCTACTCCGAGGCGGACGACATCCGCTACGTTCGGCGCTATTTCGATGATGCCATTCCCCTCGGCAGCGGCGATGCGCGCGAGACGTATCTTGACGTTGCGCGCGTGATCGATGCGGCGCGGAAGTGCGGGGCCGACGCGATCCATCCCGGCTACGGATTTCTTTCCGAGCGTGCGGAGCTCGCGGCGGCGTGTGACGACGCAGGCATCGTCTTCATCGGACCGAAGGCGTCGTCGATCGCGGCGATGGGATCGAAGGCGGAGTCGCGGCATTTGATGCAACGGCTGGGCGTGCCGGTCGTTCCGGGATACGACGGCGAAGATCAGAACGTCAACACGTTGACTACCGAGGCGGCGAGGATCGGATTTCCGGTCCTGGTCAAGGCCAGCGCGGGCGGCGGCGGGAAGGGGATGAAGATCGTCCGTTCCGCGGATGAACTGCATAGCGCGATCGAATCGGCGCAACGTGAGGCGAAGAAGTCGTTCGGCGCTGACCGGCTGCTGCTGGAGCGCTACATCGAAGAACCGCGGCACGTCGAGTTCCAGA
Source organism: Thermoanaerobaculia bacterium (assembly GCA_035996815.1). GTDB lineage: Bacteria > Acidobacteriota > Thermoanaerobaculia > Gp7-AA8 > Gp7-AA8 > JADGNZ01. The sequence continues at coordinate 12,713 of DASYJF010000118.1, read as the reverse complement.
TTTTCGGCGACGGCAACGGCAACGTCGTCCATCTTTTCGAACGCGATTGCTCGATCCAGCGCAGGCATCAGAAGGTGATCGAGGAGACGCCGGCACCGCGCTACAGCGATGAGCTTCGGCAGCGGATGGCCGCGGCGGCGGTCGCTGCGGCGCGCGGCGTCGACTACCGCAGCGCCGGCACGGTGGAGTTCATCGTGACGCCGGAGAACGAGTTCTACTTTCTGGAGATGAATACGCGACTGCAGGTCGAGCATCCGATCACCGAGGAGGTTGTCGGCGTCGATCTCGTCCGCGCGCAACTCGCGCTCGCGCGCGGCGGGGCGCTGCCGTGGCGACAGGAGGACCTTCATCAGCGCGGCCACGCTATCGAAGTGCGCATCTACGCGGAGGATCCGGACGATCGATTCCTGCCTCAAAGCGGCAAGATCGCGTTTTATCGCGAGCCGTCCGGACCAGGCGTTCGTGTCGACGCGGGCGTATCGCAGGAGACGGAGATCGGCGTGAGTTTCGATCCGATGCTGGCGAAGCTGATCTGCTACGCGGAGTCGCGCGACGCCGCCATCGATCGCCTCGATCGCGCTCTCCGCGAATACATCGTCCTCGGCACAAAGACGAACATCTCCTGGCTGCGGCGGCTGATTACGCATCCCGCCTTCCGCGACGGACGCGTGTCAACGCGATTCATCGCCGACCACGAGGAGTCATTGCGGCGCTCGACGCCGGAGATCGTTCCTGCGATCGCGGCGGTGTTGTCGTCGATTCCTCAACGTCGCGGAACGCAACGTTCAACGGGCGTCGCGAGTGTGTGGGATTCGGTGGGGAGTTGGGGACGCGGGTAGAAAGCAAATGTTGAATGTTCAATGTTGAATGAAGGGACGAGGAGCGGAGCCCATTTCACATTGAACATTCAACATTTCGCCTTTGAATCTACGCTTTCCCTAAACTTTCCGGCGCGCGAACCTTTCCGGCGATGCCGCAGAGGATGAGGAGCGTCACAACGTACGGCACCGCGAGCAGCAGGTGGAACGGGACGCCGCGTCCGCTTGCTTGCAGCGCGTACTGCGCGGCGGCGGCGATGCCGAAGACGGCGGTGCCGAGGAGGGCGCCTTTGAACTTCCAGCGTCCGAAGATGACGATGGAGAGGGCGATGAAGCCGCGGCCGGCCACCATGTTTTCTGCGAATCCGCTGGACAGCGCGAGCGCGAGGTAGGCGCCCGCCAGTCCCGCCAGAACGCTTTCGATTGCCAGCGCCGTCCAGCGATGCATCGCGACCGATGCGCCGTTCGCGGTCACGGCCGCAGGCAGTTCGCCGCAGGCGCGGAGGCGGAGGCCGAATCTTGTTCGCCAGAGCAGAAACGCGAGCGCGATCGGGATTGCGATCCAGGCCAGCGGGACGATGACGTCGATGCCGAGGCGCGGGATCGGTTGGTTGAAGATGTCGTTCTGCTGCAGTTCGCGGTAGACGAATCCAGTGAGTCCCTGCGCGAGCAACACGATCGCTGTTCCCGTGACGATCTGGTCGGCGGCGAAGCGGAGGGCGAAGAGACCGAAGAGCGCGCCGACGAACGCGGCGCCGGCGATGCCGCCGAGGAAGCCGAGCATCACGCTGTGCGTCAGTTGCGCGGTGATGACCGCGGTCATGGCGGCGGTGAGCATCATCCCTTCGATGCCGAGGTTGATCATGCCGGCGCGTTCGACGACGAGCTCGCCGAGGACGGCGAGGAGCAGCGGCGTCGAGGCGACGATCGCGAGCGGGATTGCGGCGAGGAGTTGATGGGTCATCGGCGGTCCTCCACCGAGTGGCGGCGAGACGCCGCCACGCCAGCCGGCGAGACGCCAGCGCTCCGATTGCGCCGTGTGAAGACGATCATCACCAGGATCACGATCGCTTGTCCGAAGGTCGCGACGGTTGACGAAATCCCCGCAGTGCGTTGCAGCTCGCCGGCGCCGGTGGTCAGTGCGCCGAAGAAGAACGCCGAGGCGAGCGTGCCGAGAGGGTGGAGTTGCGCGAGGAGGGCGACGGCGATTCCGGCGTAGCCGTAGCCGGCGGCGAAGCGTTCGAAGAGGCGGTGCGTGACGCCGAGGAGCTCGATGCCGCCGGCAAGGCCGGCCATCGCGCCGGAGATCGCCATCGCGCGGACGAGTTGGGCGTTGACGTTGATGCCCGCCCATTTCGCGGCGCTGCGATTGAATCCGCTGGCGCGGAGGCGGAGTCCTTCGGCGGTTCGATAGAGCAGGAACCAGGCGGCGATCGCGGCGACGACGGCGAGGATGATTCCTGCGTGCAGATCGCCGAGCATCGGCAGCATCGACGAAACCGGCACCGCATCGCTCTGCGGATATTTTCCGCTCGCTTCCTGCAGCGGGCCGTTGACCGCGTATCCGAGGAGATGAATGGCGATGAAGTTGAGCAGGATCGTCGTCAACACCTCGGGCGCGTTGCGCCAGAGACGCATGGCCGACGCGATGGAGGCCCAGATCGCGCCGGCGATGAGCGATGCGGCCAGTGCCGCGATCATGCCGTAGCGCGCCGCGAGGAATGCGCCGAGGGCGCCGGCGAGGAACTGCCCTTCGCCACCGATGTTCCAGACACCGGCACGGAAGGCGATGGCGACGGAGAGGCCGGTCAGCAGCAGCGGGATTGATTTCAGCAGTGTCCCTTGCAGCGCGAACGTGGATCCGACGGAACCGCTGATGAGGATGGAGAGCAGTTCGCGCGGCGAGTGTCCAAAGGCGATGCCGGAAAGGGCCAGGAGAACGACAGAGAAGATTGCAGCACCTGCGGCGATTGCGATTCTTGGGAGTGAGGAGTGGGGGGTGGGGCGTGGCAGTGCTCGGCCAATTCTCATTGCCGTGCTCCCACTCCCCACTCCCTACTCCCCACCCCCGCCATCAAGCGCGGCGCTTGAGAAGCCGCTTCGTCCGGCGTCAATCGCGCGCTCAGCACTCCGCGATAGATCACGTGAATGGCGTCGCCGAGGGCGAACGCTTCGTCGAGGTCGGAGGTGATGAGGAGGATGGCAGCGCCGCGCGCGGCGGCAGCGCGCAACTCGTCGTGAACGAAGCGGGTGGCTTCGATGTCGAGGCCGCGTGTCGGTTCGGCGGCGACGATGATCTCCGGTTTTCTTTCGAGCTCGCGCGCGAGGATCACCTTCTGCTGATTGCCGCCCGACAGCGATCCGGCGCGCTGCAGCGGCGACTGCGCGCGGATGTCGAATCGCTCGATCAGCTCGGCGGCGCGGCGCGTGGCGGCACGCGGATTCCAGCGCGGCTCGGCGAGGGCGATGTTTTCGGCGATGGTCATCTCGGCGATCAATCCGTCGCGCGCGCGATCCTCGGGGATGTGCGCGACGCGGCCGCGGAGCGTGTCGCGCAGTTTCGCGGCGAGCTCGGACTGGCCGTTGCCAGCCACGCCGATGATGGCCACGATCTCGCCGGGATGAACTTCGAGTGCGTCGAGCCGTAGCGCCGGTTCGCCGCGAATCGAGCGAGCGGTCGTTGTTACGTCGCGCGATCGCCTCTCCACCATCGCCTCGGCGAGTTGTTCCGCGCTCATCGCGCCGCCATCGACGATGATCCGTCCGCGCCGCATGACCACGATCCGCGTGGCCACTTCCAGCACCTCGGGGATCTTGTGGCTGATGAAAACGACGGTGACGCCGTCCGCTGCGAGCCGCCGCATGACGTCGAAGAGCTCCCGCGCTTCGGCGGGGGCGAGAACGGAGGTGGGCTCGTCGAGGATTAGAAATCGTGGATGGCCGGCGATGGCCTTGATCAGTTCGAGCTTCGATTTTTCGCCGACGGAGAGATCGGCGACGCGGCGATCGACACCGCGTAGGTCGATGCCGCAGTCGCGGATGATCGCCATCGCATCGCGGCCCCAGATTGTCAGCGCGAGGTTTTCGGCGATGGTGAATTCATTCACCAGAAGGAAGTGCTGGTGGACGATGCCGGCCTTCGTGAAATCGATCGTGCCGGTGTCGGGAGTCAGCTCGCCGGCGGCGATCGACATGAGCGTCGTTTTGCCCGCGCCGTTTTCGCCGACGAGGCCGACGATCTCGCCTTCCGCGAAGTCGAGCGAGACGTCGTCGACGGCTTTGTTTGCGCCGAAGGATTTCGTGATGTGCGATAGGCGCATGGGGACGGGTTCACGCGGAGACGCGGGGGACGCGGAGAGAGGCGCTTCTAGAACTTGCCGCGGGGGACTTCGAACTTTCCGTTGCGAATGTCGGATTCAATTCTCGTGACTTCGGCCACCGTTTTCGGCGAGAGCGTCGTCTTCAGTTTGTCGTTCCAGACCAGCGAGACGATGTTGTCGTGCATGCCCAGCCAGTAGACCTGCGGTTTGAATTGATGGTCGTGAACGAGTCTGGCCATGTGCAGGATCGCGGCGGGGACGTCGAGGACGGCGGAGGCGACGATGACGTCCGGGGCCATGTCGTTCTGGTTTTTGTTGGAGCCGAAACAGCGGACGTTGCGTTCCTGGCAGGCCTGGAAAACGCCGCGGCCGGCCTCGTTGGCTTGATGAAAGATAAAGTCGCAGCCGGCGTTGATGAGCGACAGCGTGGCCAGCTTCGCGGCGCCGACGTCGTCGAAATTGCCGGTGTAGATCTCCTTCACTTCGAACTTCGGGTTGACCGATTGCGCGCCGGCTTTGAAGGCGAGGAACGTCGAGGCGATCGATGGCAGGTTGATGCCGCCCACCAATCCCGCCTTACCGGTTTTCGATTCGCGCGCGGCGATGACGCCGAGGAGGTAGGTGGCCTGCTCGAGCTGGAAAACCATCGGCGAAACGTTCGGCGCGATGGAGCTGCCCGACGTTGTGATGAAGACCGTCTTCGGATATTGCTTGCCGGCTTTCAGTGCCGCGTCCTGAAACTCGAAGCCGTGGCCGAATGCGAGATCGAATCCTTTCGCGCCGTAGGAGCGGAAGCCTTCGTCGAACTCTGCCGGCGTTTTCGTTTCCTGGTGCGAGATCTCGGCGCCGAGTTGTTTGTGAATCTGCTGCAAGCCTTCGTAGGCGATTGCGTTCCAGCCGCCGTCGTTGATCGAGCCGGTGGTGAGGAGGCCGACCTTCATCGGCGCGGCAGTCGTCGGGACAGGGTCGTGTTTCGGACAGGCGAGCAGGAAGAGCGGAAGAACGGCGAGCGCGGCAATTCGTTTCATGCGCGGGATTGTATTGCGCCGCGCCGCACGGCAAGCCGCGCCGATTTGTGGTATCTCCTCACCGCGCAGGGAAGGAGGCGCACGGCATGGATGACATCGATCGCGAAGGCAATGGTGGCGATGACGACGAACAGTTCGAGCAGATGATCGTGGAGAACAGCATCCTTCTTCACAGCATCGCGGCGCTGCTGGTCCGCAAGGGCGTGATCAAACAGGAAGAGATCGACGCCGAGATGGACAAGCTTTACGACGAGATGGAGAAATTCGACGGCGAATGAGCCCTTCCGCGGAGGAATAGGTTCGGTCCTGTGATGTTTGGACCCGCGTTCCGCGAACCGGAGAAACTGATGAAAACTCGCAACTTTCTGATTGCCGCAATCCTCACCGCAGCCGCCGCCACGAGCGCGTTTGCGGCGCTCTCGCCGGCCAAAGCCGATTGGGGAAAAGGGCCGGCGCAGTACATCATGACGTCCGAGGAGAAGGCGGCCTGGAAGAACATCCAGACCGACGCCGCGGCGGATGAATTCATCGCCCTCTTCTGGGCGCGCCGCGATCCGACACCGGCCACGCCGCGCAACGAATTCCGCGAGGATTTCGAGTTGCGCGTCAAAACCGCCGACGCCCAGTTCAGTCACGGACGGACGAAGGGTTCGTTGACGGATCCCGGACGGATGCTGATCGTCTTTGGCGGTCCGAGCCTTCCGGTCAAACAGATCGTGACGCAGGGCCCGGCCCAGCCGAACTCCACCGGCGACGACGCCCGCAGCGCGGGAGCGGGCAGCTTCGGCGATTCGGGCGGCTCCGCCGACCAGATTTGGACCTACGAAGGGGATCTGTCGCAGAAGCTCTTCGGTGTTCCGCGTCTGGAGGTGAAGTTTCACGATCAGAATCGGAACGGAGAGTTCCGGCTGGCCACGCCGTTCGTCGATCCGCAGTCGGCGGCCGTGCAGAAAATGGTGGCGAGCTTCATCACGCAGCCGGGCCTTACGAAAGTTCCGACGTACGAGACGGCAGCGCCGGTGAAGGCCGCGCTTCCGACCGCGCCGGTTGCCGGCGTCAAGACGGCTGCTCTCGACGCCGCGCTTGCGGATGCGAAAGCGGGAAAGGCGTCGAACAAAGGTGCCGCGCTGACGTACGCGGAGTTCGTCTCGCCGGCCGGCGATCCGTTCGTGCCGGTGGCGGTTTACGTCCCTGCATCTTCGAACATCGCCGCCGATGCCGCTGACACGATCTTTGGCGCGGTCGAAGATGCGTCGGGCACGCGCGTGACGGCGTTCGAAGAGCCTGCCAAGCTGACCGCGTCGCGCACCGACTACTTCGTCGACAAGACATTGACGCTGCAGCCGGGCAAGTACACGGCCATCGTTGGTCTCGCCAAGGCTGGGGTGCCCGTGCTCGTGACTTCCGGACCGATCGAAGTGGCCGGTCCGTCGAAGGAATCGGTCGGAACCTCGCGCCTGATCCTCTCCGACAACGTCTACGAGCTCGGCACGGCCGAGCCTCCGAAATCGCCGTTCGCGTTCGGTAAGCTGAAGATCGTGCCGAAAGGCAATCTCACCTTCAAGAACAACGATGAGCTGAACTACTTCGTCGAGGTCAACAACCCGAGCATCGACACGGCCACGAACCTGCCGAAGCTGCAGTTCAAGCTCGACCTTACGGGCGGACCGGACAAGAAGACGATCAGCGCGCCGCTGACCGATGCCGCGGCGCTGCCGCTGAGCGGGGTGCCAGGCCCCGGCCACTACGCGATCCTGAGCACGATTCCGCTGGCCGAGGTCAAGCCGGCGCTGAAGTCGGGCGACTACACGCTGAAGATGAAGATCATCGACGTCGTGTCGAAGCAGTCGTACACCGTGGAACAGAGTTTCAAGGTTGGCGGATAGGGGAGTGGGGGGTAGGGTGTGGGGAGTGGGAGATTGAATCGCTGAGACGCGTCAATCGCCGGTTTCTCCACGCCCCACTCCCTACGCCCCACAACCCCTTACAATCACCCATGCCCTTTGCCACTATCGAAGAAGCCGCCGAGCTGTATCGCCGCGGCCAGGTCGTGATCATCGTCGATGACGAGGATCGCGAGAACGAGGGCGACCTCTGCATCGCCGCGGACAAAGTGACGCCGGAGTCGGTCAACTTCATGGCGCGCTACGGCCGCGGACTGATCTGCCTTGCGCTCACCGAGGAGCGCTGCGAGCAGCTCGAATTGCCACTGATGGTCGAGCACAACACGTCGAACTACGGGACCGCGTTCACGGTGTCGATCGAAGCACGCGGACGCGTCACCACCGGCATCTCCGCGCACGACCGCGCGGAGACGGTGCGGGTTGCCATCGATCCGCGAACAAAACCGGCCGACCTGCTGCGCCCCGGCCATGTTTTCCCGCTCCGCGCGAAAAAGGGCGGGGTTTTAAAGAGAGCCGGCCAGACCGAGGCATCGGTCGATCTGGCCATGATCGCGGGGATGACTCCCGCCGCGGTCATCTGCGAAATCATGAATGAGGACGGGACGATGGCGCGCATGCCCGATCTGCGCGAGTTCGCCGTCCAGCACGGGCTGAAGATCATCTCGGTGGCCGACATCATCAATCACCGGATGCAGACCGAGAAGCACGTGCATTCCATGGCTTCTCCCCGGATGCCGACGCCGTACGGCGAGTTCCGCGTTCATCTGTACAAGAGCGACATCACCGGCGAGGAGCACGTAGCGCTGGTGATGGGCGAGGTCTCCGAGAACGAGGAGGTTCTCGTTCGCGTCCATTCGTCCTGCCTGACCGGCGATGTCTTCCACTCCGCCCGCTGCGATTGCGGCGATCAGCTCGACCGCGCCTTCGAGCTCGTGGCGAAGGAAGGGAAGGGCGTCATCCTCTATCTATTGCAGGAAGGGCGCGGCATCGGTCTGCTCAACAAGCTGAAGGCGTACGAGCTCCAGGAGCAGGGTCACGACACGATCGAGGCGAATGAGAAGCTCGGCTTCCCCCCCGACATCCGCGAGTACGGTACCGGCTCCCAAATCCTCCGCGACCTCGGCGTGCGCAAAATCCGATTGCTGACAAACAATCCCGCCAAGTACGTCGCCATCGAGGGCTTCGGTCTCGAGATCGTCGAGCGCGTGCCGCTGGAGATTGCGCCGTCGAACGACACGCGCAAGTACCTCGAGGCGAAGAAGAAGAAGCTCGGGCACATTTTGGAGCTGGTGTAGAGGACGTGGGAGTCGGGGGTCGGGAGTCGGGGGTCGTAGACTAAACCTTCCGACACCCGACACCCGAACACAGGAGCACGCACACTTGGGAACTCACACCGGACCGATTCTCGAAGGGCGCGGCGATAGCGATTACGAGCGCTACGTCCGGGTTCCGGAACTGCTGGAGTTGCAGAAGCCGGTCGACCAGTTGTCGCATCCCGAGGAGCGGCTGTTTCAGACGACGCATCAGGCCGCGGAGTTGTGGCTGCATCACGTCGACTACGAAATCGGACGAGCGATCGCGCTGATCGCCGCGGACGATGTCGCCCTCTCCGCGGAGCTGATCGACCGCTGCGCGCGCATCATCAATCTTCTCCGGCAGCAGATCGTGATCCTGGAGACGATGGCGCCGGCGGACTACCACGTCATCCGCACCAGCTCGCTCGGCCGAGGGAGCGGACAGGAATCGCCGGGCTTCGCAAAACTGCTCGAAGTCGGCAAGCGCGTCTGGCCCGTCTTCGAAGCGCTCCTCGGCCGCCGCTCGCTGACGGTGATCGAGATCGAGCGGAAGCCGCGCGAGCACGCGGAGATGTTCCGCCTCGTGCAGGCCATGCTCGACTACGATGAAGCCTTTCTCAACTGGCGCTACTCGCACATGCGGCTGGCGTTTCGCGTGATCGGATCGAAGGTGATGTCGTTGAAGAATGTGCCCGCGGCGCAGCTGGAGCAGGGGACGCGCGAGCCGCTTTTTCCGGAGCTGTGGGAGTCGATCAGCACGCTCACCGGCGAGTTCAAGCCGAGTTACTGATGCCGGTTTCCTTATCACGTTCTCGTGTGTCGAAGCGTGCTGCGAGGCGTGAAAAATAACAAAGCATGAATCCAACTAAAACTTTTAGTATCAGGTGCTACGAACGCCTTGACGCTGCAAAAGTCGATGGGTATAGTCGCACGCCATTGTCTCGGAGGGGGGCCGGCCACCGCCCGGACAGCCTCACAGCCGCTTCAGAATCCGCGACGCACCACTACGCTTGGAGTTAGACATTTCATGAAAAAGGTGTTGTGCCTGATTGCGGCACTGACTCTCGCTCTCTCCTCGCTCGGCTGCACCAAGATCCGGGCGCGCATGGAGATCAAGGCCGCTAACGAGGCCTATCAGAAGGAAGACTACGCCGGGGCGTTGCCGCACTACCAGAAGGCGCGGCAGATCGATCCCAGCTTCCCTGATCTCGATCGCCTGGTCGGTTACTCCGAGATCGGACTGTACGTTCCGGACGACAAGTCGGCGAACAACGAGAAACATGCGGACCGCGCCATCCTCGAGCTGAATGGCTACCTGCAGAAACGGCCTGACGATCGGATCGCCCGCGACGCGCTGATCAACATGTATCTCAACGCGAACCGCACCTCGCAGGCCATCGACTACTTCCGCAACTACCTGACGGCGCATCCCGCCGATCTCGAAGCGGTGAAGTCGATCGCCACGCTGTACGCGAAGCAGGGTGACTTCAACGAGTCGCTGAATTGGTATCAGAAGATCACGCTCCTCGATTCGAAGAACCCCGAAGCGTTCTACATCTTCGGCGTGGTCTGCTACGAGAAGGTGTCCAAGAACCCGCCGGCCGATGTCGCCCAGAAGATGGACATCATCAACCGCGGGAAGGACGCGCTCCAGCACGCCATCGACATGAAGTCCGATTACGCCGAGGCGATGGCATACCTCAATCTGCTGTGGCGCCAGCAGGCCCTCGTCGATGCACTGACCGATCCGGTGAAAGCGCAGGCTGACGTCGCACAGGCTGACGTGATCCGCAACAAGACCATGCAGATCTTCGCCGCGAGGAAGGCCGCGGGCGCGAAGAAGAGTTAGCGCAACGCTTCTGACGAAAACAGGCAAAGACAAATGTTCGAATCTACCGTCGTCGAATCCAAGAAGCAGAAAGTCGGCATCCAGCGGCTGTTGACGTTGCCCGTCTCGGTGGCGCTCCACGTGGTCGTCGTTGTGGCGGTCGTCGTCGGCGCAATCTGGAACGTTGATTTCCCGACGAACTCGCCGGCTCAGGTGGCGCAGTACTCCGTCGCCGCCGCTCCGCCGCCGCCTCCTCCGCCCCCGCCGCCGCCGAAAGCGGCAACGCCCACGCAGGTCGTCAAGCCGGTCGAGGTTCCGAAGAACATCCAGGAGATGGCTCCCACCACCGTGCCTGAAAAGGTGCAACCGGTGGCCACGCAGGCCTCGGACGCCGGTGTGACCGGAGGCGTTGAAGGTGGCGTCGAAGGCGGTGTGGCCGGTGGTGTCGTCGGCGGCGTCGTCGGCGGTGTGATCACCGAGGCTCCTCCTCCGAAAGCGCCGGACGCGCCGTTGCGCGTTGGCGGCGACGTCAAAGCGCCGGTGGCGATCAGCAAGGTCGATCCCGTGTATCCCGAGGTGGCCCGGAAGGCGCGCATCTCCGGAATCGTCATCGTCGAGTGCACGATCAGCAGGAACGGCGACGTGACCGACATCCATGTCCTCAAGCCGCTGCCGTTCGGCCTCGACCAGGCCGCCGTCGATGCGGTCAAACGCTGGAAATTCAAACCGGGTACTCTCAATGGGCAGCCGGTGGACGTCATCTTCAACCTCACCGTCAATTTCAAACTGAACTAAAAACGTCCGGCCTGCCCTGACGTCATTGGAGGGAACTGCATCATGGATATGAGTCTCGGAGCGTTGTGGGTTTCTATGTCGGCCGCGGCGAAAGGCATCGTGATCGTGATGATCATCATGTCGATCTATTCGATCTGGGTCATGATCGAGCGTTTCATTACCTTCCAGGCGGCCAAGAATCAGTCGCTCAAGCTGCTCGGCGCGCTCTCGAACGTGCTGACCAAGGGCGACTACCAGCAGGCCATCGACATCACCAAGAAGTACAAGCAGTCGCACCTGGCCAAGGTCATCTCGGCCGGACTGCTCGAGTTTGAAGCGGCCCGCCGCGACAAACGCTACAGCGATCCGGAAGTCGCGGTCGAGGCGGCGCGCCAGGGTATGGACCGCACCGCCATGATCACCGTCGCGGAGCTGAAAGAGAACCTCGGCGTTCTCGCGACCATCGGCGCCACGGCACCGTTCGTCGGTCTCTTCGGCACCGTCATCGGCATCATGCACGCCTTCGGCAAGATGGCCACCTCGGGCGGCGGTATCGCCTCCGTGTCGGCCGGTATCGCCGAAGCACTTCTGACGACAGCTTTCGGCCTCTTCGTCGCCATCCCGGCGGTCTGGGCGTACAACTACTTCCAGAACCGCGTCGACCGCTTCACGGTCGAGATGTCGAACTCCGGCTCGGAGATGTCCATCTATCTGCTGAAGGAAGCCGGAACGCATGGCAACTCATCGGTGGCATAGCTCAGTCGGGAAGTTCACCGCCGCGTCGTTGACGTCCGACATCAACGTCACGCCGCTGGTGGACGTCTGCCTCGTGCTGCTCATCATCTTCATGGTCGTCACGCCCATGCTGCAGAAAGGTGTGCCGGTCAACCTTCCGGTGACGGAAGAGCCCGAGAAGACTCCCGATACGGATAAGCAGCTGCAGATCTCCGTCAAGTCCGATGGAACCGTCTACCTCGGATCGTTGCCGGTGCTCAAAGAGCAGATGCAGAGCGAGCTCCAGAAGATCCACGACCGCACGCCCGACCGGGAGATTGCGGTCAAGGGCGACAAACTCTCAAAGTACGGCGCGGTGCTCGATGCGCTCAAAGCCTGCCGCGAGGTTGGCTTCAACAACGTCGGACTGATCGCACAACCCAAGAAGGGTCCGGGACAGGGGTAGTCAACTATGCAGGTAGGTGGCAGCGGATCAATTAAATCGGATATCAACGTCACGCCGCTCGTCGACGTCGTGTTGGTGCTCCTCATCATCTTCATGGTCATCACGCCGGTCGTGCAGATGGGCTACCTGGTGCGCGTTCCGCCCAAGGCGCCCGCGGGCCTCCCTCCGTCCGCGGTCAACGACCAGATCATCCTGCGCCTGATGCCGGACAACCACATGTTCATCAACAAGGACGAAGTTGCGCCGGGCGATTTCGCGGTGCGTATCCACGACATCATGCACGGCAACCAGTCGAAGATGGTCTTCTTCCAGGGCTCGCCCGACGTCGACTACGACTCCACGATCAAGTTCCTGGACATGGCCCGCGCCAGCGGCGCGAAGAACATCGGCATCATCGTCGAAGCGGCGCAGTAGCAAACGGATATCAGCAACATTCAAAGCGGCGGCCTCGGGCCGCCGTTTTTGTTTGTGGGAGTAGGCATCATCAGGACGTTTGATGCCTGCTCCGCTCGCGGCACATTTCGCGAAGCTTTGGAGTGCGGTGGCGACCGAGCCACCGCTTTGGG
>DASYJF010000117.1:0-1606 GCA_035996815.1 Thermoanaerobaculia bacterium | reverse complement strand
GCCTCATTCACAAGGCCGAACTGGGCTTCCGACCGGGACAGTGGCGGGCGCACCTGGTGGGCGCACTTCGAGTTCACCCCTATAAACATTGATGTCATAACGACGTCGACCTCGAATCGATCCGCGTAGACTGTGCGGCGTCCACGCTCGCCGCGCTCGGGTTGAAGGAGGCCGAGATGAGGCTGATTGGGTGCGATTTGCACGCGAGCCAGCAATCGATTGCGATGCTGGATCGCGACACCGGCGCGGTGATCGAGAAGACGTTGAAGCACGAAGGGGAGGCCGTCCGCGAATTCTACGCCTCCATTCCGCCGCCGGTCGTCGTGGGGATCGAAGCGACGGGCTCGATGGGATGGTTCCTCCGGTTGATGGAGGAGCTGGCGATCGAGTGTCGCGTGGGGCATCCCGTGGCGATTCGGAAGGCGGAGGCGCGTCGGCAGAAACACGATCGGCGCGATGCGGCGCTGTTGCTGCGATTGCTCGCGGAGGATCGGTTTCCGACCATCTGGATGCCGTCGACGGAGCTCCGAGATCTGCGGGCGCTCCTGTTGCACCGTCATCAATGGGTTCGGATGCGCACGCGCGTGCAGAACGCGTTGCACGCGATCGCGATGGCGCACGGCGTTCGGCGGGGCCACACGTTGTGGAATCGCGAGGGTCAGGCGCTGCTCGCGTCGTTGCCGCTGGCGCCGCATACCGCGCATCGTCGCAGTGAGCTCCAGGCGTTGTATCAGCACTTGGATGTGCACGTCGATCGTCTCGGCGAGCGGGTCAAGAAGGTCGCCGAGGAACGGCCTCGAGCCACGTTGCTCATGACCCATCCGGGCGTCGGGTCCGTCACGGCACTGGCGACGGAAGTCTTCGTGGGCGATCCCGCACGATTTCTCGACGGGAAAGCGCTGGCCAGCTACGTCGGCATGATCCCGAGCGAGTACTCGAGCGGCAAGCGGCAGCGACTGGGCGCGCTCACCAAACAGGGGAATCCGTTCTTGCGGTTCCTCTGGTGTGAGGCGGCAGCCCATGCCGTCCGACGGGATCCGGACCTGCAGCGCTTCTATCGACGAAAGGTGGCGCAGAAGGGATTCGCGAAGGCCAACGTCGCGGCGGCGCGGAAGCTGGGGATTCGGCTCTGGATCATGTTGCGCGATCAGATCGACTACGCGGAATTCTGCCGTCGTGGCCTGGCGCGGCAGTCGTAAGCGCGGTGTGTGCGGGGACGCCCGCGTTGGCGTTGGTCCTTGAGTGACCGAAACATTGATTGGGCTACCCGCCTCCCTCGAACGGAGGGAGTTCGCACGAGTCATCATGGTCCGCAGGTGACCGAAGAGATGTTTGGTGCAGACACCGTCGTGATGCAGTGACACGGATCGAGCGCCGAGTGTGGACATCAAAGAACTGCGGCGACAAAGCCACGGCCGCCTCCGCCGACTCTTTGGCTTATGAGAGCCGGCTCCGGCGGCCTGCACGGAGAAGGTGTGTCTTGACACGGCCGACGTCGTTAGAGATACGCTGACTATCCTCCCCAAATGTATGGTCCGCCCCTGATCCGCAAGCTGCCATCATCGGTGAGGAACCGTCCGCGGTAATGTATCCGGCCTCTCAGTGA
>DASYJF010000116.1:0-16742 GCA_035996815.1 Thermoanaerobaculia bacterium | reverse complement strand
GGAGGGAGGTGGATGGGAACGATCGCGAAGACGCAGCAAGCATCACACGCTGCGAATGGTCTCGCTTCCACCGCCCTCCCAAAGCGGCGGCTCGATCGCCACCGCACTCCAAAGTGCTTCGCACGAAACGGAACCACATTTCTTCACAGCCTCTCATCAGGATGAAATCTTCACTTCTTCCTGGGCTCCTTCGACGACGCCTTCTTCGCGTGGCGCGCCTGGCCGAGTGTGACGTTGATCGGGTGATCGCGATCGAGGAAGGGGATCGGCGGTTTGGCGCGCACGCCGAGCTGCCGGCGCACCTCCAGCAGCGTTTCATCCGCGGCGTGCGACTTCAATCCCTGCTCGATCGCGTCGATCGCCTTCTTGCGATTTCCGGCGGCGACGTAGACGCGGGCCAGGTTCGCGTAATGGTCGGCGTTGTAGAACTGCAGCTCGATGGCGAGTTTGCAGAGATCGATGGCCGGCTTGAATTTCCGCTGCATCATCGCCAGGCAGAGTCCGAAGTGCGAAAGTCCGGTGGCGGTCTTCGACGACAGCATCGGCGAGGGCGGCTCTTCGCTTCCGTAGATTTCGAGGAACATCGTCAGCGCGCGCAGGTACTCCTCGGCCTTCGTCAGCGCGACCGCTTCGTCGATGCGTTTGAGGATGTCGGTCATCAGAGCAGCTCGCGCGAGCGCAGCCGCCGCACGAATCGCTCGATACGCTCGCGCTCCGCGTCGTCGGCAGCGGTGAAGCGGACCCCGTACTTGGCCGTGCCGCCGGCGAACTCGGCGCGCAGCACATCGCTCTCGAGTTGCAGCGGCTTCGGGTCGCCGGGGAGATAAAAGTGCAGCCGCAGCTTTCCTTCGCCGGGCAGCACGCGGTCGACTTCGATGAACATGCCGCTGGCGGAGATGTTGATGCTGCGGCCGATGATGAAACGGCCGTTCTTTTCGACCGACACTTCGATGCGCGTCAGCGTGCGCAGCTCGCGTCGCGACGGAATCGATGTCAGCCTCGCTACTTTCGAGTCAAGCTCGTGACGTTGCAGCGGACGATAGATGACGTCGTTGCATCCAGCGGAGAGACAGAGCTCGGCCTGCTCGGGCGTGTCGCGTTCGCCGACGAGGAGTAGCGACATGGCGCGCGTCGAAGCGTCGGCGCGGATCTCGCGGCAGAACTCGGGCGCCGTCATGTCGAAGAGGTCGAACGCGAACAGGATCAGTTGTGGACGATCGGTTCGCGCGATCTCCAAGCCGGCAGTGCCGGTCAACGCGGTGGCGATGGTGGCGTGGCGGCGGCGCAGGATCGATTCCTGAAACAGCAGCGAGCCGCGCGAATGATCGACCAGGAGGATGCAGCCTGAGCCGGGTTTGCTCACGCCGCGGAGATCTCCCGAAGCCGTGCGATGTTGCGTTTCAAATCGTCGACGAGCAGCGCGATGTGCTCTTTCGTGTTGGACCTGCCGAGGCCGAAACGGATCGAGCCGTAGGCGAGCGATTCGGGGACGCCGATGGCGCTCAGCACCGGCGACGCGCTACGCTCGCCGGAACTGCATGCGGAACCGGACGACAGCGAGAAGTGGCGGAGAGCCATCATCACCGAGTCGGATTCGACGCGATCGAAGCTGACGTTGAGATTTCCCGGCAGCCGTCGTTCACGCGGGCCGTTTACGAACGCTTCCGGCACCTCGGAGACGACGCGATCCCACAGCTCGTTGCGAAGTCGCGTCAGCCATTCGCTTTCGGCGGCCATCTCTTCGCCGCGAACGCGGAACGCCATGTCCATGCCGATGACGCCGGGGACATTCACCGTCCCGCTTCGCGCTCCTTTTTCCTGTCCGCCCCCGAGCATGACCGGCTCGATGCGGATACCGCGCCGAACGATCATTCCGCCGATGCCTTTCGGTCCGTAGAGCTTGTGCGCGGAGAAGGCGGCCATGTCGACATTGGTCATGTCGATCGGAACTTTTCCCGCTGCCTGTGTGATGTCGCTGTGAAAGAGAACGCCGCGCTCGCGGCAGATTGCGCCGAGCTCCGCGATCGGCTGCAGCGTCCCGATCTCGCCATTCGCTGCTTCGACGGCGACGAGTTTCGTGTTCGGCCGCAGCACGCGTTTCAGCTCATCGGGATCGAGGAAACCTTCGCGATCGGGAGTCAGCAGTGTCACGTCGACGCCATGTTTTTCGAGCCGCTTCGCGGGAACGACGATCGACTTGTGCTCCATCGCCGAGGTGATGAGGTGATCGCCTGGAGCGAGGAGATTGAGGGCGATGTTGTTCGACTCGGTGGCGCCGGCGGTGAAGTAGACCTCGTTCAACTGCACGCCGAAAAATCGGGCGATGCTGAAGCGCGCTTCCTCGACCGCGTTCGATGCCCGCCGCCCATGCTCGTGCGTCAGCGACGCCGGATTGCCAAAGTTGTCGCTGAAGTAGGGGAGCATCGCCTCGACCACGCGCGGATCGGCGGGCGTGGTGGCGTGGTGGTCCATGTAAATCGGGAGCTCGGGCATTTGCAGGAAATGATAACAAGGCGTTAACGCCTTCTGCGGCGTCGTTTTGCAGGAGCTTTCGGCGCTTCCGCGTCGGCCGCCCGCCGAACGCGCTGCGCGAACTCCTGCCATTGGCGAAAGACATCCACGTACTTGCCCGACGACAGCGCGTACAACTCCAGCAGCGCCAGCGCGTCGTTGAACGGTTCGCGGTAGACGAACTTGAACTGCGAGCGGCGGTCGGCAGGCGGTTCGAGCAAACGCCAGAGCGTGTCGAGCGCGGTCTCGATCTGATGCCGCGTTCCCGCTGCGAGCGACATGCGCGTGCAGATCGGCTGGATCAGATCGCGGATGAAGAGGATCACTTCGCCGATCTTCATGCGCGACTCGCGGCCGGCTTCCTCGCGCTCCAACTCCTCCAGGATCCACGGCAGGAACATCACCGACATCATCACGGGATCGGAGATCTTGCGGCCGGCCTGCACGGTGCGGTCGAGGACTTCCAGCATTTTCCAGAAGTACGGCGCGCGGTCGCCGGCGATCGCTTTGGAAACCTCGGGAAGTAGCGGCTCGAGCAGGCCGCTGTCGACGAGCAGCCGGACTGCGCCACGCGACCAGCCACGGCGGAGCAGGTCAAGGATCTCTTCCGACACGCGCGGCGGCGACGCTTTCAGGATGTCGTTCTTGTGGCGAAGGATCGCGGCGTATGTCGCGGGCTCGATTTCGAACCCGAGGCGGGAGGCGAATTCGACGGCGCGCATCATCCGGACCGGGTCCTCGCGAAAGCGGACATCCGGGTCGCCGATGACGCGCACGCGCTTCGCTTCGAGGTCTTCGAGGCCGCCGACGTAATCGATCACCGAAAAGTCGGCGATGTTGTAGAAGAGCGCGTTGATCGTGAAATCGCGGCGGCGGGCGTCCTGGAGCGGCGAGCCGAAGGTGTTGTCGTCGGTGATCAGCAACTCCTCGACGTCTTCGTTGCGCTCCGGCTCGCGGCGGAACGTGGCCACTTCCACGAGCATGTCCTGAAAGATGATGTGAACCAGCCGGAAGCGGCGTCCGATGATGCGGCTGTTGCGGAACAGGCGCCGGATCTCGGCCGGATGCGCATCCGTGGCGATGTCGAAATCCTTCGGCGTTCCGTCCATCAGGAGATCGCGCACGCTGCCGCCGCACAAATACGCGCGGTAGCCGCTGCGATGCAGGCGGTAGAGAACCTTGAGCACGTTCTCCGGAATGTGCCGCCGCGAGATGCGATGATCGCTGCGGTCGATCACGACGCCGGGTTCGTCGGGGGTGGGGAGTTGGGTATGGGGTGTGGGAGCAGAGTCGGAGGCGTCGGAGGCAACGAGGTCGTGGGACTCAGCGGAGTCCGGCGCCAACGCGCTCGTTTCGTCGAGGTGCTCCCACTCACCACCCCCTACTCCCCACTCCCCATCGCGCGAAATCATGGACTTTCGCCGGCCTCGCCCTCGGGTGTAAGGCCCGGTGTGAAATGGTATTTGCTGTCGACGATGAAGAACGTCCGTTCCCACCGCGATTTCGTGAAGAAGTGGACGGCGACGCCGAGCAGCTCCTTGATGCGCGCGGCCGGCGGCGCGTCGGGCGATGCCGGCGTTCCTTCGAACGACCAATAGACCATGAAGGCGCGGCCCTTGATCATCGATCGCGGCACCGTTCCCCAGTAGCGCGAGTCGCTCGATCGGTCGCGGTTGTCGCCCATCGCGAAGTACGAACTCGCGGGGACGGTGTACGGGCCGAATTGATCGCGCGATCGATACGGCTCCGGAAGCTGCGGCTTCGGCGGATAGATCATCGGATCGACGTGGATGACGTACGGCTCGGCCATCGGCTTGCCGTTGATCGAGACCACTTTGTCGTGAACTTCCACGGTGTCGCCGGGCAGGCCGACCACGCGCTTTACGAAGTCGGTGTCGGGCTGGAGCGGATAGCGGAAGACGATGATGTCGCCGCGCCGGATTTCGCGCAGCGGCAGCATCCCGCCGAGCGTCGTGCCCGGTCCGTAGATGAATTTATTGACGATGATGTGATCGCCGACTTTCAGGTTGTCTTCCATCGATCCTGTGGGGATCTTGAACGCCTGAAAGGCGAAGATGCGGGCAAAGTTGACGAAGATGACGGCGATCAGGAGCGCTTCGTAGTACTCACGGATCGTCGATTTCTTTTGAGTTTCATCGACGGCCATTCGGCGGGGGTGTTCCCTTCAGGTCGTCCGCGATGTACGCGGCGGCAAACGATTGTACGACAGCGGGTGGGACGAACAGCGTGTTTCCGCGGCGCAGGTAACGCCGATTGCTGTCGTCTGGTTTGATAATTTTCACGGCGTTGCCGGCCTGTTCGGCGGGCGCATCGCCGACGATGTAGGTCCGCGTCGTGTCGATCCACGGCACCTTCCTGATCTCGGTCCAGAAGTTGTCGCCGGTTTTGGGCGCGATGGCGATGGCCACGTACGCATTGCGTATGAGGGCGGCTCGGGCATCGTTCCAGGCGAACGGCTTGTCGTCGAGCCAGACCACAAGCGGCAGCCGGTCGTTGTAGCGCATCGCGTTCGGCCGCATGACCAGGACGCCGCCGATGGGATCGAGGGCGACGTCAAGGTGATCGGAGGCGGCGACGAGCTCCTCCCGCTTTTCGCCGGCGTATGCCATCGACACGGCGTGCTGCGACACGTCGGGCGACTCGAGGACGAGCGCGAACCGCTCCGCTTTCGGCTCCCAGCTCAGCGCGTCGATCTGCGTGTTCGGAAAATCGATCGACAGGGGAGTGGCGGTTGGAATGTGAACGGTGCGCACGATACTGCCCGTCTGTGTATGCAAAATGTAGCTCACTTTGTTGCCACGTCGCGCCCACTGCACGCTGACCTCGTCGACCGGATCCTCAGGAATCCAGTGGATGTCGCTGCCGGCCATCGACACGAGCCCGATGTCGAAGTTGTCGGTGCGCTTCGCCGAAAAAACGACTTCTTGCCGATCGACCGAGACGTCGTAGGAATCGATGGCCGCGAATCTCGGCGTCAGAGCCTTCGTCCCGTTGAAGAGCTGGTTTTCCGTGACGCGAATATTGGCGAGGCGGAGATTTCCTGCACATTCAAAATGCGCGCAATAGTCGCGAACGACCGCGGCTTTGGGGACGCTGTCCCACGCCTGTGGAACAGGCAAGGATGTTCTGGCACAGCCCGTCAAAAAGAACACGCTGACGAGCTTCCAACCCATCCGTTTACCGAGCATTGCTGGCATTCTAACATGGGCCTCTAAATTACTGAAAATACAGGCTAAAACTGCTGTAAACAATTGGCGGCGATATTGCTAAATAACCTGCAGAAAACAAACGAGGAGCGACTACTCAATGGACCTTCAAAACCAGCTGTTGGAGTCCGGGAAACAACATCTAAAAGGCGGCTGGAAAGCCACCCTGGCTTCACTCGGAGTGCACGGCGCCATCATCGGGCTGATCCTTTTCCTCTCCATGCAGGCGACCCAAAAAGTCGCGGCAGAGGATAAGCCGATACGCGCGTACCTGTCATCGAAAGCGGCACCGCCACCACCGCCTCCACCGCCTCCTCCAGCGGCTTCGCATGCGAGCTCGAGTCCAAAAGTCGTGAAGCCGGTGCAGGTCACGCATCAGACCTTCGTGCAGCCGCGCGAGATTCCGAAGGAAGTCCCGAAAGTGGATATCCCCACTCCGACGACGAAGGTCGCGGAGGTCGACACCACTCCCGCCGAACCATCCAATGATCCTCCCGGCGCCCAGGAAGGCGGCGTTGCGGGCGGAGTCGTCGGTGGCGTGGTCGGCGGCCAACAGGGCGGTACGGTCGGCGGCGAAGTTGGCGGCCAGATCGGCGGCGTCCTCGGCGGCGAAAAAGGTGGCGTTGTCGGCGGAACAGTCGGCGGCACCGGTACAACAGGAACCGAGGGCGACAAACCGGCG
This sequence comes from Thermoanaerobaculia bacterium, assembly GCA_035996815.1. GTDB lineage: Bacteria > Acidobacteriota > Thermoanaerobaculia > Gp7-AA8 > Gp7-AA8 > JADGNZ01. The sequence continues at coordinate 10,322 of DASYJF010000116.1, read as the reverse complement.
TCCCCCGAACCGAAGGACGAAGGACCTCTCCGCGTCGGTGGTGACGTGAAGGCTCCCGTCGCGACGGAACGCGTGAAACCGGACTACACCGACGCCGCCCGCAAAGCCCACATCAACGGCGTCGTGATCGTCGAAGCCATCGTCAATAAGCAGGGCGAAGTCGAGCAGGTCAAGGTCCTCAAAGGCCTCCCGCTCGGCCTCAGCGAACAGGCGACGGAAGCTGTGAAGAGATGGCACTTCCGCCCCGGCACGCTCAACGGCGAGCCGGTCGAGGTCATCTTCAGCCTGACCGTGAACTTCACGCTGCAGTAGGGACGAGAGCGGCGGCGACGTTGCCGCCGCACTTTCTTTTCTCACCGCGGGAGTGGCCGGCTGTTCCGGTACGCACGTTTGATTTTGCGCAGGTCGCTCAGCGCGCGGAGAAAGTCGTGCGACTTCACCTTCGAGCCGGTGACGTCATGCCAGCGCATGACGGGGAGTTCGTAGATCGACGCGGCCGCTGCGTCGCGGCCGAGGAACTGGACGTAACGCGCGATGATCTCGACGTCGAAGATCCAGCGGGAGATGAACGGGCGATCGAAGACTTCGCGCAAGGTCTCATTGCGGCGAAAGACTTTGGCGCCGCATTGCGTGTCGTACACAGCGAGGCCGAGGCTGGAGGAAATGAGCGTCGCGCCGACGCGGCCGAAGTAGTGACGCGCGGGACGCCGGCTGATCTCGCGTCCGAGGAGCCGGACGCGCGCGCCCATCACGATCTGGATGGCGGGGCGCGATTCGAGGACGTCGAGGAAGCCCGGCAGTTCAGTGAAGGGAGTAGCGAGATCGGCATCCCAGAAGCCGATGTAGTCGACGTCGCGCTCCATCGCCGCAACGAAGCCGCGACGTACGGCCTCCGCCTTTCCGCTATTTCGCTCGAGATTGAGCACCGCAAAACGCTTCGGATCTTCGTCGCGCAGTGATTTGAGCAGCCGCAACGTTCCGTCGCGGCTGCCGTCATTGACGAAGAGGAAGTCGATGACATGGCCGTCGATGGCCATGCTGCGAAACGCCGCGGTGTCGAGGCGCTTCTCTTCGTTGTAGCAGGGGATGACGAGGGTCAGTCGCGACACGGGCGGGCATTGTAGCGGCAGCGAGAACTCCAGCGGCGCGGACTGAATGGGGCATCGGCAATCTCTGGATCGACGCCGATAGTTGACTTATTGACTTGTATAAGTCGCGAACCTAAACTCACCTTCTGGTGTGTGTCGCGACGTAAACATGTACACCTTGACATCACTCGCACCGGACACGTCGCTCGCGCATCAAACTTCTTGACGGGATGAAAGGAGCCACACCATGCCTCTTCGGACGCTAACTGCCTTGTCAGTCATATGCCTCGCGTTCTGTCTGTTCGCGCCCTCTGCTCACGCACAGCAGGAGGGCTGCGGAGAGCATTGCATCCTAATCCTGAAGACGGTTTTAATGGTTGGCTAGAACCAACCGGGGGCTATAACCCACCAACGACGGATAAGTGCACCGCCCGTGCAGCCTCTAATCAAGCTTGTCACGTTTGTTCCACGGCAGAGGGAAGTACAACTCCGACTTGCGGCTGGACCAGGACGAGCGCCAGTTGCACATGTCCGGCCGCCGGCTGCGCCAATGCCGAGGCTACGGGCTCCTGCACGTACAGCGTATGGTGAGTTGGGACACAGTGCGGATGCGCATCGGACGAAACCTCCTGGCAATTCTGCTGTTCGCTTGTTCCACACAGGCGGCGCAAATCACGACCACCATTGGTAGTCCTTCCGCTACTGCACGCCCCGTGAACCTTCGCGCGGAGCGAACGGACGGCGGCGGTGAACGTCTGGAGTTCCGGTTCCCTTTCCCGGGAACCGCGGACCTACTGCTTGGGAAAGGACTGTGGGAGGTCCACGTCATCGACGAACACCTGTGGGCAGCGCCGGTGTTCCTTCGAAACGAGGACTCGGTAACAGTCAAGCTGTGGCCTACCGTGCCGCTCAGAGGGACCACAAAGCGAGTGACAACCCTGCGCGCCGGATTCAAGCCGCTGGACGCCGGTAGTGCTACCGGTGAGGTCGATTGCAGCGTCAAGGAGGATTCGTGGTCGTGCGCGATTCCTGCCGGACGATACGACCTCCGCTTCTCGTCGCCCGGATCTGCTCCGGAGTTTCGTTTCAATGTGATCCTCCGGGACGACCCGAAACCAATGATCCTCAATTTTGTGCCCGGGGCTTCGCTCTCCGGGCGGGTCGAAGCGGTCCGCGGGGTGAAACTTCCAGCCGATGGGGTGACCGTGACATTGACCTCGGCCGCAGGTGAGGCTGCGGCGTGGAAAGACACGCTGCGCAGCAACGCGAAAGGGTTCTTTCAATTCAAAGGACTTGCTCCCGGCGACTACTCGATCCGCGGAGAAGGGAAGGCCGGACTGACGACGCAGACGGAGCACGTCAAGATGCTGGCCGGAACCGCGGCAGAGTTAAACGCCTCGCTGCTGCTCGATCTGCCGAAGAAACTGACGATCACGGCGTTCCCGCGCCTCGATCCTTATGGCGATCGCTGGATCGTGCGTCTGGTCTCGAATGATTCCCGGCTGCGGCACGGCTCGGTTTTGGGCGAGTCGCCGGTATCGAAGGACGGCGACTGGACGTACTCGCGTCTGATCGGGGGAATCTACGAGGTCGACATCCTGACCTCAAAGGGCGAGGTATGGAAGGTCCAGGAAGTCACCATCGAGCACGATGATGTGACTGTGGCCGTGGCCGCCACTTCCGCGAAGATCACAGGGTCGGTCAAACTCGGGGACCGGCCGCTCAAAGCCTCTCTCTCTTTCGGCGGTGAGAATTGGCCTAAGATCGAGTCTGATTCAGAGGGACGGTTCACTGGCGCGATCCCCCCTGGCGAGCAGGAAGAAGGCGCGGTGCTGGTCGAAGCAGAAACGCCGCGCATCCGGCGCAACCTCCGCGCCCATATCGAGAGAGATGACTCGGGCGATTTGCACCTGGATATCAAACTGCCGGCCACCACTCTCATGGGACACGTGTTGGAGCGAGACCGCTCAACCGTCCCGTACGCGCTCCTTACGGTGTCCAATCTCGAGCGGCGAGATTCTGACCAGGCATTTGGGGAAGGAGACGGAAGTTTTCAGGTCGCGGGATACGAGCCCGGAACCTATGGGGTTACGGCCGAGAGCGGGCCGGGCAGCAAAAGCCGCGAGACGAACGTTGTCTTGCGCGATGGCGAATTAACCGAGGTGGATCTGGTCATCGAAAAGGCCGAGACCGTTCGCGGGCGGATTACCATGGGGGAGGTGCCGGTCATCCAAGCAGATATCTATGCCTTTCCCCGCGATGCGTCGGCCCCGTTCATCCCTCAAGCCAAGACCGATGAGAGCGGCTTTTTCGAGATCGAGTTGCCACCGGGAACCACAACTTTCGATGGTCTCGTCATTCACCCCGCCTTCGATGTCATGTTCGGCCGGTCAACTATCCAGCACGAAAAGGAACTGCACATCCGCACCCAACAGATCGGCGGCACGGTCGTGCTGGAGTCAACACCGAAGAACGTTCTCCTGCTCCATGGAGGCGCCGAGGTATACGCAGACTTTCTTGCGGTCGGGGCGGGGGGGACCATCGCCCCCGGACGACTTACCATTCCCCGCCTGGAGCCCGGCCATTACACGGCATGCACGCTCGATAAGGCGAAGTGCGTCACCGGCTACCTGCCGCCGCACGGCACATTAACCCTCTCGCTCCCTTCCGACACTCACTGATTCCTAGGGCCGAGGGCGGTGTGCTTCGTTTCGCGCTCTTTCGCGCGCGGACAACGAATCGCTACGATGCGCGCATGTCTGACTTCGACACCCGCACGATCCCCGCTACCGTCCACGGCCGCTACCTAGTCCGCGATGGTCCGCCGGAGCGGTTGCTCGTTGGCTTTCATGGCTATGGCGAAACCGCCGAGGCGCACATGGCGGAACTCGGGCAGATTCCGGGGATCGATCGATGGACCGCGGTCGCCGTGCAGGCGCTGCATCCTTTTTACGCAGGCCGGACGGGGAAGATTGTCGCATCGTGGATGACCAGCCTCGATCGCGAGCTGGCCGTCGACGACAACCGCGCGTATGTCCACTCGGTCGTTGCGCAGTTTCCGATGGCGCGGCAGCTCGTCTTCCTCGGCTTCTCGCAGGGCGCGGCGATGGCGTATCGCGCCGCGGCCGGCTCGGATGCGGTCGGCGTCATCGCCCTCGGCGGCGACGTTCCGCCGGAGATCGTCGAGGCGCGTCCGAAGCTCCCTCCCGTGCTCATCGGGCGGGGGATTCGCGAGGAGTGGTACACCGAGGAAAAGCTCCAGAAAGACTTGAGGTTTCTGCGCGACGTCACGACGGTCAGCACCTGCGTGTACGACGGCGCGCACGAATGGACGGCCGAATTCCGAGAGGCGGCAGGGGAGTTTCTGTCGCAGCGCTGACTCGTCAACAAGTTGACTAGTCAGCTCATTGACCATCCGCATGAGGGATGACAAACCTCCCGTAAGTTGTTCGAGCTACTCCTGATGTCCGACCGATCCGAACGACTCAAAGCGCGGCTCAAAGAGCTGCCCGACCGCCCCGGCGTCTACATGCACAAGAACGCCGAGGGGGAAGTCATCTACGTCGGGAAGGCGCGCAATCTCAGGAACCGCGTCGCTTCGTATGTCGTCGGACGCGGCGCGCGCGACACGAAAACGATGTCGCTGATCAATGAGATCGAGTCCATCGACTTCGTGACCACGAACAACGAGCTCGAGGCGATCCTCCTCGAGAACAACCTCATCAAGACCAACCAGCCGCGCTACAACATCCTCCTTCGCGACGACAAGAGTTACCCGTACATCAAGGTCACGATGTCGGAGGATTACCCGCGCGTCGTCTTCACGCGGCGTCTCGACCGCAAGAAGGGCGACCTGTTTTACGGTCCGTTCTTCGCCGGCACCGCGCGGCGTTTGCTGAAGCTCGTCGCCGATCAGTTCAAGCTGCGGAGCTGCGATCTCGACATCACCATCGGCAAGAACGCATTGCCGCGGCCGTGCCTCTACTACGACATGCACCAATGCCTCGGGCCCTGCGTCGTCGGGCTGACGACGCCGGAGCTGTATCGCGAGATGGTCGATGACGTCGTCCTCTTCCTCGGCGGCAAGACCAAAGAACTGCAGGACCGGCTCACGCAACGGATGTACGGCGCCGCCGAGGGCGAGAACTACGAGATGGCGACGTACTACCGCGATCTCGTGCGCACCGTCGAGCGCATCCAGGCGGAGCAGCAGGTGTCGTCGGCTGACGATGAGGATGCGGACGTCTGGGGTTTGTACGAAGAGGGGAGCGACGTGGCCGTGCAGCTATTCGTCATCCGCGACGGCAACGTGGTCGATCGCCGCGAGCTGTTCTGGGAGAAAGTCGACGACTACCAGCCTCGATACTTTCTCGGCGAGGTGCTGCAGCGCTACTACCAGGACAACTTGTTCATTCCTCCCGAGGTGCTGATTCCGTTCGAGGTCGAGGAGTGCGACCTGTTGACCGCGTGGTTGACGGAACAAGCGGGACGCAAGGTCGCAGTGCGCGTTCCGCAGCGCGGGAAGAGCGTCGATCGGATCGAGCTGGTCAATCGGAACGCACGACTGTCGCATGAGTCGCGATTCCGAAAATCGACGCAGGACCGGCTGCAGGTCGCTGCACAGAAACTTGGGCAGGTTTTGGGTTGCGACAGAGAGATCGAGCGAATTGAATCGTTCGACATCTCCAACATCCAGGGCACCGATTCCGTGGCGGGGATGGTCGTCCTCGACCGCGGCAAGTTCGACAAAAAGCAGTATCGCGTTTTCAACATCAAGACCGTCGAAGGAGCGGACGACTTTCGATCGATGGCGGAAGCAGTGGACCGCAGATATCGCCGGCTGCTGGACGAGAACAAGTCGCTGCCCGACATGATCCTGATCGACGGCGGCCGCGGACAGCTCAACGCCGCGCTGGCAGCGTTGAACAAACTGGGCATTGAGGAGATCCCGATCGCCGGCTTGGCCAAGCGCGAGGAGGAGATCTACGTTCCCGATCGCGAGGAGCCGATCCGACTGGAGCGCCGCGATCCAGCGCTGCAACTGCTGCAGATGGTCCGCGACGAGACGCATCGTTTCTCCGTGTCATCCCATCGCCGCCGCCGGTCGAAACGATTTCTGCACAGCGCGCTCGACGACATGCCCGGCATCGGTGAGAAGCGCCGGCGCCTGCTCATCGAACGATTCGGCAGCGTCTCCGGCGTCAGGCAAGCCTCGCCGCAGGATCTGATGAACGTCCTCGGACGCAAAGTCGGTCAAACGCTGTACAACGAGCTGCACGCCTGAGACAGAGGGTGTGAAGAAATGTGGCGCGCGTTTCGTGCGCAGCACTTTGGCGTGCGGTGGAATCGTGACGACGCAGCGTGCGATGCCTTGCCACGTCTTCCTCGACCGCGTAGGCTCAAAGCGCTTTCCAAACGCTCAGGAGCGTTTCGAAGAAGACGGCTCCTTCTTGGAAGAGACCCCAGAGTCTCTTGGAAGGGTAATAATATAGTTGACTGACAGCGCTTGATTTGTTAAAGTGCTTCTCATGCATGAAGCGCCGATTGTCCCCACCACTCTACAGCAAGCAATCGTCTTCTTTGCCGACTCCGCGAACTGTCATCGGTTCATGGTGGAACTGCGCTGGCCGGACGGTGTTGTCCGTTGCCCGAACTGCGGCTCCGCGAACGTCGATTACCTCCCGAACGCCCGCGTTTTCAAGTGCTACGAAAAGCACCCGCGTCAGAAGTTTTCGCTGAAGGTCGGAACGATCTTCGAGGATTCGCCCATCGGTCTGGAAAAGTGGCTTCCGGCGATGTGGCTGCTCGTGAACTGCAAGAACGGCATCAGCTCCTACGAAGTCCACCGTGCGCTAGGCGTCACTCAGAAAACCGCGTGGTTCATGATGCATCGGCTCCGTCTCGCGCTTCAGGATAGCGGCGGGATGCTGAGCGGTACCGTGGAAGTAGACGAGACTTTCATCGGCGGCAAAGCGCGCAACATGCATGCAGCAAAGAAGCGCGAAAAGATCCACGGCACCGGCCCGGGAGACAAGGAAATCGTGTTCGGCATGGTCGAGCGTGGCGGCAAGGTCCGCACCGCGCACGTCGGGACGCGCACGAAGAAGGAACTTCAGACTGCTATCCGTGAGAACGTCGCGGCAGGCGCGGCGATCTTCAGCGACGAACTGCACTCCTACACCGGCCTTGATGCCGACTACCAGCACGCGGTCATCAACCATGCGGTTGAGTACGTGCAGGGAAACGTGCATACGAACACGATGGAGAACTTCTGGTCCCTGCTAAAGCGCGGCCTCGACGGCACGTACATCGCCGTGGAACCGTTTCACCTGTTCCGCTACCTCGATGAGCAGGCGTTCCGGTACAACAACCGGACGGACATGAACGACGCGGACCGCTTTGTCGTAGCAATGACTCAGACCACTGGCAAGCGCGTGACGTACAAGGAACTCACCGGGAAGACGATGGAGCCGGAAGCCGCACCGCAGCCGGAGCCGCCGCAAGAGCCGAAGTGGGAACCGTTCTGAAAGTGAAAGTGGCGACAGCGGCGGTGCTACCGGCAGGGACGCGGCAAGCGGAAGAATAAGTAAGTCAGCCGGCCTTCCGCTTTGGTCCGCGCCGGTTCGGGTTGTTCGCGGCCTGCGCGCGGTGTTCCTCGATTCGCTTTTGAATCACCGAGTGCGGCACGGCTAGGATGGCTTTCATCCCTTCGCGGAACCGTTCGTACGCCGCCGGTCCTTCGATCATCTCAGGCTTTTTCATCATCGGCGTCGAGTATAACCGCTAGACCTTGAACAGACGCTCGGCCAGCCCTGTTCGGGATCGCCGATGCTCTCGGCGTGAAGGTTCACGACCTCGTTTGCAAGTGAAGCGGACCGGCTACTTCTTTGAGATCCCGGCCATGAGTACGGCGAGATCGACGGCCAGCGCTTCAGCGATCTTGACGAGGTTCAGGATCGACACGTTCCGCCGTCCGCACTCGACCTGGTTCACGTAGTGCCGATTCAGCCCGGCCAGTTGCGCGAGCACTTCCTGCGACATGCCGCGCGCCGTCCGCGTCTCGCGCAGTCGTTTCCCGAGCTTCGCCAGCACCTGAAGCCGTGCGTCCATGCCCGGAAGAATGGGCCGCATGCACAGCGCGAATCCCTTATCCGAGTACCCCTGAAGAGAGTACCATTTCCGTAAGGCGTCACGTATACCGACGCCGGATGGGAGCCTCGGATGAAGTCTAAAACCGCACTTGCCACATGGTTGCTGTTGCTCCCCGTCGGGTTAGCTGGTCAGCAGGCGCATTCGCCGTCACGATCTGAACTCCAAGCGGACATTGCAAAGCTGCGCGCGGAACTGACGGAGTGTCGCAACGCGAAGGCCGTGAGCGCGTCGCGCGATGAAGCAATCGCGGCTTTGCGAGCCGTCGGTAGCGCTCTCAGCGCCGGGGCCAATCTTCAAGAATTCAAGAAGTATCAGATTGAATCTCAAATCAAAGTCGACGCACTCCCGAACACGCCAGAGAACAAGGACATCCGAGCGGTCTCCGACCTTTACCGGGAAGCCGTTACCTTCGGCGTCATGAGCGTGACGGACGGCAAAATCGCCGCAAACGAGTTGTCAGCCGCGAAGGAGTTGCATCGTCTCGACGGCAACGATCCTGACCGCAAAGAACGCGCGATGTACGACAAGGCCATCTCGGAAGCATTGACGGATATGACGCCCGAGGAAGCGATGGGATCGACGGCTGATGCGGAAGCGGAAGCGGCGACAATTCGCAGTCACGCAATCCAGACGCGCGCGGACGTTGAGCGGCTCGCGACACTCGCGCGGGCCGCGGTCAATCAGGAGTACCGCTACAAAGCCAACGTCAGATCAGCCAAGGAAATATCGCAAGTGCTGCTCTTGGAAGCCAAGTACGCGACGCAAAAACTGAAGTAGACAGAGGCGGAGGATCGATGCCGAAGATACATCGTCGCTTTGTTGTGGGTCAGGAGTACATCACGAAGGGCGCATCGAAGTTCACGCGCCGGCTGAAGTTCATCGCACGCATGAAGATCGACGGTCAGGAGCATCTAGGGAACCTCTGCACAACCTGATAATTGATCGGCGACGGATGTTTTGGCGTTACCTATTGCGTCATTCGTGGTTTCCCGGAGCTGCTGAAGCGTCTTTTGACTCGTTGCGACGGTCATTCGTCGACTTGACCGTTCAGCAGAGACACTTCTCCCGATCCGGAACGATGTATTTGCGAACGAGGTAGAGGTTGGCGAGGGCGAAGGTTGCGAACGCGCGGGCTGTGTTCTTCATCAGCCCTCGGTATCGCACCTTCGCAAACCCCCAGAGCCGCTTCACGATTCGAAACGCATGCTCGCCGCGCGCACGCGTCCGCGAGCGGCTCTGATTGATCTTCTTCTGATGTTCCGTCAGTGGACGATGGTGCGTGCCGCGGCGGTTCACGCGATAGCGCACACCGTTCGCGCGGAACCGCTGCCGGTCGGCTTCTTTCCAGTACGCCTGATCACCGAAGACTTCCCGTTCCTCGCCGTGGACCAATTCCTCCATCTGTGTAATATCGGCCGCCGCCGCGTGCGTCGTCACCAGGCTGTGCACCACACCGCGACGATCTGTGCCCACATGCACCTTCATTCCGAAGTGCCACAGGTTGCCCTTCCTGGCCTGACGCATCTCGGGATCGCGACTCTTCGTGCTGTTCTTCGTGGAGCTCGGCGCCGCGATCATCGTCGCATCGACGATCGTGCCCGAGCGCAACAGCAGACCTTTCGCTTCCAGCTGTCCGTTGATCGTCTCGAACATCGCTTCGGTCAAATCATGCTTCTCGAGCAGGTGCCGGAACCGCAGGATCGTGGTCTCGTCCGGCACCACGTCGTCGGACAGTTCCACTCCCGCAAATCTGCGCATCGACTCGCTGTCGTAGATCAAGTCCTCCGCCTGCGGGTCCGACAGATCGAACCAGATCTGCAGCAGATAGATCCGCAGCATCTTCTCCAGTCCGAGCGGTTGCCGCCCCCGACCCGCCTTCGGGTAATACGGCTCGATCAGCTCGATCAATCCCTTCCACGGGATGATCTGATTCATCTCGCTCAGGAACTGCTCACGCCGCGTTTTCTTTCCCTTGTTCTTCCACGCCAGCCCCGCGAACGTCTGTTGTTTCGCCATGAACGTAGTATCGGGTCAAACCACGTTTTCCACAGCATCGAGCCGACTTGTGCAGAGGTTCCCTAG
>DASYJF010000115.1:0-19402 GCA_035996815.1 Thermoanaerobaculia bacterium | reverse complement strand
TACGCCGACCGTGTGAGTCGCTCTTCGCCCCCGAGCAGCGCCACCAAATAATCCCACTGATACTGAATCCACTCCCGCTCATCCACCCTTTGATTCATACACTTAGGATAGCCCCAACCCTAAGTTAGTGCGTATGGCGCTCGGCGCGGGGTTGCCGGTGCGCGCAGATATCGGCGGCCGCGGAGGCGGCCGCCACAAAATCGGGACCATTTTCCGATCGCGCACATCTTGTAGCGGCCGCCTCCGCGGCCGCGACCTCGGCCCGACGCGATACCCCGCGCAAAGCGCAAGCGCAAAGCGCGGGGCTGCATTGTGACGGCGCGCCTCCGCGCGCAACGCCGCGGGAGACTGTGATTCAGCTCACAACTGCGCTGCCAGTTATCGCACGCGCGCCGATTGCAATAACCGTTTCGTGGCCTCGTGCTGCGGATTCGTCAGCACCTGACGCGGATCGCCTTCCTCCACGACTTCGCCTTCGGCCAGAATCACCACGCGCGTGGCAAAGTCGCGAGCGAAATCGTCGTCGTGCGTGGTGACGACGAGGGTGCGGCCGGCCGCGGTGAGCTGGACCAGCGTCTCGCCAAGCTCGCCGCGACGGGCAGGGTCGAGCGACGCCGTCGGCTCGTCCATCAGCAGCAGCGGCGGCTCCATAGCCATCGCCCGGGCGATGGCGACGCGCTGCGCTTCGCCGCCGGATAGCTCGCGCGGCAACGCGTGCTTCCGATGCGCGACGCCGAGGGTTTCGAGGAGTTCGAGTGCGCGCCGTTCGGCGTCCGCGCGCGGCACGTGGGCGACCTGAATCGGCGCGAGCGTCACGTTGTCGAGCACGGAGAGGTGTTCGAAAAGGTAGTGGAGCTGGAACAGCATCCCGACGCGCGTCCGCAATTCGCGGATCGTCGCGCGCGGCGGCTGCGGTCCGGGACGGAGCACAACGCCGCCGACATCGATTGCGCCATCCTCGAACGTCTCCAACGCCGCGACGCATCGCAGCACCGTGGTCTTGCCGCCGCCGGAGAGTCCCATCAGCGCGACGAGCTCGCCCGCGGCGACCGAGGCGTTCACGCCGCGCAGGATCTCGCGGTCGCCGCGGCGAAGACGCAGGCTCGTTATCGAGAGGATGCTCATTCCGTCGCCGCCCTCCAGCGATCTTCGAGCCGTCCGGCGAGGCGTGACAGCGGCAGCGAGAGCACCAGGTAAAGCGCGGCGCAGAGGATGCCGGGGATGACCCAACTGCCGATGTTCGCGGCGAAGATCGAGGTCTGTTTCGTGAGCTCGATGACCGTGATGACCGAGACGAGCGACGAGTCTTTCAGCAGCGCGACGAAGTCATTCGTCATCGGCGCGAGCGCGATGCGGAAGGCCTGCGGTCCGCGCACGAGGCGCAGCACCTGTGATTCCGTCAATCCCAACGTTCGCGCCGCTTCGAGCTGTCCGCGCGGAACTGCTTCCAACGCGCCGCGATAAATCTCGCTTTCGTAGGCCGCGTAGTTCAGGCCGAGGCCGAGGAGCGCCGCGATGAAGGCAGGCAATCGGATGACCGACGATAGGCCGTAGTAAAGAACGAAGAGTTGCAGCAGCACTGGCGTGCCGCGTACGACTTCGACGTAGATCGTGAGCAGCGCGCGCACAAGCGGGTTGCCGTAGACGCGGCCGCTGGCGATGAACACGCCTGCGAAAACGGCCAGCGCCATCGCCGCGCATGAGAGGACGATCGTGATCAGTGACGCGCGCAGCAGCGCCGGAATGTAGCGAAGGACGATGTCGAAATCCTTTGTCGCAACGCTGCTCTCGACCTTCTTCGGGGCGTTCTCGTTCAAAACGCTCGCGAAAAACGCCGGCTGATACGCGTCCCAGATTCCCCACTTTCGATAAATCGTCTCCAGCGTGCCGTCGCGCATGCGCGCGCGAAGAATCTCGTTGACGCGATCGCGCAGCGCGGTGTTGCCGGCAGCGAGGACGCCGATGTAGTGCCCGGTCGCGACCGGCTTTGGCTCCGTCCAAAGCCCGGGCACGCGGTGCATCGAGCGCACCGCTATGATGTTGTCGAGCAGCACGGCGTCGAGGCGCCCGGCGCGCAGATCGGCGTACGGATGCACATCGTCGTCGTACGAGACGCAGATCACGCCGTCGCTCTTCTCTGCCGCCAGCACGCGCTCATACGCGATCGTCGCGCCGAGCGTACCGATGCGCCGTCCGCGCAACGCGGCCAGCGTCGAGAACTTGCCGCGATCCTCGGCGCGCATGGTCAGCACTTCGTGAAACTCGAAGTAGGGGATGGTCGCCGCGAGCATGCGCCGGCGCGACGGCGTGTCTTCGACGCCGCTCATGCCGATCTCGAAATCGCCGCGCTGCACCGACTGATCGATGTCGCTGAACGAGACCTGGACGAACTCGGGCCGCTTGCCGAGCCCCTTGGCAATCTGCTCGGCCACTTCGACGTCAAATCCGCGCAGCTTCGACGGATCGCTCGGATCGGCCTCGACGAACGGCGCGCCCCCCTCGGCATCGCCGCCCCAGCGAAAGACGGCCTGCTGCGCATTCGCAGCCGAGGCGATGAGGATGACTAGAAGAACGATGCGCCGCATTGCGCGGCGAATGATAGAGCTAGTCGTGATGGAACGCTGGCGTCTCGCCGGCTGGCTCGGCTGCGTCCTCGCTGCCGAATGGGATGCTTGCGCGAGCGTTGGGTTACAAGCGGCATTCGAGCGTTCGACACGCTGGCAGCGAGACGCAGCCAGGCCAGCCGGCGAGACGCCAGCGTTCCGTCGCCGTTGCGAGCTACTTCTTCGCTATCGTGAGGTCTCCAGCATGAGCTCCGGGCGCGACGCTCCAGCCGTCGTTGAGCGTGAGCGTGTAATCGTCATGGGCCTCGGCGGGGACGACGAGCGACATCCAATCGGAGGCGATGAGCGCGCCGCCTTTGTGGACGACGAGCGAGCCCCACTCATCGCGGACGGTGAGCGTCGGATAGACGGTGCCGAGCGCTTCGAAGGGCTGCGCCGCGTTCGGATCGAATTCGAACGACATGTTCTTCAACGGGATCGTGAGATGTGCGCCGTCGATGAAACGCGAACGAAACCCGCGAAGCATCGCCTGCTTGTGTGCGTCGCGCTCCTGCTCCGAGGCGAGGAGCTTCGCGCCGTCGTAGGACACGGCACGTGCGTCGGCATCCGACGCCGCGGCAACATGCCACGCATCGGCTGCAAGGTTGCCGAGGTCGTCGGATGATTTCGCAGCGCGCGTCCAGCGGGGACGCTTCATCTCGATCAGCGTTCCCCACGCCGGCCCTGACGCGTATGCGAATGAGCGAACGAACGTCGGCGTCGTCTCGGCATCGCGCAGTTTGTCGATCAGATGCGGCGCGCGTTTCGCGACATCCGGCTCGGCGAAGGCGGCGCCGGTGTACTCCGCCAACCCTTCGTGCATTTCCAGTTCGCGCTCATCGGTGTTTGCTGACGGCAACAGCGATCGACGCTTTGCTCGAAACGCCAGCGCGTCGCGGACGCCCTGACGGTCGCCGCGCAAGGCCTTCGCCAGCGCGCGCCATTCGAGCTGCAGCCAGTAGCGTCCTTCGATGGAATCGAGGTGCGTATTTGCCGGCCCGGTGACCGGAAATCCAACCTTCGCCTGCACGCGATGAAACGATTCGTGCGCCAACAGCATTCGTCGCGCAAACGGATCCTCCGGCAGCGGACCCATGACCATCGTCCAACGCGCGCCATTCCAATCGACAGGCATGTTGGCGATCCCGATGTCTTTCGGTAGCACGGCCGGTGCGGCTTGATTGGCGATGACGGCTCGCGTCTGCCGATCGACGATCATCGTCGGTCCGCAGATGCTGACGCCCCACATGCGGCCGGCGTCGCGCGCGCACATGGCGCGCAACTCGTCGAATCCCTGCTGCGGTGCGATGGCGGCGAGGAGGATGAAGGCGAGGGTGTGCATGTGCATTTCGACGTATTTCGAAGGGGACGGTTTCACGCGGAGGGCGCGGAGAGGCGGAGAAAATCAATTACTCTCGGCACCATGAACGCTGATCTTCTCCTGGCGCTGGCACTCGCCGATGAAGCGGATGCAATCACCATCCGCTACTTCCAGTCAGGAACGCTGGCGGTACGAACGAAGAGTGATCGGACTCCCGTGTCCGAGGCTGACGAAGCGGTGGAGCGGATGATTGGGGAGCGTCTGGAACGCGAGCGGCCGGACGACGGCATTCTCGGCGAAGAGTTTGGATCTCGCGGCGATGCCACACGGCGCTGGATCATCGATCCGATCGATGCGACGAAGAACTACGTTCGCGGCATTCCTGTATTCGCCACGCTCATCGCGCTCGACGGATTAGTCGGCGTGGTCTCTGCTCCTGCGATTGGACGTCGTTGGTGGGCGGCGCGTGGCGACGGCGCGTTCTGCAACGGGAAAGCGATTCACGTTTCGACGATCGACAACATCAACGACGCGCAACTCTGCTACGACGACATCTCCGGATTCGAGCACTTCGGAATCGGCAAGCGGTTCCTCGATCTCGTCCGCCTATGCGGACGGACGCGCGGCTTCGGCGATTTCTGGTCGCACATGCTCGTGGCCGAGGGGGCAGCGGAGATTGCGGTCGAGCCGGAGGTCGCGCATTGGGACATGGCGGCGGTGAAAGTCATTGTCGAAGAAGCCGGCGGATGGTTCACGAATCTCGACGGCGAAGCGCGCGCGGACGGCGGCAGCGGCCTCTCGACGAACGGCCTGCTGCACGATGCGGTGTTAGCGGCTCTCGTCTGACTGGCGCGCGATCTCGGCCTTCAGCGCCTCGGCGGGATCGCGCCAGGTCGGCGGCTTGATGGTCTTGCCATCCTCGCGAATGCGCGGCGCGCCGTCGGGCCAGAGCTTCTGCATGTTGGCGTTGTGAACGATGTCGAAGAGCGGCGCGGGACGGACGCCCATCTCCACGAGCGTGCCGAGGGCGAAGTAGATCAGGTCGATCATGGCGTCGGCCTGATCGACGACGTTCGCCGACTCCACGAACTCATCGACCTCCTCGCGCATCCAGGCCACGCGCGCGTCACTGCGCGGCGAGGGGAGAAAGGCGGGGCGATCCTTCACGGGGTGGCCGAACGCGCGGTGAAACTCCGCAACCTGATCGAAAGCATCATCGAGACTCATCGGAAGCGCATCATAGTTCCATGCACGAAATCACTACCCACCTCTTCACGCTTCCGATTCCGCTGCTGGAAAAAATCGTCCGGCCGATCATCGTCTACGTTTTTCTGGTGGTGCTGCTGCGCGTTTTCGGCAAGCGCGAGCTGGCGCAGCTCAATCCGTTCGATCTGGTCGTGCTGCTGTCGCTGTCGAACACGGTGCAGAACGCGATCATCGGCGATGACAACTCGCTGGCCGGCGGGATGATCGGCGCGATCACGCTGCTGGTGACGAACTACATCGTGGTCCGATTTCTTTTCAAGCATCGCCGGCTGGACGAAGTGTTCGAAGGAAAGCCGGCCACGCTGATCAAGGACGGTCACGTGCGCAAAGACGAGATGGCGCGCGAGCTGATCACGATCGCGGAGCTGCAGAGCGTGGTGCGCCGCCAGGGCTTCGACGGCATTCACGAAGTGGAGAGTTGTGTGATCGAGCCGGGCGGCGCGTTCGTGATCAAACGAAAGTCGCCGCCGGTGGACGAAGTGCGTCACGCCGAGCTTCTGCAGCGGCTGGACACGTTGACCGCGCAGATCGCGGCGGTGGAACAGAAACTGGCCGCGGGTTAGACGTGAGTGGATTAGTGGACTAGTGGATTAGTAGATAAGGGGTGCTTCCCGAACAAATCTACTAACCTACTGATCTACTAATCCACTGGCCTTCGCTATTCGTCGTCCGCGCCGCGCGAATCGCCTGGTTCGTCTTCGCCGCGCTCGGTCTCGATCGCGGGTCGCTCGACCTCGTGCATGCCGCCGCTGTAGCTGCCGCCGCCGCTCGTGCCGAACACTCCGCCTTCGCCTTCCTTGACGCCGTACGCGCCGGGGCCGTTGTGCGCCGCCTCGTCGTAGCCGGCGTCAGTCGGATCGTTCTTCTCGCGCGGGGGCGTGGAGCCTTCCGCGGTGTAGTCGATGTTGTCGTTGTCTTTCGTCGCCATAATGCCGAGTGTGGTGCAAACGCCGCTCCCGATCGATGCGCACGTCGCCGAGATCGCCGCTCACGTCCGCGCGCACCGCAGCGCCGTGATCGTCGCGCCGCCCGGATCGGGGAAGACGACGCGCATTCCGCCTGCCCTTGCGTCGATAGGCCGGACGATCCTGCTGCAGCCGCGACGCGTGGCGGCGCGTGCGCTGGCGCGGCGGATCGCGAGGGAACGCGGCTGGACGATCGGCAACGAAATCGGCTGGCAGATTCGCTTCGAGCGCAAGTTTTCCGACCGTACGCGCCTGCTCGTTGCCACGGAGGGCATCCTCACCGCGCGATTACAGAGCGATCCGCTGCTCAGCGATTTCGACGTGGTCATCCTCGACGAATTTCACGAGCGGAGCATTCATGCCGATGTCGCACTCGCGCTGGCGAAGCAAGCCATGGATTCGCGCGATGGCCTCGCGGTGGTGGTGATGTCCGCGACGATTGCCGCCGACGACGTTTCCCGATTCCTCGGCGGCGCGCGAATCTTCGACATCGGCGCGCGGCGATTTTCCGTCGACGTTCAGTACAAACCGGGTGTTTCGATGTCGGCCGCAATCCGCGAGCAATTGCGCGACGTCGACGGCGACATCCTCTGCTTCCTGCCGGGGATGCGCGAGATCGAGCGGACTCGCGTTGAACTGGCGAATGTCGACGCGCTCGTTCTCCCGCTGCACGGTTCGCTCGACGTCGACGCACAGGAGCGCGCGCTCGCGCCGGCGAATCGACGCAAGGTAATCCTGGCCACGAACATCGCCGAGACGTCGTTGACCGTTGAAGGAGTTACGGACGTCATCGACTCCGGCGTCCACAAGGTGCTGCGATTCAATCCGGAGACTGCGGTCGATCATCTCGTCGTCGAGCGGATCGCGGCCGATTCGGCGGAGCAGCGCGCGGGCCGCGCGGGACGGACCCGCGCCGGGCGCGCGGTGCGTTTGTGGGATTCGCGCGACATTCTCCGTCCGCATCGCGAGCCGGACGTTCGGCGCGTCGATCTGGCGCCTCCGCTGTTGGACATTCTTTCATGGGGCGGCGATCCGCGTACGTTCTCCTGGTTCGAGCGGCCGCCCGAGGAACGCATCGAGGCCGGTCTGGCGCTGCTGGAAGCGCTTCACGCGAACGAGTCACTTCGCACCTTGCCACTGCATCCGCGGCTCGCGCGAATCGTGATCGACGCACACGGCGCTGACGACGCCATCGCCATCGCTGTGCAACTCAGCGGCGGCGCGCCAGCCGAGGTTCATGAGTTGTCGTCGATCGCCCGGCGCGTCCTCGGCGGCAACTATCGACGACACGTCGACGACGCGACGCTCCGCCGCGCGCTGCTGGCCGGCTATCCCGATCGCGTCGCGCAACGCCGCGGACCGAAGTCGCCTCGGCTGTTGCTGTCATCAGGAACCGGAGCGACGCTGGCACGCGAGATCGACGAGGGCAACGGCGAGTTCCTGGTCATCCTCGACATCACTGGCGAGCTCGTACGGAACGCGCGCGTCGTCGAACGCGAGTGGCTGTCGCCAACGCGCCGCGAGGTCGTGCACGAATGGGTTGGCAATCGCGTCCGCGCCATCGAGCGAAGCTGGTACGGCGCGATCCTTCTGCACGAACAAAACGTCGCGCCGGATGCCGCCGAGGCCGAGCGGATTCTCGCGGAGCATGTGACCCCCGATCCGCTGCTGGCGCGACGAGTTGCCTTTGCGGAGCTCGATGCCGATTGGACTTCGATCATCGCGAGTGCCGTCGAAGGCAAACGGACTCTCGATGATGTTCATCTCGAGCTTCCGTTCAATATTCGACGACGCCTCGACGAGCTCGCACCGCTCACCATTCCGCTTCCGAGCGGCCGCAGCGCGAAACTCGACTATCGCGACGACGGCTCCATCGTCGCCTCGGCCAAACTACAGGAGCTGTTCGGGCTCGCCGAGTCGCCGCGTATCGGACCGCGCCGCACGCCGATCACGTTCGCGTTGCTCTCGCCGAGCGGACGTCCGGTCCAGATCACGCAGGACTTGCGCGGCTTCTGGAACGGCGCGTATCAAGAGGTGCGGAAGGAATTGCGCGGCCGCTACGCGAAACATCCGTGGCCCGAGGATCCGTGGACGGCGCCGGCCACACATCGTGCGAAGCGGCGGTCGTAGTGCGAAGTTCCGGGACGAGCGTGGCGTGTCTTTAGGGCGCAACGCGCACTTCGTTTGACGCGCATCGGTACCCGCCATTGAGCACGACGCTTCTCGGGAGCGGAGGGAAAAGCGTCAGATCGTAGCCCGCTGATTTGAATGCCGATCGCGCCGCGGAATCCACGATTGGCAGCCCGGAGCCGAATCCCTCGGCACGATTGCGTTCGAGAACGACGTTGTTCGCAGTGACGAGGAAGTACGGCGTTTCGGGCCGTTCATCATCATGAATGAGTAGCGACGTCGGAATCATCAGCAGCGGCAATCGGCGGACTTTGATGCCGTGCGCGGCGAGGTCGTGCGCGGTCTGATCGAGAAAACGTTGCAGGCCGATCGCCGAGGGATCGCGTTGAAAGTTCAGTACCGCATCGCGCGTGTTCGCCGTCAGCGAGTAGGTTTTCTCCAGTTGCTGCCACTCGTTTGCGGATGCAGCTAGTGTCGCGCCGAGCGAGACGTCGCCGACCAGCGCATCGATCGAACCGCCGACCTGCGGAAGGAGCGTCACGATCGAGTCGAGATCGAAGCCGGCGCCGCCGCTGAGAACTTCGATCTGCTGCGGCGTGTGCGGGAGTTCGTGAACGAAGCGCACGGGCCGGTCATACAACTTCGACAACTCGTTCGCGGCGCGCTGTACCGCATTCGTGTAGCGCGCGATGCCTTCCGCGGATTCGAATCGTTCGACCGGCACGTGATCGATGCCGAGGAGCTCGAGCGCGCGGAATTCGACGGAGTGCATCGAGATCCACACCGCCTTCGGCGTCAGCAGGATTTGGCCGTTGTGGAATAACATCGCGCCGGTCGTCCAGCGCGGCTTCCAACGATCGTCGAGCGATTTCGGCAATCCGTTCAGAAGGACGCGCACCATCGTCGCGTCCTCTTCGCGGTTGCGTTGCATGTTCGGGCGATTGATGAACACCAGGCCGCCATTCGCCGCGTGCGCGATCGAGAAGGGATCGCGCGGCCACGGCGTGAGAGGACGATTGAGGTTGTCGATGAAGTCGATGCGCAGCGCCACGAAATCCTTACGCAGCGCGCTCTGGATCGCTTCGTCGCCGATGACGACGATCCGTCGCTGCGGAACGGCCGCGCGGACGGCGGTCAGAAATCGTTTCGCGTCGTCCGGTGTCACGAAGCGCGAGTTGATCGAGTAGATCGACGCCTCGATCGGTTCGTTGCCGGCCGTCGTGATTGTGGCGGCGCTGTTCGGTACGAAGCGTTTGCTGCTCGCGCGTACGAGTCCCGCCGAAACCGCGAGAGCCTCGGCGGTTTCGAAATTGATCGGCGCGACGCGGTTCAGTTCATTGATATCAGCGCGACGAAGCGGCTCGGGCAGCGATGGACTCAGCGACGCCGGGAGGATCGTATCGACCGCGTGCCGATACTCCGCGTCCTCGCCGTAGCGAAGGGGATCGAGGACCTGGAAGGCGACGAGCATGTGCAGGTCGTCGTCGGAAAAATCGCGCGGGATGCGCGCCGCGTGCTCGCGAACGAGCGCCGTGGCGTAGCTCCTCACCGCCGCTTGTAGTTGCGCGTCGCGCGAGAGCAGCGCGGTGCCGAGGCTGCGGAAGACCGCGGGAACGAGCTCGGGATTTGCGTGCGCGGCGTCGTCGAACGCCGCCGGAGGCACGCGCGCGATCAACTCGCGCGCAAACGGTTCCGCGATTTCCGGCTGCGGCCAGCCCGCGCTCGGAACGGGAGGCACCGGCGGAAATTCGACGCGTACGGCCGCGGCGAAAAGAGAAAGCGCCGCGATCACCGCGACACTGCGACCGATGCGCTTCACGGCGGCGTGAACGGGCGCGTGATGAGGACTAATTCCGAAACGGTCATCTGGTTGATCGCGACGTTTGATGCTTGCGCGACCCGCGGCACATTTCGCGAAGGTTTGGAGTGCGGTGGCGACCGAGCCACCGCTTTGGGAGGGAGGTGGACGCGACACATCGTGAAAACGCAGCAAGCATTACACGCTGCGGTTCGTCACGATTCCACCGCCCTCCCAAAGCGGTGGCGTTGCCACCGCACTCCAAAGTGCTTCGCACGAAATGGAAGCCACGTTTCCTTGCGCATGTATCCTTCGTCCGATCAATGCGTCGTCTCTCCCTGGCACTTGCTGCACTCTCGATCGTTGCATGCCATCGTGAAACGGCGGCGCCCCCGCTGCACGGCAAGCCGGACATCATCCTCGTCACCATCGACACGCTTCGCGCGGATGCCGTCGGCTACGCCGGCAACACTCGCGTCAAGACGCCGTTTTTGGATCGCCTGGCGTCCGAGGGAATCGTCTTCACGAACGCGCATGCGCACAACGTCGTCACGCTGCCGTCGCACGTCAACATATTGACTGGTTTGTATCCCTATCAGCACGGCGTGCATGACAACGCCGGATTCAAGCTCGACGCGAGGAACGAGACCCTCGGCATGATGCTGCGTCGAGCCGGATACACGACCGGCGCGTTCATCGGCGCGTATCCGCTCGATGCGCGTTACGGGCTCAATGCCGGATTCGACGTCTACGATGACAACTACGGAAAAGGCGCCGCCTCGCTCGACTTCAGCAATCAGGAACGTCCGGCGGGCGCGGTACTCGAGGCTGCCGCGAATTGGTGGACCGCGAATCAGGGCAAGCCGCGCTTTCTTTGGGTGCATCTGTACGACGCGCATGCGCCGTATCGTCCGCCCGAGCCGTTCGCGTCCGAGTACGCATCCGATCCCTACCTCGGCGAGGTCGCCGCGATCGATCACGCGCTCGACGCCCAGCTCGCGCCGATCATCAACGCCGATCCGAATGCGGTGGTCATCATCACCGCGGATCACGGCGAAGCGCGCGGCGACCACGGCGAACTGACGCACGGCCTTTTCGCGTACGAGTCCACGCTCAAGATTCCATTGATCGTTCGCGCGCCGGGTTTGAAACATCGCATCGAGCCGGCGTACGTGCGTCATGTCGATATCGTCCCGACCGTGCTCGATGCGCTGTCGATCGCGAAGCCTGCCGCACTTCCCGGCGCCTCGCTCCTCGGCAAGATCGAGCCGCGCAATGCGTACTTCGAGGCGCTGTCCGCGTCACTCAATCGCGGATGGGCGCCGCTGACGGGCGTCATCCATCGCGGCGAGAAGTACATCGAGCTGCCTGTTGCCGAGTTGTACGACCTGCCACGCGATCCGCGCGAGCTAACCAATCTTCGCACGGAGCGTCGTCGCGAAGCGGACGAGGCGCGGCAGCTTCTTGCAGGGATGCACGCAACGGTCACCGCCGGCCGGAAGGTTTCGTCCGAGGAGATGGCCAGGCTGCGAAGCCTCGGCTATGTGAGCGGGAGCGACGCCGGAAAATCGACGTACACCGCCGCCGACGATCCAAAGAACCTCGTCGCGCTCGACAACAAAATGCACGACGTCATCGACGCATACGAGCGTCATGACGTGCCGCGCGCGCTGACGCTGGCGAAACAAGTCGTCGCCGCGCGTCCGGAGATGGCCGCCGGCCGCGAGTTGCTCGCGTTCGTGCTGCAGCAGAGCGAGAACGTGCCGGGCGCGATCGAGAATCTGCGAGCCGCGATTGGTCACGGTCAGAACGACGGCCTGCGCGTGCAACTAGGCTTGCTGCTGACGGAGACCGGCAAGACCGCCGAGGCCGTGCAGATTCTGGCGCCGCTGGCTTCGGGGAGTGATCCGGATGCGCTCAACGCGTACGGCATCGCGCTGGCCGATGAGGGAAAAGTAGACGAGGCCACGCATCAATTCAATCGCGTGCTGCAGGTCGATCCGAACAACGCGCCGGCGCTGCAGAACCTCGGCATCGTTGCACTGCGCCGCGACGATGTGCCGTCCGCACAGTCGTTTCTCAATCGCGCGCTCACGCTCAATCCGCGCCTGCCCCTCGCGCTCAACACCCTCGGCGTCGTCTACGCACGCCAGGGCGATTACGCGCACGCGGTCGAGTCATGGAACCGCGCCGTGGCCATCGATCCGCGCCAGTACGACGCGCTCTTCAACGCCGGATTGGTCGAAGGCCGCGCCGGACATGTCAACGAGGCGAAATCCGCGTTGTCGCGATTCGTGGCAACCGCGCCGAAGGATCGCTACGCCGCCGACATCGTCACCGCGCGCCAGGCATTGCAGTCGTTGCAATAGGAAGGACCGATCACGAACGAAAGTCAGGATGAAGTTGGCGTCTCGATCGAAACGCGTCTGCGTTCAATTGCCGCGTTTCTCGGATTTGCAACGCTGGTTACGGGCGTAGCTGGGATCGTCGGGTGGATGGCGGGACTCGATGCCCTCAAAAGCGTGCTGCCCCGTCTTGCGCAGATGAAGGTGAATACGGCGATCGGCCTTATCTGCTGCGGAACGGCTCTTTGGTTTCTCGTGCGCCATCCCGAACGGCGTGCGCTCGTGCGATTCTTCGTTGCGGTTGTGCTGGCGATCGGAACGCTGACGATTGTGGAGTACCTCTCGGGCCACGATTTCGGAATCGATCAATTGCTTTTCACCGATCCCGCCGGCGTCGCCGGCACGTTGTCGCCGGGCCGGATGGCGCCGACGACGGCGATCAACTTTCTACTGACCGGGCTGGCGCTTCTGCTGCTCGATCTGCCTGGCCGCGGAAACGTACCGGCACTCCTGGCGACGATCGCCGGTTTTGTCGGCATCCAGACGTTCCTCGGCTACGTGTTCGGCGGGAAGTCGCAGTTCGCATTCGAGCGCTACACGCAGATGCCCGTGCACGCGGCCGTGGCGTTCGTCGCGCTTGCGGCCGGCATTCTATTCGCTCGGCCGGATCGGGGAATGATGGCGGTCATCTCAGCCTCCGGCGGTGCCGGACGCATTGCGAGAAATCTGCTTCCCGCTGCCTTCCTTCTTCCGCTTCTTCTCGGTATTCTGGCCAGCGCGGGATTTCGCGCCGGGTATCTGGACATCGCATCGGCGTGGGCGCTCTTCGTCGGTGTCAGCATGACGCTCTTCGCCGTCCTGATTTGGTTGAACGCGCGATCGGTGATGGCGTTCGACAGGAAGCGCCGCCAGCTCATCGAAACGGTTCCGGCGATGATCTGGGAGCGCCGGTATGACCAGAACGGCGAGCTTGCAAGATCCTACGTGAGCCCGTATGTCCGTACGCTGCTCGGCTATACGGAGGAGGAATGGCTGTCGTCCGGTGACTTCTGGCAGAGGACAGTCGATACGAAGGATCTCGGCGTCCTTTCCGAGCGGCTTCGCGATGTCGTCACCTCGTCAACTTCAATGTTGTGCCGCATGACTTCGAAGGACGGTACGCAGCTGTGGACCGAGGTCAGCACGTCAGGATTTGGTGGATCGGACGGCGACCGCAGCGGCACGAGGACTGTGATGGTTGACGCGACGGCATCCATCAACGCGACCATCCGTAGAGAGGTCGACGACAAGATTTTTAACGAGTTCAGCACGCTGAACAACGAGATGGCCACGATGCAACGCACGTTGGTGCAGCAGCAGGTCGAATTGCGCGCCATGAACGAGGAGAAGAACCATTTCATCGGCATGGCTGCTCACGATCTGCGCAATCCTCTGAGCAGCATCCTCATGTTCAGCGAGGTCCTGCTCCGTCAGGGAACCGGCGGGGACGCCAAACAGATCAGGATGATCGAGCAGATCAAGTCGGTCAGCCAGAAGATGACGGAGATTGTCAATGATTTCCTCGACGTTTCGAAGATCGAATCGGGCGAGCTCTCGCTGAATCTTGATGACGTCGATCTGAACGTGCTCGTTGCCGAAGTGCTCGAATTGCAGCGGCCAGCCGCCGCGCGCAAGGAGACCCGCCTCGAATTCACTCCCGAGCCGGAACGGCTCGATGTTCGCGCGGACTCCGGAAAGATCGAGCAGGTCGTCACGAATCTCATCACCAACGCGGTCAAGTTTTCGCCGCATGGAAGCACGATCCGCGTCCGCATCGTGCGCCGCGACGGCATGGCAATCCTCTCCGTGACCGATGAGGGGCCGGGAATCGCCGCGGACGAGATTCCGAGACTGTTCCGGCCATTTCAACGCGGGAGTGCCGTGGTCACGGGACAGGAGCAGAGCGTTGGACTCGGTCTCGTCATCTGCAAGAAGATTGTGGAGGGACACGGTGGGCGGATCTGGATCGAGAGCGAAATGGGAAACGGCGCGACGTTCTACGTGGAGCTGCCGCTCGGCGCGAGCAGCGTCTCGGCGAGCGTAACCGCCTCAACCGCGCTCGCCGCGGAACCGTCTGCGCCGATCTCGCGCCAGAGTGACGGCTGAAGCAGGAACGGCCGGCCGCCGGCGAGGATCTTGACTTTGCGCGGTGCCGCTGCGCGGAACTGCGGAATCAGCTGCCGGATGCTTTCCACATGCTCGATCGTAATCGCTGAAACGCCAATGACATCCGGCTCTTTCTCCACGATGAAACGCAGCAGATCGTCGAGCGGAATCGAGGAGCCGAGGTAGTAGCTTTGCCAGCCGCGCAACTCGAATAGGTCGCAGACCATTCGGATACCGACTTCGTGCAACTCCCCTTCGGCGCACACGCCGATGAACGTTCCCCGCGTTTTCGGAGTCTCACAGATTCGCGGATAGAGGAGCGACATCACCAGTTGCGTGACGGCAGTGCTGTAATGCTCCTGGGCGACGCTGATCTCGTTCGTTTCCCAGAGCCGTCCGATCTCGTATTGCGCTTCCTGGAGCAGGCTCGTGTAGATCTGTTCGACGGGATATTCGTCCGAGGCACGCAGCACGAGATCGATGGCGGCTTTGCGGTCGGCGTTGCGAAGAAGTTCCACGTATTGCCGCGACAAGAGCCGTATCGCTGCGGCGGCCAACTCCTCGTTAGGTTCCATGTCGTTTGTCACCTGCATTCTGGATGCAGCGTATGCCCAGATCGATGCTTTAGACTGTTTCCGATTGCACGCCGACCTTTCCGAGTTCGAGTCCCGCATTGGCTACAGCTTTCAGAGCGAGGATTTTCTCAAGCGCGCGCTGACTCACAAGTCGTACTCGCATGAGGCGAAGAACGATTCGTTGCGCGACAACGAAACCTTCGAATTCCTCGGCGACTCCGTCCTCGGCTTCGTCATCGGCGATCTGCTCTTCCGCCGTTTTCCCGATCTCGACGAAGGCGCGCTTTCGAAGATGAAGGCGTTCCTCGTGAGCGCCACGAGCCTTGCCGCGAAGGCGCGGTTCTACGGCATGGGCGATGTGCTCTTCCTCGGCGTCGGCGAAGAAAAGTCCGGCGGACGAAAGAAGGACTCGCTGCTCGCGAATCTCTTCGAAGCGATGCTGGCCGCGGTTTTTCTCGACGGCGGCATCGACGCCGCGCGTAGTCTGATCGAGCGATGCTTCACGCCGGACCTCGAAGCGATCGACTCGCAGGATCTCCTCTTTCAGGATTACAAGACGGCGCTGCAGGAGCGGGCGCAGGGGAACGGGCTGCCGCTGCCGGAGTACAGCGTCGTTGATGAAGTCGGACCCGATCACGACAAGCGCTTCATCGTCGAAGTGAAGGTGGGCAGCCTCGCGGCGCGCGGCGAGGGATCGTCGAAAAAAGAGGCGCAGCAGCAGGCGGCCAGGCATGCATTGCGCGACTTCTCGCCGGACGCGTAGCGCAATCGCTGTCGCGCTGGTGCTGATCGTTAGCCTGACGACTGCGCATTCGCAGTCTGCGCGCAACGCCGATTTGACCCGCATCCGCGCCGACATCGCCCGGCTTCGCACACGACTCGACGACCTTCGCACGCAGACGCGCAGCGCCGAGCATGACCTCGAAGAAGCGGATGTCGAACTCAGTATTCGCACGAACGAACTGCAGCTCGCGGTCGACATGCAAACGCAGCTCGAAGAGCAGCGGCGCGAGACGGAATCGCAGATTGCGGCCATGGCTCCGCGGATCGCGCGCGAGAAGGACTTCCTCCGCAAACGTCTGGCCGCGCTCTATCGACTCGGCGGACTCAGTTACGTGCGCATGCTGCTGTCGATCGACGATCGACGCGATCCGGTGCAGGCGATGTCGATGCTCAGCTTTCTGGTATCGCGCGACGCGCGCGCGGTCACACGCTTTCAGGCCGAGCGCGAGCAACTGCGCGCGCGGACGATCGAGCTTGCCGATCGCGAGCAGAAGGTTGCCGCCGCGCGGAGCATCGTTGAGCAACGACAACGCGCGGTCGCCGCGGCGCGCGCCGACAAAGAACGGACGCTTCTATCGCTTCGCAATCAGGGGAGCGAGTCAGAGCAGAAGCTGGCCGATCTCGAAGAAAAGGCGAAGCGTCTCGAGCATCTTCTCGACTCGCTGTCACGTCAGAATGGAACGGCGATGGCCGCGACGGACATCCGCAGCGTGCAGGGCGCGCTGGCGTGGCCGGTTCAGGGAAAGATCATCGAGCACTTCGGCAAACAGCGTAACGCAAAGTTTTCGACCGTCACGTTCAGCAACGGCCTCAAGATCGCCGCCGCGCCGGGCGCCGAGGTGCGGTCGGTATTCGCGGGAACAGTTCTATTTTCACAGTGGTTCAAGGGGTACGGCAATCTGGTGATTCTCGATCACGGCAATCGCGTTTTCTCCCTTTACGGCAACCTGAAATCGCCCGCCGTCGCCATCGGCGACCGCGTCAACGCTGGACAGGCGCTTGCAGGTGTCGGCGAATCGGAGGATGCGCATTCCGGCTACCTCTACTTCGAGATCCGTCAGGACAACAAGCCTGAAGATCCGCAGAAATGGCTGCGGTAACGAGCACGACGACATGAGCAAAAAGAAAATCGCATTCCTCTCCGTTTCCGTTGCCCTTCTCCTTTCGCTCCTCGCCGGCGCGCTTTTCGGCCAGGCCACGCAGAAGAACAACGTGTTCCGCTACCTCAGCATCTTCACCGAGGTGTATGACCTCGTGAGCCACAACTACGTGGATCAGGTGCCGCCTGATCAGTTGCTGGACGGCGCGTTCTCCGGCGTCACCGACGCGATCGATGAGTTCAGCTACTACGTGCCTCCGGCGCAGATGGCCGCGTACAAAAACTTCAGCGACGTTGAGGACAACGGCGTCGGCCTCATCGTCACGAAGCGCTTCGGATACGCGTTCGTGATCGCCGCGGTTCCCGGATCGCCCGCCGCGAAGTCAGGCATCGAGCGCGGCGACTTCATCGAAAAGATCGATGGCCAGCCGACCCAGAAGATGGCCGTGTGGCAGGTCCGCAGTCTCCTTCGCGCGACGAAGCCGATCCACGTGCAGGTCCTTCGCGGCGGCCAGACCAAGCGCGACGAGTTCACGCTGCAGCAGGCGTCGTTTCATCCGCTCGCGATCAGCACTGAGCAGTACGGCGGCGTGTCGTACGTGAAGATTCCGTACTTTGAAAAAGGGACGGCCGCCCAACTGGCGACGTCGCTAGAGAACATCCGCAAGAACGGAAACCGCAAGCTGATCATCGATCTCCGCGGCAACGCCGGCGGCGACGTCGACGAAGCGATCACCTCGGCCGATGAGCTCCTGACCAGCGGCATGATCACGTCCGTCGAAGGCCGCAAGGTCGACGCGAAGAAGTGGCAGGCCGACCGGAACACCGCGTACGACGGCGATGTCGAAGTCCTCACAGACGGCTCGACGGCCTCCGGCGCGGAGATCTTTGCCGCGGCCATCCACGGCAATCAGCGCGGCAAAGTGGTCGGCGTGACGACATACGGCAAATCGATTGTTCAGCGCTTTATCCCGCTCCCGAGCGGCGGTGGCGTTTACATGACGGTCGGCCACTACACGACGCCGGACATGAAAGCGATCAAAGCCGGCGGCATCCGCCCGGATGTCGTCGTCGATCTGACGTCGCTCGCGCTCCGCGACCCGGAGACGCCGGCTGCGAAGGGCACGCCCCGCGCCGCGGTGAAACCGAAGGACGATCTGATCCTCCAGAAGGCGCTCCAGCTTTTCAACGAGCCTGCCGCGAAGAAAGCGGCGTGACCCCAAGGCCGCCGACCTCGGCGGCCTTTTTGTTTAATACACTCGCACGATGCTGCAACTGGCCATCATCGTCCTCGCCGTGATCCTGATCGGCTGGCTCGCCGCGTTGATGCTCGCGCAGAAGGCGGTCACCGGCGCGCAGCAACTCATCCAGCAGCATCGCTACGAGGACGCCGTCGCCGCCGCCGCGAACGATCCGCTGCATCGCGCCGAGGCCCTCAAGCTCCTCGGCCGATACGAGGAAGCGATCGCGTCGTACCGCCGCTCCGACGATCCCGCCGCCCAGGAAGGAATCGCCCTCTCCCTCGCACACCTAGGACGCGATCTCGACGAAGCCAAACGCCTGATGGAAGAAACCATCGCCCTCCACCCCCAGATCCAGGAGTTCCAAGCCCTCGGCCTCGCCTACATCCTCCTAAAACGCGGCGACCGCGACGACGCACTGCGCATCTACGCCGACAACCTCGAGCTCCTCGAAACCCGCTTCCGCGACGACTACACGGATCCCGATCCGCTGCTGGCCGAGACGCTGGTGATGTTCGCCGCGCTCGCGAAGGCCTCGGGCGATTCTGCGCGCGCGAACGCTCTGCGCGCTCAGGCCGCGGTGTGGGCGCCGGGCAGCGTGTGGAGCTGAGACTTTTTCACGCGGAGGCGCGGAGCACGCGGAGAAAAACGCCTTTCGTCCTCTGCGTCTCTGCTTCAAAAACTTCCTCATTCAAGGTCGGTGGCTATTGACAAGGCCGACACTGTTCATTCGGTCGAAGTCGCTGTCGAGAGACCAAACTTCTGCGTCGTGGTCAGCGGCGATGGCCGCGATCAGGAGGTCTGCGAAACCGAAACGCTCGCCCGCCGTCCGCGCGAGGTCCAACCAGTCTTCTATGCGCGCCCACGTTTGCTCGCGTGGAAAGAAGACGGGAAGTGCTGAAAGCACGCGACGGAGGCGAGGATTGTCACGATTGGAAGCGCCGCTCAGAACTTCGATGCGAACCGGAGCCGCGAGCGCAACGTCGCCGGAGTCGAGGAGCACGGTAAGGTGCTGCGCCGCGGTGCTCTCAACCGAACGTAAGGCTTCGATCCAAACGGACGTATCTACGAAGATCACGACGACGGCCGGCGGCGTGACTTAGGCAGATCGATCTCCAGGTTGACGTGCCC
>DASYJF010000114.1:0-145509 GCA_035996815.1 Thermoanaerobaculia bacterium | reverse complement strand
CGTCCCGACTCGCGATCGGTCGGAAGAAACACGTCTCGTACCGTTCCGACCTGCGCAAACAACGCTTCGACTTCGTCGCGCGTTGTGTTGAAGTCGAGATTCCCTACGAAAACCTTGGAAGCCATCAACATCTCCTCTTCTGCGGCTGATGCCTGCCAGTTGTGGCTTCCGGCCTGCCGCTCGCGAAGTGTATCGCGTTGCATGAGGCGTGCGCGCGAAAACTCAATATCGCCTGAAACGGAACTGGTGACCGAGCCTACGCCAACCAACGCTGCGGCCGTGCCGGCTCACAATCCCGAGTGCGCCGTCTCCGCCGTCACTCCCTGCCGCTCGTTGCTCCAGCGGACCGGCAGAACGTTCAGCTCGACCGACGAAACACTGGCCACCCACGTGTCGAAAAGATCGTTCGGCAACGGAGGAGCGGAGGCCGACTTCGCCTGCTGGGAGATGAGGTTCGCGAACGGTTTTAAGTCGCGCAGGACGTTGACGGTGATCTGCACGAAGCGCGGCACATGCGCCCACGGAGCTTTCGGATTCGCGATGAACACCTGCGCCGACGCACCGATGCGGAAAGCGTGGGTCTGTCCCGGCGCGATCACCGTCAAATGCGGCATGGCCGTGCCCTCGGGGATCTCCGCGCCGATCGAAACGGTGATGGTCTGCGAGTCGGCGTCGAAGGACGCAGCAGCGACTTTGTCAGCGATCGCGATCGGCGCTGCGGTCAGATTCTCGACCTGGTAGGTGACGCTGATCGGGGAGCCTGGGGAGAGCGTCTCCTGAAGCATTTGCGCATCGACCTTGATGTCGTCCTCGCGGCCGAGCGCTCTGCGCGGGTCTTTGAAATCGACTCCGCTGGCGTGGAGCGTGGAACTGACGAGAAGGAAAACCGCCACTGCCACTGCGATACGGCCTGAAGATTTCACGAGGACCTCCTATGCGGAGGTGGTCTCAGTCAATCTTCAACACTGCTAAGAAGGCCTCCTGCGGAATCTCGACTTTCCCAACCCGTTTCATCCGTTTCTTTCCCTCTTTCTGCTTCTCGAGGAGTTTGCGTTTGCGCGAGATGTCGCCGCCATAACACTTGGCGAGGACGTCTTTGCGCATCGCTTTGACGGTTTCGCGAGCGATGACCCGATTACCGATTGCTGCCTGCAAGGCCACTGCGAACATCTGGCGTGGGATGAACTCCTTCATCTTCTCGACGAGGAGTTTTCCGCGCGGGTATGCCTTCTCTTTGTGCACGATGAGAGAGAGAGCATCGAGCGGTTCCCCATTGATCAGAATGTCCATCTTGACCAGATCGCTTTCGCGGTATCCCACGAACTGGTAATCGAGCGAGGCGTATCCGCGTGAGATCGATTTCAGCTTGTCGAAGAAATCGAGGATCACCTCATTCAACGGCATCTCATACACGATCATGACTCTGTTGGTGCTGACGTACTCCAGCTTCTTCTGTACGCCGCGCCGGTCCGTTGCCAGAGCCAGAATCGGGCCAACGAATTCGTCAGTCGTAATGATGGTCGCTTCGATCATCGGCTCTTCGATCGAATGGATGTAAGCGGGGTCAGGCATTTTCTGCGGATTTTCAATCCACAATGACTCGCCGTCGGTCTTTTGCACGCGGTAACGAACACCGGGCGCCGAGGTAAGCAGCTCAAGATTGAATTCGCGCTCGAGCCGCTCCTGGATGATCTCCATGTGCAGCAGGCCGAGAAAGCCGCAGCGGAATCCGAATCCGAGAGCGAGTGACGACTCCGGCTCGTAACTGAAGGAAGCGTCGTTGAGCTTGAGCTTGCCGACGGCATCGCGCAGGTCTTCGTAGTCGTCGGTGTTGATCGGAAAGATGCCGGCGAACACCATCGGCTTTACTTCCTCGAATCCCGGAAGCGGCGGCGGCGAGGCGTTCGCGTTCGTGACGGTGTCGCCGATCTTGGCCTGGACGATGTCTTTGATGTTGCCGGAGAAGAATCCGACTTCGCCGACACCGAGCCGATCGACCAACTTGATCTTCGGCGTGAACACCCCAACCTCGGTGACCTCATAGATCCGCTCGGTCGACAGAAACTTGATCCTCATCCCCTTGCGGATCTCGCCATCGACGATGCGCACCAGGCTGACCACACCACGATACGAGTCGTACCAGGAGTCAAACAGCAGCGCGCGCAGCGGACCGTTCGGATCGCCCTTCGGCGGCTGGATCTTCGTGACGATCTTTTCGAGAATTTCGTCGACGCCGATCCCCGACTTCGCCGACGCCAGCACGGCGTCATGAGCGTCGAGTCCGATGACATTCTCGATCTGCTCGCGTACCCGCTCCGGCTCCGCCGACGGTAAGTCGACCTTGTTGATGACGGAGAGGATGTCGAGGTTGTTGGCGATGGCGAGATAGCTGTTCGCGAGCGTCTGGGCTTCGACGCCTTGCGTGGCATCGACGACGAGCACCGCGCCTTCGCACGCCGCGAGGCTGCGCGAGACTTCGTAGGTGAAGTCGACGTGGCCGGGCGTATCGATGAGATTGAAGACGTAATCCTGACCGTCTTTGGCCTTGTACTGCAGATTGACGGCGCGGGCTTTGATGGTGATGCCGCGCTCGCGCTCGAGATCCATGTCATCGAGCATCTGCTCGTGCATGTCGCGCGTCTCGACGGCACCGGTTCGTTGCAGCAGACGATCGGACAGCGTCGTCTTGCCGTGGTCGATGTGGGCGATGATCGAGAAA
This sequence comes from Thermoanaerobaculia bacterium, assembly GCA_035996815.1. Lineage (GTDB taxonomy): Bacteria > Acidobacteriota > Thermoanaerobaculia > Gp7-AA8 > Gp7-AA8 > JADGNZ01. The sequence goes on along the minus strand of DASYJF010000114.1, from coordinate 142,790 downwards.
TTACGGATGAACTGAGGATCAGGCATCAGGCGGCGGGCTGTCTAACACGAAGTATCCGGATTGTCATCCACGGTAGGAGTGGATTCGTCGATTAGTGGATTCGTGGACGACTAAGCTGAGATCGTGGCGTTCCCCGCCACGCGCGGAGGCGCGTTCGACAATGCAGCCCCGCGCTCGGCGCGGGGAAACGAGCGTGAACCAAGGTTTGTGGCCGCGGAGGCGGCCACTACAAAATGCTCGCGCGGCGCGAGACCCTGTGGCGGCCGCCTCCGCCGGCCGCTCATTCATCGTCACCGCCCAAACCCCGCGCCGAGCGCGGGGCCGGATTGTCGATCGCGCCTTCGCGCGCGACGTAGAGCGGCGCGTTTCTCACTCCAGCAACTTCTCCACGATCACCACATCCCGCCAAACGCCGTCCAACTCCCCGTGCCGTTCGTAAACGCCGACCTCGCGAAATCCGAGCGCCAGCAGCAAGCCGCGGCTGGCCGCATTCTCGACGAATACGCGCGACACCAGCTTCCAGAATCCAGCTGCGCGCGCGGCGGTGAATAGCGCTTCCATCGCCATCCGACCGGCGCCGCGTCCGCGCGCGGCACGGGCGGCGTAGACGGAGAACTCGGCGATGCCGGCGTAGCAATCGCGCGGACGGTAGGTCGACGTCGCTGCGAACGCGATCACCTCGCCGTCGTCGTTCGCAACGACGACGACCGGATGGCGTCCGTCGAACCATCGCACCACGTCGTCCGCGGTGCGGTGGCGCGTCTCGAACGTGGCCACCCGGTCGTCGATCCCCTCGTTGTAGATGCGCCCGATTGCCGCGGCGTCGTTCGCCGCGGCATCCCGCGTCTTCATTTTCCGGTCAGTTCCTTCACCAGGACCGGGACGCCGTAGACCTTCTTGAGCGCGTCGAGGATGCCGGCGGAATGGACGGCCACGGCGCGGCCGACCCGGTCGTCGAACTGGTAATCCCACGGCAGCGATTGGATGTTGCCGTCGAAGATGATGCCGACGAATTCGTTGTTGCGGTTCACGACCGGGCTGCCGGAGTTGCCGCCGATGATGTCCGCGGTCATGACGAAGTCGTACGGCGTCTTGTCGTTGTCGAGCACGGCCTTCTTCGCGATCCACGACGACGGCAGCTTGAACTCGCCCTCGTTCCCATGCTCCGCGGCGTGCTCGAACGTGCCGCCGATCTCGGTGGCCCACGGAATGTTCGCACCGTTTTCCGTGAAGCCCTTCACCGTTCCGTACGAAAGCCGCAGCGTGAACGTGGCGTCGGGATACGTATCGCCGCCGCTGGTCTTGAACTGGGCGTTGGCGATCTTCGCGTACGACTGGCGCAGCGGCTCGGCGATGTTGTTGTCGTACTGGGTGCGCAACTCGCGGGCGTGGGCGTCGACCATGCGCGCCACCTGGATCATCGGATCGTTCGAGGCGTCGACAGCGGCCTTGCTGCCTTCGCCGAGCGCTTTGCGTGCGGCCACGTCTTTCAGTTTCGTGCCGTGCACCAGTTCCGCGGCACGCTCCTGCGGCGATTTTCCGGCTAGCACTTGTTGCATCAGCGGATCGTTCGGCGCGATTTCAACCCAGTTCGAGAGCGAGTCGGCCAGCGTCACGATCTCCAGATCCTCATAAATCGGAGCTTCTGAATACAAACCTTGCTTGAGCGACGGCAGGTTCGACTCGCGATACTCACGCAGCCGTTCGCCGTTCGGCTTCGTCGATTCGTCGGCGAGGCGGAGAAGCGTTCGCGCGGTTTGAAAAAGATGGCTGTTGAAGGCCACGCCGCCTTCGATGAATCGATACTCGAGATAGATCGGCCGGTACGTGTTGATGGCCGCATCGATGTTCTGCCAGGCGTCGCCATACGCGGTGTTCAGCTGCGCGTCGGAGGTCACCTTCTGACGCAACGCCGACTCGCTGTTCGCTTTCGCCGCCAGCACGGCCGGATCCTGCAGGCCGGCGATGCGCCCGAGGTAGGCCTTGCGCGAGTTCTTGATGCCGAAGAGATCGTCGTGTGCCCGGCGATCGTTCTCGAGGCTGCGTTGCGCATAGTTGGTCATGAGCACTTCGCGGCGCCGCAGCAGGTTGAGCGTGAAGGGATAGGCGACGTCGCGGTAGAACTGCAGATGCGTCATCGTATTCAGACGGCTCGTCGATCCGGGATGGCCGGAGACGAAGACGAGCTCTCCGTCCTTCGCGCCCGTCTCGCTCCACTTGAGGTAATCGGCCGGATGCACCGGCTTGCCGTTCTCGTACGCGCGGAAGAAGCAGACGTCGAGGTCATAGCGCGGATACTCGAAGTTATCGGGATCGCCTCCGAAAAATGCGATGGCCACCTCCGGCGCGAAGACGAGCCGCACGTCGGTGTAGACCTTGTAGCGATAGAGGTGATACTCGCCGCCCTGGAAGAGCGTGACCACGTCGCTGCGAAGTCCGGACGCCTTCACCGACTCCTGCTCGATCGTGCTCATCACGCCGCGCCGAGCTGCCTGCGCGGCCGCGGTGGTCATGCCGGGCGTTACGGCGGCGTTGACCTTCGCGGTGACGTCTTCGATCGACTGCAGCACGTTGAGCTCGAGATCGACGCACTTCACCTCGTCGGCCGGCGTCTTGGCGTAGTAACCGGTGGTGACGTAGTCGTGATCCTTGGTGGAGATCTTGGCCAGGCAATCGAGCCCGACGTGATGATTCGTCAGCGCCAGTCCGTCCGCCGACACGAACGAACCCGACCCGCCGCTGTTGAACCGAATCGACGACTTCTGCAAATGATCGAGCCATGCCTTGGTCGGCTCGAACCCATACCGCTGCTTGAAGATCGCGTTCGGCGTCCGGTTGAAAAGCCACATCCCCTCGTCCGCGACGAGCGGCAGCGCGAGGAGCAGGAAGAGGATTGCAAGGAAGGACTTACGCATCAAAATTACCTCCAGTTGTTTTGCGACCGGGATTCTATGCACAAACCGCGCGAGCCGGTTTTCACGCGGAGGCGCGGGGACGCAGAGAGCCATTCTCCTCACACAGTTGTGTGTGTAGAATGGCACACATGGCTTCCAACCTAGCAATCGACGACAGCCTGCTGAATGAAGCCCAGAAGATCGGCGGGCTCGGAACGAAGAAAGCGACCGTGACCCAGGCGCTGGAAGAGTTCATCCAGCATCGCAAGCAAATGAAGATTCTGGAACTCTTCGGAAAGATCGATTTCGATCCAAAGTACGACTACAAGAAGCAGCGCCGGAAGCCGTGAAAGTCCTCGTCGACTCACCGATCTGGTCGCTGGGTTTGCGCCGCAAATCCCTTCCGGAAAACGCAGCCACGATCTCGGCGTTGGCAGTGCTGATCAAGGATGGACGAGTCGCCATCATTGGCCCGATCCGGCAGGAAATCTTGTCCGGGATCAAAGAACGCGCGCAGTTTGATCGCCTGCGTGAAAACCTTCGTGGCTTTCCCGACTCCGAGGTCACGTCTGCCGACTACGAGGAAGCTGCTTCGTTCTTCAACCGCTGCCGAGCGAAAGGCATTCAAGGCTCCAACACCGATTTCCTGATTTGCGCAGTCGCAGTCCGCAACGAGTTCCCGATCTTTACGAAGGATGCGGACTTTGTGCATTTCGCAAAGGTTCTTCCAATCACGCTTTTCGACGCGTAAGTCACGCTTTTCTCCGCGCCCCCGCGAACTATCGGCATGAGGTGCGGCTCTTCAACGCGGACGCGTGCGTGTCAGCACCTGACCGGGGCGAGCTCCGGTAGGCCGGTCCTCATGCCAGACCGGCTCGCCGTTCACGATTACCGTTTCGATTCCTTTCGTGTGCGCGACCGGGTCTTCGAAGCTCGCCGCCTCGCCGACCGCCGCGTCATCGAAGATCACGAGGTCTGCGGCGAAACCCTCTTTCACCTCGCCTCGGCCTGCGAGGCCGAAGGTTCCGGCCGTCAAGCCGGTCATCTTGTGAACGGCTTCTTCAAGAGAAAACAAACCGAGGCGACGGTAGTGGCCCAATACCCTGCCAAAGGTTCCCCAAAGCCGAGGATGCGGCGCGGCATCGTGCGGCAAGCCGTCGGAGCCGATCATGGTGTGCTCAAAAGCGAGGATGCGCTGCACATCCTTCTCGTCCATGGAGAAGTAGATCGCGCCCGCGGGGAGCAGCTTCTGAACTGTCTTTTCTTCTGAAAGATTCATCGTCCGCGCGATGTCTTTGAGGTCCATCCCTGAGAATTCGGGATGCGATTTGGACCACGTGACCCGCACCTTCGAAGCGATGCCGACGCGGCTCCAGGACAGGATGGTCGAGGAGGCGCAGTAGGGATAGCAATCGAGGCCGACCTTCTGTGACTGCATCGCCTTCTCGATGATCGGCAGCGTCTCGGAGGAACGGCCGTAATTCGGCTTGCCGAGCACTTTGTGATGCGACACGACGACGGGAATGGCGAGCTCGCGGCCGATGCGGAACGTCTCCTGGAGCGAATCGATCACCCCGTCGGCCTCGCTGCGCATGTGCGTGCAGTAGAGCGCGCCGCTCGCGCTGAGCGGCCGGCACACCTCGATCACTTCTTCCGTCGTCGCCGCGCGCGCCGGCTCGTAGTACAGGCCGGTCGAGAGGCCGATCGCACCCGCTTCGAGGGCCTCCTCGACGAGTTTCTGCTTTTGCGCGATTTCGCCGTTCGACGCCGGCTTGTCGAGATCTTCCATCGTCTGAAGGCGCAGCATGGTGTGGCCGACGAGGAGCGCACAGTTTGTCGCAGCCGGCTTGTCTCGCAACTCCTCGATGTATTGCTTGAACGTGGAAAAGCGGAACCAGCTGCCCTCGTCATCGAGCAGGTCGAGGGGCGGTGTGACAGGCTTTCGCGTGCGCCGCAACGCGGGCGCGAGCGAGATGCCGCAATTGCCAGCGACCACCGTGGTGACGCCCTGGCTGACCTTGGGCGCCATGTCGGGCCCGGAAAGCATCAGCCGGTCATCGTGGGTGTGCGCATCGATGAAACCGGGCGCCAGGATCTTTCCCGACGCGTCGATGACACGCGCAGCCGTTTCTCCAAACGTTCCAATTCTTTCAATCAGGCCGTTTCGAATCGCGACATCGGCCTGAAAGCGAGGCGCGCGGGTGCCATCGACGATCGTTGCGTTGCGAATGACGAGGTCGTAGTGGGTCATGACAGCCGTTCTATGGACTCCGTCACTCCCACTCCGTCCCGTTCATCTTCGCCACGATCTTCGCCACCTCGATGTAGTCGGCGCCGTCGCCGAGTTGGTTCAGCGATGACGTGAAGAGATGCTGGGTCAGCGCGAGCATCGGCGTGGCGGCGTGCTGCTGGTGCGCGATCGATGCGGCGATGCGGATGTCCTTGTCGTGATGCGCGAGCTTGAAGACGAGCGGCCACTTGTGCTCGAGGAGGCGCATCGGCAGCAGGTTCTCGGACGCGTTCGATCGGCCGCTGCCGGCATTCGTCACGGCCAGCGCGGTCTTGAGATCGATACCGTACTGCTTCGCGAGCAGCAGACACTCCGCGGTGATCCAGACGGTCGCGCCCATGATCGTGTTCGTGAGGACTTTGATGGCGTGGCCGGAACCAACCGGACCGACGTGGATGATGGTCTTGCCGCAGAGCTGGAGGATTTCACGCGCGCGTTCGAAGTCGGATGCATCGCCGCCGATCATGATCGTGAGCGTGGCGTTCTCGGCGCCGACGGTCGCGCCAGTCACCGGCGCATCGACGAACGCAACGCCCTTTTCGGCGAGACGTGCCGCGGTTTGTTTCGAAGCATTCGGATCGCCGCTGGTCGCATCGATCCACAGCGTTCCGGGATGCAGCGACGGAAGCAGCTTGTCGACGATCTCATCGACCTCCACGCTCGTCGGCAGCATGGTGACGATGACCTCGGCGTTCACACACTCGGCGAGATCGTTCGCGAGCGTCGTTCCGTGCTCGCGCGCATGGCGCTCCCCCTTTTCGCGGGTGCGATTCCAGACGAGGAGCTCGTGTTGTTTGGAGAGGTGGCGCGCCATGGGGAAACCCATCGCGCCGAGGCCGATGAATGCGATCTTCATCGGTGCATTCTATTGGGAAGCCGAGCTGGCTGATGTGGAGTGGGCGCTCACACACGCCGCGTCCCTGCGCCTACTTCACATCAGAACAGCAGCTCGATCGAGACCCTCCGGCACGCGTTGCAGAGAGAGAGAGGTAGCTTCAGCAATTGTCCACGGAGGCACGCCCATTCGCCCGCTCTTCCGTGGTTGGGTCCGAGGTGGGCACGTAACTGAAGGGCCTCGATCCAACGGCTGTTCTCAGATTTTCAAGGAAAATAAAAAAGGGGCGTTACGCCCCTTGGTTTGCCTCGCGGCCAATTGCTGTGATGAGTCGTCAGTCTAAGTTTGCGTCTTCGTCGATTTCGTGACGCAGCTCACGTTTTTCAGGTTTTCTTGTACCAAGCCGCGTTGATCTCCGTGTAGTGCTTCCACTGATCCGGCACCAGATCCTGCGGGAAGATGGCCTGGACAGGACAGGCCGGTTCGCACGCGCCGCAGTCGATGCAGACCTCGGGATCGATGTAGAGCATCGTGTCCTCGGCGAATCCGTCCTCGTCCTTCCGAGGATGGATGCAGTCGACGGGACAGACGTCGACGCAGGCGGTGTCTTTCGTTCCAATACACGGTTCGGCAATCACGTAGGTCATGGCGCGCGCATTTTAGGTGAAGAAGTAACGGGTCAAGTGAAAAAAGATCGGCCCGGCGAAGCAGATCGAGTCGATGCGATCGAGGACGCCGCCGTGGCCCTGAATCGATGAACCCCAATCCTTCACGCCTGCGTCGCGCTTGATCGCGGACATCGTCAGACCGCCGAGGAATCCCATGACCGTGATGACGAACGCCATCCCCATCGTCTGCCACATCGTGAACGGAGTGGCCCGCCACAGCGAGGTGCCGATGAGCGTCGCGGAGACGACGCCGCCGATGAAGCCTTCCCACGTTTTGCTCGGGCTGATCACCGGCGCGATCTTGTGTTTGCCGAGCAACTTGCCCCAGACGTACTGCAGCACGTCGCTGAGCTGCACGATGACGACGAGGAAGAACAGCAAGCGCGCGTTCTTGCCCGCGTAGCCGGGGATTTCCAGCATCAGCAGCGCCGGCACGTGACTGACGCAGTAGACGCAGACCATGAGTCCCCACTGAATCTTTGCGCTGCGCTCCAGAAAGCAGGTGGAGTCGCCGGAGAGCGCGATGCGCGACGGGATGAAGAGAAACGCATAGACCGGAATGAGCACGCTGAAGAAGCCGTACCAGGCCGTGGCCACGAGGTAGTACTGCAGCGGCGTGATGATGAAGAAGACCCAGAAAAGCGCGGAGTGATCGGCGGGCCGCGTCGGCGTGAGCGTGATGAACTCGCGCAATGCGAAGAAGGAGAGCATCGCAAACAAGATCACCGACCCGAGGCCGCCGGTCATCAGCGAGAGCGCGAAGACGGCCGACATCACCCACCACGCTTTGATGCGCGCGTTGAGGTTGTCGACTATGTCGCCGCGTTTCCGCAGTTTGATGAGTTGCCCGACGATCGTGGCCACGACGAGCAGCGCGAGTACGCCGCCGAAGAGCATCAGGGTCTGCCCGTCGCGAATCATGTTCACCATTGCCGCAGCTCCAGAATTGCGTTGCGCGCGCGATCGAGAAACGCGGACTTGTCTTCATCGTCGCCGACGCGCATCGGTTCGCCGAAACTGACCGAGGCCAGGATGGGGACCGGCACGAACTCGCCCTTCGGTAGCACGCGATTGAGGTTGCTGATGTAGGTCGGAACGAGCTCGACGTCCGGCCGCGCTTTGCCGAGGCGGTACAAGCCGCTCTTGAACGCCGCGATGGTCGATCCGTCGCCGCGCGTGCCCTCGGGAAAAATGATCAGCGAGTGCCGATCGCCGAGTCCGTCGAGCAGGATATCGATCGGATTCGGCGATGCGCTGGTCGGCGTCCGTTCGATCAGCACGGCGTTGAAGACTTTCACGCCGAGGTAGCGGCGAAGTCCTGCGCGATCCCAGTAATCCTTCGCCGCGACCGGGCGCGTCATCGCGCGCAGCCGCGGCGGAAGCGCGGCCCAGACCAGGACGAAGTCGAGATGACTGGTGTGATTCGCGAAGTAGATGCGCTGCCGCTCGTCGGGCGTGAAACCGACGCGGCGCACGTTGCCGCCGGCGAGAAGGCGCGCAATGCCGGCCACGCCCTTCGCGACGAATTTTCTCAACGCGACTCCAACTCCGCGGCCATCCGTCGCGTGCGGCGGATCATCGTGACGATCGTGCCGAGGATGATCACGATCAGAGCGAGCATGAGCGCGTAATCGCGGAAGCGGAGATAGCCGGCGATGGCGTCGACGATCGCCGCGAACGTCAGCGTGGCCATGCGGTGCGGTTTGGCCATCGGTCCGACGAAATCCTGCTTCGCGCGGACGGAGCCGGCCAGCACGCGGACGTACGCGGTCATCACCGCCAGCAATCCCGCCAGCCATCCGAACGTGGGACCGAGTGTGTAGAAGCGGATGATCGCGTAGCCGGCGGCAACGATGATCAGCGGATCGGCGATGCGGTCAGGCAGCTCGTTGAAGATGTCGCCGGTCTTCGACGCCATCTTCCCCTCCACCGCGACCATCCCGTCGAGCATGTTGCAGAGGAGCCGGAGCTGAATGCAGATCGCCGCAGCGATCAGCAGCACGACCCGCTGCACGCCCTCGGCGTTGCGACTGGCGATGAACGCGGCCGCCGCGCCGAGGGCGAAGACGACGCTGAAGACGGAAATCGCGTTCGGACTGATCCTCGCACGGACCAGCATCGCCGCCAGCGCTTTCGCCCAGCCGCGCTCGCGCGTCTTGAGAGGACGACGATCCATCGGGAGCGGCGATTGTAGCCGCGCTACGCGTCCGCCCACATGCGGATCGATTCGATCTGGTAATCGTTGCCCATGAACGTCACCAGATCGCCAGTCGCGTGGCCGAGGAGCGCTTTGGCGACGTCGGATTGATTCGAGTAGACGCCGTGCTCCGGCGCGGATTCCCACGGCCCGAGGATCGTCACTTCGCGGCGTTCGTCGCCGTTCGCGAGCGCGACTTTCGTTCCGACGCGAACGATCGACGTGTCGACCTGATCGGGATTCAGAACCTGAACGCGCGAAATCTCCGAGGCCAGCTCACCGACGCGCGCCGAAAGATATTCGGCGCGAGCACGAGCGGCTTTGTATTCGAAGTTTTCGCGAAGATCGCCCATCTCGCGCGCTGCCTGCAACGCGCGCGAGTTCGCCGGAATCTCGACCGTCTTGAGGTTCGTCAGCTCGGCGCGCTTCTGATCGAGCGACTGCGCAGTCGCGTACACCGGCTCGGCCTCAGGCTCGCGAAGCTGCGGGAACTTCATCAGCGCCGCGCCCTTCGCGGTCTCGCGACGGTACTCCTCGATCGCGCCGTAGCGGTCGATCGTTTCGACGAGCTTGCGCGCGCCTTCTTCGTTGGCGACGCCCATGATGATGCGCAGCGCGAGACCGCCGTGATCGAACATCTCTTTCAGCTTCGCGCGAACTGCTGAGAATTCATCGGAGCTGATGGCGTCGACGATCTGGAACAACAGGGTGTAGTTCGCTTTCTCTGACAGCGTCTCCTGCTCGTTGAGCTGCTTGGCGAACCAGTAGAACGCGCGCGGATGGCGGCGCGGGTAGCGCAGCGTTTCGTCGATGAGCCGGTCGCGCAGCTCTTTGTTCCCCGACTCTTCCAGCGAGTTGATGATGACCGAGAGGATGCGCGGGTCTTCGTCGAGGAAGAAGACTTCGCTGTAGACCTTCGGCCAGTCGGGATTCAGATCACGGACTTGCCCGAGCGCGCGCTCGCGCAGCGTTTTGTCGGTGACGGCGACGATGACGCGCGACGCGAGCGGCCCGGTGATAAGCGACTTCGGGTCGAGCAACGCCGTGTACGCGCCGGGCAGTGACTCGAGTGTCGCAGCAATCTGCCACGCCGTCGCCGGATCGCGCGGCGCAAGCCTCGCGGCCTCGGACGCCAGCTTTTCGGAGATGTAATCCGCCAGATCTTTGCTGCGCGCGCTGTGCTTCCGCGCGAGGTCGAGCTTCCCTTTCGGATCGGCCCGATCGAAGGCGCGCTTGATCGCTTCGTCAGCCGCGCCGGTCGACGCGCTCCAGGCATACGTAGCCTTGGCGCCGCTGCCGCTGATTACGATCTGCGGATTCTTCCGCGCCGCCGTCCACCACGAGCTCCACTTCTCCTCGGGGACAATGCCGATGACGGCGTCGCGCACTTCGCCCATCTGCATCGGACGTCCGAAACTCTGCAGGATGCGCGCGAACACCGCCGCGGGCGATTTCTTCGCCTCGGCGCGCAGCGCTTCGCCGTCGCTGAACTTTTCGCGAAGCACATGCCCAGCCGGAAGCGGAGTGAGGTACTTGGCTGCCGCGCCGATCGGAACCGGCACACGCTTGTCTTTTTCGAAATCGAGACGCGCGATGCCGAGGTCGGGATTCAGCTCCGTGACGATGCCGGCACCACGGCCGGCCATGAAGTACATCTCCCCTTCGTCGTACTTCAGCCAGGTCTCGATCTTCTCCGCCTTCTCGACCGGATTGCTGGTCGGCTCGGCGAAGCCGGCGAACTCGTAGACGCGCTGGAAGTTCTTATGCGTCCCGTGCGCGCCGCGAAGCGCCTGCTCGATCTGCGGCCGCAGCGTGGCGGGATGTTTCGAGAGGCGGCCGAGCTCCTTCAGCACCTGCAGCCGCAGCGGCCACAACTTCTTCTCCAGCAGCGTGTCGGAGAGGAGGCCGAGAAGCGTGTCGGACTGCGTGCGCTGCTCCGACTTGCGGAGCACGCGGGCAGTGGTGATGAACGAGTCGACGTCGCTCGGGTCGCGGTCGAGCTGCGACATCCAGAGGGACTCGAGCTCGTCGAATTTCTTTTGGTCGATCAGGCGCTGAGCATCGTCGCGAAACGGCAAAGTCGAGGTCCCCCCGGGCGGAATGAGCGGGACATTGTAGCGGGAGAAGCAGTGGATTAGTGATCAGTAGATTCGTCGATCCGGAAAACCACGCGTTCCTGATCCACGAATCTACTAATCCACTAACCGACTGGCTTCTACCGCCGCAGTTTGACGATTGCTTTGAACACGTCGAAAGGGAGCTCCTCGGCGTGGACGATATGACGAAGGTGATGCAGTGTGGTGCGGCGTTCCCTCACGTCTTCGAGCGAGATGTTGTGCTTCCGAAGTACCTCATGTGCTTTCTGGTCAGGCATAGTTCTCCCGTGTTGAAGACTGCGTTGGAGCACGGTTAAACGCAGCGGTCCGCGAACTATTTCGCTTAGTTTCATAAAGTACTCGACATTGTTCGGCGACGGATGCATCTTGATGGCATGCGACGCCTCGCCGTGCTCATCCTCTACGTCACCGTCACCATCGCCTGTCACTACGGTCCGCACTCTCCCGCCGCGGCGGCCGCGTCCGCCGGCGACATCGCCGGCATGAAGCGCATGCTCGACGCCGGCCTCGATCCGAACGGACACGATTCGGCCGGCTACACGCCGCTGATCGCCGCCGCGCGAGCAGGCAGCGTGGAGATGATCCGCTTCCTCACCAGCCGCGGCGCGAATCCGAATGTGGCCGACACGGCGGTGAACTCCTGGACGCCGTTGCTGCACGCCGTCCACAAGTCGCAGCCGGCTTCCGTCACGGCGCTGCTCAACGCCGGCGCGAATCCAAACAACGCCGATCCGCACGGAACCACACCATTAATGTTGGCTGCCGGCTACGGCTACACCGATATCGTGAAGATTCTCCTCGCGCACAAAGCCAACCCGCGCCTCGCCGCCAGCGACGGCATCACCGCCCTCGACCTGGCTCGCTCCGGCGTGCCGGACATCGATCGTTTCACGGTCTTCCATTGCCAGCAGGACACCGTGAACGCGCTGCTTGCCGCCGATCCGAAGCTTCCCGATCACACCGACAAACTGCCAGGCATCGCGCGCATGCTGATGCGCACGAAGCGGTGTGGCGCTTAGGTTTCGGCGCACGTATCACCTCCTGCGGAGCATCACTGATTCCACCCGCCCTCCCAAAGCGGCGGCTCGTCGCCGCGCGCACTCCAAAGTGCTGCGCACGAAAGCTTCGATCTGAGCGCCGCCCGAGGCACATTTCGCGAAGCTTTGGAGTGCGGTGGCGATCGAGCCACCGCTTTGGGAGGGGGGCAAACGCGGCGATCCGCGCCTTTCACACCCGCAGCGCGATCTTGCCGAAGTGATCCTCTTTCATCGCGCGATGCGCCTCGTCAGCGTCGGCGAGGTCGAAGATCCGATCGATGACCGGACGGATGCGGCCTCCGCGTAGGTCGTCACCGAAGCGAGCGACGAAGGATGCGACGATCGATGCTTTCTCCCCGACTGACCGTGCCCGCAACGTCGATCCGATGATCTGCTGCCGATTCGAGAGCAGTGCGTTCACGTTCAAGTCGATCGAGCCCGGGCCGCCCATCGAGCCGATGATCACCACGCGGCCTCCGAGAGCGAGGCATTCCAGATCGCGCGGCAGGTACTTGGCGCCGATGTGATCGAGGATCACGTTCGCGCCGCGTGCGCGTTCGACGTACTCCTCCTCGTTGTAATTGATGGCCACATCCGCGCCGTGCGCGAGGCAGCGCTCGCATTTCTCACGCGAACCGGCGGTGACGACGACGCGCAGACCGGCCAGCTTGGCAAGTGTCGTCGCCGCGGTGCCGACGCCGCTGCCGCCGCCGTGAATGAGCAGCGTTTCGCCTGCACGCGCACGCGCGAGTTCGAATACATTCAGATACGCGGTAAGAAACACTTCCGGCATCGCGCCGGCTTCAACGTCGGTGAGCGCGTCCGGGACATGCATCGCCGAACCGTGATGAACGACGACCTCCTCGGCATATCCGCCGCCGGCGAGCAGCGCCAGCGCGCGATCGCCAAGGTTCCAGCCGCGAACATCCGCTCCGATTTCAATGACCTCGCCCCCGCATTCGAGTCCGAGGATTGGCGAGGCGCCGGGAGGAGGCGGATAGCCCCCTTCACGCTGCAGCACATCGGCGCGATTCACCGCCGTTGCGCGAACGCGGATACGCAGTTCGTCGGAGGCCATCGGCGGCGATGGCACCTCGCCGATGGACATCGTCGATTCATCGAACACGATGGCGCGCATGTCGGCGGAAAGTGTATCGTCTCCCGTCCATGGCCGACGTTATCGCCTGCCGCAATCTGCGCAAGTACTTCGCCGGCGTGAAAGCGGTGGACGGGCTCGATCTCTCCGTTGCCAGCGGCGAATGTTTCGGCCTCCTCGGGCCGAACGGCGCGGGCAAAACGACAACGATCGAAATCCTGGAAGGCTTGACCAAGCCGGACTCCGGCGACGTGGAAATCCTCGGGCTCGACTGGCGCTCGCATGAACGCGAGCTCCGCGAGCGGATCGGAATCTCACTGCAGGAAACACAGCTCACCGAGAAGCTCACCGTGTTCGAGACCGTGCGGCTCTTCCGGTCGTTTTATCGCGACGGCTACGACCCCGAGGATTTACTGCGCGATCTCTCGCTCGATGAGAAGCGTGATGCGCGCGTCGGCAAACTTTCCGGCGGTCAACGGCAGCGGCTCGGTGTCGCGTGCGCGCTGGTCGGCAATCCGGACGTGCTCTTTCTCGACGAGCCGACTACCGGCCTCGATCCGCAAAGCCGGCTGCAGTTGTGGGACATCGTGCAGCGCTTTCGGGTCAAGGGCGGGACGGTGCTGCTGACCACGCACTACATGGAGGAGGCGCAACGCCTCTGCGACCGCGTGGCGATCGTCGATCACGGCCATCTCATCGCCCTCGGCACGCCGTCCGATCTGATCGCGAAGTTGGAAGCGCGCAACGTGATCGAGTTCACCAGCGAGCCGCCGCTTCCGGAGAATGTTGTCACGGCGATCGATGCGTGCGCCGGTGCGAGCGCGCACAAAGGCGGGTGGCTGCTGCGCGTCCATTCGCTAGCTGAGGCCGTGCCGCAGTTGATCGCGGCTGTGGAGAAGGAAGGCGCGAAACTGGTGTCGCTATCGACGCACGAGGCGTCGCTCGAGGATCTCTTCGTGTCGCTCACAGGAAGGGAGCTTCGCGATGCCTGAGAAAACGCGCATCCGGCCGGCGATCATCGAGTTGGCCGTGACGCGAACGAAGGAGTTCGTCCGCGAAAGCGAAGCGCTCTTCTGGGTCTTCGGATTTCCGCTGATCCTCGCGCTCGCCCTCGGCTTCGCATTCCGCGAGAAGCCGCCCGATCGGGTGCCGGTCGCCGTCGTGGCCGGACCCAACGCCGCGCAACGCCTCGCTGCGCTTCAGAAATCGCCGGTGCTCCTGCCGAGCATCATGAGTGAGCCGGATGCGCGCGACGCATTGCGCCGCGGCAAAGTATCGCTGCTGATCGAAGGAGCCGACGCCGTCCTCTTTCGCTTCGACGCCACGCGCCCCGATGCGCAGAGCGCGCGCCGCGAAGCGGACGATGCGCTGCAGATCGCCGCCGGACGCCGCGACATCATCGTCACGCGCGAGGAGCGCGTTCACGAGCAGGGCGCGCGCTACATCGACTTCCTCATCCCAGGCCTCCTCGGCATGAACCTGATGGGCACCGGGATGTGGAGCATGGGCTTCACCATCGCCAACGCGCGCATGAAGAAGCTGCTCAAGCGCCTCGTGGCCACGCCGATGCGCAAGACCGACTTCCTGCTCGCGCAGTTTCTGTCGCGGTTGATCTGGCTCCTGATCGAGGTGACGGTGCTGGTCGTCTTCGGCTGGCTCGTTTTCGGCGTGCGCGTGAACGGATCGATCCTTCTGCTCGCGATGCTCTGCATCATCGGCGGCTTCAGCTTCTCCGGGATCGGCCTCCTGACTGCATCGCGCGCTCGTACGATCGAAGCCGTGAGCGGCTTGATGAACTTCATCATGATGCCGATGTGGCTCTGCTCCGGCGTCTTCTTCTCGTACGAACGCTTCCCCGATTCGGTGAAGCCGTTCATCCGTTTGCTGCCGCTGACGTTGCTCAACGACGCGTTGCGTGCAGTCATCAATGATGCCGCCACCCTTCCTCAGATTGCCGGAAAGCTGGCACTACTGGCCGCGTGGGGCCTGGTGACATTCATGATCGGATTGAAAGTGTTCCGCTGGCAATGAAACGACTTATCGCAATCGCCCTCCTCTTCCTCGCCGCTTGCGCAACGACGACGCAAAGCGCACCGAATGCCGATGTGCTCATGCAGCGCGACCGTGAATTTGCGAAGCAATCGGCGGCGCGCGGCCATCTCGCGTGGCAGGAGTTCATGGCTCCGAACGCCGTGAAGCCGGCCAACGGCGGCCGGATGCTCAACGGACCGCAGGAGATCGGCGACAACATGCTGGCGGCATTCGCGAGCGGCTTCACGCTGTCGTGGGAACCGGCGCGCGCCGAAATCTCCCGTGGCGGAAAACTCGGCTACACGTGGGGCCGGTACAGCGCTGTCGTCGGCGGCAAAACGCGCGAAGGCACGTACATGACCGTCTGGGAAAAACAGCCGGACGGCACGTGGAAGGTGCTCTTCGATACCGGCGATCCGGATTGAGCACAACTGCGTAGAATCTGCGCCGCATGAAAATCGCTACTTGGAATGTCAATGGGATCCGCGCTCGTGAGACGCAGTTTCAGGAGTGGGTTGCCACCACGCAGCCGGACGTGATCTGTCTCCAGGAGATCAAAGCCTCCATCGCGCAGGTCCCCGAGTCGATCTGCAACCTCGGCGATTACTGGTGCTACTGGCACGGCGCCGCCGCGTACTCCGGCGTCGCGCTGCACATGCGCCGCGAAACGTTTCCCGAGGAGCCGAAGTTCACGCATCCGGATTTCGATCACGAGACGCGCATCGTCGAAGCGCGCGCCGGCGATACGGTCTTCGCATCGGTCTACGTCCCGAACGGCGGCAAAGATTACGCGGCCAAAATCGCGTTCATGAATTCGCTCATCGCCTACGCGCGCATGCATCGCGAGCAGGGACTGAATCTCGTCATCTGCGGCGACTACAACGTTGCGCGGACGGACATGGATGTGCATCCGAAAGAGCGCAAACCGAACATCATCGGTCAGCGCCCCGAGGAGCGCGACCTCCTCGAAGTGATGATCGCCGAAGGCCTGGTCGACGTCGGCCGCAAGCTCTACCCCGACGCAGACGACTACTTCACCTGGTGGGCGCCCTGGCGCAATCTCCGCCAACGCAACATTGGCTGGCGATTGGATTACGTGCTGGCCAGCGAGTCACTCGCGAAGCGCGCGGTGTCGTGCCCGTCATTCCGCGAAATCGGAACGAGCGACCACGCGCCGGTCGTGGCGACGTTCGAGTAATTCGCTAGACGCCGAGGACTTTGATGAGTTTTGCTGTGGGATATACCCCGGTCGGGAAGCCATCGAAGTCACGGTCGTTCGACCAAACCGGGATGTCGAGCTTCAACGCCAGCGCCGCGAGCGGAACGTCATCGGGATCGCGGGCAGCAAGCAGTGATCGCGCCTGAAATAGGTGACTTGCATACGCAGCCTTGGGGAAAATCTCGATTGGCAGCGCCGCGAAGATTTGATGCAGCCTCTCTTCGGAGAATCCCGTACGGCCTACGAACTCCGGTAGATAGGTGAGCACTTCGGCGACGTTCTCCTCCGTCGTTACGACAACGAGTCCGGTCTTGTGCAGGACGCGTCGGGCGGCCCTTCCTTCGACGGCGGAAAGCAAAACGTTACTGTCGGCGGCGACGCTTCTTATATTCGGCAAAGTCACGCTCGATGTCTTCCTCGGTGATGCCCTTGGCGTCAAGTTGCTTCGCGATATCTTCTGTGAGCGCGAGATACAGCTTCCGCCGAACCTCCAACGGGATCTTTGAGGGATCGCGAAGCGGATAGAGGACGGCAGCTGGCTTGCCGTGCTTCGTGACAAGTACGGACTCGTCGCTGTCGATCAGCTTTGCGACGTTGCTGCGGAATTCGCGGATGGTTGTGGTTTTCACGATGAGAGATTGTACACCACCGTGTACACAATCACGCGAAAGCTCTAGGCCCCCGAGCGTAGAATGACGCGGTGCAGCAAACGCGCAGGCAGTACACGCTCGATGACTACTTGTCGTTGCAGCGAGGCATCGAAGTCAAACTGGAGTACTTCAATGGCGAGATCTACGTCATGGCAGGCGGCTCCGCAGGCCACAATCGCATCAGCCGCAATGTCCTCAAACTCTTCGACGCCGCCCTCACCGGCTCATCCTGCGAAGCGTTCGGTAGCGACATGCGCGTGAGCACGCCGTCCGGCCTCTACACCTATCCGGATGCCTCGATCATCTGCGGACCGAAGGTCGGCAACGAAGCTGAGACGATCAGCACGCCGATCGTGATCGTTGAGGTGTCCGATTCGACTCGCAACTATGACCGCGGAGAAAAGTTCGATCTCTATCGATCGATCCCGACGCTTCGTCACTACCTGTTGATCGAGCAGACGTCCATCAGCGTTGAGCACCGCCGTTTGGGGAGTAGCGGATCGTGGTCGCAGGAGATCGTGGATTCGCGGGCAGGCATCGTCCGCCTCTCCGACGTCGATATTGATGTGCAGTTGGCGAACATCTACGAAGGCGTCGAACTGGCCTGAAAACGTTTCACGCGGAGCCGCGGAGCTCGCGGAGGTTTTCTCCGCGTCCCCGCGTCTCCGCGTGAAAAAGGTTTACTCGAGAACTACGATCACAACCCGCCGATTTTCCGCGCGGCCTTTGCGCGTCTTGTTCGTCCCTACTGGCAGCGTGTCGCCGTAGGAGATCGTCGACATGCGGTTGAGTGGGAGCTGGGCGCCGCGGGAGAGGTAGCGACGGACTTCGTCGGCGCGGCGTTCGCCGAGCTCGTCGTTCAGTTTGCGGCGGCCGGTGTCGTCCGTGTGGCCCTGAATCTCGATGTAGTACTGCTCGTTGAGCGCCTTCACCTTGCCGGCGAAGTCATCGAGCGCGGCCTGGCCGTCTTTGTTCAACTCGTAGGAACCGACCTTGAACTTGATGCGGTCTTCCTTGAACGTCTGCTGGAAAACGACTTTCCCCTTCGCCAGCACACCGGCGTCCTGGGCGCGTTTGAGAGCGTCCTTCGCCTCGGTGCTCAGCTGGGCGATGGCAGCGTCGTTCTGCTGGAGGTGCGTGTCGGTGGCCTTCTGCTTGTTCTGCAGATCTTCGACCTGCCCTTCGACCGACTCGACCTTCTTGCTGGTCTGGGCCTGCGCGTCGGCGATCTTCTGATCGACCGATTTCGACGTCGCGCATGCGCCGAGGGTGGCGGCCAACGCCGTGGCCGTGAGGATGCGGATTGCAATCGTCTGCTTCATTTAACTTCCCTTCCTTTCCGTCTGTTTATTTCGGGAGGCGACCATGGGAGGTTCGGTGCCGAGGTACCCCGCGCGGACCCGGACGGCGCGCGCGCGTCCCGCGAGTTTCAGCGAGATCGTGCGGTACTTTACTGCACCTTTTCCCGTGGGGGCGAACCCGATCAGGTACTGCGCGCGGAGGTCGTCTTCGATGTGCGAGACGGCTTCCGCGATCTGCTGCGGCGTGTTTCCGAGGTAGAGCTTTCCGCCCGTAAGTGTGGCTACTTCGTTGAGCAGTCCGATATCGGACAGGTCCTCGCGCGGACGCTTCTTACTGTCGATCGGCTGCTCCGGCTCACGCAGTCCGAGTGAGTAGATCGGAACGGAGATGCCCTGAAGCTGCTGCGCCAGCGCGCCGCGCGTGAGCGACGAGGCGTTATCGATGCCGTCGCTGAGCAGAATGATCGCGCGCGACGGATTGCGTCCCAGTTTGCTGCGCTCCGGCATTGTCGCCAGTGCGTCGAAGAACGCGGTCTTGCCGTACGGCTTGACGTGACCGAGAGCGCGCGTGATGTCGTTCGGATTCTCGGAGAACGGCGCGACTTCGACTGCTTGCGACTCCGCAAAAACGTACAGCGCGAAGTCATCGCCAGGACGGCGATGACCGATGAGCGCTCCGATCGCCGCGAACGCCGAATCCATCTTTCCCGCCAGCGCCATCGAGCCGGAGCCGTCGAGCAGGATCGTGAAGGAGACCGGCGCGTTCTGCGACTTCTCGAACATGTCGCTGCGCACCGGCGCGCCATCGACCGTCAGGTTGACCTCAGCGTTGCGCAGGTCCGTGATGGGACGTCCGTGATCGCCGAGGACCGTGAAGGGAATCATCACGTAGCCGACGGAGACTGACTCCGACATCGGCGCGACCACACTCTGCGCAAGCACAGGCAGTGCGATGAACAACACGGCGCAGGCGAGTACCCGGCTCATGCGGACAATGAACAAATAACTAGTTGCGCCTACTTCCACGTCAGCGGGATGAACTTCTCATCGTCCTGTTGCGTCCGCTCCCATTTCAGGAAGTCATAGTACCCGCAGCGCTTGAAGTCGGGATACTCGTGGCAGACGCCGGGCCGCGCGTTGTAGATCGTGCAGCGCCGCTCTTTGATGTCGAGAAACATGCAGACGCTGCCGTAAATCTTGTCCTTCTGATGACGAAGAACCTGCTCGCCTTCGACGACTTTCGTGAAGCGCTTTTTCGCGACTTCGACATCGACGTCGAAGTGCTTCGCCAGGCGAGTCAGATCGCGTTTGTTGACGATGATCCGCGTGTAGCTGCAGCAGTACGCGGGGCACTTCGTGCAGTCGTAGGAGCCCATGGCGAGAGTGTACGGGAAGTAGTTGTTAGTGGCCAGTGGTTAGTGGCCAGTGGTCAGTGGCCAGTGGTCAGTGGTCAGTGGTCAGTGGTCAGTGGTCAGTGGTCAGTGGTCAGTGGTCAGTGATGATGATCGCGCCCTTCACCGGCGACTAACCGCTCATTCCTACCTCACCGTCGCCAGTTGACCACTCATTGCCTTCCTGACCACTGGCCACTAACCACTGGCCACTAACCACTATCATTGCGCCATGGACCACGCCGTCGCCCTCGTTCAGGCGTATCTGCAGCTCAATGGGTATTTCACTTCCGCCGAGTATCCGATCATCGCGGCCGCGGGACGCAACGGCTTCCGCACGCTGACCGACATCGACGTCCTCGCCTTCCGGTTTCCGTCCGGGTTGCCGTCGCCGGCGAGCTCGCCGAAGCGTGCACCGCGCGCTCTCGACATGAGCGACATCGATCCTGGCCTCGGCGTGCCGCCCGATGGAATTGACATGGTGATCGGTGAGGTGAAGGAAGGACGCGTCGGCATCAACAGCGGCGCGCGCAATCCCGAAATCCTGAAGACCGTGATCAGCCGCCTCGGCGATTCGACCATCGACAGCGATCCCGTCGTCGCGGATCTCCTCGAACATGGATCGGCCACACTGCCGTCCGGTTTCGCGATTCGCCTGATCGCCTTCGGCTCTTTTCCGCCCGGCGCTCCTGTGCCACCCTGCCGCATCATCAGCCTCGGGCACGTGCTCGATTTTCTGCAGCGCTACGTGCGCAAACACTGGAGCATGCTGCGGCATCTCCAGTTCAAAGATCCCGCGTTCGGATTTCTGATGACGCTGGAAAAAGCGCGGCGCGGCGGCGCGGGACGTCGCGGCGAAGCAGGCGTCGAGATCGTCTCTTCGACGCCGCGGCCGGCGCACGATCGACCGCTGAAGAGGTGACGCATTTCTTATCTGACTGACGATCCGATCGATGCCGCCGCGCTCGTGAAGCGCGTGATGCGTCCGTCCGACGGTGCGTACGTGCTGTTCGAAGGCGTCGTACGCAATCACCACGAGGGTAAGGCGGTCGAGTCGATTTTCTACGACGCCTACCGGCCGATGGCAGAGAAGGAGATTGCGAAGATCGTCGATGAGGTGCGGAGTGCGTACGCCGACGTTGCGGTTGCCGTTATGCATCGCCTCGGGCAACTCATCGTCGGCGATTCATCGATCGCGATCGTGACCGCGTCGCCGCATCGCGCCGAGGCGTTTGAGGCGTGCCGGATGATGATCGATCGCATCAAAGAGACCGTCCCGATCTGGAAGAAGGAACGCGGACCCGGCGGCGAGGAGTGGGTGGGCTGGCAGGGGAAGTGCTGACGAACTGAATATCGGCTGAATTTGCTAGCATAGTGCCTGCACGGAGCAGCGATGCCGACACTCACCATTCGCAACGTCCCGAATCAAGTCGTCAAGTCTCTCAAGGCTCTGGCGCGGAGCCGGCGCCATTCCATGGAGCAGGAGCTGCGCGAGGTGCTGGAAGCACATCTCGCGGAACGGCGGTCTGTGCTGGCGCAGATCGAAGCAGGATGGGCGCGGCAGACACGGCGACCCACTGTCAAAGAGGTTGACGCCTGGATCGGATTCGGTCGTTCGTGAACGCCGTCGTCGATACGAACGTCATCGCCTATTTCGTCCTCGGCACAGAGCCGTTCATTCAAGAAACTCGGGAGTTTATGGCTCTGCTGGATGAAGCCTGGGCTCCTGCGCTCTGGGAGGCGGAATTTGCCAATGCTATCTGGATGGCAACTCGTCACCAGATTCTCAGTGTCGATGACGCTGTGAACCGGCTGACGTTGGCGTGGGGCCTGGGCATTCACGTCGTCCCGATCCACACCCTGTGGCAGGGTGCGCTGGTTCGCGCGCATCTCTCCAAGGTCGCCGTTTACGACACGCTGTTTGTCGAGCTGGCAGCTCGTGAGCACCTCCCGCTTGCTACCTTCGACGCTGCGCTGTTGAAAGCGTTTCCGGAGATTGCCTTCCGCCCTGCGGCGCTGGTCTCGAAGTAGAGTCGTACTGCCATGACGACTTCACACAACGTCTCCGACCGCCAGCTCCCGCGCGGAGCCGGCGATGCAGCCGAGGTGCCGCCGATTCCCGCCGCGAGCGTGATCGTGTTGCGCGATTCGCCGCTGGAAGTGCTGATGATTCGGCGTCATTCGAAGTCGTCATTCGTGCCGGACGCGTGGGTCTTTCCCGGCGGCGTCGTCGAACATTCCGATCACAATCTTGGCGATGGAACGGAGCTCGCGACGATGCGCGTCGCTGCAGCACGCGAGTTGTTCGAAGAGAGCGGCATCTGGCTCGGCGCTCCGCTCGTCGGCGCCGATGAAAAACGCCGCGCGCTGTTGGCCGGCGAGATCACGTTCGCGTCGCTCATCGACGAATCGCCGCTCGATCTCGACAAACTCGTCTGGACCTCGCGCTGGATTACGCCGGTCGGCGTTCCGAAGCGATTCGACACGTACTTTTTCCTCGCTGCCGTCGACCGCAGCGCCATCGCCTCGGCGGAAAACGTCGAAGCGGTCGAAGTAATCTGGATTCCGCCGGCCGAGGCAATCGAGAAACTGCAGATCGTTTTTCCGACGCAGAAGAACCTCGAAGCGCTTGCCGGATTCAGCGCAGCCGAGGAGTTGCTGGCGTCGCGCCGAGGAGTGGATGTGCCGGCGACGCGTCCGGTGCTCGTGGTCGAAGACGGAAAGAAGAAAATTATCCTGCCGTGATCATTCGCGACATCACCGCTCCGAATCCGGGCCCGTTCACGTTGAGTGGAACGCGGACGTATCTGCTCGGCGAGTCAGCGATCATCGATCCCGGTCCTGCGATCGATTCGCACATCGAAGCGATTCGAATGGCAATGCCGAGACTGACGACGATTCTGATCACGCATCGGCATGCCGATCACGCGCCGGCGGCGGTGCCGCTGAAGAGAATAACCGGCGCACGAATCCTTGCGCCGCGCGGCGTACTCGATGACACGCTCGTCGATCATCGCATCGCCGGCGGCGACACGATTGCGATCGAGGATGAAACCCTCGAAGTGATCGCGACGCCGGGACACACTGCCGAACACGTTTGCTTTCTGACCTCAGCCGGCGATCTCTTCACCGGCGACACCGTCCTCGGCGAGGGGACGACCGCGATCTTTCCGCCGGACGGATCGATGCGCGATTACATGGACTCTCTGCGGCTGCTGCTCACGCACAATCCGAAACGAATTTTCCCCGCGCACGGACCGACGCGCGATGATGCCGTCACCTTGATTGAGCAATATCTTGCCCACCGTCTCGAACGAGAAAACCAACTGCTCGACGCGGTCGCGAACGGCGCGACATCGGCGGCATCGATGCGGCAGCGCATTTATCCCGTTCTCGATCCGCGGCTTCACGGAGCGGCGGAGATTCAGATCGCGGCACATCTCATCAAGCTCGTCGAGGATGGACGCGTCCACGAAACCGGGAGTGGGGCGTGGGGGATGGGGAGTGGGAGATAGGCAACAACAGCAAACCACCTCGGGTCTCCCACTCCCTACTCCCACTCCCATACAATCCGCACCGCAATGAGGCATAAAGACTTCATCGAAATTCACGACTACTCCGCTGACGAGGTTCGCGAGATCTTCGAGATCGCGCGCGACATGAAGGCGAATCGCGAGAAGTACCGCGACGCGCTGAAGGGAAAGACGCTGGCGATGATCTTCGAGAAATCGTCGACCCGCACGCGCGTCTCCTTCGAAGTAGGGATGTTCCAGATGGGCGGCCACGCGCTTTTTCTTTCGTCGCGCGACATTCAGATCGGACGCGGCGAGCCGATTTACGACAGTGCGAAAGTCCTATCCCGCTACGTCGACGGCATCATGGCCCGCACCTTCGCGCACAAGACGGTCACGGAGCTGGCTGAGTATTCGAGCGTGCCGGTCATCAACGGACTGACCGATCTCTCGCATCCGATGCAGGCCATGACCGATTACTTCACCGCCTGGGAGCGCCTCGGCGATCTCAAAGGCCGCAAGCTCGCCTACATCGGCGACGGCAACAACATGGCCCACTCGCTGATGTTCGGTGCGTCGAAAGTGGGGATGCACATCTCCATCGCCACACCGCCGAGTTACGCGCCCGATCCGATGATCATCGCGCAATCGCAGGGCGACGCCGACTACGCCGGCACGAAAGTCACCATCACCACGTCCATCGAAGAAGCGGTGCGCGACGCCGACGTCGTCGAGACGGACGTCTGGGCGTCGATGGGTCAGGAAGCGGAAGCGCAGAAACGACAGAAAGACTTCGAAGGATGGATGGTCGATTCGCGGGTGATGTCGCTCGCGAAGAAGGACGCCATCTTCATGCACTGCCTCCCCGCACATCGCGGCGAGGAAGTGGCGG
The DNA here is from genome assembly GCA_035996815.1 of Thermoanaerobaculia bacterium. Taxonomy (GTDB): domain Bacteria; phylum Acidobacteriota; class Thermoanaerobaculia; order Gp7-AA8; family Gp7-AA8; genus JADGNZ01. The sequence continues at coordinate 118,660 of DASYJF010000114.1, read as the reverse complement.
GCGAGGTCATCGACTCGCCGCAATCAGTCATCTACGACGAAGCCGAAAACCGGCTGCACGTGCAGAAGGCGATCATGTACGTGTTGATGAAGAAGTAGATTCGTGATCAGTGGATTAGTAGATTAGAAGAGGCACGAAGCGATTTCCTAATCCACTAATCTACTCGTCCAGTAATCCACTACCACATGCCTGACGCACAAACCCGGCACACGCGCGGCCTGACCGTCGTCATCATCCTCGGCGTGATTTTTTTCGCGCTGCTGGCGCTGCTGATTCTGCGCAGCGGAAAACACGACGACGCGCCGCCGCCCACATCGGAAAACCTGTCGGTGCTTGCGCTACGTCTCCGGCTCCGCACGCAGCCGACGGCGAATTCGCCCGTCGTCGCAACCGCGACCAACGGCGAGAAGCTCATCGTGCTCGAAGACCGCGGCGCATGGGTTCGCGTGCAGGACGACGACGGCATGACCGGCTGGGCGGAGCGCAACTCGCTGGAGCGGACATCCGAGCGCGAGCGCCGCCTGGCGCGCTACGAAACGATCCGCAAGCTGCCGGCGCTCAACGCCATCGTCAGCGCGCGCACGCCGCTCTACGCCGGCCCGGGCATCTTCTATCCGATCATCGGCGAGCTGTCCGCGGAGACGCAGGTGAAGGTCTACACGCGCGACCACGATTTCTACGCGCTCGCTCACGACAACCAGATCGCCTACGCCGATGTTGATGCGATCGATGTCAGTTCCGCCGGAACGCGTCAGGTCGAAGTCCATACCGATACGACTGCGACCGACACCGCTGCGACGACATCCGCCGCCTCGCCGCCGGAAAGCGAGCCGCAGCCGCCCACCGAAACCGCGCCAGCCCCGGTGCATGTAGCGACGGATAACGGCGGCGTTTACTCCGCGGTGCCGGCTGGCGGAACGCAGCCGGAGGAGACCGATCGCGTCGTACCGCGCTATCCGATGATGGCGCGCCGCGCCGGGATCCAGGGGCCTGTCGTCGTCCGCGGGATCGTCCGCCGCGATGGGACCATCGACAACGTCGAAGTCATCCGCGATCTCCCCTACGGCCTCGGCGACGCCGCTCGCGATGCCGTCAGCCAGTGGCACTTCCGCCCCGCCACGGTCCGGGGCGAGCCGATCGATGTGTACTACACGGTGACCGTGAATTTCCGGCTTCAGTAGCGGATCAACAGCGGCAGTTCGGGCCGGAAGTCTTTGATCAGGCCGCGCGGCGCACCATCGAACGTGAATCGACGGTCGATTCAGTTCGAGCAAGATGACGTGCTTGTCGCGCAGCCAGGGCGCCCGCACCGCGGGACGCGACGTCACACACCGTGGGACGCGACCTCCGCACCGCGGGAAGCGACGTCACACACCGTGGGGACCCGACGTCCGCACCGCGGGACGCGACGTAACACACTGTGTGACTCGACGCCCGCACCGCGGGACGCGACGTAACACACTGTGTGACTCGACGCCCGCACCGCGGGACGCGACGTAACACACCGTGGGACGCGACGCCCGCACCGCCGGACGCGACGTAACACACTGTGTGACTCGACGCCCGCACCGCGGGACGCGACGTAACACACCGTGGGACGCGACGCCCGCACCGCGGGACGCGACGTAACACACTGTGTGACTCGACGCCCGCACCGCGGGACGCGACGTAACACACTGTGTGACGCGACGCCCGCACCGCGGGGCGCGACGTAACACACTGTGTGACGCGACGCCCGCACCGCGGGGCGCGACGTAACACACTGTGTGACGCGACGCCCGCACCGCGGGGCGCGACGTCACACACCGTGGGACGTGACGTCCCTCGTCGTGTAACCCATTGTCTTGCAGTCCGTTACGACCGGTCCACGCTATGTACCGACGGTCACGAACGCGTGACTGAGCGTCCGCACCGCGAATCTGCGTGCATTGCACTCAAGTGCCAAGGCCACAGATGTGCGAGCAGGGTTAGACGGGAAAAGTACCGATCGACCCCGGCAAGAGTGTTCGTGCTCATTGATGCCTGGCTAAATCACACCTAGATCAATCGCCCGCAACACCGCGCGCGTTCGATCGCGCACGCCCAGCTTCGACAGCAGATTCGAGATGTGATTCTTAACCGTTCCCTCGGTGATGTTCAGCAACTCTCCTATTTCGTGATTGCTGTAACCGCCGGCGAGGAGGCGGAGGATGGTTCGTTCGCGGTCGGTGAGCGGCTCGGGGAGGTCGGCGGATTCGAATGACGAATCGCTCTTTTCCAGCGCGCGCATGATCCGTTCGGTGATGACCGGTTCGATGCAGGTGCCTCCGTCGGCGAGCGTGCGGATTGCGCCGGCGAGGCGTTCGAGCGAAACGTCCTTCAGCAACCAGCCTTTCGCGCCAGCGCGGACGGCTTCGAACAAAATCGCGTCGTCGTCGAACGTCGTCAGGATCAGCGTCGGGCGCGCGGCGTTGCGTTCGCGCAGCGTGCGCAGGACGCCGACGCCGTCGAGTTTCGGCATGCGCAGGTCGAGCAGGACGACGTCCGGCTTCTCGCGCTCGATCACCTCGACCGCTTCCTCGCCGTCACTGGCCTCGGCGACGACTTCGATGTCGGGCACGAGCGCGAGCAGGCTGCGCAGACCCTGGCGGACGATGGTCTGATCTTCGACGATGCAGATGCGGATCACGCGGCGGCTCCGAGCGGAAGCGTCACGTGGAGCGAGAAGCCGCGGCCGCGCATCGACGTCACCTCGAACGTTCCGCGCGCCTGCTGCACGCGCTCGCGAAGGCCGAGGAGGCCGTTGCCGAAGCTGATGTTGTCGGCGCCGACGCCGTCGTCGCGGGCATCGATCGACAGAGTGTGATCGGCCGTGCCGAGGTTCAGCCAGAGATTGCGGGCCCCGGAGTGGCGGACCGCGTTCGTCACGATTTCCTGCACCGTTCGCAGCGCCACTTCCGCGATGTTCGCATCGGCGACGGCGAGCTCGCCCGGAAAGTCGAGATGGAGCGACGGCGCGACGATCACATCGCGCAATGATTCGAGCGACGACGTCAGATCGACCGGTTCGTCATTGCGAAGACGGCTGACGACGTCGCGAACGTCGGCGAGGAGGTGCTTCGCAATCGACTTGCTCTTCTCGATCGACTCCTTCGCGTCGCCCGAGGCGAGATGGCCGGCCACTTCGAGATTGAGGCTCAGCGCCGTGAGGTGATGTCCGAGGAGATCGTGGAGATCGCGGGCGATGCGGAGGCGTTCCGAGGTACGGCTGCTGATCTCGAGCAGCTCAGTGGTCATGCGCAGCTCCGCATTGGCCTCGGCCAGCGACTTCCGCGCCTCCATCTCCGAATGCGCGACGTGCATCGAGAAAAGCGAGAAGAGTGAAAACGCAAAGTAGACGAGCGCGTAGATGACCGGCGAACCGTCGGTGGCCGAAACGATGATGCCGAGGGAGATGCAGTTGATCGCGATGGCGATGATGGCGACGCGCGGCCGGTAGGCGCCGAGCTGCGCGGCGATGATGACGAGCAGTACGGGTTGAAAGCCGGTGGGCTGCATCGAGATGCAGACGTACGCCGCAAGCGTTTCGACGACGAGCATCGAAATCTTCGTCGGGGTGCCGCAACCCGGCCGCGTACCAAAAATGAAGGCGATGATGAAAACGATGAAGGCGGTGAACAACAGCGCCGCGCGCGGCCCGACCAGCGAGCGGTACTGCGCCTGCCAGAGCACGCTCGGGATCGCGACGATGATCCAAGTCAGAACCCCGACCCACTTCATCTTCTGTTCGTTCACGTTCATCGCGTTCAGAAATACACCCGCGCGCCGGCGGTGGTCACGCGGCGCACCTGCATGTACGACAGCTCGCTGCCGCGCGCGCCGGCGAATTCGGTGTCGATGGCGTAGATGCTGACGTTGGGACGCACGCGAAGCGACAGCGTAGCGCGCGCGAGCAGCGATCCGTCGCGAAGATTCGTGATGGCGATCAGCTCGACGTCGAGTTTGTCGTGCGGGACGTCGACGCGGATGAAGCCGTAGTTGCGCGCCATGCGCAGCGGCGAATAGGCGGCGTTGATCGCGCGAAAGGTCTGGGCGTCGTGTGCGAAATCGGCGGCCGATCGAAAGGCACGGAACGCGTTTTCGTCGAGTCCATCGCCGCCGTGGTACAGCTCCGCGACGACGTTGATGTTTCCGCGGAACGTGTACTGGCCGCCGATCAGTCCATGACGCCGCGCGATCTCGCCGTGCAGTTCGAGGGCATCTCCGAAAACGCGCGCGGCGCTGATGCCTTGCTGCGTGCCGTCGCTGTCGCGGCGAAAGTGCAGCGAAACGTCGGTGCCGGCAATGAGGCGGTAGACGCGTCCTGCCACGGCTCCGTCATTCAGCGCGTAGAGCGAAACGTTCGTGCCGCGGATGAAAAGATCGGTGCGGATCATGTCCACACCGACATTCGCGGAGCGGCGGTCCGACGGATCGGCAGGATTCTTTTTCGGACTGACGAACGCGGTCGGATTCCAGGCGTAGCCGGTGCCCCACGTTTCGATGACGCGTCCGATGGTGACGTCGAGCCACGGTTTCGGATTGAGCTGTACGAATGCTTCGCCGACATCCGCCCGCTCCGCTCCACCCTCGGCGGCATCGCCGCGCAGCTTGAGGTGGAACTTCCACGCGCGGCTGTCGGGCGCGGCGTCGAGGGAGGCGACGGCATCGCCGGAGCCGCTGCTGTACGGCAGGCCGGCAATGTTGCGCGGGTTCAATGTCGACGCGGCGTTGGCGGGCGTGAGTTGCCATTCCGCGCCGGCGGAGCCGAAGAATTTGAAGGTTTCGGCACGCAACGATGTCGTGGCGACCATGAAGATGAACGCGCCAACGGCGATTTTGCGCAACGGAGCGCTGGCGTCCTCGCCGGCTGGCTCGGCGGCGTCTCGCCGCCGAACCGCCGAACCCTCGACATTCGCTGATACCGCAACGCCTGCGCAAGCCTCCCCTTCGGCGGCGAGGACGCCGCCGAGCCAGCCGGCGAGACGCCAGCGTTCCAGCCGCCAACGGCGCGCCACGATCGGCGATCGCTTTACCATTTGCCCAGCGCGTCCTTCGTGAACATCTTCTCGGCGTTTTCTTTTGGCGTCAGGTTCGCGTAGCGCATCACAGTGCGGTTGCCCGGGCGCAGCAGATCGTCGATCTCGATCTCCGTCACCACGCGCCGGCCTGCCATCGTTCCGTACGCCTTGTAGGTTGCGCGCTTGATCAATTTTCCGGAGACGACGTAAAAGTCCGCACGGCGCGGCTCGTACGACTGCTTGTCGATCCACAGCCGCACGCGGTTGTAGGCGACGGATGGATCCTTGGCCACGAGGTCGATGACGAATGCGTCGCCATCCTCGGCCACCGCTGTCGCGTTGTAATCGACGGTGAAACTCGTGCGCGCCACATCGCCGTTCGAGGCCTGTCCCATGAGCCGTTGCAACGGCGAGATGCGGATCGGCCGGCTGGCGGTCGGGATGTAGATCCACATCGCGTCGCGCAGCATCAGCAGGTACTTGCCCTTCTCCGTCTGCGGAAAGGTGAACTCGACGACGCTTCGGTCACTCCCTCTTCCGAAGACCCGAAAGCGCGACGTGTCAGTTTTCCCGCCGGTTGCGAATGAGGTCAGCTCGACGTCGACGGAGAAGCTCTCGATCGGATTGCGGAAGACGTCGGCGCGCGCCAGGACGGATGCGGCTTTCTCGTCAGCGATCAACGGCAGGGCGAAGAGAAATGCGAGGGCAATGAGTCGTTTCATTTTTTTCTCCGGGGTATGGGGAGTTGGGTGTGGGGTGTGGCAGCAGAGGCAAAATCAACAGCGCACGCGCCTCACGCCGGGGTCTGCTCCCACTCCCCACCCCCAACTCCCCACTCCCAATTCAGATATGTCCCAGCGCATCAACGATCTTCAGCCGCGACGCTTTGAGCGCGGGGAGGATCGACGACAGCGTCGAGGTGATGACGGCGATGAGGAAGGCGGTGATGAGGATGCCGGGCTGCAGCATCACGCGCAGCGGGTAGCCCTGCGTGTAGCCGGGCGGCGGCGGAAGCATGATGTGCACGCGGTTGATGAGGTTGGAGATGCCGAAGCCAAACAGCAGCCCGGCCACGCCGCCGATCACGCCAATCATCAGCCCCTCGGCCAGGAAGAGTCTCAAAATGCGCGCTCGCGTCGTGCCGATGGCCATCATCGTGCCGATCTCGCGCGTCCGCTCGAAAATGGACATCACGATCGTGTTGGCGACGCTGAAAATCACGATCGCGAAGACGACCATCCCGATGAAGCCGAAGATGCCGTTATAGAGCGCCACGACCTGGTGGTAGAAGGTCGCGAGCTGCGACCAATCCTTCATCTCCAGGGCCCAATGATTCTTCGCGAAGAGCGTGGTGAGGTCCGCGCGGACGGAGGCGGTGTCGTCGGTGTCATTGAGCATGACCAGCAGCCGCTCGACCTTCGTTGTCTGGAGCAGTTGCTGCGCGCCGGCCAGCGGCATCTTGATGGCGCGGTCGTCATACTCCTTCACGCCGCTCATGAAAATGCCGGCCACGCGCACGTCGATCGCGTTGAGCGAGCCTGAAGTCGTCGTCGACATCAGCGTCAGGTAATCGCCGGGCTTCGCGTGCATCGATGCGGCAAGACCGCGCCCGAGGATGACGGCGTCAGATTCGTTGGCGGGGAGATCGGTGCCGGAGACGAGGCGCTGCGCATTCATGGCCTTGTCCTCTTTCGGCTCGACGCCGGTAGCCATGAACGTTTCGGACTTGTCGCCGTTGCTGACCAGACCCATGAGCGTGATCTGGGCGGTGGTCATGCGCACTCGCTTATCCGACTGGATGGCGCGCCGGAGTTGCGCGACATCCTCCAATCCGTATTCGAGCGGCTTCTTGGCCTCGGCGCGCTCAAACCCGGCTTTGTAGATCTGCAGATGTCCCAGCCGGTTGCGGATAGTGCTCTCGCGCAGGCCGTGGAAGGTGATGGCTTTGTAGCCGCCGAAGAGGATCAGACCGACCGCGCCGAAGACGATGACGAGCAGCGTGATGGCCGAGCGGCGGCGGTTGCGGAAGACGTTGCGAAGGGCAAGTTTGGTGAGCATGTCGGTTCCTTTAGGAAGCGCGCGCTTCGAGCAGCGGTTCGTCTACGAGCGCTCCATCGTGCATGCGCACGCAGCGTTGGGCGCGCGACATCAACGCCGGATCGTGCGTGGCAAAGATGAAGGTGCAGCGGGTTCGGGCGTTGAGCGTTTCCAACAAATCCAGAATCTTCGCGGCGGTGACGGAGTCGAGATTCGCGGTCGGCTCGTCGGCCAGGACGAGTTTCGGCTGGCCGGCCATCGCCCGCGCGATGGCCACGCGCTGCCGCTGTCCGCCGGAAAGCTGATCCGGACGCTGGCGCGCCTGATCGCTCAGTCCGACCTGCTCCAGCCAATCGAGCACGCGCTTGCGGCGTTGCACTGCCGGCACATGCTGGAGCAGCAGCGGGTACTCGACGTTCTCGTACGCCGTCAGCACCGGAATCAGATTGAAGGTCTGAAAAATGAAGCCGAGTGTGTCGCGTCGCGTGGCTGCCAGACGGTGGAGCGGAACGGGCGTGACGTCGACTCCATCGATCAGAATCCGTCCGGAGTCCGGCTTGTCGATACAGCCGATGAGGTTGAGCAGCGTGGTCTTGCCGCTGCCGGACGGGCCCGCCAGCGCCAGAAAATCGCCGCGGTCAATGTCGAGCGAGACGCCGGTCAGCGCGCGCACGTTCACGCGGCCCAGCGGATAGGTTCGCGTCACGTCGAGCAGTCGTACGAGAGGTTGTTGGTGCATCGGTATCTCCTTCGGCGCCCAATCTAGGCGTGCGAGAGAGGCACCGCATGTGCAGGAAGAACGGGGTCCGCATCATGACTTTCGGCATACACACCGAAAATCGACGTTTGACGCGGAGAGTGCGGTAGAGCACAATCGCGCGAAAACGTAGTAGGAGAGGAACAAACGAATGGCGACATCAAGCAAGAAGAAGAGCGGCGGCAGCGGGCTGTCCGCGTTAGTAACTCCGAGCAGCGATCTGGCGGCAATCGTCGGCAGCAACCCGATGCCGCGCAGCGAGATCACCAAGAAGGTTTGGGACTACATCAAGGCGAACGGCCTTCAGGACCAGACCAACAAGCGGATGATCAACGCAGACGACAAGCTGCTGAAGATCTTCAACGGCAAGAAGCAGGTCTCGATGTTCGAGATGACTGCTCTGGTCAGCAAGCACCTGAAGGCTTAGGCGGCACGGATCGCGGCGACAACAAAGGCCGGCGTAATGCCGGCCTTTTTGTGCTTCCTGCGAGGCTTCTATCGCAGCCCGGTGTCGATGTTCACGTCCACCTGGGTAACCGTGTTCGCGTGAATGTCGACCACCTTCGGCAGATCGAGCGTGTGGTCCATTGCGGCCGCCTTCACGTCGATCATGTAGGTCGCAGGCGTCAGATCGATCAGGTAGCTCCCCTGCGAATCGATATCGACCGTGAAGAGCAAATTCTTCTTGGCCGCGTCCCACACCTGGATCTTCCGCGCCGCGTATGCGGACGGCTGCGTCGGACATGGATTGCTGTCGTTCTGCGGGCCGGGACAATTCGGACCGATCGTGACGACGCCCGAAAGCCGGCCGTGTTCTCCCGATCCTGCCGATCCCGCCTTGCCATCCGTCGGCGACGTCGGACTGTGGCAAGCGATGACGACGGCGAGAAGAGCGGCCGCAAGAGCAGAACGTTGGGAGCGCATGGCGCTATTGTAGTCATCCACGCGTCATTGGGCGCCGTAATCCATCGAAGGAGGAGCCATGAAGCGATTCATTTTGGCAACCACTGCCGCAATTCTCACCGCTTGTTCTTCATCCCCACGCATCTCCTTGGAGTATTCGGCCGGTGACGCCGAGAACGCCATCCGCCGCGCCAACGCCGATTTCGCGGCGAACGCACGCGCTGGAAATGCCCAAACGTTGATCAACAACTTCTACGCGCCCGACGCCGTAGTCATGGCTCCGAATATGCCTGCGTTGCGCGGACGAGACGCCATCCAGCAGTTCTGGACCGGCTTTCTCGCGACCGGTTCGGTCGATCTCGCGCTGACCAGCGAGACCGTGACGCAGCCTTCCAGCGACGTCGCCGTCGAGACGGGCCGCTACGATTTGTCGCTTCGTCCCGCCAGCGGCCAAGCCATCAAAGACGCCGGCAAGTACATGGTGCTCTGGAAGAAATCGAATGGACGGTGGTGGGCAGTCGACGACATCTTCAACTCCGACATGCCGAAGTAGACCGGGTACATCCATTGCTCCGCACATCTGTTTTCGGAGCGAGAGATGAAGAAATACCTGGGACTTTTCAAACAAACCATCAACGAATTCAGCGGGGACAAAGTGCCGCGCCTCGGCGCGGCGCTGGCCTACTACACGATCTTTTCGCTGGCGCCGCTGCTGTTGATCGTCATCGCCATCGCCGGCCTGGTTTTCGGACACGACGCCGCGCAGAACAAGATTTTCGAGCAGCTCCACGGCGTGCTCGGAGCCAACACTGCCGCGGGCGTGCAGGACATGGTGAAGAACGCCGCCAAGCCGAAGAGCGGCATGATCGCCACGATCCTCGGCATCGTGACCCTGCTCTTCGGTGCGTCTGGCGTTTTCGGTCAGCTCAAGGACGCGCTCAACACGATCTGGGATGTGAAGCCGAAAGAAGGGCGCGGAATCATGGGAATGGTCAAGGACCGTTTCCTTTCCTTCGCCATGGTCTTCGGCCTCGGCTTCCTGCTCCTGGTTTCGCTTGTGATCGACACCGCCATTGCCGCGATGGGCAAGTACGCCGGCAGCCACCTTCCCGGCGGCGAAGCGCTCTGGCACATCGTTGAGATGGCGTTCTCGTTTTGCGTGATCACGGTGCTGATGGCCGGGATCTTCCGGCTTCTTCCCGATTTGAAAATCGAATGGCGCGACGTCTGGCTCGGCGCGGCGCTGACGTCGATCCTCTTCGTACTCGGCAAGTTTGCGCTCGGCATCTACTTCGCGAAGAGCGCGGTCGGATCGAGCTTCGGCGCGGCCGGCTCGCTAGTCCTGGTCCTGCTCTGGGTCTACTACTCCGCACAGATCCTCCTCTTCGGCGCTGAATTCACGCAGGTCTACGCGCGCTCGCACGGCAGCCTGAAAGCGGAAGCCGACGCGAAGCGGACCGCGAAGGAGAAAGAGGAACAGACGCCGGCGCCTGTCGCCAAGCCGGTGGTCGTCTACAAGACCGCGCCGTCGAAAGGCGGCGGCGGAGCAGGGATTGCGAAGATGGCCGCGGGAGGCGTGGCCGGACTGTTGATCGGCGCACTGGTCGGCGGCATCAGCGCGACGATCGTGTTGGTGAAATCGATGAAGAAGCTATTCACGCCGTAGCGGATGTCACTTCCGCGTCGCCTTCGTCATCAACCCGAGGCCGATGACGATCGCTGCGGCGCCGGCGGCGAGCCAGGAGGAATTCGATTTCGCGTTCTTCACGCTGCGCTTGATCGACCGCGCCGCGTTATGCCGCTGTTTGTACGCGACGCCGTCCAACTGCATCACGCTGCCCTTGACGCGAGGCGTCTCGAGAATCTTGCCGATGGCCCACACCGTTAGCGGCGGAATCAATCGCTTCAGCGTCTGGTGAGTCGGCGATTTGACGTTCATCACGTCCTCCTGCGGCGTTCAGAGCAAGGTCCGGGCCGGTTGCGTATCTCAACCTCGCCCCAAATCGGTCGCGCGCGGAGGCGCGCTCCGCAATCCAGCCCCGCGCTCTGCGCGGGGGAAACCGGTGTGAAGAAAGTTCGTGGCCGCGGAGGCGGCCACTACAAAATGCTCGTGCCGCGCGAACCGTGTGGCGGCCGCCTCCGCGGCCGCCGCATTCGGGCGGCTTACCAAACCCCGCGCAGAGCGCGGGGCTGCATTCTTAAGCGCGCCTCCGCGCGCGACCACGCCCGCTTGCAGCGGCCTCAGGACAAATCCACTTCCCGCACCGCGTCGGCAGCTCCGCAAACGTAGAGTTGATCTCCGATTTGCAGAACCATGTCCGCCGTCGCAGACACGAACGCGCCGTCGCGCTCGATCGCGAGCAACGAACAGCCCTGCTTACGCAAGCCGACATCACGCAGCGCGCGGGTCGAACGCGCGGCGAAACGTTCCACGCGGCGGTGCTCGTCGCGCGAGCGCGCGACGTGACCGAGAAGGCGCGAGGAGAGCATCTCGCCGGAGATGTCGCTGATGGAGAGGGCGAAGTCGGCGCCGGCGCGGTAGATGTTGTCGATGTTGCGCGAGTGATTGACGCGTGCGATCACCGGTACGTCCGGCGCGGCGTCTCGCGCGATGACGGTTGCAAACAATGTCGCGTCGTCGCTGTCCAGCGCCAGAACGACGGCGCGACATTCGTGCAGCGACGCGCGTTGCAGCACCGAGGAATCGAGTACGTTGCCGACGATGTCGACGCCGGGCGCGGACCGCCGTTCGACGACGCGCACTTCCTCGCCGGCATCGGTGAGCAGCTCATGGACCTTCCGGCCGACTTCGCCGAATCCGGCGATCAGATATGGACCGCTGCGTCGAAGGAAGTTGCTGCCGATCATCGCCGCGGCGCGATCGAGCGAGGCGGTGTCACCGACGATCTCCAGAATCGAGCCCGGCTCGATCACCATCGCCGCATCGCAGCGCGCGTGGAGCCGGTTGCGAATCCATTGGCCGACCACGATCGCGCCGCTGGCCGCGCCGAGGTTCGATGCAGCGAGCGTGAGACCGGCCAGCGGACTCGTTGCGGCGACGCGGATTTCGCGCCGTTCGAGTGGAAGATCCTCGGCGCCTGGCAACCGCGGACTGATTCGATCGCTCGCGTGCGCTGCCAGCGCTGCCGCGACGATATGCCGCGGCGTGTACGCGGCCGTCGCGCCGGCCAGCTCCATCGGCTTCCGATGCGCCGGCTCTTCGACGAAAGCGAAGATCTCGCCGCGAAACCCCATCTGCCGGGCGCGCAGAATCAGCGCGGCGTTTTCTTCGTCGCGTCCGTTCGCAACGAGCGCGCGCGCAAACGGCAGCCGGCACACATCGAGCGCGTCCTCCTCGGCGCGGCTGAAAACGGCCGGCAGTCCTCGCTCGAGCACGGCACGCGCCGCGCTTTCGTCGGTCTCGACGACGATCGAGGCAACGTCGTGCGCGGCCAGATTTTGCAGCAGCGTCTCCACCGTTGGTCCGTAGCGATAGACGATCACGTGATCGGCCATCTTGGGCGCGATGCGCGGCACGCGGCGCTCGAATCGTTCTTCGAGAAACGGCACCAGAAAAATCGGCACGATCAGGAAGACGAGAAAGACGCCGGCGAACTGCACGACGACCACCAGCACCACCATGGCCGGATGCCGCCAATGGCTGTCGGCGCCGTAGCCGGTTGTGCTCAGCGTTTCGGCCGACCACTCGAAACTGTCCCAGAACGTGCGCGGCTTTCCTTCCAGCCGCGCCATGCCCGCCTGATAGAGCAACGCCGAGGCAATCAGAAACAGGAGCAGACCCGCGACGAGCCAGAGGAGGCGCCGCGTGGAACGGTGCATGATTCAATTGTAGTTGCCATGTTGCTCTGCACCGTCCGCACGTGTCACCAGCCGCTCGTGCGCGAGGAGCGACGCGTGATCTGCGCGCGCGGCCATTCATTCGACGTCGCGCGCAGCGGTTACATCAACCTGCTGCAGCCGCAGGACCGGCGATCGAAACAGCCCGGCGATACGGCGGATGCGGTGACGGCACGGCGTCGTCTGCACGATCGCGGCGTGACTTCGCCTTTGCTGGATGCGATCAAGACGATGGCGAACGTCAAATCGGACGATGTCGTCCTCGACGCCGGCTGCGGCGACGGCTTCTACCTCGGCTCGCTCGACTGCGATGCGCACGGCGTCGATATCTCTCTCCTCGCGATCGAAGCCGCTGCGAAGCGTTATCCCGATTGCGAATGGATCGTGGCGAACGCCGATCGCTTCATTCCGTACGGCGACGCCACGTTCACGCGCGTGCTAACCATCACGGCGCGCATGAACAGCAGCGAGTTCCGGCGCGTGCTTCGCGACGATGGAAAACTTCTCGTCGCCATCCCTGCGCCGGACGATCTCGTCGAGCTGCGCGGCGCGGGACGCGATCGTGTGCAGCGCACCATCGAAACATTCGCGAACGACTTCGCCTTCATCGATCAGCACCGTGCGACGACGACCGACGACCTCGATCGCGACGCCGTCCACGACGTTCTGCTTTCGATCTACCGGCCGCGCGAAATCGAACGCGTGGAGCCGATGCGCGTCACGTTCAGCCTCGACCTGCTCCTCTTCATTCCGCGCTGACGCTACAATCCGCCGCCCCATGTCTGAGCCGTATTTCTCCGTCGTCATCCCGACCTACAAGCGCCTGCCGATGCTGTTGCGCGTTCTCGATGCACTCGACGCGCAGGACGGTGCGCCGGAGTTCGAGGTGATCGTGATCGACGACGGTTCCGGCGACGGAACGGCAACGGTCATGCTCGAACGGAGTGCGAAAAATTACGCGCTCACCTTTCGCTCGCAGCCAAACTCCGGCCCCGGCCGCGCGCGCAATCACGGCGTTTCACTAGCCACCGGCCGCTACATCCTCTTCATCGGCGACGACACCGTGCCCGAGCGGCAATTTCTCGCCGAGCACGCGCGCGTCCACCGCGATGCGAACGACGACCGCCTCGCCGCCTGCCTCGGCTACACCGGCTGGCCGCCGGGCGAGCGCGTCACCGCGTTCATGGACTACATCAACGACTACGGCCTGCAGTTCGGCTACAAACTGATCCGCGACGGCGAGATCGTTCCATTCAACTTTTTCTACACGTCGAACATCTCCATCGATCGCTTCGTCCTCGGCGACGATCCGTTCGATACGACGTTCCCGGCCGCCGCCTGGGAAGACACCGAGCTCGCCTTCCGCCTCGATTCGTTCGGTCTGAAGATCCGCTACAACGCGAAGGCGGTCACGCGCCACCACCATCCGATGACCGTCGATTCCTTCGCGCGGCGCCAATACACGGTCGGCCGTTCCGGCGCGATCTTCTACCGCAAGCATCCCGAGCTGGCCGGCTTCCTCGGCGTACACGAGCTCGAGACCCGCGCGCTCGCCGACGAGCGGCGCCTTTCCTATCTCCGCCGCCGCGCGCGCCTCGGCGAACGCTTTCGCGTCCTCGCCACGAACCACATCTTCGAAACTCTCATGCGCGAGCACTATCTGCGCGGCTTGCGCGACGGACTGGCAGCGGTCAGTTAACCTGTCGCCTCGCGCATGTTCCCCACCACCCGCCGCAGTGTGATCGCCGCGCTTGCGAGCGACGACGACGATCAGCGCCGCCGCGCGTTCGATACGTTCGTCGCGCTCTATTGGAAGCCGCTGTACAAGTACCTGCGGGTCGCGCGCGGGCGCGAGGTCGCGGATGCCGAGGATTCGACGCAGGCGTTTCTGGCGAAGTGTTTCGAGAATGGATCGCTGGCCGCGTACGACGCTGGGAAGGCGAGCTTCCGGACGTTTCTGCGATTGCTCTTCGATCGATTCGTTGCGAACGAATTGAAAGCAACATCGCGGCAGAAGCGCGGCGGCGATCGGGCGCAGCTCGATTTCGAAAACGCGGAGATTGAGATCGCGCGCGAGCACGATCGCGGCGGAAGTCCCGAGGATTACTTTCAGCGCGAATGGGCGCGAAGCGTGTTCACTCTTGCCGTCGAGCGGCTGCGCGAAGAGTCCGATGCAACGCGCTTCGCACTCTTTGAAACATACGACCTCGATGACGCAAATCGCGCCACGTATCGCGAGACCGGCGAGCGTTTCGGAATCAGCGAGACGGCCGTGACGAACGGTTTGGCCGCAATGCGCCGGCGCTTCCGGGCCATCGTTCTCGATGTGCTGCGAGAGGCGACGGCCTCCGAGGCCGAGTATCGGGCCGAGGTTCGCTCGCTGTTGGGAGTCGACGCGTGACGTGGTTGTCCGATGACGCAGTCGCTCACTTGCGCACCGTCGCGGAGTTGCCGGATTTCAGCCACACGCGTTATCGCATCGCGCACGAGATCGCGCGCGGCGGGATGGGCGTCGTCTACGAGGCCGAAGACGTCGAGCTGCGCCGCCGCGTCGCGATCAAGGTGCTGGCCAGCGAGCTGGCCTCGGAACACGCAGTCGAGCATATGCGCGACGAGGCGCGGACGATCGCAAAACTCGAACATCCCGGCATCGTGCCGCTGCACGACGCCGGTC
Organism: Thermoanaerobaculia bacterium; assembly: GCA_035996815.1. GTDB lineage: Bacteria > Acidobacteriota > Thermoanaerobaculia > Gp7-AA8 > Gp7-AA8 > JADGNZ01. The sequence goes on along the minus strand of DASYJF010000114.1, from coordinate 103,392 downwards.
TGCTGCCGGACGGGCGGCTCTGGTACGCGATGAAGCTCGTCCGGGGACGCCGTCTCGATGAACTTAACGCGCCGACGACAGACCTGCTGCGCGTGTTTCTGCGCATCTGCGAAGCAGTTTCGTTTGCACACGCCAACGGCATCGTTCACTGCGACCTCAAGCCGGAGAACGTGATGCTCGGCGACTTCGGCGAAGTGCTGGTCATGGATTGGGGCGTTGCGCGAGAGACCAGCGCGAGCGATGCGCTGATCTCCGGGACGCGCGGCTTCATGTCTCCCGAGCAGGAGCAGGGCGCGATCATCGATGCGTCCACAGATGTCTTCGCCCTGGGAGCGATGCTTCGCGCGATCCTGCCGTCGAACCTTCCGCGTCCGATGGTTGCGATCTGCGCGAAGGCGTCTGCGCCCGCGAAGAATGATCGCTACGAATCTGTACGCGTCTTGGCGAACGACATTTCGAACTGGCTCGACAACCAGCCGGTCATCGCCTATCGCGAGAACATCATCGAACGGATCGGACGATGGATCACGCGTAACCGCGCGCTTGTTACCATCGTCCTCGCCTACCTGATCATGCGCATCATCGTAATTTTCTGGGTCCACCGTTAAAGGATTCGCGCCGGACGTTGAATAGGCTCTTCGGAGGAACACCATGAACAAGATTCTCGTAGGACTTCTGCTCGGCGCCATCCTCGGCGCAGTCGACGGCGCGACGGCGTGGTTCACACCGGCCGTGCGCGCCGGAATCATCGGCATCGTCATCGGCTCGACGGTCAAAGGAATGATCGCCGGCATCGCCGCGGGGTGGTTCGCGCGCAAGGTGCATTCCGTGGCGTGGGGCATCGCCTTCGGATTGCTCGTCGGCGCGCTGCTCGCGTACGGCGTCGCTGCGATGCAGCACGGCTACTACTTCGAAATCATGCTTCCCGGCTCGATCGTCGGCGCGATCGTCGGATGGGCGACGCAGCGCTACGGACGACCAGTCCAGACCACGGCCCGAAGTTTTTCCTGACGCGCGCGAAGTAGATTTGTCTACTTCGCAGCCGTCTTCGCCGGCGCCGGCACCGTCGTGTATTCGAGCGCGATCGCCGGCGTCCCCACTTCTTTTCCATCCGCCTCGGCGTGTGGGTAGATGAAGTAGTTGAGCGGCTCGGCGGTGGGCGGCGTCAGGACGAGGTCGCGGCCCATCGTGAACTGGACGCGGTCCGGATCGAGATTGCCGAACAGATAGGCGCGTCGCGCGGTATCGGCCGACTTCGAGGCCTCGGAGGGATCGACCGGAATCCAGCCCTTGCCGTTCACGTAGAACTCCGCCCAGCAGTGATAGCCGGTCACGGTGCCGTGATCGGAGGTCATCGGGAAGCCGATGACGAAACGCGCCGGAATCCCTTTCGCGCGCGCCATCGACATGAAGAGCGAATGGAAATCGGTGCAGTTGCCGGCCTTGATGTCGCACGCGCGCTCGGTGTCGCCGTGGCCCCAGCCGGGAATGGTCTTGTCGTACTTCATCGTCGCGAGGAGGTAGTCGTAGATCGCGTGGGCCTGATCGACTCTGGTCGTTTTTCCTGCGGTGACTTCGTTCGCGAGTTTCTTCACGCGCGGCGAAAGTGTCACGAGCTTGTCCGCTCGAAGCGCACGGGCGAGCTCCGCTTTCGAGGCGCGCGTTTCCGCGAGCTTCGCGGTCGTCACCTCGGTGCGCGTTCCGCGGAAGTGGACCTTGACCATGAAATCGCCCACCGGCGGATTCGAAACTTTCGCGTACGCGTAGCGGTCTCCGAATGCGCCTTCCGAGGTCTGCATCCATTTGAGAGGCGAATCGATGCGGACGTCGCTGATGGTCTGGCCGCCGCGACTCACCGGCAGCGGGATCCAGACCGTCATTGTCTTCAGGCCGGCCGGAACGTCTTTGATCGTGGCGACGTAGGTCGCTTCGAATGTTTTGTCCGAGGCGAACAGCGGCAGTGCGGCGACAGCGAGGAGGAGGAAAAGAAGCTTGCGCATGGTGCTGCGCAGTCTATCCGAGCGCAGCGAACCTGCGCCTCGGCTGATTTACCAAAGCGGTCCACGACGAGCGACAGCGGCCTTGTCCTTTTGAAGAGTGATGTTTGGATTGGGATTGAACGGCTGCTTCCGTTCTTCCGCGCGTCTGGCAGTTTCTTTCTTTCCTTCCAGGTAGCCCTTGACGGCAGCCACAATGTTCGCACTCTCCTCCTGATACTGACTCAGCTCCTGTTCCGACGGCTCTTTCAGCGAAGTCGCCAACTCGGCGATGTCATACGCCAGCCAAAGCCAACCGATGACAGGAAGAGTTCTACCGACCACTTCCGCGCTCAGGAGTAGAACGTCCTTCATGACCCACTCGGCGACGGGCTCAGAGATTGTTTTTACGATGGAAACCGGCGCGACCTTGCCGGTCGATGCGTATTCGAAGGCAAGACCCAAGGTTGGGTTTTTCAGCTTCTCGCCCAATTGGTCCACGCGCTGATTGACACCGAACATCGCGATTTCGGTGAGTTGCTCGTCGGCCGTTTTCTTCTGAGGGGCTTTTTCATCGGCCCAGCGGAAAGACCAATCCTTGTCGCCCTTGCCGATCTTCTTGAGGTCGATCACCGACATGAGCGTCTGGAAGACGCGCTCTTCGGCCGGCGCGTGAATGCCGTGTTTCACCTTGTTTGCTCCGACCGGCGTCCATTCGAAGAACACATCGGCAGTCTCGAATCCGCGCGCGAATGTGACGTACTCCTTTGTCAGCGCGCGAACGATCGGTTCCTTGATCTGATCGATGGCAGCCCACTTTGCGAACGACTCGAGCAGCCCTGGAATCTCGGGCATCTGTGGAGCCGGCGGCTTCGCCTTTGGCTGCATCTGAATTGGCGGAACCTCACGCGCCGTCAAGGCGTTTCCCATTCCCGCCAACCGATCGAGGAACGGCCCAGCAGGCTTGCCCATCACCACCAATTCCGCCACCGCATCGGCGTGCTTTTCGTACAGGTCGCCAGCCTGCCCTATGTCATTCTGGAGGTAAACGCCCTTTCGCTGCTGTATGACGTGGGCGGCTTCGTGTGCAGCGGTCTGCACGCTCGGAAAGCCCGCGAAGGCAACGCGCTCTCCGGAAGTGAAGGCTTCCGCGTCCAAGCGGCGATTTGCTTCGCTGGCCTCGCGGCCAAGATACGCCCGCACGTTGTTTACGTCATGGTGGCCGAACGAGGACTGAATGCGGGCGAGGTGCGGCAAGCGCTCGACTCCATCCTGAATGGCCCAATGGATCGGGATATGCGCGAAAGACCAGCCGGCGGCGGTGCCCGTTCCTACCGGTTTTGAATCGTGCTCCTGCCGATCGGTGCGCAAGGGAACGGAAAGAGGTCGTGTCGATAGCTGGCGACTCGGCCCATTCACGGGAGCGCGTTTCTTGGAGACGAAGTCAGCCACGGCTGGAGTTTTCGATTATGACATCCGATCTTAGCCTCGGACCGCTTCCCCGAGCTGCACTGCGAGCAAACATTTGCAAGCAGCCTCTTGACAATCGGAGTATTGGACTCCAATGTTTCGTTTCCACGCATCATCAGGAGCCAAGCCATCATTACCGTAGACCAGCTTCCCGACAGCCGCCGCGCCATCCTGCTCGCACTCAAGCGGCAGGGGCCATCCACGATCGCGCAGCTCGCCTACCAGTTGCAGCTCACGGGCGAAGCGGTGCGGCAGCAACTGCTCCAGCTCCAGCGCGAAGGATGGATCGAGTCGCGCGTGGCGCGGGGCGACGAACGCGGACGGACTGGCCGCCCGGCGACGCGCTACAACCTCACCGAGGCAGGCGACCATCTCTTTCCGAAGAGCTACGACCTGCTCAACGTCGCCGTCATCGATGCAGTCGCCGAGGAGCTCGGGCCTGACGCGGCCGTGCGCGTGCTGAAGCGCGTTTGCGACGATCGCGTCGCGGTCGAGGGCAAGACGCTTCAGGGCATGCCGCTGGAGAACAGAGTCGAAGCGCTCAAGGGCCTCTACGCGTCGGCCGATCCGTACATGACGAGCGAGAGAGTCGATGACGGCTTCCTGCTCGTCGAGCGCAATTGCCCGTTCTTCAACACCGCGATGCGGCGCCCCGCGCTATGCAGCGTTTCGGTCAATGCGCTCACGCGCCTGCTCGGCGTTCGCGTCGAACGCGACGAGACCTTCCAGGCCGGCGCGGGCCGTTGCGTCTTCCACATCTACGCGGATGAGCCGATCGATGCGACGAAGTGGGAGTTCCAGCTCGAGAGCGAGCTGCCACACCATCCCGCGGATTAGTCCGAACCTTCCGGCCGCACCTGTTGCTGCACGATTTTCTGCAGGCTCCCCGCGGGCGAGTCGAACAGCGCAACGGCGCGGATCTGCACCGGCGAACGTCCGTTGAAGCTATTCGGATCGTTGAGGAACGCTGTGGTCAGAAAGTCGACGGATTGCGCCTGGTGCGGTGCGATGACGGTGTCGAACTGCCGGTTCCGCGCCTGGATCCCGATGCTTCCGCCGCCGAGGCTGTCGAGGTCGATGCGGCGGAGCGTAATCGGCACGTCGGCCTGATTGACGATCCGGAACTCGAAATGCGCCGGGACTCCCGCCGCGATGCTCGGAATGTTCACCAGGTCCGTGCGGCCGATGATCGTGATCTCCGGCTGCGGAATGTGCGCCGCGTTCTGCGATAGCTGGTTACTGCTGCTGCAGGCGGCGGCGATCAGGAGAGCTGTAAAAGTGAGTGCGTTACGCATGACGTCAATCTCCGATTTCAAAAGATAAGCACCATCGTTTTCCAAAACAGGACGGGGAGCGTTTCCGCTCCCCGTCAGGTTGTCATATCGAATTGGTGAAGTTGTTTCACTTCACGTAATTCAGCATCTCTTTCGCCGTGGCGGCGTCCTTGCCGGCCGGTTCGAGCTCCAGGTACTTCTGGAGGTTGGTCTTGGCGTCGGCGTTCTTCTGCGTCCTTACATAGAGCATGCCGAGCTCGTAGTAAGCCGGCGCAAACTTGTCGTTCGCGGCGATCGCGCCCTTCAGGAGAGGCTCCGCTTCGCCGTCCTTGCCTGCGTTGATGAGTCGGGCCGCGTCGTTGAACATTGCGACCGCGTCAGCCGGCAGCTTCTTCTGATACTCCGCAGCCTTGGTCTTGTCGCCCTTCGCCGTGTACGACTGGTTGAGGACACTGAACATGTCCTGGTTGTCGGTGTCGACCTCGAGCGCTTTGTTGGCGCGATCGATGGCCTTGTCGTAGTTCTTCGTGCGGACATATAGCCTGGCGAGCGCTTCATAACCGGCCGTGAGGTCCGGCTTCGCGGTGACCGCTTCCTCCATCTTGGCGATGGCTTCGGGAAGTTTGCCGTCGTTCGCGAGCGCCGCCCCTTCGTTGTACGCGACCACGCCCGGATTCGGTTTCGCTGAAACAATCGGCGCATTCGGAGCAGCCGCCGGGGCGGCGGAAGAACCCGCTTCCAGAGCCACGTCCTTGGTGGTGACCTCACCTAGCTTCGGTTTGATCGTGTACTCGGCCGGCGCATAGCCGGCGGCCTTGAAGGTGAACTTGTAGTTGAGCGTGCCGTCAAGGATGAGAAATTTGTAGTAGCCGTCCTTGTCTGACTTGAACTCCTGGTGGACGGTGTGACCGGAAAGCGCGTCGATGATGACGACGGCGTTCGGGATCGGTTTGCTCGTGGCGGCATCGGTGATCTTTCCCGCCATCCGGGCTTCACCGAGCGCGAATGCGTTGCCGGCCACAGCCATGATCGCCAACACGGCGAGCGCGAATGTTCTACGCATTTTCATCTCCTGTCTTGTTGAGTGTTCGTCGAAAGTTAACGCCTCATGGCAGAGGCCCATTCCGATGTTATTCGATGCTGAGGTAGGTCTGATCCTTGAGCCCGCGCTCGAATTCCTGGAGCAGCCGCATGCCCTCGTTCGGACGGACGATATCCTGCTTGATGGCCAGATCGATCTGCGCCTTCATCCGCTTCTCCATGTCGCGCCAGTCGTACTGCGTCATGGCAAGCACTTCGCCGATCGTATTTCCGGGAATCTCTTCCTCGATGTAGAAGCCGCTCTCTTCGTCGGCGTCGAGAAAGACGTGCACCTCGTTGACGCGGCCGAAGAGATTGTGGATGTCACCCATGATGTCCTGATAGGCGCCGGTGAGGAAGATGCCGAGGTAGTACGGGGCGCCGTCGCGAAGCTCGTGGAGCGGAAGCGTTTCGCGGACGTCGTTGCGGTCGATGTACTTCGAGACCTTGCCGTCGGAGTCGCAGGTGATGTCGACCAGTGTCGATTCAAGTTGCGGCTTCTCATTCAACCTGTGGATAGGAACGATCGGAAAGAGCTGTCCGAGCGCCCAGTGATCGAGCAACGATTGGAAGACGGAGAAGTTGCAGATGTGTTGATCGGCCAGTTCGATGTTGAGCGTGCGCAGATCCTCGGGGACTTCATCCGGATCCATGTGCGTGATGATGCTCTGCAGCTTCTCGGCGATCTCCCAATACAGCGTCTCGATGCGCGCTTTGACGTCGAGCGGCAGCAGCCCGAGCTCGAACATCTGCTGCGACTGCTCCTTGATCTGCTGCAGGTCGTGCCACGCTTCGTTGACGTTGTCGGGGCTCAGGTCGCGGTCGATCTCCAGGATCTCGCGCGTCAGTTTGTGATCGCTGGCGCGGACGACGCGCGGCTCGATCGGCGTTTTCTCGATCGCGCCGAAGGCCTGCACGACCAGCACGGAGTGATGCGCGACGATGGCGCGGCCCGACTCCGAGACGATGTTCGGATGCGGCACTTTCTCGTCGTCGCAGACGTCCATGACGTTGTAGATGATGTCGCTGGCGTACTCCTCGAGCGTGTAGTTCATCGAAGAGTGGAACTCGGAACGCGAGCCGTCGTAATCGATGGCCAGACCGCCGCCGACATCGAGGTATTCGAGCGGATGCCCGAGCTTGTGCAGCTTGGCGTAGTACATGGCCGCCTCGCGCACGGCGCGCTTGATGGTGAGGATGTCCGGAATCTGTGAGCCGATGTGGAAGTGGAGCAGTTTGAACGCCGACTCCATCTTCGCCTCGCGCAGAATCTCGATCGCTTCGAGGATCTCGGCAGTCGACAGCCCGAACTTGGCGTGCTCGCCGCCCGAGGTCGCCCACTTGCCTTTGCCTTTCGATAAAAGCCGGACGCGCATCCCGATCCACGGCTCGACGTTCATCTCCGCGGCGATCTTCGTGATGGTGCGGACTTCCGAAAGTTTCTCGGCGATGAGGATGACTTTCTTCCCGAGCTTGCGTCCAAGGAGTGCCATCCGGATGAAGGCGTTGTCCTTGTATCCGTTGCACACCAGCAGGGCTTCCGGATCGTTGTGGATGGCCAGCCCCGCGAACATCTCCGGCTTCGATCCGACTTCGAGCCCGTAGTTGAACGGCCGTCCGGCATCGAGGATCTCTTCGACCACTTCGCGAAGCTGATTGACCTTGATCGGAAACACACCGCGATAGCTGCCGCGATACTTGTGCTCGGCGATCGCGCTGTTGAACGCGGCGTTGAGCGTCTCGACGCGATGCCGCAGAAGATCCTGAAACCGGATCAGCAACGGCGCTTTGAGGTTCAACGCCTGCGCCTCGCGAAGCACGTCGATGATCGGAACGGCGATGCCGCCTTCCTGCAGCGGCGCGACCGTGAGGTCGCCGGCGGGATTCACATCGAAGTAGCCGGTGCCCCAGCGGTCGATCATGTACAGCGATGATGAGTCGTCGACGGTCCACGGCTGCGGTTCGTCGAACTGTTCCGGTCGAGCTTCCATCGTGCGGAGGATAGAACATCGTAACGCGCGCGGTATTGCGCTTTTCTGTTCGCTCACTTCGCTCGCGCGATGGTGTCTACAAAGCCGTCGTTCCAGAGCAGCCGGATGCTGTTGACGGCACCTCCTGCACCGCGGACGAATTCGACTTGCGATTCCTGGTCGATCTGGAACAGCATCTGCGTGATTGCAGTCAACTTATCCGTCTTGTCATTCCGTGACTTGTTGACGCTGTACAGCCGGTTGCCCTTCACCGAGAAGGCATACTCTTCGAACCGGCCGGCGTACTGATCGAGCAGGTTGACTGGCACGTCGACATCGAGCGAAACAGCGCGCGCTTCGTTGATCGCCCAGTTGATCGCGCCGATCTGCGCACTGTCCTTGGTGGCCGCGAGCCGGCCGGCGAAGATCGCCTCCTGCGCCTTGAGCAATGCGTTTGGCTTGTCCGCCGGAACGTCGGGAGTGACTCCTGTTCCTTCCCAATCCGTCTTTGTCACCGTGTTCGCCGATCGGATGTACGGAATGAAGCCAACGAAACCGTTGCCCAGGTCAACGCGCCGCAACACATGCGCTCCGCCCGCGGATGACTGACCTACGATCCGCGCCTGGCGGCCGTATTTGAGTCCGTACGCCAGTCCTTCTGCGGCGGAGAACGTCCAGTTGCTGGTGAGCACCGTGACCGGCATCGCCAGTTGGATGCCTCCGGTGATCTCCGGCCGATTCTCGATCCAGCCCTCGGTCCACTTGTCGGTCAGCCGGTTGTACGAATCGCTCCAATGAGCCCGGCTGTTGACGAAGTAGCTGGCGATCTCATTTCCCATCTCGGCGCTGCCGCCCCGGTTCTCGCGCAAGTCCAGGATGAGCGCGTCGGTATTGGCGACGAACTGCATCGCCGCGCGCACGACCCGGCGCGACTCCGCATTGGGCTCGGCGAACTGGGTGAACTCCAGGTAACCGATGTTGCCCGGCAGGATCCGCGCCGTCCGGAAGTTGAAGTTGTTCTTCCGGTCCCTCGGCAGGTTGTCGTGCGACTCGTGCACCGAGGTGTCGGCAATGCGCCGCGCTTCTTCTGGATCGTAGGCGATCCGCAGGTGCGCATCTTTTTGGACCGTCGAAAGGTCGCGCGTGATCGCGGCTGCAAGCGCGTTACCGGTGACGACGGTGTCGTATGCCCCAGCGCGCAATTGCCGCTCCAGGTGCGCTGCCATCGACTTTCCGGCGTCGGGGAAAACGTAGTACGTGAGCAGGGCGCTTCGCACGCTGTCGACCATCGCCGATCGCACCTCCGCGGTAGGCGGAGGTGGCTCCGGTTGCGCCTTCTGCGCAAGGGCGAGCGAGGCCGGAAGGGTCAGCAGCACAAGAAAAAGAGAGATGAAGCGCCGCGTCATGACGCGGAGACTACCAATTCTTTATCAATGATTGGTCTTCGCGTCCTTGTTCTTCACATCATCCTCCGCCTTCTTGCCTGCTTTCTGCAGACCGGCGCCCGCCTTCTGCGCGACCTGGCCGAGTCCTTCTTTGACGCCGCGGCCCAATTCGACTGATCCGTTCTTCATCTTCTGCACGGCGTCGGACTTGCCCAGGTCCTCGGTCGCTTTGTTGATCTGATCGCCCGATTTGACGGCGTTGTCATGCGCCTTCTTCGCGGCGTCCGACGTGTCGTTGGTAACGCGATACGTTCCGTCCGGCTGCTTCTGCATGCACGCGAACGCCAGAAGAGCGATCGCGAATGTGGTGAGTCGTTTCATGTGAACCTCCGATTACGGCTCGGAGAAGCAAGCAGCGAGCCGTGTATGCTCTCTCATCCATGAAAAGCGTGATCACCGGCAGCGGGATCGGCATCCCGAAGAACGTCGTTCCGAACGAGAAACTCGCCCGCATCATGGATACGAGTGACGAGTGGATTCAAACGCGTAGCGGCATCAAGCAACGCCACTATGCCGATCCCGGCCAGTCATCCTCGGACCTCGGCATGATCGCAGCCGAGGCGGCGATGAAGGCGGCGGGCCGGACGCAGGATGACATCGACGCGCTGATCTTCGCCACGATGACGCCCGACCATTTCTTTCCAGGCAACGGTCCGGTCGTGCAGGCGAAGATGGGCTTTCGCGAGTCGATGCCGGCGTTCGACATCCGCCAGCAGTGCTCCGGTTTTCTCTACGGCCTCGACCTCGCCGACTCGCTGATCCGCAGCGGCAAGTACGCGCGCATCCTGCTGATCGGCGGCGATGTCCACACGCCGTTCATGCCGTGGCAGAACGGCTGGGATACGACCATCGGTCTTGAGGATCGCGAGGTCACTGCCAAGGAGCGCGAGGACAACACGAAGATCCGCGACCGCGTCGTGCTCTTCGGCGACGGCGCAGGCGCGGTCGTCATCGAGGCGATGGACGATAACGGCCGCGGATTTCTGGCCTCGAAGCTCTACACGAACGGCTCGAACATCGAAGCGCTCTACACGCGCGGCATCGGATTCCGCCTGCGTCCGTTCGTGACGCACCAGCAGATCGACGACGGCGACATCATCCCGGACATGGACGGCCGCGAGGTCTTTCGTCAGGCGCTTTCCAAGATGCCGGAGTCGGTGCGCGAGGTCTGCGCGGCGTCAGCTGTCAGCGTGTCCGACATCGACGTGCTCCTGATTCATCAAGCCAACCTGCGCATCGTCGAAGGCGTCGCCAAACAGCTTGGCCTCGGACCCGACCGCGTGCCGCACAACATCGAACGCTACGGCAACACGACCGCCGGCACGCTGCCGATCCTCTACCACGAGTGCGTCGCCGACGGCCGCATCAAACCCGGGATGCTGGTCTGCTTCACCGCCCTCGGCTCCGGCCTGCACTGGGGCGCCGCGCTGTACCGCGCGTAGCCGGCACGGCCGGCAGCGTTGGTTGCCCGAGGCTCACTAACTAACTTTCGCGCGCGTTGGAGGCCGGAACGCTGGCGTCTCGCCGGCTGGCTCGGCTGCGTCCCGCTGCCGAATGGGAGGCTTGCGCAGACGTGGTGTTATCAGCGAAATTTGAGGGTTTGCCGGTTCGGCAGCGAGGACGCAGCCGCGCCAGCCGGCGAGGACGCCAGCGCTCCGTTGCGCGCTTAAGTTTAAGTTAAGACAGGTCTTACTCGCCGTCGCCCGGCTGCGGGATCTCGAAGTGAAGTCCGGGATCGTTCGGCGGCGTCAGGAACTTCGAAACGCGCGGGTCTTTTTTCGCCGCAGCTTGGAACGCGTTCACGTCCGCTACCGACGACGGCGCAACATCGAAGACGTTGAGCAGTTTCGGATCGGCGGCGTGATGGGAGACGTTCATCGGACCGAGCTCGTTGATCTTCGCGGTCATCTCCGCCTTGATCGCGTCGGACGTTTTCCCCGCGGCTTTGCCGGCCTCGTAGACGTCGATGACCGCCTGCCCGGGCGCCTTGTAGAGCCGGCGCTGCGCCGCGATGCCCTGCGTCTCGAGGTTGTTGAACATCACTCGCGCCTGATCGGCCGGGCTCCGCTGCGTGCTGGAGATGGTCAGCTTCGCGACGTTGGCGGCGGTCATGACATCGCGCAGAACGCCGAGCGAATACGGCGTCACATCAGACGACTTCGCGTTCGGACCAAAGACGATGTTGTTCTCTGTAGGCATGGCGGGAAGTATATCGCCGTCTCGGCTTTTCCCCGCCTCTCCGCGTGCTCCGCGCGAACCGTCCTCCCGACTATCATTCGCGCCGTGTTCGTCCTCTACGACGTGCTGCTCTACCTCGCGGCGATCGCGATGTTGCCGTACGTCATCGTCGCCGGCATGCTGCGGGGAAAGTACCTGATCAACTTTCCCGAGCGGATGGGGTTATACAAAACGCCGGCGGCCGCGCACGATCTGTGGATTCACGCGGTGTCGGTTGGCGAAACGCTGGCGGCGCGGCCGGTGGCCGACGAGATTCTTCGCGAGCGTCCGTCGACGACGATCGTGATTACAACCACAACGATCACCGGTCAGGCGCAGGCGCGCCGGCTCTTTCCGTCGGCGACGGTTACGTACTTCCCGTTCGACTTCTCGGCGAGCGTGAAACGTTTCTTGCGACAGCATCGCCCGCGCGTTTTCGCGACGTTGGAAACGGAGATCTGGCCGAATGCGACGCGCCTTTCGCGCGCGGCCGGCGTGCGAATGCTGCTGGCGAACGGCCGGATCTCTGATCGCTCGTTTCCGCGCTACCGATTCCTGCGCCGGTTCGTCGCGCCGGTGCTGCGGCAGTACGACCGCATCCTTGCGCGCGAGGAAACGGACCGCGAACGCTTCATCGAAATCGGCGCGCCGCCGGAGATCGTCGAAACCAGCGGCAACGTGAAGTTCGACTACGTTCCTGACGAACGGCCGCTGGAAATCGCGCCGCGGCTCGAAGCACTCATCGCCGGACGCAAAGTCCTGGTCCTCGGCTCGACGATGCAGGGCGAAGATGAGGCGATGATCGGCGAGTTGGAGCGATTCGTCGGCGAGAAGAACCCATTCGTCGTCATCGCGCCACGCAAACCGGAGCGCTTCCAGATCGTAGCGGAGCTGCTCGCGGCTGCGAAGATTCGCTTCGCGCGCCGCAGCGACTGGAGCGACGGAACCGCCGACGTCCTGCTCCTCGACACGTTCGGCGAGTTGTCGAAAATCTACCGCTTCGCTACGGCGGCGTTCGTCGGCGGAAGTTTGGTACCTACCGGCGGGCACAATCCGATCGAGCCGGCTGCTGCGGGCGTGCCCGTTTGCTTCGGACCGCACATGTCCAACTTCCGCGAGATCGCCGGCGTCTTCCTGCGCGACGGCGGCGCGGTCGAGGCGAAGACTGCTGCCGAGGTCTTCGACTTCGCATCGCGCATGTTCGAGAACGATGCCGCACAACGCGACATGAGTGGGCGCGCGCGGGCGACCGTGGAACAGAACCGCGGCGCATCGGCGCGGACCGCGGCACGCATCCTCGAGTTGCTGGCGTGACGCTCCTCCTCAAACCGATCGAGTTCCTCTGGCGCGGCGTCAACCGGCTGCGCCGCGCGCTGTACCGTCGCGGCATCTTGAAGAGCAAGCGCCTCCCGCGGCCGGTGATCTCGGTCGGCAACCTCGCTGCCGGCGGCGCCGGGAAGACGCCTGCGGTCATCACCATCGCCCGCTATCTCGAAAAGCGCGGCTTCCGTGTAGCCGTGCTGACGCGCGGTTACGGACGCGCCGGCAACGCTTCGGGCCTGGTCACGTCGCTCGATGCCGCGAAGTTCGGCGACGAACCGGTGCTGTTGAAAAGCAAGCTGAAAAATATAGACGTAATTGTCGGATCAAAGCGTTATCACAATGCTGTTCAGTTTTTAAACGTGAATGAGTGCGACGTATTCATCCTCGACGACGGCTTCCAGCACCTGCAGCTCGCCCGCGACATCGACGTCGTCATCGATACGCGCGGCGGCATCATGCGCGAAGGCCGCTCCGCGCTCGCGGACGCCGATTTCGTCATTCAACGCCGCCTGCGACTCGTCGTACCGGAGGAATTGACGGGACGCCGCATCTTCGCCTTCGCCGGACTCGCTGACAACGAACAGTTCTTCGCGTCGTTGCGCGCGAACGGGCTGAACGTGATCGGAACAAGAAGCTTTCGCGACCATCATCGCTACACCGCCGCCGACATCGCGTCGATCAAAGCATCGGCCGCAACCGCCGGCGCCGAGGCCATCGTGACGACTGAAAAAGACGCGGTGAAGATTGATGACCGTGACATCATCGCCATCGCCGCGGAGATGATCATCGAGCCCGAAATCCTCGAGAAACTCAGTGGATTCGTAGATTAGTGGATTAGTAGATCAGGAGCTTCGGTATTACCCGCAATGGCCTTAACGTAAGCGTTTGCGCAGGCGAGCCAGCCGGCGAGACGCCAGCGCTCCAGCCGCGAGCATCGAAAACTAATTAAGGCAAGGCCATTGGGTATTACCCGTGACTTCTTCTCGGATTCAGCGTCTACCAATCGCCCGATCACCGACCTACTAATCCACTAATCTACTGATCCACTAGTCCACTGAACTTCTATGAGCCGACGCCGCAAGAACGCGCTGTTGCAGCGCGTCGAATACGTTCTGTATCGCGCCGCAGCGCGCGCGGTCCGCGCCGGATCGGAAGCGGCGCTGCGCCGATGGGGAACGCGCATCGGCGCACTTGCGCGCCACGTCCTGCGCGGCCGCGACCGGCTGGCCATGCGCAACATCGCTGCGACGTTTCCGGAGAAGAGTGACGCCGAGCGGCGGCGCATCATCGATGAATGCTGGCGCCACTTCGGCCGCGAGGCGCTGGAAACGATTCGCATGCAGCACGTGCCGGTCGAAGAGATTCCCGCTTACTGTCTTTTCGCCAACCCCGAAGTCCTGCAGGACGCGATCGCCCTCGGCCGCGGCGTCCTCCTCCTCAGCGCGCATTACGGGGGCTGGGAGATCGCCGGGCTGGCGGTCATGGCGCACGTGAAGAACGTCCACACCGTGGCGCGCCCGCTCGACAACGACCTCCTCGAGCGCGACCTCGTTCGTCTTCGGGCGCGCACGGGTGTGAACGTCGTGGACCGCCAGCGTGCCGCTCGCCCGCTGCTCAAAGCACTGCAGCAGAAGGGCGTGGTCATCCTTCTTCCGGATCAAGCCGTGCAGCCGCGCGAGGGCATCCTCGTGCCCTTTCTCGGCCGTCCCGCGTGGACCACTGACGCTCCCGCAAAAATGGCGTTGCGGCAGGAATCTGCGATTGTGTTCGGTTTTTGCATTCCGGCCTCAACCGGGCACCGTCTTGAGTTCGAGGAACCGATCCGGATCGACCAACTGAGTAGCGACGAGAAGAACGCCGAGGCGCTCACCGCGCGCATCAACGACGTCATTTCCCGCCGTATCGCAGCTCGCCCGGAGTTATGGTTGTGGATGCACGACCGCTGGAAGGGGAACGCGCCGGGTGAAATCGAAAGCGAAACATCAGATGGCCAGTGAGACGGTCGTAGTCGGCCTCAATTGGGTCGGAGACAACGTCCTCGCGCTTCCCACCTACCGCGCGCTCTACCATCGCTTCCGCGGCGAAGGTGGCATCACCGTGGCCGCGCCGGAACACATCGCCTCCCTCCTCGCCTCGGCCGGCATCTTCCGCAGCGTCATTCCGTGGAACGGCGATACGCGCGAGCGCATCCGCATGCTGAAAGCGGGACGTTTCCGCCGCGCCGTAATCCTCCCGAACTCGTTCCGCGCGGCGATGGTCGCCTTCGCGGCCGGCATTGGCGAACGTTGGGGCTACTCGACTGACGCGCGCGGAATGCTGCTCACGCACGGCGTCCGTCCCGACCCATCGCGCGGCCATCAGCTCGACGATTACTCGATGCTGCTCGCCGCGATGAACGCGCCGCGCGTCGTCGATGAGATTCCGACGATGACCATTCCGCTGCACGTGCGCGAGCGCGCCGGACGGCTGATGCGCGATGCCGGCGTTCGACTCGACGAGCCGCTCTTCGGTCTGCACGCGGGCGGACTTTACGGCCGCGCCAAACATTGGGGCGATCAGCGCTACGGCGAGCTGGCAGAGCGCCTTCGCGCGGCCGGCTTCTCCGTCGTCCTGCTCACCAGTCCCGGCGAACGGCATCAGGCCGAGGCAATTTCGGCGTCGACGAGCGGCCTGCCGATCATCGGCGATGACGGTGACGTGCTGCATCTCGCTGCCGCCATTTCGCACTGCTCCGTCGTCGTCACGAACGACAGCGGTCCTCTTCATCTCGCCACCGCCCTCGCCATCCCCTCGGTGTCGATCTTCGGCCCGACCGATCCCGATCGCACGGTCATTCCCGGCGCTTCGCGCGTGGTCCGCAAACCGTTCGCCTGCCAGCCCTGCTACAAACGCGAGTGCCCGCTCATACACCACGGCTGCATGAACGAGATCTCCGTCGACGACGTTTTCGCGGCCTCGGTCGGACTGTTCAACGAGATCGAAGGGAAGATCGAAACGGACGGCGCAGGCGCGGTCGCATTCGGGACGGAGTAACGCCGCCTATAATCGCGCCGATGCCTGTCGACGACGAGGGGCGGCTGTACAAGATCGGCGAAGTCTGCAAGATGGCCGAGGTACAGCCGTACGTCCTCCGCTACTGGGAGACGGAGTTTCCGCCGCTCGCGCCGAACAAGAGCGGCGGCGGCCAGCGCCTCTACACCCGTCGCGAGATCGACATCATCCTGCGCATCAAGCAGCTCCTCTACTCCGAGGGCTTCACGATCGCCGGCGCCAAGAAGAAGTTGGATATCGAGATGTCCGCGCCGGTCTCTGAGGTCGCCGCGCCTGTTGCGTCTTCGTCGAAGGATGTATCAAAAGCGCTCGGCGATGTGAAGCGGGAACTGACGGCGATTCTCGAATTGCTCGATTCGTAGTCGTCGCATCCTGGCGATCATTATTTTCTGAAGCGGAATCGACCTACGTCGGCGGTGCCTTCGGCTCCGGCTCCGGAGATGGGTTCGTCGCGCCGGGCGGTGTGTCGCTGCCTTGTTTTTCCGGAACTTTGAAGCCGAGGTACGTGCCGGAGCTGATGCCCATCAGGCCGAGAAGAGTCGCGCTGAACTGCGGCATCTCCAGGCTGTTGTAGACCGAGACGCAGAAGATCACTCCGAGCACCAGGGTCCAGACGAACATCTGGAAACGGTGCAGACTGACTCCCGTCGGATCGCTCATCACGTCATTGAGGAAGCCCTCCGACTTTCCGCCCGGCTCTTCCGGCCCCGGAGCGGTTTTCTTGTTGTCGATGAGTGCCGCCCCGAGCGCCGTCGCGGCGCCGATGCCGATGAGACCGAGAACGGACTCGGTGATGGTGTCCAGCTCATCGTTGATCAGCCACATGAAGACATAGGCGGCGATCACGAGGAAGAACCAGAACGACATCTGAAAGAGAGAGAGCGAGTACGGCCGCTCATGCGGGACGGGATGGGTTCCGCTGCGCACAAGGCTCGTCGTCCGGCAGAGATAGATGAAGATGGCCAACGCCAGGAACAGCAACGCCAGAAACAAGAGAAATTGCGGTTTGGGGATGACTTCCAGATCAATGCGGGCGCTGCTGCGGGCCGAGAACTGCCGGTCGGCGCCTACGCTGACGTCGGTCGTACGCGTCCAGCCCTCGGGTCTTCCGAGGAGCGAGTGCCAGGCCGTTTCGTCTTCTTTTTCATCCTTGTCGCGCAGCAGGCGATAGCGAACGTGTCCTGCCAACCGATCACACGATTCCGCCTTGTCCGCTTTGATCGGCATGCCGTCGAGAAAGAGCACGATGCCCTGGCAGTTGCCGTTGACCTGCTTCAGGAGGGTTTCGAAGTTCTGCACGTGAATGGAAATGCGGTCGTCGAGGCCCGCCACTTTAGGGTTCTCTTTGAAGTACGAATGCGCGTAGTAGACATACGGCGCGCCGCCGTCATCAGGCGGACGCTTCACCTCATCCGGCGGCTCCCACTGCGCCAATACCGCCGTGGCCATGAAGAGGGAGAGAACAGCGCCGATCATCGATCGCATATATACCTCGTTTCTGCCGGATTGGTGGACCGCGGGGATTTTACGGCAAACGTCACACATCCGCTTCAACGGAGTCTGACCGAGGTCGTAGCCTCGTTCGCATGAAACGCACACTTTCGCTTCTCGCTCTCGTTGTTCTCGCTGCCTGCACATCGGACATGGACGATCGCGATCGCCGTTCGCCGCAGGGCTCTCCCGGCGGAGGCGACCGCGGTGGGTTCGCGGGCGTCCGAACGGAAGGTGCCGGCGACGGACTTGAGCTGATGCCGCCATCCGACTGGTGGCACGATCCCAGGATCAGCGTCGCCGTCAATGTCACGCCCGATCAGACAGCGTCGCTCGATCGCGTCAGCAGCGAACAAAGCGGAGAGATCGCGAAGCTCGAGCGCGACAGCATGGTGGCCGCGCGCGACCTACGCCAAACCGTCGAAGCGAATCAGCCTGCGGCGGCTGACATCACCGGAGCCGGCGGGCGTCTGCGCGGCATCCGCGATGCGCTCTTCGATCGCCGCGTCCAACTCCTCGCCTCGGAACGCACCCTCCTCACCCAGCAACAGTGGACCGCGCTGCAGAACGCGATCACCGCCTCACGGCGCGACACCGACCGCCCCAACCGCGGCTACGGAGGCCGCGGCGGACGGGGCGGCATGGGCGGGCGCGGACGGTTTCCGGGGTAGCTCTTCCAGCGATGGAGGGCTGGCGTCCTCGCCGGCTGGCCCGGCGGCGTCTCGCCGCCGGACCGCGAAACCCTCAACATTCGCTGGTGACACGAAGCCCGCGCAAGCCTCATATTCGGCGGCGGGACGCCGCCGAGCCAGCCGGCGAGACGCCAGCGCTCCGGGCGCAAGCGCGCGTTCGCCGTCGCGCGCGGAGGCGCGCGTAACAATCCAGCCCCGCGCTCAGCGCGGGGTTCGAGGGACCTGCCAGGACACCGCGGCCGCGGAGGCGGCCGCCACAAATCGCGCGCGGAGGCGCGCGTAACAAACGAATCTACTTCCCCATCTGCTTCAAAATCGCTTCCATCTCGTCCATCACGCGATTCATCTTCTTCATCGTCAGGTCGAGCGGCTCGGACGTCGTCATGTCCACGCCCGCGTCCTTCAGCAGATCGATCGGATACTTCGATCCGCCCGCGGAGAGGAACGCAAGGTAACGCTTCGTCGCGTTTGCATCGCCGGACATCACCTTCTCCGACAACGCCGCGGACGCCGTCGCTGACGTCGCGTATTGATAGACGTAGAACGTCCGGTAAAAGTGCGGGATGTACGCCCACTCGTGCTTCACCACGTCGTCGACCTTGCACACACCTTTGTCGTCGCCGTAGTAACGCTTCACGATGTCGAGGTACATCGTGTCGAACGTGTCGCCGGTCAGCGGCTCACCCTTCTCCGCCGCCTGGTGGATGCGCAATTCGAACTCCGCGAACTGCGTCTGGCGGAAGACGGTGCCCTTCATGCCTTCCAGGTAATTGCCGAGCAGCGACAGCCGCGTGGCCGGATCCTTGATCTGCTTGAGCATGTAGTCATTCAGCAGCGCTTCATTGAACGTCGACGCTACCTCGGCCACAAAGATCGGATAGCCGGCCGTCGGATACGGCTGCGTCTTGTTCGAGAAGTAGCTCTGCATCGTGTGGCCAAGCTCGTGCGCGACCGTGCTCATGTCGTCGTAGCGGCCGTTGTAGTTGATGAGCATGAACGGATGGACGTCGTACGCGCCGCCGTTCGAATACGCGCCGGTGCGTTTGCCGGCATTCGGATAGAGATCGATCCAGCGATCGTTGAATGCGCGCTCGATGACGCTCGTGTAGCCGGTGCCGAGCGGTGCGACCGCGCCGAGGATGTTCTTCTTCGCTTCGTCGAGCGAGTACTCCAGCTTCGTATTGGCCACGAGCGGCGCGTAGAGATCGTAGTAGTGCAGATCGCTCAGACCGAGCATCCGCTTGCGAAGGTTCAGATAGCGATGGAACGTCGGCAGGTTCGCGTTCACGCCGTCGATCAGCTTCGTGTAGACCGAGGTCGGGATCGAGTCGGGCTCGAGCGCGGCGTCGAGCATGGTCGGATACTTCCGCGCCCGCATGTAGAACAGATCCTTCTGAACTTCCGCGTTCAGTGCAGTACCGATCGTGCCGCGGTAGTCGCCGAGCGCGCCGAAGAATGCGTCGAAGACTTTCTTGCGATCCTCGCGATTCGGCAGCGAACGCGAAACGGAAAACGTGGCCAGGTCGAGCTTTCGCGTGGTGCCGTCGGCGAGCGTGATGGTCGGGAACGGGAAGTCGGCATTGGTGAAGACGCCGTAGACATCGCCCGGCGCGGACGACATCAGACCCGCATCGGCGATGATTTTCTCCTCCGGCTCCGACAGCGTGTGCGCCTGACGACGCAGCAGGTCGTGCAAGTAGAACGTATACGGCGCGAGCTTCGGCTCCTTCGCGATGAACGCGTCGATCGTGGTGCGATCGATCTTCAGAATCTCCGGCTCGACGAATGCTGTGTCGGCGCCGAACGATGACCCGAGCTGATCCATCTCCTGCTTCATGGCGCGGTACTTCGCGACGCGCGTGTCCTGGTCAGCGATGAGTCCCGTGTAAACGTAGACGCGCGAAAACTCCTTGTTCAAATCGCTGAGCAGCACTAGCGCGGACGCGAGTTGCTGCGGCGACTGCGCCAGCGTCCCCTTGTACTTCTGCACCTCGGGGATACGCGCCACGAGCTTGTCCTTCGCCGCGCGCCATGCCTCGTCGCTCGCATACAAATCCGCGAGCCGCCACTTCGACTGCTCCGGAATGTCCGCCCGCTCTTTCGACTGCGCAAAGCCCGCCGTCGACGCCAGCGCGACGACTACTACCGCCACTACCACTCGCACCATCCGCATGAACACACCTCGATCGTGATTTGTCGGTGGTGCTACGGACGATTCGTCCTCGGGTTTCTCCGCGCCTCCGCGTCTCCGCGGAAACCGTTACTTCGCCGTTGCAATGAACCACTGGTTCTCGAACGGATCGATCACGAACGCTCCCCGCTCGCCGTACGGCTTGTCCGCGGGCGGCTCAACTGACGTCGCTCCGGCGCGGAGCGCGCGCTCGTAGACCGAGTCGACATCGGCGACGAAGAGGTGGATCGCCGCAGGCATCGGCTGCGACTCGCCATGCGCTTCGCCGAGCTCGATCAGCGAATCGCCGATGCGCACCGCGGCGTGTGCCACTTCGCGGTCCGGCATGTCGGTGACGTGCGCCGTCGTCCCGCCGAATGCATCGGCGAGGAAGGCGATCATCTTTCGCGCGCCGCGTACATGCAGGAACGGCGTCACCGTGTGATACCCCTCGGGACGCGGACCGACGCCCGGCTGCTTCGCCGGCTTGGTTCCGCCGCCGCCGAAGCGCTGCATCAACTCCTCCTCCGTGACCTCCTCCTGATGCGTGGCCAGGTACCACGCGTTGCCCCACCGATCCTTCACGCCTCCTTCGCGATCGCCATACGCCTGGTCGGTGATCGACAGCGTCGAGGTCGCGCCCGCGGCGAGCGCACGGTCGTATGCGCCATCTACGTCATCGAGGTAGATGTGCAACGCCATTGTCTTCGGTCCGGACTCCGGCTCACCCATCTCGATCAGCGAGTCGCCCACACGCATCGCCGCATGCATCACGCGCCCGTCCGGTGCCGCATAGCGCCCCAGCAACTCGGCGCCGAGCGTCTTTTGCAGAAAAGCGATCATCCCGTCGGCATCGGGAACGAGCAGATACGGCCGGATCGACGGAAATTCAGTTGTCGTCATCTCATCCTCCATCGGCGGAACCAGCTCCGCCAACAATTGCGATTTGAATGCGGGATCGGGCAGCGCGCGCAGATCGTCCACGGCCATCAACAGCGTGGCCAACTCCGGCTCGGCCATCGCGAGGCCATCGCGGCGACCGGCCAGGATGGCCTCGATCGCATCGTCGAGCCGTTCGATCAGATCGCGCTCAGCCATGATTCGTACCCATTCGGGCCCGCAACGTCTGCAGGCCTCTCCATTGAAGTTGTTTGACCGCGCCTTCGCTCCGTCCGATGACCGATGCGATTTCGCGGATGCTTCGTTCCTCGGCGAACCGCATGACCAGCACGCGCCGTTGCTCGGCCGGAAGTCGATCGACGAAGCGATACAGCGACGCGCGGCGCTCAATGTCTTCGATCTCATGCGGCGGTACGGTTACCTCGGCCTCGGTACTCTGCTCGCGCGCCGATTTCGCAAAGTGATCGGCGATCGCATTCGCCGCAATCCGATACAGCCACGCCGCGAACGGCAGCCCGCGCCATTCGAATCGCCCCACGTTCGCCAGCGCCTGATGAAACACCTCGGACGTAATGTCCTGCGCAACCGAGCGTTCACCTACCCGCCTGATCACGAACGCCCACACCCGCCCGAAGTTCTCCTCGTACAACTCCGCGAACCGCTTCGGGTCCTGCTGTGCGGCCTCGATCAGCAGCCGCTCACGTTCTTCGATTGCGCGATCCATGAATCGCCCATTAAACCGCCGAGGAGGAGAAAAGTTACGGCGGATTGCGATCGAGGAGGATTGGGATGTCTGCGTGTCAGGAGCGAAGCTGCGAATGAGACAATTTTCGTGCGCAGCACTTTGGAGTGCGCGCGGCATAGCTGCCGCTTTGGGAGGGCGGTGGAATGGTGACGATACGCAGCATGTGATGCTTGCGTACGCGCGACGGGAACGCTTCCCCCTCCCTCCCAAAGCGGTGGCTCGATCGCCACCGCACTCCAAAGCTTCGCGAAAGGTGCCGCGGTTCCGGCGGGCATCAAACATCCTTCGTGCGCAGCACTTTGGCAGACTTCACTCCATTTGATGTTTGCGACATCAAAAGACACGTGAAGACTGCGCCCGTTGATGTCCATGACATCAAATTGGTGATCACGCGAGGCCTGCGTTGATGCCTTCGACAGCAAACGAATAGTCGCCGACATCAAGTACTGAAGACCCCCTGCCTATGTTGATGCAGGCATCCATCAAAATGGTCAACCGCGTCCTGGTCTGTTGATGTAGCCCGCATCAACAGAGGAGGTCTGGCTCTATCGATTGATGTTCCAGAACATCAAAATGTGCAGCGGCGGACATGGCGTTGATGCCGGCGACATCAACACCGTGAGCGAATCGCCTTGTCGGGGGTGTCTTTTGTCATTGCTGTACGCTCGCAAGCTCATTTCGAGGACGCCTTTCTTGACTTCGTGGCCGGGCCGCGCTTCCATGAGTCATGAGCGATGATCCCGAAGTCACTCCGATTGAACCCGCGGAGCTGGTGGAGGAGCTTCGCCGGCTGCGGGCGCGCATCCCGAAGTTCCAGCAGTTGACCATTCGCCAGACGCGTTCGATGACGCGCGTAGCACATCTCAATTCCGAATTCGTGGAAGCCGCTCTCATTACCGGCGGCGCGGATCCGCGCATGCCGAGCGTCATCGGCGCGCCGGTCGAAGACTTCTGGCAACAACGGGACGATGCCCAGCGTTGGAGCGCCGTCGAAGATGAACTAATGTCGATGCTTCGCGGCGTGAGCGCTGCAAACCTCAAGCGCCGTCACGCCGTCGGCACCGCCGTTCTGCAGATCTACGCCGTCGTTCGCCAACTGGTCCGGAAGAAGGAGTTTCAACACCTGCTCCCGCACCTCGCGGAGATGAAGCGGGTAAACCACATCCGCGGCAAGGGCAGGAAGGCCGCCGGCAAGACGAAGTGAGGAGCCTGCGCCCGATTCTTCGAGATCGATCGAATCCCGGTTCGCCGCTCACCCCGGCGATCGTGATCGCGATCTGCTACATCGCCTTTTTCGTTCTGCTGCTTAGAACCCGAGGAGGCGACGTTTCCCTCTTCGTCATCGCCGGCGGACAAAACGTCGATGCCTCGAAAGTGCCGCCCGGGCTGACCGTGATCCCGAAGATCGGCGGCTACGACGGAATCTGGTTCTACCGACTGGCTATCAATCCGTTCACGCGCGTGCAGGCGGCGCACGGGATCCGGATTGATAACCCTCCGTACCGGCAGCAACGGATCGGTTATCCGTTCATCGTCTGGATGTTGTCGCTGGGCCGCGTGAAATGGATTCCGTGGCTACTCGTGATCGTCAACATCCTCGCTGCCGCGGCGATGGCCGCTTTCGGCGGAGCATTCGCGAAGAAGTTCGGATTGCACGCGATGTGGGGCGTGATCGTGCCGCTCTATCCCGGATTCGTGCTGACGTTTTCGCGCGATCTGTCCGAGATCGCCGCCGCCGCGTTCGCGATGGGCGCGATCTGGGCCGCCGCCTCGCGCCGCAACGTGACGGCCGCGCTGCTGCTCACGGCTGCGGTGCTGACGCGGGAAACGACGCTGCTGCTGGCCGTAGCACTGGCCGCCGTCTGGCTGGCCGACCGACTTCTGCGCCGCGAGCGCCGCATCGACGCCGTCATGTTCGCGCTTCCGATGGCGGCCTACGCGCTCTGGCAAATCGTCCTGGCCGCGTGTTGGGGCGTCACGCCGCTCCGGGCCGGAGCACCCGATCGCGCGTTGCCCTTCGTCGAGTACGCGCGGTTCCTGGCCGCCGCGTCCATGCGCCGCGATCACCAAGAGCGTCTCTACTTCCTCGAGAGTCTGTTCCTGGCCGGCGTCGTCATCGCCATCGTGCTGGTGTGGCGGCGGACGCGCGCGCCGCTGGAGTGGCGGCTGGCCTGGGTCGGATACCTGGCCCTCTTTTCCATCCTGCCGCACACGATCTGGATTGAGGACTACGGCTTCCTGCGCATCTTCGCCGACGCGTTCCTGGTCAGCGCCGCGCTGATCATCCCGTCATCCGCGCCCGCAAGGTGGTTCATCCTGATCACGTCCGCCAGCCTCTGGTACTACCTGGCAAAGCACTTGGTGCTTGCGTGGTGACACGACTCTCGCGGCCTAGCGATACTGTTCTTTCAGCGCTTCCAGCTCCGCCACGGCCTTGCGAAGAATGCTGACGACGGTGTGGACCTCGGTGCCATACAGTTTCAGCTCCGCATCGCAGTCGGACATCGAGTAGAGGGCTTCGTCCTTTTCGAGGCGTTCGCGCTCGAAGCGGAGGCGCTCGGTCAGCTCCTCGATCTCGGAAATGAGGATGAAGTTGAGGTCCTTCTCGCCGAGGTAGCGCTTGCACTGCGGGCAGTAGATGGAGCGGTCGTCGGCGCTCTCGACGAGCTCAAAAACAAACTGCCGCTGGCACTGCGGACACTCAAAAACCTCGGGTAACACAGACTCATCCTCGCCCGGCGATTGTCGCATGAAACGGCGGACGGCTCCGTCCGCGACCGCACGGAATGAGGACATTGACCGAGGCGTTGAGCGCCGTGTAGCATCCACCGCCCGCCATCACTGGGAGATCGTTCAATGGTAGGACAAGCGGCTCTGAACCGCTCAATCGGGGTTCGACTCCCTGTCTCCCAGCCAGGCGGCACGGCCGCCAGCGCAGGTTGGCCCAGCCTCGGCCACCTACTTTTGATCCAAGCCACATCCGCGAGCGCTGCGGTTCGAATACGTGCAATCCTCCCCAGCCAAGGGTTTCGGCCCTGTCTAATCTTTAACTTACGCGTATGACAGAGGCAGGGACTCGAAGTCGGCCGCCCGCAGCTGAAGGCATCCGTTCTGGAGGGCGACGTCGGACTGTCGATTTGACTGATTCGCAGCGCTCTTTTCACGCGCCGACGGGATCACTTCGGAATTCGCTTCATGAACGCGCCATGGAGCTTCAACATAGGGAACGTTCGCTTCCATATCAGAAGCGTGCAGCTCGATATCAGAAACGTTCACTTCCCTATCAGAAACGTGCAGCTCGATATCAGGAACGTTCGCCACGACATTGAAAAAAAATCACTTCGACAGTGAAAACGGCCCGTTCCATCATGAACGCACGTCAATACGAAGCGACAACGGCGTCATGATCGAGGCACGCGTTCTCAGTCTCGAACTGATTTTTTTCAATGTCGTGGCGAACGTTCCTGATATCGAGACCACGCGTCGCCATTCGCGAGGCAACGCGCGCCGGGAATGAGGCGAAACTTGCCCAGATAACGAGTGCAAAGCGGCACGGGTTCAACAGGCGTAGGATGTTCGTGGGGCGGAAGCATCATGAGCTCGACGGATAACGTATCGAGAGCGAGAACTGTTGGAGGTGGCGCGGTCCTTGGCGCCTTGGCTGCGGGTATTGCCGCTCTTGCTTTGGCTTCCTCAAGTTGGACGGGGCATCCCGAGGCGGCGGGCTTAGCTCTTCTTGCTGCGGCTGTGGCGTTCGTTGGCGTAGCGAATGCCATCTTTCGCCATTGATCTAACCCGTAACATCAAACTGCCCCACTACCAAAGCGTCTACCCCCCTTGACATCCCGTGATCACGAAGCTATATTGTTGTGTTAGGCAAAGGCAGATCCTTGAGTCAAGGGGTCTCGAATCCTGAGCCAGAGACGGCGGTGGTAAATGGCCGTTACTCGAATGAGGTACTGAGTCCTTCGAGCTTGTGTCAAGGCGCGAAGGACCCCGATCCAAGTGGAGTTGAGCGTTAGCTCCTCCAGCCTCATACCCACATAACAACCCCCGAGGTCCGCGGCCTGTGGGGGCAGGCGAGCGAACGGTTTGCGACGTTGCGCTCAGACGTTCCATCCCGGAACGGCGTCCGAGCTGCGCACTCAGCCCGAGCGCCGTCCCATAACCATTTGCCCTTCGGGGCAGGAAAGGAGTTTCATCATGTCTAACGAAAATGCAGTTAGTGAAACGAACGCCGCCGCGGCGGCAGGGGACCCGGTAATGACGCCGGAATCGATCGTGGAGCAGCTCCGCGTGCTGCGCCAGCAGATCCCGGAATTCGTGCAGCTGCCGGCGGCGGATGCGAGGGCGATCCAACCCGCCGCCAATGTGCATCCGGAGTTTGCGCAAGCCGCAATCAACGCCATCGGCGCATCTCCGGTGGTGCTGAGCGTGGTCGGAAGAACGCCCGAGGAGCTGCAGCAGGAGGCGGAGACGACCGCACGGTGGTCGAAGGTGGAAGACGAGCTGCGGTCCATGCTGCGCGGCGTCACCTCGGCGAACCTGACGCGGCGCAACCGTCTCGGCGAAGCGGCGTTGCTCACGTACGCTGTGAGCAAGAGTCTGGTGCGCTCACCGGCTCACGCGGCTCTGCTTCCGCATGTCGCAGTGATGCGGAAAGCAAACCGCTTCGGACGGAAGCACCGGACGGTAGCGGATCCGCCGCACGTCCCGGCGCCGTCGCCGGTACCCACGACCCAGTTTTGAGGTAACCATGCAGTAGGCCGGGCGCGCCCGTACGGCGCGTCCGGCCGTTGCAGGATTTCGACAGATGGATGCCGACCGCGATGCTCACGAAGGAATCGTCGAGCCCGTACTTGCCGACACGGTGCGGGCGCGCACCCTATGCCGCAGATCGTGCCGATCCAGTATCGCGACGCTGTGTCGGCAGCGCTCGATGACGCCCATGAGGCAGAAACGCGATGGAGTGATGCGCGGCATTCATCGAACAGCGTCGCCGCGTGGTCTCGCCGGCGCTCTCTACGGTATCTCCTTTACCCCCTGCACGCGGTGATCTTCAGTGATCTGGCGAGAGCCATCGCACGAGACGCAGTCAAGCGAGAGCACGACGCCTGAGTGCTTGAAGATGCCCGGTGTAGTGAGCGATGGCGACCTGACGCGAGCGCGCTGTTGAAGAGGTGCCGCGAGATACGCTGTCGCAGCCGTTCCGCCTCGACCTGCGCGGTATTAGGACGAATGTTTTGTATCCTTATTCTGAGCAGGTCATCGTCACGAGTACCTTTCCACGCCATGTGCAAGACCATCAAGCAGCGCGTGAAGTTCAAAGCCGATCCGGCGACCGTTTACGATCTGCTGGCTGACTCGCGGAAGCACAGCGCGTTCACTGGCAAGCGGGCGATCATCAGCGGGAAGGTTGGAGGGACGTTCTCCATCGGTGAGAGTGATGTCACCGGGATCAACGTCGACCTCGTCCCCGGACGGCGCATCGTTCAGGCCTGGCGCCACCGCCGATTCCCCGAGGGTGTCTTCTCGATGGCCGCGGTGACGCTGACGCCAACGGCTGATGGCGGGACCGAGCTCGTGCTGGTGCATCGCGGCGTTCCGAAGGACCTGATCCCTGAGACCGAACAGGCCTGGCGCGATCAGTACTGGTCCAGAATCAAAGCCTACCTCGATCGCTCCGCCGAATAGCGAGAGCGGAAGTTCGAATTCGTCCTCCCGGTAGCGCGCGACGCTACCGGTCGAGCTCGATATTTAAGGCCGCCTCTCCATTCGTCTGGCACGCCATATGAACACCGCCGAATCCGCATTTGGTTCATCGAGCGCTCGTGTCCCCGTCATCGGCAGTCCAGTGAAGTTTCCGCGTGTCCAAGGCTGGTCGTAGATGTCAACCCTTCAAGGAGGTCTGTGTGAAATCGCGCACTACAGCGGTCCTTACCCTCGGTGTCTTGTTGTTTGCTCTCCAGGCGTTCTCTCAGTCCGATCCGGGCATTCGCGGTGGTCCGCCCGGAGCGGGCGGGCCGCTCGCCTCGGTGGCGGCGAACAATCCCATCACGATCCTGAACTTCTTCAACGACGCAAAGACCCGCTTCGAGGAGGTCGACTCCGTCAACGGAACGATCCGCGGCGAGAAAGGCAAGGGGCTCGGCCCCCGTTTCAATGCAATGGGCTGCGCCCGTTGCCACGCTTTCCCCGCCACCGGCGGCACCAGCCCCGCGGTCAATCCGCAGATCGTCGACGCGGGTGCGGACGGCGCGGTCAACTTGCCGCCTTCGTTCGTCACCCTCAGCGGCCCTGTGCGTGAGGCTCGCTTCATCTTTTTTACCGATTCGGCCGGCAATCCCATCCCCAGCCAGCCGAACGGCGGGGTCGAGGACCTCTTCACCATCGCCGGGCGCAGTGACGCCGGTCCCTGCACGACGTCCGTGATTTCCCAGCCCGATTTTGCCTCGGCTGTCGCACACAACAACGTCATCTTCCGCATTCCGACGCCGTTATTCGGAGGGGGTCTCGTCGAGAACATCGAGGAGACCGACCTTCTGTCGTACCAGGCGTCAGTAGCCAGCAATTCTTTCGGCATCGCCGGAACGTTCAACCACAACGGCAACGACGGCACGATCGCCCGCTTCGGCTGGAAGGCCCAGAACAAGTCGTTGGAGCTTTTTGCCGGTGAGGCCTACAACGTCGAGCAGGGCGTGAGCAACGAGCTGTTCACCCAGGAGCATCCCACGCCCGAAGAGGAGAGGGTCCTGGGACTTCCCAATCCGTGCAAGCTCAATGCGACGCCCGAGGACCATACGAACTTCAACGTCGGCTCCATCGATACGTTGAGCGACTCCGTGCAGTTCGCAATGTTCATGCGTCTCCTGGCTCCGCCGGAGAGATCGCCGGACACGCCGGGCGGGACAGACTCGATCAAGAAAGGGGAGGAGTTCTTCAACAAGATCGGATGCGAGGTCTGCCATCACAACGTGTTCCCTTCGTTCTCGTCGTCGATCACGCCCAGCCTTGACAATCAGAAGATGAACCTGTTCAGCGACCTGGAGATTCATCACATGGGGTCCAAGCTGGCAGACAACGTCTCGCAAGGAACGGCGGGGGGCGACCAGTTCCGCACGGCGCCGCTGTGGGGACTTGGGAAGCGGATCTTCCTCCTGCACGATGGCCGGACCCCCGACCTTCTCAAGGCCATCGATCAGCATTCCTCGACCGGCTCCGAGGCCAATACCGCGGTGCTCAACTTCAATGCTCTGGCGAATACGGAGAAGCAGGACCTTTTGAACTTCCTGCGCTCACTGTAAGTAAGGGAGAACTATGTGGCGACTCACCAGGCACTCTCTCTCCTCGCTGTTCGCGATCTGCATCGGCCTGCCGGTCGATGCGGGAACGGTTCCGGTGGTTCCGCACGGCGTGATCCTCGTCAAAGGGGCGACGCCGGGCACGAGCGACTCGGTGACGCCGCTGCCGGAGGAAGGGAAGGTGGCCGGTGACCGCTACAACAACGCGTATTTCAACCTGTCGTATCCAATCCCCGCCGGCTGGACTGAAGAGCCGGCGGGGCCTCCACCGTCCGACGGCGGCAGCTACGTCCTGACGCAATTCGCCTTCTGGGACCGCGAGCCGCAGAGAGTGAAAGCCCACGTGCTGGTGTCGGCGCAGGACCTCTTCTTCAGTGCGAATGCCGCCCAGTCGGCCAGGGAGTTGATGGCCTCTCTTCGCCGAGGAGTCGTGCCGCAGTACGAAATCGAGCGTGGACCGGAAGAGGTGAAGATCGCCAGCCGGACGTTTTATCGTGTCGCATACGGAGCGCCGATTGTCGGACTCCATTGGCGCGTACTTTCAACCGACGCGCGATGCCACGCCTTGACGTTCACTTTCACCGGCCGCGACAAGGCGGCGCTCGATGCGGCCGAGCGGGCGATGAGCGGCATCTCCCTGGCGAAGGAAAGTGATGCGCCGCTTTGCGTGAAGGGTTACGCGCACGGCGACAACGTCATCGAGAAGACCGAACCTTACCTGGCGACGCGCCGCTTCAACACGATCCCGGTCCGCGTGACCATCGACGGCGAAGGGCGGGTGAAGCACGTCCATCTCCTCAGCGCCTTCCCCGATCAGTCCGAAGCCATCATCTCTGCTCTTCGAGCGTGGCGACTCAAACCGTACATAGTCGACGGCAAGCCATCCGAGATCGAGACAGGCCTCGTGTTCGGAACGCCTCGGGCAGTCGCGCGGGGAAATGCGGCTGGCTCAGCCCGACGCTGAATCGTCAGCCTCGGCGCGCGGCCTCGATGGTGGCAACGTCGATTTTCTTCATCGGCATCATCGCTTCGAAGGCACGCTTTGCCTCATCGCCACCAGCCGCGAGCGCGTCGGTCAGCACGCGGGGAGTGATCTGCCAGGAGAGGCCCCAGCGATCCTTGCACCAACCACATTGGCTTTCCTCTCCTCCATTGCCGACGATCGCATTCCAGTAGCGGTCCGTCTCTTCCTGATCGTTCGTCGCAATTTGGAACGAAAAGGCCTCGCTGTGCTTGAACATCGGACCACCGTTGAGACCGAGGCAGGGAATGCCGAAAACGGTGAATTCCACGGTCAGTACATCGCCCTTCTTCCCGCCGGGATAGTCATCAGGCGCCTCATGAACCGCGGTCACTTCACTATCCGGGAAGGTGGCGGCGTAGAAGCGTGCCGCGTCAACCGCGTCTTTGTCGTACCAGAGGCAAATCGTGTTTTTCGGTGTCATGTTCGTGTACTCCTTTGTGTTCGATCATCGCGTGGAGATCGTCATCCGCCATCAACGGGGCTTCGGCGAGTGTATGCAAGTTTCGGACAGGACGGCGGATGGCGAACGGTTTTGCGATCGAGGCCAGCCTCGGTCGCTCGCGCGCGTACTAACTCTTCTTCATCCGTTTGTTGCCCGAAGCAGCGGGTGACGCGTTATACGCTGGAAACGCCTGACCGCGTGAGACTAGTCCGCAAAGTTTCGCGTCGTCAATTGGGCGTCTGCGCGGGTGGCCTTGACGTACCTGCGCTCTGCGTCGCTCGCTCCCGTCCCATGCAATGGTTATCGGAGTCGCCGGGTCTGCAGAGAACTCGCGCAAAGCGGCGTTCAGCCATTTCGGTCCGAGAAAATCGATGAGTAAGTAGAACTTCTGCGCAGGTACGACCCCGGCGTCAAACGCGAGCAGATCCGGTTTTCGAAGCGAATTGGCGATTTCGCGTTTGTTTTGTTCGTAGAGAATGCGAATGCGTCTTCCAACTTCTTCGGAGCTCACGCCAAACTGCCATTGACCGCGGCGGTTCTGCCAGTCGTAATTCGCATGCTCCCGTATACGAGTGATGCCGGCATTCAGAAGTTGAATGACACTGAAGTTGGTTCGTTGCATTGCAAGAAAGACGAATTGAGCGACCTTCTCGTTCTGAATCTCCGGGATGAATGCTTCAATCACTTCCGGTGCGGCTGTCAGAGATAGGGCAAGGAGAAACTGGACGCTCAGAGCGGATCCGTGGAGCCGCGCCGCATGAAGAAGGGCAAACGCCAATGTTGTCTTAATTACGATCCAGAGACTGATACGACCCTTGAATAACAGCAACGCAGGCCAGACGAAACCGCTTGCACTTCGCCTGCTATTCGTTGATCGCAGGACCAGACCTGCCAGAACCACAACGACGGCAGCAAGTCCCGTCGCGATCTCCGCGACGTCGAATGTTTGGAGCGCAGACGTAAAGGCATTCATAGATCTGCGCGTTGATGTCGGGTTCGTCGGAGGAAGGGACGCAGAACGTCGGCCGAGGTCCGATTTCAGGACTTCAAGGCGTAGACCGTCTGCGTTTCGTCATACTTGCGGCCGGAGTCCTCCGAAACCCGCTCGATGACGCCCTCGTCCGCAAGAGCTTCCACGACGGGCACGAGTTTGCTTGCCGCGATCGGTTGCGGAAGGTCATTCGCAATATCCGCAGCACACGCCCGTCCTCCCTTTCGGATCAACGTAAGGATAATCGCACGGCGGTCCACCGTTTCATTCTGTACCATCGTTCCCCTTCAAAATTGCAATGGCTTACCGTGCAAGCGATAGGCCGCGAGCGAGCGTTTCATCGATTGTTAAGGGGTTATAGTACCCCTTGTTCAACTTCGACAACGTCTTCGAAATGGCGGAGATCGTCTATCCATTCCACGCATGCTGAAGCGCCGCCGGCTCGCGGAGCGGATTCAAGTTCCGATTCCAAGCTAAGCATCAGCTCGCTTTGGAAACTTATCTTCGACGCGATCGGCGAACGGGTGCGGTCACCGTCGTGCCGAGACGGGTAGCGTTCTCGACCGTTTGGCTACCCGCTTCACCCGCAACACCAACGGCATCGGCCGGTCCGGCGGGGCGGTCGCGATCTCGCGGAGGAATCACAGCGTCGTGCCGTCGAAGGTCCATGCGCCGTCGCTACAGCCAGGTGGTTTCGATCGCCTTTGCTTCACGCACGCGTGGCGCGTTCGATGTGGCCTCGCGCTCGGCGCGATAGCGCAAGGCGCGGCGTGAAACGGATGTGAGGTCCACTCCGAGCTCGTCTGCAGGAGTCACGTCGTACCGTGTTTCGTCGATCAGCGCTTCGGCGATCCGCCGTCTCGATCGACGGAGCCGGAGAGATCTTCGCTGGAAAGATCCGCAAGCCGTCTCTCGCCGTCAGGCGCCCCGGATGAAGTTGTGGGCCTCGATGAACTCGGGAGTGCCGGGATCGATACCGAGCTCCTGGAGTATGGGCATCAGCGTCTGGCCGAAGCGGTCGAAATTCGCCTGCGTATCCCAGACGTCGGAAACGCGCAGCGCGTCAGTTGGCCCGAATGCGACGGCAAAGAGCCGCCCTTTGGGGGAACCTTCACCGGCAGCTTCGAGGCGCTTGATGACCTCGTCATACTGCTGTGATGACAACGATGGGGGTGTAAAGCGAACGACGAAAGCCATGTTAGTTCCTCTCTCTCTGTAGTCGAGTGGAACTACGTTGCTTCCGTTCGCCTGGATGTATCCACTCAAAGGAGGCGCGGGCTCTACGTCCCGCTCTTCCAACCGGCCACGCGCTTCTCGAAGGCAGTCGTGTCGACGCTATCGGCTTTGCCTTTGGCGATGGCCTGATCGGCGGCAGCAAGCGCTTCTTCGTTCCTGCCGGCGTTGTGCAGGATGTTGGCTTTGGCGGATAGGCCTCGAAACGTCGGCTTGGTTTTGAGCGACTGCTCAACGTACTTCAGCGCCTCGTCCCAATTTTTGTCGACCGCGAATGTGTTTGCCGCCTGGAGGGGAAAGACTTCGTTTGCCGGATTTGCGGCGATCAGCGCATCGGTCCTGGCGCGCCACACCGCTTTCACGTCTTTTACTTCGACGGTGAACGGCACGCTTACTTTCTCCCAGCGCAGATTGGCCGTGGCCGTATTCGCCGTCACCGGGTCGAAGTTGTACGCCAGCAACTCCTGACTCTGCGCCACCGGCTGCGGCTTCGCCTTCACGCGGAGCGCATCCTTTTTCGAGTCATACGAGAAGGCGCCCCACTGTCCATAGTCGTTATTGAAGATGATCGTCCACTCGTCTTTGCCGGGGATCGCTGACAGGCTGTACGTGCCGGCTTTCAGAGGCTGACCATTGATCAGGACATCATCGCTGACCTGAAACACCGTCGCGTCATTCGCGCCGGCGCGCCAGACATGGTTGTATGGAACGATCGGCTCGCCCGGCTTTCGCTCGTTCTGATTGTCGAGGGTGGCGTCGCCCTTCGCTCGCGTCTCCATCGAGGGTGGAGCATCGGCAAAGATGGTGCGGCCTTTGATCGCCGGACGATAGTAGGTAATGGTCACGTCGGTGACGCCGATCGTCTGCATGACGCTGGCTTTCTGGCTCGGATAGAGAGGTCTGTATTGCGCCTGCGGTTGTTGGGCGGCTACGAACGCCGCGCCCATGAGAATCAGAAAGGCTGCGAACGAGAAGCTCGTCAATCGTTTGCGAGAGATCATGCGGCACTCCTCCATATCAAAACGTGAACGCGCATTATCGTACGAACTGAGGCACGGCCGGCGGCGGCTTCGTTCGTTTGCTACGGCTTGACCCGCAGCACCAGCGGCATCGGCCGGTCGGGCGCGGGCGTCGTGATCTCGTGGCTGAAGCGCAGGGTCGTGCCATCGAACGTCCATGCGCCATCGCTGCAGCGTGAGGTGGATTCGATCGGCTTTCCTTCGCGGACGCGCAGCGCGTTCGCCGTCGCTTCGCGTTCGGCGCGGTAGCGGAAGGCGCGACGCCAGACGGATGTGACGTCCACTCCAAGCTCATTGGCGGGCGCGTTCACGTCGCAGCGGGTTTCGTTGATCAGGGCTTCGGCGATGCCGCGGTCTCGATCGACCGAGTCTGCGAGCATCTTCGTAGGAAAGATCCGCGAGCCGTCGTTCGCGTACGACGCTGCTGAATACTGAAAGGCCTCGAGCAGCGGACGGATGTTGTCGCGCGCTTGCAACTCGACGAGCCAAGCCGGCGCGGGCAGCGGCATCTTCCAGGCGACGGCGTTGATCATCCGCGCCGTGGTCAGGGCAGACGTCTGCGTCATCATCTGCGGATGGCCGTCCAGCGAGCGGGCCAGCTTCCACGCGGCGTGGAGGTCTTCCAATGCCGCCGGATCGTTTGCGCGCGCTTTCGTCAGCGCGCTGGCGACGAGCGCCCTCGCCACCGTCAGCTGCAGCGCGCGCATCGCCTCCGTCTCGTCGTTGCCGCCGATGCCGTCGTGGCGCTCCCAGACGATCGGCTCGCGCAGCAGGAGCTCACGGATTGCGGAGACGTCTGCGATCGCGGGCGACCCGCCGATGGTGAGCTCGCCGCGCGCGATCTCGCGACGTACGAATTCGTCGGCGGCTTCGTTCTTCGGCAACGCCTTCGCGAGCGCGGTCAGCTTCACAGCCGCGGCGTTCGCGTGCAGTGGCGGGAAGCGGCCGGCGACCGAGTCGAGCGTTCCCATCCCTGCGGGCCACGGCCTCGCGGCCGAGGTGGCAACGGCCTCCGGAGTCCGGAACCACGAGATCACCCAGACGATGAGCGCGATTGCGGCGACGACCACCAGCGCTTTCTTCATCGGCCCGTTAGAGTATCGCCGCCCGGAGAAAGCCGATGACCAACGGTCACCCCAGGCGGATGACCGCGCGAACGTCTTCGGCGAGGCTGGCGAAGTTGAACGGCTTTCGGATGACCGGAATGGACGCATCGCGGATCGCGTCCGGGATGGCCTCGTCCGCATAGCCCGTCATCAGCATGACGCCCATCGCCGGCCGGAGCGTGAGGGACGCTTCGGCGAGCTGATATCCGTTGAGGCCCGGCATTCTGACGTCGGTGAGCAGGACATCGATGGGCTGGTCGGACTGGAGGATCTCCAGACCGGTGGTGCCGTCCGGGGCTTCGATCACGACGTATCCGGCGCGCCGCAGCGTCTCGCGAACGACCACACGGAGCATGGCCTCGTCTTCCGCGAGAAGCACGGTGAAGGGTTTTTCGCTCGCCGTAACGACCGTCTCTTCCGACACGCCGGTTGAGTGTCTCATGCAATGCCCCGCAGTTCGCTGCCCAAGTGGCGAGGGAGAAGGATCACGATCGTCGTTCCCTGCCCGGGTGCCGTCTCGATGTTCAGGTATCCGTTTGACTGGCGGATGAACGAGAAAGCCATGCTCAGCCCGAGGCCTGTGCCGCGGCCTTGCGGTTTGGTCGTGAAGAACGGGTCGATAGCGCGCTTCCGCACCTCTTCCGTCATTCCAGTCCCGGAGTCGCGCACTCGGATTTCGACATAATCGCCCGGCGCGACGTCGCCGCCTCGGGTCCGATCGTTCAGCGTTACATCGTTCGTCTCGATCGCGATCGTCCCTCCTTCCGGCATGGCGTCGCGAGCGTTGATCGCCAGATTGAGAATGACATTTTCCAATTGATTGAGATCGCAATGCGTCGTCCATGTCGCGTTCAGGTTCCATTCGATACGGACGCGCTCACCGGCGGAGTGGAGAAAGAGGTCCTTCATATCGGTGATGAGCTGGTTGATGTCGACACGCCGAGGCGAGAGCGGTTGCCGCCGCGAGAAGGCGAGGAGACGGCGCACGACGCTGCCGGCGCGATCGACGGCCTCACCTGCCGCGTCGAGGTAGCTTTGCATGGCCGGCTGATCGTCCGCGCCGGTCTGCCGCAGAAGATGGAGGTTGCCATCGATGATGGCGAGAAGGTTGTTGAAATCGTGGGCCAATCCTCCGGAGAGCTGGCCCACCGCTTCCATCTTCTGACTTTGACGCAGGGCGTCCTCCGCCTTGCTGCGTTCTTCCATCTCGTTCTGCAGCAGTTGATTCGTTTCCGCGAGGGCGAGTGCGCGAAGCTCGGTCTCGCGGTTCACGGCCCGCAACGTGCGCTGCGTCGTTCCCATGAACGCGACCAGCAAGGCGGCCATGATCGCGAGCAGCATGATCGCCAGGTGGCGCGTCAGCCGGTGAGCGAGTGGTGTATCGATGGCGCGGATGCAGACGGTACCGAGCCGCGTTGCGCCCTGCATGACCGGCACCACGATTTCCGTCCTGCCGCTCATGACGAGGGTGCTTCGATCGGTCAGCGATCGAGGCAGCGGCTGTTTGCCGCCGCGCGCAAAACTCGCGACGAGAGTCGTGCCGTCATACACGCCAGCGGCCTCAATCTCGGGATTGATCTTGAGTGCGCTGACGTGTTCCTGGACGGCTTTCGCGTCGCCGAACACCAGCGCGGCGGTGACGCTCGACGCGAGAATCTGCCCTTGGACGGTCACCTCGCTGACCTGCTGCGCGCGAAAGAGTCGGTCCTGGTAAGCCGAAACGGCAATGCCCGCGGCGAGCAGCACGACCGCGGACGCGAGCGCGTACGCCGGCGTGAACCGATGGGCCGACAACCGATCTCCGCCGCTCATGGCACGGCCGCCGGCCGCGCCGTGTTCACTCTGCGCGCCAGTGCAAGGAGTTTTGAACTGATCACCAGGTGGTTTCTCGCCGCGGCAGCGTTATCGATGTCGAAGGTTACGCGATCATCCGCGATGACGAAATGAATGATGCCGGCAGTAGGGCCGAGCGCCGAATCGGTAACCGTGAGCGTAGGCGTTCCCCGCACGCTGTTCAGCGCTTCGCTCGCGGACTTGCCGTCGGACCCGGACACGAACATCGCATGGCAGTTGGAACGCGGCTCCTCCTTCGCGAGCTGCCGGAGAATGATCGGATGGCTTCCAACGGTTTGGCCGTTCGCCGCGCTCCTGATCCGGCCGCCGAACGGATCTGCGCCGACGACGCAGAGAACGAACGGAGAGGACTCGGTTTCGAATGAGCCCGGAGGCCAGTCGACAAACGACGCGAACTTGTAGAGAAAGGCCGCCTTGACCGCGTACTCGAGCGAGCGGTCGCCGGCATACGCCGGCAGCGCTACCAGCAGGAGAGCGAACGTGACCGGCCGGAAGAGCCGGCCCATGCGACGTCTCGCCGGCATGGTCACGGCTTCCAGTGCACGGCGAGCGTGAACGACCGTGGAACTTCGCCCGCTGGGATCGAAGGGTTGACGAACTCCTCATGGCGCGCGTGCAGAAGATTCTCCCCATCGACCGAGAGTTCGAGTTTCTCCGTCGCTCCCCACGCGATACGAGCATCCGCTTCGAGATACGACTCGATCGCGGGACTCCTCAATCGTCCGACCTTGCGCAGCGCCACATCCACGGTGATATCTCGCGGCAGATCCATGCTCGAACGGAGCTGCCCCTGATAGCGAGGATCGTTTCCGGCGAATGCGACGCCGAATACATCCCTGTTGCCGGGCACGAGCCGGAGGTCCTTCTGAAGAGTGCTGAGCCCTCCGCTGAGGTGCCACCACCCGCGCGCGGCGAACGATCCCCATATTTCGAGGCCGCGGGAGTCGCCACGCATGTTGTTACGCACCATGAGCGGGAAGACCGCTGGTCCCGATGCCTCGACGGTGCGCAAATGATCGTAGGAGTTATAGAAGGCTGAGACGGAAAGCGAAAACGACGGCAAGAGCAGACCGCGGTAGCCCGTCTCGTAAGCGATCAGATCTTCCGATCGAAAATCAGGACCACCGGCAAACAGCACACCGTTGAATAGATCGGTGTCAAAGCGCGAAGGCGTTCGCACCGCGCGCGAGACTGCCGTCCAGAGCAGGGTGCGTGGTGACGCATTCCAGGCCAGTCGTAAGTCCGGCATGAATTCGAGGCCGGTGTAGGTGTTGTTCTCGAGCTTGATGCCGGCTGCGAGCTTGAGCTCGTCGCTGAGCGCAACGGAATCCTGCACGAAGACGTTGGCGAATCGCAGTGTGCGGGACGCGGGAGAGAGGAAGGCGGTGGCCGGACCGGCCTTGAAGCGATCGTCGGTGATCCGATACCCGCCGCCCGTCACCAGCTTCTGCGTGGTACCGAGCGAGAAGTCGTACTGCGTTTCGAGCGAGTACTGATTCACCCGGGCGTCGATGCCGCTGACGAGCGTACGGTCGGTGTTGTCGGCGTACATCTGCGTGTGCAGCGAGCCGTCCCCTACCTTGCGGTCCCAGCTCGCGGAAATGTTTCCCCCGCTGATACTCCCGCTCGAGAGAACGGCGGGCCGCCCGATGCCTGTACCGCGGTAGACGTCGCCCTGTAACGTGATCGCGTCCGCCGCCTGGTGCCAGTCGGAGCGAAAACCGCCTTGAATCAGGTTCCAGGCATCACCGGCGCTCGCGCCGCCAATGCGTTCGAGCGCTCCCTGCGTGAGGCCGAGGCCGTACGCACGGAAGCTCGCATGACTTCCCAGACTTCCGCCGTCGCGAACGCCAAGTCTGCGATCGAGCGTACCGGCGCGTGCATCGACCATCGCCCCGCGCGTCGCGGAGGAGTCTTTGGTGATGATGTTGATCACGCCGTTGACGGCGTTCGCGCCCCAGAGCGTGCCACCCGAACCGCTGATGACCTCGATCCGATCGATGTCGTCGATAAACGTGCGCTGCGCGTCCCAGAACGTTCCGGAGAACAGCGGCGAGTAGATCGCGCGTCCATCGATGAGAACGAGGAGCTTGTTCGCGGTGCCGCTGGACTGATTGAAGCCGCGTGCCGTGATCGCGTAGTTGTTCGCGTCGAGGCGGGCGACCTGAAGATTCGGCGCAAGCCGCAGAACCTCGGGGATGCTATTTGCGCCCGAGCGGCGGATTGCGTCCTGCGTGATGACGAAGACTGCCGTCGCCGCCTCGCTCAGCGGCTCCGCGATCTTCGACACGGAAGTGACCTTGATCTGTGCGAGCTCCTCAATCGACAGCCGGTTGAGGTCATCCGCCTGCGCCAGTTGCGTCTGCGCCGCCAGTGGTGCAGCGAGGACGGCAAGAAGAAGCGCCGCCGCCGCGAGCCGAGGCGACACACTCCCTTCCGGCGTGCGCCCCCTGCAGAAGTGAGTTTGAGCTCCGATCACTGCTCCCCTGCGGATTCTCGCGCCGCGTATCGTCCACCGACGATTTTTGGACGACAAACTTTAACACGCCCGATGAAGCGCTCTGCTCGAACCAAAACAGCCTATTTGCCGGGGCCGCCGATAGAAACAGTAACGGCGATGACGAAGGACGTGTCGACGACACCTCAGCCATTTTTGGCGAGCCGCGATTCGTACAGATACCGATCAGGATTCTCCGACCAGTCCGCGGGACCTTCGAGACTGATGCTCATCGCGGTATCGAGGAAGCTCTCGTTCGGTTCGGACTTGTCAGGCGTGGTGACAAGCAGAGTGACGCGTGTGTTCGGCTCCAGTTTCAAAGGCCGGTCGGGCCGTAGCACCTGGCCGTCAAATACTGCCTCAATTGTTGTGGTCATCTGTCCACCACGCAAAAAGTATATCGCGCGGACTCGGACTGCATTGACGCTGACGACGCGTAGCGATCGCGGAGACGGCCGCTATGGACGCCAGCGGAAGTAGACGCCGTACCGGCTTGCGTCGAAGTCGGCGAAGGACAGGGTCTCGCTGTATTTGTCGCGGTCCCATTCGGCGGCCACGCCGGTGTGGCCTTTGAAATCCCATGTCGCACGGACGTGGTGGCGGTTGATCGTGAACGGCAGCGTGCCGCTGTTTTCGAAGCGGGAGAGGCCGGCGTCGATGGAGAAGGGGCCGCGGAGGTAGCTGACGCCGCCTTCGCGTGCTTTGCCGTTTTCGGTTTGGATCGATTCCCCGATGGTGAAGTTCTGTGGAAGGCGGAAGGTGATGTTGCTGTCGGCGCGGAACTGGGAAACGGACGCGCGGAAATGCAACGCGTCGATCGGTGCAACTTCGGCGTCGGCGGTGTACTGGCGGAGGCGGGCGTCGTAGCCGGTGTCAGGCAGATCGTTGTGCTGCGTGGTGGTTTCCGCGGTGAGGCCGGCGCGGACGTGTTTCTTCGGAGTCGTGTATCCGGCGCGGAGGCGTAGGCGGCTGCGGTCGAGGTAGTCGGTGCGGAAGATCGGCGCGTCGGCGGAATCGCGGCGGATGGCGGCGCCGAGCAGCAGGCCGGAGTACGAGTACGTGCCGCTGACGTCGACAGTATTAATGGTGCGATTGAAATCGCCGCCCTGGTTGCCGGGGACGACGATCTCGGCGAGGTCGGGGGAAACGTTGATGTCCTGCTTCGTTTCGCGGAACTCGGCGCGCAGTGCGAACGGTCCGATCGAACGGGCGGAGATCGCGGCGTTCCAGTAGGTTTCGTCGCGATCGACGGCGCTGGTTGCGTTCAGAATCGTTTCGACGTCGCGGCGGTCAAAGCCGGCGAAGGTGATGCTCTGCAGGAAGACCGTGTCGATCAGCGCGACGCCGTCGAGCTCGCGATGTTCCTTCTGGAATCCGGCCAGCACGTCGACGTTCGGCGCGAGCGTGATTTCCGCTCGCCCGCCGCCGCGCCAGGTCGTGTTCTTCGCGTTCGATGACGCGCTTTCGGACAGGCCGTTGTAGAAGCGGCTGATGGCGAACGATGCGAATGAGCCGGCGTCCGATTCGGTCTCGCTGCCGTTCGACTCCGCGGAGAAGCGGGCGTAGTTGCCGATCAGCCGGACGCGTTTCAACACGTCGCCGGTGATGGAGAAATTAGTGAACGGAGTTTTGACGTGGGTGGTGTCGTTGCGTGTGATCGTGGCGGCGGTGACCGGCGTGCCGAGGACGGGATCGAGGTTGTTTCCGTTGCCCGAACCGGGAGCAAGCGTCAGCGACTCGTTGCCGCGGAAGTTGCGCCACCCCTCTGTGAGCTGTCCGTAGACCGAGGCAAAGTGGAACGAGGCGCCGGCGCGGATTTCGCGGTCGCGCTCATGAAGATCCTGCAACAGACGGAACTCGTCCTGACCGAGGTGATACGTCGTCGATCCCGGTCCGCTGTTCTCGTTGGATGTGTAGCCGATGAACGGGACGATCGGCTTATCCGTCAGCAGCTCGAGGTCGACGTCGAACATGCGCCGCGTGCGGTCGAAGGTGTGCTGGCCGGGAGTGATGCCCTGGCTGAGCAGCGGATTCGCGAACGCGGGCAGCGCACTGAAGGCGTCGGCGGAGCGATATCCGAAGCGGAGGCGGTAGGCGCCGGCGCGCGATGCTTCGAGGCGCAACGACTGCGCGGGTCCGGAGCCGAGGTCGCTCGCGTCAATGCGGAAGCGGTCGGCGAGCGACGTGTGGCCTTCGAAGTCGCCGGTCGACATGGTGAAGCTGCGGATCAGCAGTCCGCCGCGCTCGTTGATCTGCGTGCGGTACATCTCGCTGCTGCCTTTGAGATCGAGCCAGCGATAGCCGGCCTCGAGATCGAAGGGGACGCTTTGCGCTTGCGCGGCAAAGGCGATTGCCAGGATCGGGAGTGAGAGGCAGTTTGCGACGAATCGTTTCATGTTCATCGCCTTCCTACTTCAGCAGTTGCGGATCGCGGTTGGAGCCGTGGATCGCAACGTGGCAGGTGGTGCAGTTCTGGTAGCGAGGGCTACTCAGGTTGTGGAATGACGGAGGTTGCGAGCCGAGGGATGCGCTTTCGATCGGAGAGTGACATTCGATGCAGAGCTGCGCGACGGTGGCTCGTTTGAGCCGCTTAGGATTTGAGGATCCGTGTGGTTCGTGACAGGTCGTGCAACTTCCGGCAGCGATCGCGCCGTGCTGGAAAACGAATGGTCCGCGCTTGTCGGCGTGGCAGGCCAGACATGGCGCCTCACCTGCGGTCGTCGTGCGGAGACTCTCGACGCCGGGACGGCCGTGCGGCTCGTGGCACGACGAGCACTCCATTCCGCCGCGTCCGAGGTGATGGGCGTACGGCTTGTTGCGGAACGATGAGACTTGCGTCATGTGGCAGGAATCGCAGAGCGCCAGCTGCTTTTTCACAATCAGATGCGGCGCGTGCGGCTCCGAGGAGTGAATCGAGTGGCAGGTCAGACAATTCACCGCGGCCGAGTTGGCGTGCATGCCGGCGTGACGCGAAATGCGATCGCTGCTGACGTCGTGGCAGGCCAGGCAGGTTTTGTTCGCGCCTTCGACGCCGGCGGGTTTGTAGATTTTGGTTTTGTCGCCGCCGCCTTCGATGTGGGCTTTGCCGTCGCCGTGGCAGGCTTCGCAGAGCGCGCTCGGAACCTCACCCTTCTTGACTTTGCCGTGCGCGTGAGCGTTCGCGGCGAATGTCTTGGCCTGATCGGCGTGACAGTCGCTGCAGGCGGGAAGCGCGGCTGGCTCCTCGGCCTTCCCCGGAACGGCAGCCGCCGGTGTCGCTGGCGCTGCCGGCGCGGTTTGCGTGGCGGGTATCTCGGGAGGTTTCTCGGGCGGCGTCTGCGCTATGGTCCGCGCAAGGGCTGGAAGACCGAGACCAAGCAGCAGAAGCAGTCCTCCGATATGCGATTTCATTCGATTCTCCAAGCCGTCTAAAGCAGGGATCCGAGGGAGACCATTGCGATCTCCCTCGGACCAGCGGCTACCGCGCGTGAGCCTTTTCGACCGATTGGTCTTTGCCGGTGCCGTGGCATGTGGCGCATGCCTCGGCGGGAATCGTCGATCCCGGGAAGTTGGCGGTGTTCAGGAACGCGTGCGCGGCGGCATCTTTGTTGTCGTGGCATCCGAGACAGGCCGCGGTGGCCGGACCGTGCGGGGTGAAGTAGTCGCGCAGAGTAGTGACCGAGGCGATATTGGTCTGCTGCAGCGGCAGCGTGTAGGCGGCCGTGCTGGCGTGGCACTTCGCGCAGTTGCGGGTGTCGCCGGGGAAGCGGACTTCGTTGAAGTTGTTCGTCGATCCGCCGAATCCGATGATGGTGTAAGCCTGCGTCATGTTCTCGCCGGTGTGGATGCGATGAACCATGCGCTGGAAGGAGATGGACTCGGCCGGTCCGAGGTTCGCCGGACGCAGCGCCTGATCGCCTTCGGTCGGGTTGTGGCAGATCACGCACTCTTCGATGTTGCTGCGCTGTCCGCCGTGCGT
The DNA here is from genome assembly GCA_035996815.1 of Thermoanaerobaculia bacterium. Lineage (GTDB taxonomy): Bacteria > Acidobacteriota > Thermoanaerobaculia > Gp7-AA8 > Gp7-AA8 > JADGNZ01. The sequence goes on along the minus strand of DASYJF010000114.1, from coordinate 60,163 downwards.
GGCGAGCATGTCGTGGCACTGATTGCACTGCGCGGTCGTCACCGAGGTGCGGCGCGGAGTCACCGCGCCGGTCACGGCGACGTACTTGATCGGGTTGAGCGTCGATTCCTGAATGGCGATGTCGGCCTTGCCGTCGCCGCGCTTGAGCGTGGCGTTGCGGCGAAAGTCGGCGCTAATCGTCCAGGTTCCGCTGGCGTCGGCCGGAAGCGCCTGCGTGAAGGTGTAAGTGGTCGTTCCGGCTGCGGCGCTGAAGACGCCCTTGGTGATGGCGTTCTCGCGGTAGTACTTCGAGTAGCTGGAGCTCGGTCCGGCCAGGATCGGCGAGAAGGTGGCGAGCTTCGTTCCGTCGACGGCGGTTCCGTCATTGTTGGTGATCTTGAAGACGGCAGTGGGCTGTTTGCCGGCGAGTATGTTCGTGACGCTGACGACGGTGGCGTTCAGTCCCTTCAACTGTTTCGACTTGAACGGGACGGTGTGCGCGCCCTTGATCGAGGCGTCGAACTCCACGCCGTCCGGCTGATGGCAGGCTGCGCAGGCTTTGTCGTCCGCCTCCGGGCCGGCCGGATGGTTCGCGCCGGTGACCCAATTCACATCGTCGTGGCAGGCGCCGCACGCATCGCGGCTCGGATTGGTGAACCACACCGTCGACTGCGCGCCTTTGTTGGCGGCAACCGAACCTTCGTGGCAGGTGGCGCAGTTGCGGATGTCCTGCGGGAAGGCGACGGTGGAGAAATCGTGCAGCGATTGCGCGTTGCCGATGATCTGGTACGGCTTGCCGGCCAGCACGCTCGGAAGCGCGTCGCCATGATGGATCTTGTGCGCCATCACTTTCATGTCGACCGTGTTGCCCGTGTCGGGATCGGTGCTCTGCGGTTGATGACAGAGCACGCAGAGCTTGATGTCGCGCCGCGAGCCGCCGTGGGCGTTCAGCGCGGACTGCGTGTCGTGGCAGCTCAGGCACGTCGATGAGTCGCGCATCTTGTCCCACGTGTTCGCCAGAACCACGGCCGCGCCGTCAGGCCGGAAGTCGAATTCGACGTTCGCGAAGTAGTTCTTCGCAAGCGCCGGATCGATGCCCGGGACGGCGGTCAGGTTGCGCGCCGCGTAGATGCCGAGCGTGTGCGTCTTGGTCTGATCGAATCCAGACGGCAGCACCGTCGTCGACGTGAATTTGGCGTGGCCGGTTTCGAGGTCGGTGAACGTGCCAGAGATCGCGTTGGCCTGCGTCGCCGTCACGCCCGGATGCGGGCTGTCGGCCGGCGAGGTCTGCGTCCGCGTGCCGTACGAGGTGTACTGGCGCGTGGCCGGATCGTAGACGGCCAGGACGAAGCTCAGCGAGATCGGTCCCGGCGTCGTCTTGCCGAGGCGGTCGAGCGGCTGGTCGAGATCATCGGTGAGGCTGACGTCAATGACCGGCTTGCGGTCGATGCCGATCGTGATCGAGTTGACCTTGATCTTCAGACCGGGACGGATGAAGGCGATGTCCGACGCCGTGAGATAGGCCTCGACATGATTCGACGCGTAGCGCGATTGTGCCGGTGACGGAGCGGGCGCCGCCGCTCTCTTGCGAACGTCTGCCGCAAGCATTGGGAAGGCGAGCAGCGCAAGGGTGAAAATCGCGAAAACGGCTCGCCTCATCTGGGTGTTCATGTGGACCTCCGATACCTGATTCACTGCATCTCGTTTCATCACTTGCACACGCTAAGGTGAGTAGGGACACGCAGCCATGCGCGCGGCCACAGCTGTCGTGTGACACGTGTCACTGAGTTTCGTGACCGCAGCCGCTGAGCGTTTTCTCGCGGCTCCGTATCGTCTGCACCTATGAAACCACCTGCGGCATCACTTGCCACCCTATGCTTCTGTGCCTCCCGCGTTATGTCTCCTTTTGGGCACTTACGTCGGATTGTTCGTCGCTCCCGCCGAACAGCACATGGGCGAAGTGCAGCGGATCATGTACGTGCACGTCCCCACCGCGTGGACGGCGATGCTGGTGCTGACGTGGGCGTTCGTCTGCGCAGTGATGTTCCTCATCCGCGCAAGCTACCGTTGGGACCATCGCCTCGAAGCGGCCCTCGGCGTCTCGGTTCTCTTCTGCCTGATGCTCTGCATTCAGGGAGCAATCTGGGCGAAACCGACCTGGGGCGTGTGGTGGGATTGGGATCCTCGATTGACGACTACAGCCGTGTTGCTGATGGCCTTCACCGGAATCGTGGCGTTGCGCCATTTCATCGACGATCCCGCCAAACGCGCGATGTGGTCGTCCGTGGCGACGATCATCGCGTACGTCGACGTTCCGATCGTCTACTTCTCAGTCCTGTGGTGGAACTCGCTGCACCAGCAACAGTCGAGCGTGTCGACGATCTCGCGCGACTTCCTCATTCCGCTGATGCTGAATTTTGCGGGGATGCTGTTCCTTGTCATCGCCCTGATGACGCTCCGCGCCCGCACCGCGGCGCTGCGGCTCGAAGATGAAATCGCGCCGCCGCTGTTGGAGGTGATGGCATGAACGGCATTTTGAACGGCGGCTGGAACTTCGTCCTCGCTGCCTACATCGTTTCAGGAGCGATCCTCATCACGTATTCGATCTACGCCATCAGCGAGCTTCGCAACGCGATGGCCGTCCGCGATTCGAAAGGAACCTCAAAATGAGCAACGAACAGAAGACACCCCGCACCTCCGCTCGCAACGGCTTTCTCCTCGGCATCGGTACCGCGGCCATCATCGGCGCCCTGGCCATCGTGGCCGTTCGCTACGACGGCACGGCGAAAGCCACGATCGTTCCGCCGCCGGAGCCGGTCGCTGCCGCTCCGGCCAGCATGCCAATCGCCGATCACATCGCAGCGGTGAACGCGGCGGCCGCGGAGCCCACGCCGGCGACCGGCGCGGCAGTAGTTCCTCCGTCATCGAAAACGCCAGCGTCTGTCCTCCTCTCCGGCACGATCGCTCTCGATCCTTCGGTTGCGGGCAGCGTCACCGGACCAGTGACGATCTTCGTGATCGCCCGCGACAAAGCCGGTAAAGGCCACCCGATCCTGGCAAAACGCCTCGACGTCTCTTCGTTCCCCACAAAGTTCACCCTCGGCGCCGGCGATTCGATGATGGGCGGCGCGCCTCCGAACACGGTGTCTCTCGAAGCACGCATCGATCTCGATCGCGACGCGATGACGAAAGAGCCGAACGCGCCGTCCGCCAGGATCGACACGGTAGCCCTCGGAACCATGGACGTAACGCTGACGCTGAAGTAGCGCGATTGAACCGGAGACGGTTCACGCGGAGATGGGGAGGGGCGGAGAAAAACCGCCCGCCATCTTCCCCTTCGCTTCCTTCGATGACTGGCAGTTCGTATTCTTTTCCCTTTAACAGCAGCGTGGCGGTGTTCATCGTTCGTTCCTTCTCTGACTTTGCGCGCGGGCTACAGGATGGCTGTGCCGGCTAGACCAATGCGGGTTGCGGTTTCGAGTACAGTTTTTGAGACGGCCTGATGGACGCCGCGGTCGAGGCATGACGGGACGACATCGCCGGGCGCGGCGAGCGACGCGATCGTTTCTGCGGCAGCGATCACCGTGCGCAAAGGTCAGGTCATCTTCGCGCTCACGAATCCGAAGCCGGAGATCTTTCCCTCGGACGACATGCGCAGCGTCTACGCGCGCGCACGATGGATCGTCGACGATGGCGCGGGAGACGCGCGTCACGCCAGGCGCGAGCTGATCGAGATGCACGCGGCTGGTGGAGTGCAGCTTGCCTCCGCGGTGCGCTTCAAAAACGCGGTCGTTGGTGGGCCATGACTTCGACGCTGTCGATTTGGCCTAGGCCTCGCGCGCTCTACATCACCGCATGCACCGCACACGGCTCCTCGGGCTTGCAGTCGGCGCAGTCGGGAAAATCCATCGCCGTGGCGTTCCGCTCGAACTCCTCCTCCTGCAGCCTGCGCCATTCGCCTGCCTTGATCGTGCCGGCGAACGAACTGCCGCAGGCGGCGCAGACCGAGGCGTCGTCTGGCACCAGCGCGCGGCAGGTCACGTCGCTGCAGCGGTACGCGCGCTGCCCGAAGGCGCCCATGAAGGCGCCAACGGCTACGAACACGCCGATGACGACCATGAACGATTTCGCGTCGTGAAGTAGCCCGGTATTCATGCCGACGAAGGTCACGACGAAACCGACGATCGACCCCAGCCAGCCGCCGATCAAGAGACGGGTTGATGTTCGCGACGGCTCGATGCGATAGGCCGTCTGCCCTGCGTTGCGCGTCGTTTCCCCGCGCTCGTCAGCCGACGGCCGTTCGCGAACGTCGTCATTGGGCACGAAAGGCATCGCGGCATTTTAACGGCGCGTGAACATCCACTTGTGCGCAAACGCACACGCACTCGTACCGGAGCGCACCTTGGCCGATTCGTGCCGCGCCTACATTCCTTTGGTCACCGAACTACGTGAGCCGAAGGAGAGCGCATGAGCGTGCATCCAATCCAGCATCCAACAATCGATCAGCAACTTCGCAGATCCGGCAGCAGCCGGCGTGACTTCATCACCCTTTGCGGAAAGCTGATGGTCGCGGCGCCGTTCGGTCTCGCCATCACCAACTTCATGGGCCCCGAGGCGGTTGCGGCCGTCATTGGGAAAGCGCGGCGGCCGTCGGTGATCTGGCTGCACATGCAGGACTGCACCGGCTGCACGGAGACGCTGCTCCGCACCTCGGAGCCGGACCTCGCGTCGCTGATCTTCGACGTCATCTCGCTCGATTACCACGAGACCATCATGGCCGCTTCCGGCTACGACGCCGAGCTCGCGCTGAAAGACGCCATGACCCAGAACGATGGCAAGTACGTGCTCGTCGTCGAAGGGTCGATCCCGACAGGAGATTACGGTAACTACCTGAAGATCGCCGGACGCAATGGCATCGACATGCTGAAGGACGTGGCCAGCCACGCCGCGGCAGTCATCGCCATCGGTTCGTGCTCCTCATGGGGCGGCATTCCTTCCAGCGGTCCGAACCCGACCGGCGCGGTCGGAGTCGATTCCATCATCCAGGACAAGCCGATCGTCAACATCCCTGGCTGTCCGCCGAATCCGTACATTCTTCTCGGAACGGTTCTGGAGTACGCGACGACCGGCAAACTCCCGAAGCTCGATGCGAAAGGGCGTCCGCTCTTTGCATTCGACCGGCTAATTCACGATCACTGTCCGCGCCGCGCGCATTTTGATGCCGGCCGCTTCGCTTCGCGCTTCGGCGACGATGGGCACCGCAACGGCTGGTGTCTCTACAAACTCGGCTGCAAAGGTCCGGTCACGCACGCCTCGTGTTCGACGCGTCACTTCAACGAAGTCGTCGATGCCTGGCCGATCGGGATCGGTCACCCCTGCTTCGGATGCGCGGAGAAATCGGTCGGCTACACGATCCCTCTCTTCACCCTCGGGCCGATCAACGATCCGAAACCCGCCTCGATGTATCCGCCGATTTCCACGCCACGCGGCGTCGTCGAGGCGACCGCCGCGGGTACTGCCGGCATCGTCGGAGGCATTCTCCTCGGCGCCGGCTATGTCGCGGCACGGAAGTTCCCATCCTCGCCGCCGCCAGCTCCGCCGCCTGCCGCGGACGACGACGTCAGCTCCGACTCGGGAGCAGAGTCGTGAGCCTCTCCCGACGCGATGTTTTCCGCTCGATCGGTTTCGGATCGATCGGCGCCCTCGCGGCAGCCATGCCGGTCAAGGCCTCCTCTCCCACGACAAGCGTTGAAGACCTCGGGCTGCTCTACGACGCCACCGTCTGCATCGGTTGCAAAGCATGCGTCGGTGCCTGTGCCTCCGCGAACGGACTAGAGCCGGATACCGCGCTTTCCGGCGGCATCTGGCAGATGCCCACCGATCTCAACGCGCAGACCAAGAACATCATCACTGTCTATCACTCGGAGGACGGCGAGGAATCGTCGTTCATGAAGCGGCAGTGCATGCACTGCGTCGATCCGGCGTGCGCCTCCGGTTGTCCATTCGGAGCGCTGCACAAAGGGAAGTTCGGGATCGTGGAGTGGAACGGCGACCTCTGTATCGGTTGCCGCTACTGCGAGATCAGTTGCCCGTTCGATGTGCCGCGTTTCGAGTGGGCGAAGTTCAATCCGAAGATCGTGAAGTGCGAGTTGTGCCGTCATCGTTTTGTCAATGGGGACGAGCCGGCATGCACCGAAGTGTGTCCCACAGGCGCGGTGATCTTCGGAACGCGTTTGCAACTGCTGGAGGAAGCGAAGCGCCGCATCGCCGCCCACCCCGGCAAGTACTACCAGGATCGCGTCTACGGTGAGCACGACCTCGGCGGAACACAGGTCATCTATCTCTCGCACGTGCCGTTCGCGAAGCTCGGCTTGCCCGAAACCGGCGACGAGTCGCCGGCGCACTACGGCTCGAAGGTGCACTCGGTCCTCTACAAGGGGATGGCCGTCCCGGTCATGGTCTACGCCGGATTGGCCGCGCTGATGCGCCGCCGATTCCGCATCCATGAGGAAGAAGCGCGTGCCGAGGAAGAGAAAACGGGGAGACAGGAACAGCTATGAGTTATGCAGGATGGCAGCACGCCTCTCCAGTCCGAAAACCACTACTCAGTGCACCGTTCGTTTTCTTCTCCGTGCTGGCCGTCATCGGCCTGATCCTTTCCGCGAAGCGATTCGTTGGCGGACTGGCCTTCACCGGAATGAATGACGACTACGCGATCGGTGTGTGGAAGACGTTCAACGTCATGGTCCTCACCGCGCTGGGATCGTCAGCGCTAGCCGTCGGCCTGCTGACGTGGGTGTTCAATCAGAAGCAATACCACGTGATCATGCGCGCGTCGTTGTCATCCAGCCTGCTGTTCTACGGCACGGGGATGTTCGCGCTCGGCTTCGACGTCGGCCGTCCGTGGAACTTCTACAACGTCATGCTGCCCTGGCGCTGGAACATACATTCAGCGCTGCTCGAGATATCGGTCTGCATGACCGCGTACGTATCGATTTTCCTGTTGTACGAGAACCTTCCCCAGATTCTTCCGGAGCGGTGGGTCCGTCGCATCAAGCCGGCGTACCCGTACATGGTGGCGATGGCGTTTCTCCTGCCGATCATGCATCAGTCATCGCTCGGATCGCTGATGGTTCTGGCCGGAGCGAAGGTCCATCCGCTGTGGCAGACCCAGATGCTGCCCGCGTTCTATCTGATGCAGGCGATCATCTGTGGGTTCGCGGCGATGATCATTCTGCTCATGGCCACGTGCCTGGCGTGGGGCCGTCCGCTGGACGTTCCCATTCTGGCGGGACTGGCCCGGTGGATGGCCTGGGGCTCGATCGCATTCGTGATCGCGCGCATTCTGGACGTCGCCGTCCGCGGCCAATTGCTCCTGGCGCTCGAGCCGACCTGGTATGCCTTCCTCTTTCACGCCGAGAACCTCTTCGTCCTCGGGCCTGCGCTCGTGCTCTTCAGCGAACGGCTTCGCCTGAGCCCGCGCATTCTCTTTGTGTCCGCCGTCATCACCGCGATCGGCGGATTGACCTACCGCTTTTCTCCCACGACCTTTGCCTTCCGCTACGGAAAGGCGTCGATCTACTTCCCTTCGCTCGGCGAGCTCCTGATGTGTCTCGGATACGTCGGACTGGCTGTCGCGCTCTTCATCGCCGCCGCGAGACGCTTTGCCATTCTCCCCGAACCGCTCACGACTGAGGACTACGACCATGACCGTTGAAACCACGACTTCGAAGCGAATCACGATTGATCCGATCACTCGCATCGAAGGGCACCTTCGCATCGACGTCGAGGTCGATCAGGGGAAGATCAACAAGGCCTGGGCATCCTCGACGATGTTCCGCGGCATCGAGCGAATCCTCATCGGCCGCGATCCGCGCGAGGCGTGGCTCTTCACGCAGCGCTTCTGCGGCGTCTGCACGACGGTTCACGCACTCGCCTCGGTGCGCGCCGTCGAAGACGCCCTCAACCTGCCCATTCCGATCAATGCGCAGTACATCCGCAATCTGATCCTGATCGCGCACGCGCTGCACGATCACATCGTCCACTTCTACCATCTCTCCGCGCTCGACTGGGTCGACGTCACGCAGGTGCTGAAGGCCGATCCCGCGAAGGCATCGTCGATCGCCGAGAGTCTCTCCGACTGGCCGAACAACTCGACGAAAGAAATGGCGGCGGTCAAGCAGAAGGTGAAAAGCCTGATCGACAGCGGCCAGCTCGGGCCATTTGCGCACGGCTACTGGGGACACCCGGCCATGAAGCTGCCGCCGGAAGTGAACCTGATCGCGGTCGCCCACTACCTGCAGGCGCTGGAGTATCAACGCTACGCAAATCAGATCGTGGCCATGCTCGGCGGCAAGACTCCGCACATCCAGAATGTCGCCGTCGGCGGTGTCGCGAACGCCATCAATCTCGATAGCGAGGCCGCGCTGAACGTCGACCGGCTCTACCAGATGAAATCGCTGCTCGATAAGGTCGTCTCATTCGTGCAGAACGTCTACGTCCCCGACGTCTGCGCCATCGCCGGCTTCTATCCCGACTGGTTCAACTACGGATCGGGCGTGACAAACTACCTCTCCGTCCCCGATCTCCCGCTCGACGAAGGGAGCACGAAGTTCGACCTGCCCGGCGGCTTCATCCCGGACGGCGATCTATCGAGGTTCCACCCGATCACCGGCCAGAAGGATCCGTACTGGCGCAAAGGGGTGACTGAGGATAGTGAGCACGCCTGGTACAAGAGCGGAGGTCCGCTGCATCCGTGGAAAGGCGAGACCGATCCGCAATTCACCGACTGGAAAGAAGACGGCAAGTACTCCTGGGTGAAAGCGCCGCGCTTCGAAGGGCAGGCCGCGCAGGTCGGCCCGCTCGCGAACGTGCTCGCAGGCTACGCCGCCGGCAATCCGCTGATGGTGAAGTGGACCGACGCCGCGCTCTCGAAGATTTCCGCGATCGCAAAAGTGAAGGCGACGCCGGCGATGCTGCACTCGACGCTCGGCCGCCACGGCGCGCGCGCCGTCCGCACCGCCGTCCTCTCCGAGCTTGCCGTGAAGCACTGGCAGCTCCTCACCGACAATATCGTCAAAGGCGACTCCACGATCTTCAATCAGCCGGAGTTCCCGAAGGGGGAGATCGAAGGCGTCGGCTTCCACGAAGCGCCGCGCGGCGCGCTCTCGCACTGGGTGGTCATCGACAACGGCGCGATCAAGAACTACCAGGCGGTCGTCCCGACGACCTGGAACGCCAGCCCGCGCGACAGCAAAGGAACGCCCGGCCCCTACGAAGCCTCGCTCCTGGGCAACCCGATCGCCGACGTCGCGCACCCGCTCGAAGTCCTGCGCACCGTCCATTCGTTCGACCCCTGCATGGCCTGCGCGGTCCACATGTTCGACCCCGAAGGCAACAACGTGGCACAGGTGAAAGTGCTGTGAAGGCCGCCGTCTACGGCATCGGCAACATCCTCCTCGGTGACGACGGCGTCGGCCCCGCCGTCATCAATTACCTCACCGCGAACCGGATGCTCGACGACAACGTCACCGTCGAAGACCTCGGCACTCCATCCTTGGATCTTCCCAACTACATGGCCGGCTACGACCGCATCATCTTCATCGACGCCGTCGCCGCCGACGCCCCACCCGGCACGATCCGACTCTACTCGCGCGAAGAGATCGTGGCCACGCCGCCCGGCATCCGCATCAGCCCCCACGAGCCCACCATCAACGACGCCCTGATCGTCCTCGACTTCGCCGGCGGCGCCCCGAGGGAGGTCGTGCTCGTCGGCATCGTCCCCCACATTCTCGACGGCGGCATGACGCTGTCGCCCGCCGTAGCGGCCGCGGTGCCGCACGCGGCAGAGGCGGTGCTTGCGGAAATGGGGAAACGCTTCACGGTGGAGTAGCGAACGAGCGATGACCTTACGAGGTCGCGAAAACCTCGAGCTCACCAAGCCATTCGTCGAAGTGTGCGCACTCGGCGCGGATCGCGGCGACGCCGATTCTGGCGGCAGCGAGCGGCCCGTGAAGCGTTTTTTTGTATTCCGGAAAGACTTCCTTAATCCGTTTCGAGGGCGCTGTCGCCGGACCTTCGTTGATGTCTTCAGGAGTTGGAAAAGCATCGCGGATCGCAGCGATTGCCGCGCGCTTGTCGGGCTGCGTCATTGTTCGTGACAACTCGTCGCGGGACGAAAAGAGCCACGCTTCGAACTCGTGAAGCGCCAAAAACGGCCTGAAATTCTGCGGACTACCGCAATCAGCGAAGATGTTGTTTTCGATGTGCCGGACACGATCTCGCGGTGATCCATTGGGTCTCGTCTCCATACCTGGAAAATCAGCCGGCAGTCCATAGTAATCAACCAGTGTCGTTATGAAGGTGCCGCTCTTCGCTTCCGCGAGGAGGCGGCGTACGTCGTTCTTGTATTTTCCGTAGGTCGTCACCCCACCCTTGAAGCTCGCGCCGTGTTTTACGACTTTCGTAATGAGAAGGCGAGGATCGAAGAACGTGTCGAATTGATAAAACTCGGGAGCGAGAACATCTTTGACAAATCGTTCTTCGGTCTGCCCTTCGACGAGGATCAGAATTCGTCTACTCAAGGCCGCGCACCGAGGACGTTCTTTTCCCAAAGCTCGCCGAGGGCGTAATCATCGAGCCATCCGGCCATTCCGGCTTCGCTCAAATGGCGAAAGACGCTCTCGTGCCCGGACCGGTCGACGGTCCAGACCTGTGTCGGCTCAAATTGATTTACGAGCGTCACAGACTGCGTTGCAACCATAACCTGCGTACGCGTCGCAGCAGACGCCAGCAGATTTGCAAGTAGTGTGATGGCGGCCGGGTGGAGTCCGAGTTCAGGCTCGTCCAGAAGAACCAGCGGCGGCAACGTCGGCTGCAACAGCAATGTCGCAAGACAGATGAATCGCAGCGTTCCGTCAGACATCGCGGACGCATTAAAGTAGCTGTCGGTGCCCTTCTCCTGCCATTCCAATTTTATTTTCGATGGGTTCAACCGGAGCGGAGCTAATTGGAACCGATCGAAGAATGGTGCGATCTGGCGAACCGTGTCGCGGATATTCGCCATGTGGTCGGGATGCTTCTCTTGTAGCCAGTAAAGGAAAGCGGCCAGATTTTCTGCCTGTGGCCTCAGGAATCGATTGTCGTCAACATCATTGGTTGCTTTAAGCGGCGCGCTGTCGCTCGTGTCGTGAAAGTGGTAAACCCAGTAGCTCTCGAGGTCCTGCAAAATCTGACGCGCCGAGATGTGCGCGTCGCCGCGCAACTTGGATTCTGCCGCGAACTGGGTGACCGGATGGATGTACGGCCCCTTGTAGTGGGCTTTCTCGTGAAAGTAAGCGGTTTCATTCTCGATGACCAGTTGATCTTCATTCGTACCGGTAAGTCCAACCCGATACGCATTTGAAACTTTGGGAGAGTCTGCGAACTCCACGCGCACGTCCATCGTCGGAGAAGTCTTCCGCCCAAAGTGCAGCAGCGCATCTGCGCCGCCTTTCCGGGCCGTGTATCCGGCGAGGTTCTGATTCACGATCTCGCGAAGGAACCGGAACACTTCGATCAGGTTCGACTTGCCGGAGCCGTTTCCGCCGATGAAAATGTTGAGCGCCGCGAGGTGGAGCGTCTGATCGCGGATCGACTTGAAGTTTCGGACCGTTAGCGATTCGAGTCGGCGCATGAGTGCTCGCTCATACTATCGCGGGACCTCTTCTCGATGATCTAACCGCCATGGTTCGGCGTTCGGCCCCTCGGGACCGTGTGACGAACATCGACGAGGCGAAACTGGCAAACGTCGACCGCCGACGAGCCGGCGCCGATCTCTCCGCGTGACACCCATCACCCTCCCCCGTGTCCGCTGACATCTCCCCATGTTCCTCCCGCGCCTAAGTTGAGCGCACGGGAATCGGGACATGACACTGGGTGGACTACATATCGAGATCCGCGGGACGGTACAGGGCGTCGGGTACCGGCCGTGGGTGTATCAACTGGCGCGGCGTATGGAGATTCGCGGGGCCGTTTGCAACGACTCGCGCGGCGTTTCCATCGATGCGTTCGGCGCTTCCGACGCCCTGGAACGTTTCGTCATCGCACTGCGCAGCGACCCTCCTCCCGCTGCGCGCGTGCGGTCCGTGACCTACCAGCCCATCCCGTTTGCAGGCCATTCCGCGTTCGCCATCGCCGGGACGAGGGCGGGCGCGGAGCGGCAGGTCTCGATTCCCGCGGATCTCGCCACGTGCGACGACTGTCTGCGCGAGATGCTCGATCCCGCCGATCGCCGGTACCGCTATCCCTTCATCAACTGCACGAACTGCGGACCGCGTTACTCGATCGTCTTCGACTCACCGTACGACCGCGGCAACAGCTCGATGGCGCCGTTTCGCATGTGCGAGGCGTGCCGCGGCGAGTACGAAAATCCGGACGATCGCCGGTTTCATGCGCAGCCGAATGCGTGTCCGGAGTGCGGTCCGAAACTCGTGGCGATGGACAACCGGCAGCGGAAGATCGTCACGCGCGATGCGATTCATTTCGCGGCGCGCGCGCTTCGCGCCGGATTCACGGTCGCGCTCAAAGGGCTTGGCGGATTTCATCTCGCCTGTGACGCCACCAGCGGATCGGCAGTGCAACGGCTGCGCGAACGCAAGCGCCGCGAGCGTAAGCCGCTGGCGGTGATGGTGCGCGACCTCGCGCAGGCGGAAGAAATCGCCGAACTGAATGACATCGAACGCGCGCTGCTGCTATCGGTCGAACGGCCGATCGTGCTCGCGCGCAGCCGCGCCGGATCGCCGCTCGCGGCGCAGGTTTCCGGCGTAGTCCCGCTCGTCGGCATCGTCCTGCCGTACACGCCAATGCATCACCTTCTTCTTCGCGATGCCGGCGTGCCGCTCGTGATGACGTCCGGAAATCTCTCCGACGAGCCGATGGCGACGACGAACAGCGACGCCATCGAACAGCTTCGCGACGTCGCCGACGTCTTCCTCCTGCACGATCGCGACATCGTCACGCGCGTCGACGACTCCATCGTCCGCGTCATCGACGGCGCGCCGGCGATCCTGCGCCGCGCGCGCGGATTCGTTCCGCGCGCGATCGAAACATCGCGCCCGTTTTCCGAACCGATCCTAGCCTGCGGCGCGCATCTGAAGAACACCTTCTGCATCGCCAGCGGCACCAGCGCGTTTCTCGGCCCGCACATCGGCGACCTCGAAAGCGTGGCCACGCTGCGCGCGTACGAAACCGCCATCGAGCGGATGAAAGCGTTCGTCGGCGTTGCCCCGCGGGTGCTCGTGCACGACCTCCATCCCGACTACTTTTCCACGCGCTATGCGCTGGCCGAGGAGGGTGTGCGCACGATGGGAGTGCAACACCATCACGCGCACATCGCCAGCGCCATGGCCGAGCACGGGATCGACGGTTCCGTCGTCGGCATCGCCTACGACGGAACCGGCTTCGGCACCGACGGCACGTCGTGGGGCGGCGAAATCCTCATCGCTGACTACGAAAAGTTCGAGCGCTTCGCCACCTTCCGGCCAATTCCGCTGGCGGGCGGAGATCAAGCGATTCGCCAGCCGTGGCGCATCGCGCTTGCGCTGCTCGACGACGCATTCGGCGGCGAGCCACCGCTGCACGCCATTCCGCTCTTCCGCGAATTTTCTGCGCCCGCGGTCGAAGCGGTGCGCCGGATGATCGCGCGAAACTTCAACACCACTCCCGCTCGCGGCGTCGGCCGCTACTTCGACGCCTTCGGTGCGATCGTGCTGGGGCTCGGTGAAGCGCGGTATGAAGGCGAAGTCGCCTTCCGCTGGAGCATGATCGCGGATGACGCCGAACGCGGCCGCTATCCGATCGTCATTCACGAAGGAACCGCGCCGTGGGAAATCGATCCGCGGCCGATGGTGAAAGCGGCCGTCGACGATCTCATCGCCGGACGATCGGCCGGTACGATCGCGGCGCGCTTTCACAACACGATCGCCGCTGCGACGGCCGAGATTACACGGGCCGCGATCACGAGCAGAGGCGACATGCCGGTCGTGCTGAGCGGCGGCTGCTTTCAGAACGCGCGGCTCGCGGAGTCGGTCATCGATGCGCTTCGATCGACCGCACACGTGGTCATGAATCGCGAGGTCCCTGCCGGCGACGGCGGTATCGCGCTCGGCCAGGCGTTCATCGCCGACGCGCGGCTTCGCGCAGGAACCACCGCAGTGACCGTTGAACAGGAGGAAGTCGTATGTGCCTAGGTGTGCCGGGACGTGTCATTGAAATCCACGATTGCACCGCCACCGTCGACTTCTGGGGCGTGCGCAAGGAAGTGCGCCTCGACATCGTCGACGAGCCGGTCGCGCCGGGCGACTACATCCTCAACCATGTCGGTTTCGCCATCCGCCGCATCCCTGCCGAATCGGTCGGCGAGACGCTGGCGCTCTACGAAATGCTGCTGCGCGAAGGGGAAGACGCCGACGACCTCATGACCAGTGACGTTCGCGCCGAAATCGCGGGGGCCGCGTGACCAACGATCTCCAGTTCCGCGATCCCGTGCTGGCGCGTTCGCTCGCGGCCACGCTGGCGCGGCTGATGGACGAGATCGGACGGCCGGTTGCCGTGATGCACGTATGCGGCAGTCACGAGCAGGCCATCGCGCGATTCGGATTGCGCTCGCTCTTCCCGAAATCGCTCGACGTGATCATGGGACCCGGCTGCCCCGTCTGCGTCACGGATGTCCCCGAAGTCGATGAGGGCGTCGTGCTCGCGAGACAGGGTGTTCGCGTGGCCACGTTCGGCGACATGCTTCGCGTGCCGGGCACCGTGCAGTCGCTCGCCGACGCGCAGGCCAGCGGCGCCACGATCGACATCGTCTACAGTCCGCGTCAGGCGGCGGAAATCGCCAGAAACACGGACGAAGAAGTCGTCCTCTTCGCGTCCGGATTCGAGACCACCGCCGTCGCCACGGCCGCCGTCATCCTCAACGATCCGCCACCGAATTTTTCTGTTCTCTCGGCGCACAAATACATCCCGCCGGTGATGGAGATCGTGGCTGAGATGCCGGGATCGCGCGTGGAAGGATTCCTCGCCGCCGGACATGCCGCGACGATCACCGGCTCGGCCGTCTTCGAACCGTTCGTGGCGCGGCACAAAGTTCCTGTCGTCGTGGCCGGCTTCGAGCCGATCGACATCCTCGCTGGACTGGTCGAATTGCTCGACCTGATTCGCAACCTCACGCCGCGCGTGATCAACATGTTTCCGCGCTGCGTGACTGCCGAAGGAAATCTCGCCGCGCAGAAGCAGCTGTGGCGTGTCTTCCAATCAACCGGCGGACGGTGGCGCGGCATCGCGCACGTACCGAACGGCAACCTGCGATTGCGCGACGAATTCGCACACATCGATGCGCGCAAACGCTTCACCATCGATCTCCCCTCGCTGTGGGACTACGCGCCGCCCGCGCTGGCCGGCCAGTGCATCTGCGGCGAGATCATGTCCGGCATCCGCAACCCGAACGACTGCCGGCTTTTCAACCGCGAATGCGTCCCCGAAAACCCCGTCGGCGCCTGCATGGTCTCCAACGAAGGGACCTGCAAGATCTGGCATCTCTACGGCGGCGTTCCCGATCTGGAGGCGACGGCATGACCACCACCTTGATGGAATCCACAACAGGCCGGATCACGCTCAAGCAGGGCGGCGGCGGACGGGCCATGCGCTCGCTCATCGAACGGCTCTTCGTCCGCGACTTCGCCACACTTCCATTCGAAGGCGTCGGCATCGCCGCGATGGACGACGGCGCCGCGATGCGCATCGGCGACGACTGGCTCGTCATCACCACCGACTCGCACGTCATCCATCCGATCTTCTTTCCGGGCGGCGACATCGGCCGCCTCTCCATCTGCGGCACCGTGAACGACCTGGCCATGATGGGCGCGACGAACGTGCTCGCGCTCACCTGCAGCGTGATCCTCGAAGAAGGATTTGCGCTCGAGTCGCTCGAAGCGATTCAGCGCTCGATGATCGCCGCCTGCCGCGAGGCGCGCGCTCCGGTGGTCACCGGCGACACGAAAGTCATGGGCCGCCGCGAGCTCGACGGAATCGTCATCAACACCTGCGGCATCGGCCTCACGCGCACGCTGATCCGCGACAACGGCCTCTCCGCCGGCGACCGCATCATCGTCACCGGCAACATCGCCGAGCACGGGCTGGCGGTGATGGCGGCGCGGCATTCGATCGGAATCGAAGGCGATCTCGTCTCCGACGTTGCTCCAATGAATTCGCTCATCGCCTCGGTGCTCGACATGCTGCCGGACGCCGTCACCGCGATGAAAGACCCGACGCGCGGCGGCGTCTCGAGCGCCTTGCACGAGATGACCTCGAAGAGCGGCGTCGGCATCGTGCTCGACGAACGATCCGTCCCGATCACTGCCGCGGTTCGCGCCGTCGGCGAGCTCCTCGGCATCGATCCGCTGCACGTCGCCAACGAAGGCAAAGCGCTGATGGGCGTTCGCGCCGATCGCGCGGACGAGGTGCTGCAACTTCTCCGCGCCCATCCGCTCGGCCGCGACGCCGCCATCATCGGCGTCTGCACAACCGAGCGCCTCGGCTCGGTCATTCTCGACACCGGATTCGGAAAACGGCTGCTCAGCGAACCTGAAGGGGAGCCTCTGCCACGCATATGTTGAACGTCGCCATCCTCTGCTCGAAACGCGCGCCCGGTCTGCCGGTTTTGCGCAACCTCGTGAACGTCGCGTGCGTCCTCGACCGCCAGCTGCCGCGCGGCTGCGATCGCAGAAGTTTCGATATCAAGACGGCCGTGATGCTCGCACCGTTCAACGTCGACGCCGTCCTCCTCCTCGGCTACATCTACATCCTCACGGAACCGCTCCTGGCGGCATTTCCGGATCGCATTCTCAACGTACACGACTCCGATCTCACGCTTCGCAATGATGATGGCAGCCCGCGTTATCCCGGCCTCCACGCCACGCGCGACGCGATCGTGGCCGGAGAGCGCGAGACGCGCAGCAGCGTCCACATCGTCACACCGGAGCTCGACGCCGGCCCGGTGGTGGCGCGCAGCAACGCCTTTCCGGTTGCGCCGTTCGTTCGCGTCGCCGCCACGCGCGGCGAAGACGACATCGTCCGCGCGTATGCGTATGCGCAACGCGAATGGATGATGCGCAGCACGTGGGGCGCGCTCGCGTTCGAAGGGCTGCGCCGCATCCTGCCGGAGAGGGCGGCGGCATGACCCACATTCGCGTCGATGTCACCGATGCCGTCGGGACGATCACGATCGATCGCCGCGAGCGCTTCAATTCCCTCGACGCCGAGACCGCGCGCGACCTGCGCAAAGCGGGTCTGCAGATGGCGCGCGATTCCGCGATTCGCGCCGTCGTGCTTCGCGGCGAAGGCGGCGTGTTTTGCAGCGGCGCCGATCTGAAAGACATCCGCGCCGCCTCGCCCGCGTACGGCCACGCCTTCAAAGAAATCCTCGAATACATCCACAGCACGATCTCTGAGATTCGCCGCGCGCCGAAACCGTTCATCGCCGCGGTCGATGGCATCGCCGCCGCCGGCGGATTCGGCCTGGCCATGGCGTGCGACCTCGTTGTCGCCTCCGACCGCGCCTCGTTCGAGTGGGCATACACGAAGACCGGCCTGACCGGCGCGGAAAGCTCCACCTTCATGCTGCCGCGCCTGGTCGGACTGCGTTGCGCCTTCGAGTTGCTCTTTCTCAATCCGCGGCTCACGCCGCAGCGCGCGCTGGGGATCGGATTGATCACGGCGGTCTATCCGGCGGAGACATTCGATGCGGACGTTGCCACGCTCGCGGCGCAGCTCGCGTCCGGGCCGACCGAGGCGATGGGGATTGCAAAAGAGTTGATCAACCAGGCCGCGGGGATGGATCGGCTCGACGTTCATCTCGACCGCGAGCTGCAGCACCTGGCACGCATCGCCGATGGCGGCGATTTCGCCGAAGGCATCGACGCGTTCTTCGGCAAGCGTCAACCGAAATTCGGAGCGTCGTGATGCACGAGTACTCGATCGTGCAGTCGCTCGTCGATTCCGTGACCGCCGCTGTCGGCGCGCGCGAGGCGTCCACACATGAAATGCATGTCGCCGTGCACGAAGTGCGTGTCTCTATCGGCGAGATGTCCGGCGTCGACTGTGGCCTCCTCACGACCGCGTACGAAGTCTTCCGCGCCGGCACGTTGTGCGAACACGCGGCGCTCACCATCGATCGCATTCCGGTGCGCTGGCATTGTCCGCGCTGCCACGTGGCAATTACGCGCGGCGCCTTTCTGCGCTGCGTCGCATGCAACGAACCGGCGGAGCTCGCCAGCGGCGACGAAATCATCCTTCAACGAATCGAACTGGAGGTCGCTTGATGTGTACCGATTGTGGATGCGGTGACGTGAACCTCGTGCCGCTCGAGCTGCAAACGCGCATTCTCGCGCGCAACGACGGCACCGCGTCGCATAACCGCGCGCATCTCCGCGAGCGCGGCATCTTCACCGTCAACCTCATGGGCTCGCCCGGATCGGGCAAGACCGCCGTGCTCGAAGCGACCGCGCGCACGTTCAACGACGGCGCGAAACTCGCCGCGATCGCCGGAGACCTTGCCACCGAGAACGACGCCATGCGTCTCGTCCGCGCCGGCATCCGTTCGCGCGCCATCAAGACCGGACAGGCCTGCCACCTCGACGCCGAGATGGTCCATTACGAGCTGCATCATCTCGATCTCAACGGCGTCGAATTCCTCTTCATCGAAAACGTCGGCAACCTCGTCTGCCCCGCCGTCTACGACCTCGGCCAGGACGTCAACGTCGTCGCGCTGTCGGTGACCGAGGGGGAAGACAAGCCGCTGAAATACCCGACCATGTTTGCGAAAGCGGATGTGGTCCTGCTGACGAAAACCGATCTGCTTCCGCATCTCGACGTCGACGTCGAGGTCATCTACCACGCACTCGCGCGCGTCATGCCGAATCCGGTCGTGATCCCGCTGGCGTCGCAGAAGCCCGGCGGCGTGGACGGATGGATTGAGTGGCTGAAACAACGCCGCAGGGCGCCGGAGCAGATCGCATCATGAGCGGATTCTCCTGGGCGCTCGTCTTCGCGGCCGCAACGGTCGGCTCGCTGCACACGATGGTGCCCGATCACTGGATGCCATTCGCCGCGCTGGCGCGCGTGCGCAAGTGGACGCCGCTGCGCACCGCGCGCACGACGATCCTGTGCGGCTTCGGCCACGTCACCGTCTCCGCGCTAATGGGCATCGTCGCGCTCTTCGCCGGCCTCGGCATGATCCGCCTGATCGGCGGCCGGCTCGCGTCGTTCGCGACCTGGCTGTTGATCGCGTTCGGCGCCGTCTACATGTGCTGGGGCATCATCCGAAACCTGCGCCGCGATCCGCTGGCGGTGATTCATGCGCACGATCATCACCACGCGCACGGCCGCAACGATCACGACCACGGGCTTACCGAGTGGTCGCTGTTTCTGCTTTTCTCCGCCGACCCGTGTGTGGCCGTGATTCCGATGATCATCGCCTCGGCCGGCGCAGGCTGGCACACGGTGGCCGCGGTGATCGTCGCGTATGAGCTGGCCACGATTGCCACGATGGTCATCCTCGTCACGGCCGCTCACGCCGGCGCGCGCGCCTTCCATGCGCCATGGATCGATCGTTACGGGGACGCCGTCGCCGGCGCGCTGATCGTCAGCGTCGGCGCCGCGATGGCGGCCCTCGGAATCTAGCCCCGCACACATGCGCGTGCTGTGAGTCACACCTCAAAGGTGACTCGCAGCATCGTGGGATGAGCGGGCCAAACCTATCGTGTGAACCGAGGTCTCTTCCGATGCGAAAACTGATCATCGCCGCCGCGTTCCTGCTCGCCGCCGTTTCGGCGCGCGCGCAGATGGCGAACGCCGAATGCCTGGCCTGTCATGACACGACCGACATGCCGCAGCACGTCGATGCGAAGAAGCTCGCCGCGTCGGTCCACGGTCCGCTCGACTGCACGAACTGCCACGTCGACGTGAAGGCGTATCCGCACAATCCGGCGCCGAAAGCCGTCGATTGCGCCTCCTGTCACCCCGACAGCGTCGCGGCGTGGGACAACAGCCTGCACGCGAAGGCAATCAAATCGGGAGTGGCGAAGGGTGCCAGGTGCGCCGATTGCCACGGATTGACTCACGAGATCCTGCCGTCGTCCGATCCGAAATCGAAGACGGCGCACGCCAACATCCCCGCGACCTGCTCGACCTGTCACGGCCAGAAGTTCGCGATGGCCAAGGCGGGACTCAGCAACCAGTCGGCCATCTCGTATCAGACCAGCGTGCACGGCCGGGCGGTCGCGAACGGTTCCGCAAAAGCGGCCGTCTGCACTGACTGCCACGATCACCACGCCGTCCGTCCCGCCAACGATCCGCTCTCCGGCATCTTCAAGTTCAACGTGGCCCGCACCTGCGGCGCCTGCCACGCCACCATCGCCGCGCATTACACGGAAAGCGTGCACGGCAAGGCGCTGGCGCGCGGCAATTGGAACGCGCCGGTCTGCACAGACTGCCACGGCATCCACACGATTTCCCGTGCGGCTGACCAGGTGAGCGGACCGCGCTCGAGCTGCGCGCGCTGCCACGACGGAGTCCGCCTGACGCAGGAATTCGGCGTGGCCGGAACGCGCGTGTCGTCGTACGAATCGAGCTACCACGGTCTGGCGCGCCGCAGGGGATCGACGACAGCCGCCGATTGCGCGAGCTGTCACACCGCGCACGATGTGCTGCCGTCCTCCGACCCGCGTTCGGCGATCCATCCGAAGAATCTGCAGAAGACCTGCGGCAAGTGTCACGACGGCGCCGCGATCAATTTCACGCGCGGCAAGATTCACCGCGCGTCCGGCGACGTCAGCGACACGCCGTCGCGCATCGTGACGTGGATCCGGCGCATCTACATCGCGCTGATCATTGCCACGGTCGGCTTCATGGTTCTGCACAACATCCTGATCTGGTGGAAGAAGGCGGTGGCGGCGCGGAAGGCCCGCAACGCCGGCCCCACCGTCGAGCGGATGAATCTCAATCAGCGCATCCAGCACGCGGTGATGGGCATCAGCTTCGTCGTACTCGTCATCAGCGGCTTCGCGCTGGCTTGGCCGAACTCGTGGTTCGGACTTCTCTTCGGACCGAGCGAACAACTGCGGCGCATCGTCCATCGCATCGCAGCCGTGGTGATGATGGCCATCGGCGTCTATCACCTCGCCTACATGGTCGTCACGCGCGAAGGCCGGAAGGGTCTGCGCGACCTATGGTTCCGCTTCTCCGACATTGGCAACGCCGCCGGCACGGTCGGTTACTACATCGGCGTCAGGAAAACCAAGCCGCAATTCGCGCGCTTCAGCTACGCCGAAAAGACCGAGTATTGGGCCGGTATGTGGGGCACTGTGGTCATGGCGCTGACCGGTTTGATGATCTGGTACTCTGTCGCGGTTTCGATCTGGATCCCGCGCTGGTGGATCGACGTCGCCACGACCGTTCACTACTACGAAGCGATCCTGGCCACCCTGGCCATCCTCGTCTGGCACTTCTATCACGTGATTTTTGACCCCGACGTTTATCCGATGAACTGGGCATGGCTCGACGGAAAAATGCCGGAAGAGCAGTACAAAGAAGAACACCCATTGGCCGATGAGGAAGGGAAAGACGAATGACGGAACCGGCGAAGCCATTGCGGCTGTCGCGTAACCTGATCAGCGAGGCCGGAATCGGCATCGCCGTAGTGGCACTGGCGAACCTCGGTTTTCTCATTTATCTCGACGCCACGCACGCCAATTCGAATCCCTACATGGGGATCCTGACGTGGATCATCGCGCCGGGCATCCTCATTGTCGGCATGCTGATCTTCTTCGCAGGCATGCTGATCGAGCGCAGACGCCGTCGCCACATGGCGCCCGGCGAAATCCCCGAATATCCGAAAATCGACCTGAACGAGCGGCGCACTCGCGTCATCCTCATCTCCTCGGCGGTCGGTCTGATTCTTTTTGTGACGATGTCGGTGGTCGGCAGCTATCAGGCCTATCACTACACCGACTCCGACGCATTTTGCGGAACGGCCTGCCACAAGGTCATGTACCCCGAATACACTGCCTATCAAGCCTCACCGCATGCGCATGTTGGCTGCGCCGGTTGTCATATCGGCCCTGGCGCGGGATGGTTCGTCCGCTCCAAGCTGTCGGGGTCGTATCAGCTTTACTCGGTCGTTGCCCACAAATACCCGCGGCCCATTCCGAGTCCTGTACAAAACCTGCGGCCGGCGCAGGAGACTTGCGAGCAATGCCACTGGCCGGCGAAATTCTTCGGCGCGCAATTGAAGGTCTTCGATCATTACGCATACGACGAGACCAATACGCTGAAAGAAGTGCGCATGCTGATCAAGACCGGCGGCGGCAGTCCGCAAGCGGGTCAGACCAGCGGCATTCACTGGCACATGAACATCGCCAATGAAGTCACCTACATCGCCACCGACCGGCAGCGCCAGGTCATTCCGTGGGTCCGCATCAAAGACCGCACGGGAAAGGTGACCGAGTACAAATCGACCGAGTCGAAGCTCACTGACGCACAGATCGCCACAGCGACGACGCGGCGTATGGATTGCGTCGACTGCCACAATCGGCCGACGCACATTTACCGCTCGCCCGACCGCGCCGTCGACAACGCGCTGCTCAGCGGAAAAATCGACAAGACCCTTCCTTTCATCAAGCAGCAGGCCGTTGCAGTCCTCGCCGCCGACTATCCGACGACCGACGCCGGAGTCGCGGCAATTGCAAAAACTCTCCCCGCGTACTATCTAAAAGCCTATCCGGACGTGTACAAAACAAAACGACCGCAGATCGACGGCGCCGTGAAGTCTGCACAGGATGTCTTCCGGGCCATCCGTTTCCCCGAAATGCGCGTCGACTGGCGCACCCATCCCGACAACCTCGGCCATTTCGCGTCCATGGGCTGCTTCCGCTGCCACGACGATCAGCATGTGAGCAAGGATGGGAAAAAGATCAGCAAAGACTGCCAGATTTGCCACACGGTTCTGCCCGACAGCAATTCGACGAATGCGACGTTTGAGCATCCGGTCGATATCGGCGATCTGCGCGGCGTCAATTGTGCCGACTGCCATACCGGCGGCGGCATGTAGTGACTCATAGGAGGCCACAATGAATCGGAAACTCTTTGCCATTCTCACCGGCGCGGTGCTCATTATCCTGCCGGCAACACTCTCCGCGGCCGACGGCGCAGCTCTCTACAAGGCGAAATGCGCGATGTGCCACGGCGCGGACGGCAGCGGCGCCACGCCGATGGGCAAGTCGATGAAGCTCCGCGACCTGCGTTCGCCGGAGGTCCAGAAGCAGACCGACGCGGAACTGATCAAGGTCACTACTGACGGTAAAGGCAAGATGCCTGCGTACAAAGGCAAGTTGACCGACGCCGAGATTAGCGCGATCGTCGCGCACATCCGGACATTGAAGTAAATCTTCCCTTCTGAACCGCCGGGGCTTCGTCCGGCGGAACGGCTCAACGAGATCAAGCGTCGTTACGGGCGCATCAGCGACCAGCGCGCCGCAAACGTCGACAGCCGCCGCCGCGCCGCTCGCGAACAGCGCGGCGAACATCGCGCGTCAACCGAAGGAACGCTGAACGACAAGGCCGAGCTCTTCGAGCACGGCACGTTCCTGCGCAACTTCCGAATCGGCGGGATTCTGCGCATGCTGCTGCTCCGAGAGTAGTGCGTGAGCGTTAGCCGGGCGGATTCGCGATTGGCCGTTCGCGAGACGGTTTCGCGGACCGTCCTGCGCGCCGGGATAGAATGCCCAGCCGCGCCGCGAAGCCGAAGCGGCGTCGATCGCTCATCTGGGAGAAAGTCATGTCAGCAATCGAAACCACTCGTTACCCCGACATTCGCAACTACATCGGCGGCGCATTCGTCGAGCACGATGCGGATCGTTATCTCGATGTCTTCAATCCCGCCGAGGGGACGGTGATCTCGCGCGTGCCGTTGTCGGGGACGGCGGATGTCGATCGCGCGGTGCAGGCCGCCAAGGCCGCGTTTCCGGCGTGGTCGCAAACGCCGATCAAGGAGCGGGTGCAGGTCTTCTATCGCTTCAAGGCGCTGCTCGAGCAGAACATCGATGAGCTGGCGCGGCTGGTCACCGAGGAGAACGGCAAGATCGATAGCGAAGCGCGGGCGGAGGTGTTGAAGTCGGCCGAGCTTTGCGAGTTCGCCTGTTCGCTGCCGCAGATCACCGCGGGCGAAGTGCTGGAAGTCTCGCGCGGCGTCGAGTGCCGCGTCGAGCACTTTCCGGTCGGCGTCGTTGCGTCGATCACGCCGTTCAACTTCCCGAACATGGTTCCCAACTGGACCATCCCGAACGCCATCGCCCTCGGCAACTGCATGATCCTTAAACCGAGCGAGCTGGTGCCGCTGTCGTCCGGCCGCATCGCCGAACTGCTGCGCGAGGCGGGACTTCCGGACGGCGTTCTCAACATCGTTCACGGCGGTCAGGAGACGGTGGAAGCGATCTGCGACCATCCCGGAATCGAGGGCATCAGTTTCGTTGGCTCGACGAAGGTCGCCAGGATCGTCTATCGCCGCGGCACGTCGAACTTCAAGCGCGTTCTGGCTCTCGGTGGGGCGAAGAATCATCTGATCGTGATGCCGGACGCCGATCCGGAGATGACGTCGTCGAACGTGGTCGCGTCGATGTCAGGCTGCGCCGGACAGCGTTGCATGGCGGCGTCGGTGATGATGGCGGTCGGCAAGAGCGATCACATCATCGAGCGGATGGTGAACCTCGTGAAGTCGATGGTGCCGGGAACGCACATCGGTCCGGTGATTTCCGCCGCGGCCAAGGAGCGCATCGAGGCGTACATCACCGAGGCCGAGAAGATGGGCGCGAAAATCCTCGTCGATGGCCGCGGGTACAAAGTGAAGGGAAAAGAAAATGGCTACTACGTCGGCCCGACGCTGATCGACAACGTCACGCCGGACATGCGCATCGCGCAGGAAGAAGTGTTCGGACCGGTGATGGTGATCATCCGCGCGAAGGATGTGGCCGAGGCGGTGGGCGTGCAGCAGAAATCGCCGTACGGCAATGCCGCTAGCGTGTTCACCGAGAGCGGCGGCGTGGCGCGTTACGTGATGGAGAACGCCAGCGCGGGCATGGTCGGCGTCAACGTCGGAGTCCCGGTGCCGCGCGAGCCGTTCAGCTTCGGCGGCTGGAACGATTCGAAGTTCGGCGTCGGCGACATTACCGGCCGCGGCTCGATCGAGTTCTGGACGAAGTCGAAAAAGATGACCACGAAGTGGAACAAGGAAGCCGGCGTGAACTGGATGTCGTAGCCGGCACGGCGGACGGCGTTGGTTGCCTCCGGCGTTGCCAGCATTTGCGCGGAGATTTACCTAGCCGCGATTGCTGGTAACGGGTGTTGAAGTTGACGACGCGGTCAGTGTCTCGTTTCCAGCGCGGCGATGCGGTCATTCAGAATTACGATCTGCTGCCGGATTTCGACGAGCTCTGTTTCCGTCGCCAGGCGGTCGATCTTCTTCTCGATGTCGGCGACGCGCATTTCGAGCGCGACCAAATGGGCCTTCACAAATTGCAACTCTGATTCGACATGGCTCACCCGTACGTTCACGGACTGAATTTCGGATTCGATTCGCGCCAGTCTTTCGTCGAGACGGCTCATCCACGATTTCAGCGCGTAATACTCCGACTCCAGCCGATTAAAACGAACATGGATCGCGTCGAAGTGCGAGTACATGTCGTTCCGCAAGGAACCTACGGACGTATTGATCGCTTCTTCGACGATCCGTTCAACATCGGGGATTACCACCTCCCGATGGAACTGCGTGAGCACTTGGAGCATTTCGTTCCTCATCGCTCGGAAATCCTACCTCGGAAGCTCGCTTGCAATCGCGCGCGCAAACGATCACTGGAAGCGCTCTCTAGCAGTGACTGCGTCACGCTGAAAAACTCCTCACCCTGTAGAGAGATCACTTCGCCGGCGGCGGCTGCAGATTGATCAATCCGACCGCGTAATCGTGCGACACCTCGTCGTAGATCCCCAGCGCCACGCGCAGCGACGGCGTGAGCGACTCCACCGAGACCGTGTAGGTGAAGTGCCCGGTTTTCGCCTTATCGAGATCGGCGACAGGGATCGAAAACTGCTGCGTGTCGTGATGCGTGTCGCTCACGCCGCCGATCATCGATCCCCACGCCACATAAACCGAGAACGCGCCGTTGTAGACGTTCCCCTGCCCGCGCAGCGGCGTCAGCGCGGCGATCGGCACCTGCACGGTCAGCGGGAAGAGGTACGTTTTCTTTTTCGTGCGCGTCGGCTCGCCGCTCTTCGCGGCAAAGCGGAACGCCGACCGCGGCGCGTTGCCGAAGAGCGCACCGATCACGCGGTCTTCCATCCGCGTGGTCTCGTTTTTCGGCACGAACTGCCTGCGCGCACGCACCGACAACGCCGGATCCTTGACGCGGACCTCGACCTTGCGCGCCGCGGCTTTGGTGGACGTGGCGCGATACGCGAGCGAGTAGTACGAATCGAAGTCGTCGCCGATCCGCGGCAGCAATTTCGTGACGTCGGTGCTGCCCCACGCCGCTACGCCGCCGGTTTCTTTCGCGACGAATTCGAGCATCGGAGTCTCGTTGCTGAGGATGCGATAGTCGAATGCTCCGCTTCCGGCGGCAGGGGCTTCGGACTGATCGGCGGACGGCAGCGTCGTCGATCCGAGCCCTTCCGCGTAGATCGGATAGATCGTGACGCCGTTCGCGTTCGCGGTCTCGATGAGCGTGCCGATCAGCGGTTTGGCGTCGAACTCACTCTGGACTTCGGCCGGCAACTGGCCCGGATCAACGAGGTAAAACGCCTCCGCGCCCGCATACTCGGACAAGCGGTGCGTTGCCAGCAGAAGGACTTTCCTGCCTTCGACGCCGGCCATCGAGCGCATCAGCGCTTTCAGCGTTTCCACCTTGCGCTTTTCGTCGGCCATGGCGATTTCCGCTTTCATCCTGGCCGACTGCTCGCGAGAGAATGAGAGGCCGCTGTCTTCGATCGCCGCCCTGCCGCCGCCGAACGGATCCTGGAGGGTGCTGAGCTCCTGCCGGAGGTCATCCATCGGGTCATGACTCCGGGTTTTGGTCCGGCTGGCGATTTCATCGAGCGCCTTGTCGACTTTCGACAGGTCGTCGGTGAACGTCTGCCGGACTCCGACGATGCCCTGGTTCCACGACACGACCATGACCCGGTCGCCGGGCCGAACGGAATCGTGGAGCAGCTTCTTCATCGCTGCGAACATCGGATCGCTGCGGAACGCCGGAAGCTGGAAGCGTTCGACGAATACGATGATCGAGCGCCGCTGCGGAGGCGGCGGTTGCGGCGCGCCGGCCGGTATCTGCGCCGTGACGACGCCGCTTGGCTGCTGCGGCACTGTCGATGTGTATTCGGCGAAGTTCGTGATCGGCTGCCGGACACCGTTCTCGAAGATCTCAAAGTCGTCGCGGAGGAGACCCTGCACGCGTTTGCCCTGTTTGTCGACCACGACCGCATCGACATTGACGATGGAGACTTCGACACTTTCCGCCGCGTGCGGAACGACGGGCGTCTGCGGCGCGGCGACGCTGGAAATTGCGACGAACAGCAGGAGCACGCAACTCGAGAAGCGCATGAACGTTTCCTTTCGGGATTCCGGCACGAATTCTACAGTGGTGGCACGGGTCGCGACGAACGATAGACGTTCGGAGCCTGCAAGAAGTCACCGCACCGCGCGCATTTGGTAGCCCATCGCAGTGGCTGCGAATCCCGCCTCGGCGAGATACGAGCCGAGGGGCGACTTTGACGCCGGCGCGTCGTTGATCTCGGCGATGAGCAGCGCGCGGCGCGTGCCGTTCGTGACGAGCGACGCGAGCATCCGCGCGATTTCCTTCGCCGCCGTTCCGCACATCGGCTCGTCCTCGGGGAGAAAGACGCTGAGTTGTTTTTCGCCGCGGCCGACGTACGCGGTGAGCATGCCGTTGACGAGGATCACGCTTGCGCCGGGGACGCGCATCAGTCCGGGCACGGGCCATTTCAGGAGCGCGCCGTAGGGGTTGGCGGGATCGGTGGCGGCGAGCATCACCGTTTCTGGTTCGTCGGGCTCATCGCGATTGGAACGCAGCAGATCGAGCGCGCCGCCGGTGCCGAACTGCGTGGCGCCGAAGCCGGCCACGAAGTAGCCGCGGCGGATGCGGCCCGACTCCTCCATCGCTTTGAGGACCGGATAGATGGCGCTGAAACCGCCGGGCACCGACTCCACGGCCGCCGCTTCGCGGACGATGATTCCGTAGCGCGCGAGGAGCTGGTGCGCGAGCGCGCTGGCGCGTTCGGTGGCGCTGCCCCGCGGCGGCGGAAGCAGCGACCAGCGTCCCTGCGTCGACGGCGGAGCCACGCGGCGCGAGCGAAACGCCTGCGTTCGCGGCGCTTTCTTTGGACGCGTGTAGGCGCGCAGGGCGTGAAATGTGTCGTTGGTGATCACGCCGCGCCAGACCAGGTTCCAGAGCGCGTCGACAACGTCGTTCGCGAAGCCGCCGAGCGCGGTTTGAATCTGCGCGAAGAACGACGCGCCAGTCGAGCGCAAATGATCGACGATGCGCTGCTCCAATTCGCTCAGCTCAGTCGTCGATGCGTCGTGCAGCAGCGGCAGATGATCGGTGAGGTACAGCGCGATGCGGCCATCGCGCTCGCCGATCGGTTCGACACCGGTCCAGACGATCTCGCCCGCGGCGCTGAGCGTATCGAGATCGGACGGCTTGTAGCCGTCGATGCGTGCGGCCAGGATTTCCGATTCGAGAATCGACGCGGGCATGGCGGCGCCTTGCAGCGCTTCGATGACTTCGAGCAGTCCTTCCAGTCCGCGGCGCTTTTTCGTGACGAGTTGCCAGCCGGTGATGAGGCGCGTGTAGGCGGCGGTGTCGACCGGCTCGACTTCCTTGCGCAGCTTCGCGAGCGAGCGCATGCGAATCGATCGCAGCACTTCCACTTCGCACCACTCGCGCTGCGTGCCGCCGGGACGGAACTCGCCTTCGATGAGGCGTCCGCGCTCGACGGAACGCTCCAACGACGCGGTGACAATCGCGACGCCGAGCCCATACCGCCGCGCGACCTCGGGTGGCGTGAACGGACCGTGCGTGCGCGCGAAACGGAGGACGAGATCGCCGGCGGGATCGGCGACCGGTTGCAGATATCGATCGGCGAGGCCTTGCGGAAGCGGGACGCCGAGGGCGTCGCGGTAACGGCTGGCGTCCTCGATGGCGATGAAACGCTTTTCGCGCGCGATCGGGATTTCAATGATGCGGCGGGTCTTCGTCAACTCGCGCGTCGCTTCCTTTGCATCCACGAGCGATCGTGCAGCGATTTCGTCGAGCGAGAGATCGCCGAGGCGGAGCAGGAGATCGTGCAAGGCATCGATCGACTTTGCTTTGTGGCGGTCGTCGAGATGCTGCAGTTCGAGCTCCAGCGTGTAGAGCGAATCGGCGTCGAGCAGCTCGCGCAACTCCGGCTCGCCGAGGAGCTCGCGAAGCTGGGCCTGATCGATGGACAGAGCCTGCGCGCGGCGCTCGGCCAGCGGCGCATCGCCGTCGTAGATGAAATTCGCGACGTAGCGGAAGAGCAGCGAGCCGGCGAACGGCGACGGCTTCTCGGTGTCGGCGACGACGACGCGGATACTTCGCTGTTGAATTTTCTTCATCGTCGCCACGAGCGCGGGGACATCGAAGACATCACGCAGCACTTCGCGATACGTCTCGAGGATGATCGGGAACGAGCCGAAGCGCGACGCGACCTGGAGCAGGTCATACGCGCGTTTGCGCTGCTGCCAGAGCGGCGTGCGGCGGTCGGGGCGATAGCGCGGGAGCAGGAGAGCGCGCGCCGCGGCCTCGCGGAACTTCGCCGCGAACATCGAACTGGAGCCGAGCTGACGGACGACCAGTTGTTCGATCTCATCCGCGTCGGGGATGACCAGCTCCGCGCGCGGCGCGGCGTCGGTGTCGGGGAAGCGGACGATGAAGCCGTCGTCGCTCCACATCGTCTCGACGTCGATCTGCAGCTCGTTTCGGACCTTCGCCGTCACCGCCATCGCCCACGGCGCGTGGATGCGGCCGCCGAACGGCGTCAGGACGCAGACGCGCCAGTCGCCGAGGTCGTCGAGGACGCGTTCGACGACGATGGTGCGGTCGTCGGGGACGGCGCCGGTGGCGGACTGCTGATCGTCGAGATACTGGAGAAAGTTTTTCGCCGCGCGTTCGTCTAGGTCGTGTTTCGACGTCAATCGCTTGATGGCTGCGGCGGGTTGCATTGCGCCGACTTCGCGCACCAGCGCGCCGATCGCTTCGCCGAAGGGGACGGTGCGCTCGGCGGCGTCGGCTTTCCAGAACGGCATCTTGCCCGGCTCGCCCGGCGCGGGGGTGACCAGGACGCGGTCGTGCGTGATCTCCTCGATGCGCCAGGTCGACGCGCCGAGGAGAAAGGTTTCGCCGACGCGCGACTCGAAGACCATCTCCTCATCGAGCTCGCCGACGCGCGCACTTTGCATCTTTTCGCCGCCTGCGAGGAAGACGCCGAAGAGACCGCGGTCGGGAATCGTGCCGCCGCTGGTGATGGCGATGCGCTTGGCGCCGGGCCGCGGCGTGAGGATGTTGGTGACGCGGTCCCACGTCACGCGCGGCCGCAGCTCGGCGAATTCGTCCGAGGGGTAGAGGCCGGACAGCATGTCCAGAACGCCGTCGAAGGATGTGCGGGCCAGCTCCGAAAACGGCGCGCATTGGCGGACGAAGGCGAACAGTTCATCGGCGTGCCACGGCTCGACGGCGATCATCGCCACGAGCTGCTGCGCGAGCACATCGAGCGGATTGCGCGGATAACGCGTCGGTTCGATGGCGCCGCGGTGCATGGCATCGGTGACGGCAGCACACGCCAGGAGATCGCCGCGGAACTTCGGGAAGATGATTCCTTCGCTGATCGTCCCGACCTGATGCGAGGCGCGGCCGATACGCTGCATGCCGCTGGCGATCGACGGCGGCGCTTCGATCTGGATGACGAGATCGATCGCGCCCATGTCGATACCGAGTTCCAGGGATGATGTGGCCACGAGCGCCGGCATCCGGCCCGATTTCAAATTGTCTTCGATCTCGATCCGTTGTGCGCGCGCGATCGATCCGTGATGCGCCTGTACGAGCACTTCGCCGGCGAGCTCGTTGAGCGCGCCGGCCATGCGTTCGGCGAGTCTTCGGGAGTTGACGAAGATGAGCGTCGATCGATGCGCGCGGATCAGTTCCAGCAGCCGCGGATGAATGGCGGGCCAGATCGAGGCGCGCACGCTCTGTCCCGCCGGCCCGCTCGGCACTTCGTCGCGCGAGTACTCGTTGAGTTTGGCCATCTCTTCGACGGGAACTTCGACGTGGAGGGAGAGCTGCTTTTTTTCGCCGGTGTTGATGATGGTGGTCGGGGGGTGGGGCGTGGGGTGTGGGGAGTGGGAGTTTTTCTCGTCCTGATCTCCCACACCCAACACCCCACCCCCCACACCCGACAAATACCTCGCCACCTCCTCCAACGGATTCTGCGTTGCAGACAAACCGATCCGCTGCGGTGGCTTGTCCGCCAGCCGTGAGAGCCGTTCGAGTGACAGTGCCAGGTGCGCGCCGCGTTTGTTCGGTACGAGCGCGTGAACTTCGTCGACGATGATCGTCTCCACGCCGCGCAGGACCTCGCGAACGTTTGACGTCAGCATCAGGTAGATCGACTCCGGTGTGGTGATGAGGATGTCGGCCGGATCGCGGAGGAAGCGCGCGCGTTCCGCTTGCGGCGTGTCGCCGCTGCGGATGCCGATCGACGGCAACACGAATTCCTCGCCGCGTTCCGAGGCCAGATTGGCGATTCCGATGAGCGGCACGCGCAGGTTGCGCTCGACGTCGACGGCCAGCGCCTTCAGCGGAGAGATGTAGACCACGCGGCATCGGCGGTCCTTCGGCGGACGCGGCGCGAACATCAGACGGTCCAGCGCCCAAAGGAACGCGGTCAGCGTTTTGCCGCTGCCGGTCGGGGCGAAGATCAGCGTCCAATCGCCGCGGGCGATGGCAGGCCAGCCCATCGTCTGCGCCTTCGTCGGCGCGGGAAAGACGGAAGTGAACCAATCGCGCACGGCCGGATGAAATGGCTGCATCGCATCATGGAGCGGCGCCTTTTCGTTCCTCTTCAACGTTGCCATCTTCCCTCTGCGCTGGACATTAAGTTATTCCGCTGCAAGAATAGTCTCCCTCCAGGCGACCACAGACAGCGGGGCGAAAGACAGGGATGCGGCTCAAAGTGCTCGGCGCGTACGGCGCGTCAGACGCTGAACATAATCTGACGGGCTACCTGATCGACGACTGGCTCGCGGTCGATGCCGGGACGCTGACATCGAAACTGTCGTTCTCCCAGCAGGCCCGCATTCAGGCCGTCTTCATCACACATCCTCATGCAGATCACATACGCGATCTGCCGCATCTCATCCACAACCGCTTCAGCCAGACAGCGGGACCGTTGACCGTTTTCGCCTCGAAAGAGGTGATGGAACTCCTGGTCGGCAACGTCTTCAACGGCATCGTCTGGCCCGACTTCGCGAAGCTGATCTCGCCCATCACGAAGGCGCCGGCGGTGATCTACCGTCCGATGACTCCCGGCAAGAAGGTGATGTGCAATGGCGTCGGCCTGACCGCGGTCAACGTCCATCACCTGATCCCCGCCGCCGGCGTGATCGTGGAGATGAACGGCCAGGCCATCTCCTTCACCGGCGACACCGGACCGACATCCGAAATTTGGAAGCGGACGAACAAGACTCCGAACGTAGTGGCGGTGGTGACCGAGGCGTCGTTCCCGAACGATCAACAATCGCTCGCGGACGAAACCGCGCACCTTTCTCCGAACACGTTCGGCGACGAGTTGAAGAAGATCACCGTCGACGCGCCGGTGTACGCGAGCCACCGCAAGATTCCGTTCGAGCGGGATATCGAGTCGCAGATTCGGAATCTGCGCGATCGAAGAGCGCGCGTGTTGCTCGAGAAGAACTACACCCTCTAGGCGTTCGCTTGCAGGCCGCGCGCGGAGGCCGTAATCGTCGCCGGCACCATGTGCAGCGCTTGGCGTTATCGCTTCACCCCCTCCGCCCAAGCCACCGAAAACCAGAGCGCGGCGTCCGGGCGTTGCGACCAGAGAAAATAATCGGCCATGACGCGGTCGAACGCGTCCGCCTCGAAGAGGTGCTGCGCGATGATCGTCTCGCGTGCCGTGCGCACCACGCCCGCCATGTTCGCGGCCAGGATCGGGAACGTCTCCATCCCCGCGCAGCCGCCGAAGAAGACCCAGGTGTTGCGGACCGGTTGCGCGCCGGCGTCGTGGAGGAGTTGCACGAGGCGGCGGCCGACGTGCGGATCGTTGCCGATGCGCTCGTACGCGCGCATGTACGCGTCCCACAAACTCATCCAGCCGGGCGGCTCGGGCCAGAGACGCATGACGCCGTGATCGTCGTCGGCGAGGACGATGCGTCCGCCGGATTTCACCGCGCGCACCATCGACTTCACCGCGCGCAGCGGATCGGGGATGTGTTCGAGGAGGAAGCGCGTATGCGCGACGTCGAACGTTCCCCACTCGTCTCCGAGTTCGAGATTGAGCGCATCTCCGGAGCGGAAATCGGCGAGTGATGTTTCGCTGTCGTTCGCGGCGAGGCGGTTGGCCGCGCTCAGTTGCTCTTCCGAGTATTCGATGCCGACGACGTGTCCGTTCGGCACCGCGCGCGCCATCATTCGCGTAAATTGTCCGAGGCCGGAGCCGAGGTCGAGGATGCGTTCGTCGCCGCGGAGGTTCATCTCGCGCAGCATCGCGGAGTTCAGCAGGACGTCGTTCATCAGCGACAGGCGCCGTTGCTCGTCATCGTCAGTGCCGTGAATGTAGATCGCCATCTACGCGAGATCCGCCACTGGAAATCCGGCGTCGATCCAGCCATCGAGTCCGCCCGTGAGCGGCCGCACCTTCGTGTATCCCTTGTCGATCAGCATGCGCGCCACACGGGCGGCTGAGGCCTCGTTTGGTCACGTGCAGTACAGCACCACCTCGGCGTGCGGAGCGAGGTCGCCGAGTTGCGTGGCCACGTCGTCCATGTGCGCGAGGATGGCGTTCGGAATCGATCGCGGATTGTGCTTGCGGGCGCCGGCCGTGCGGACGTCGAGGACGATCGGAAACTCGCCGCGGTCGAGCATCGCCTTCAATTCGTGCGGCTCGATGCGGGCGAGCCGCAGTTGCTTGAGGAAGTGAATCCGCTGCGCCCACTTGACGGCGATCAGCACGACCAGCAGCAATGCGATGACGACAAGCGCCCATCCGCCGAGGTTTTCGAGCGCGGCGAGCAGGCGATCGATGGCGTGGTGAAAGGCACGGCCGGCAGCGACCGCGGCGCCGGCCCAGATCAGCGCGCCGATGCCGTCGTAGATGACGAAAGCGAGCGTGCCGCGTCCCGACGCGCCCGCGAGTGGCGGCGCGACGGTCGAGAATCCGGGGATGAACTTCGCGATCAGCAACGACTTCAATCCCCATCGTTCAAATCGCGCCTCGGTATCCCTCACGCATGAGTCGGGCGAGAGCGAGATGCGGCAAAGCGTGCGCAGAATTCGATATCCGTAGCGCCGCCCGAGCAGAAACCACATGTAGTCGGCGATCAGTGAGGCGGCGATTGCGGCGAGCAGGATGTTCGTCGACGACATTTTCCCGTCGCGCGACAACGCCCCCGCCACGATCAGGGCCGGAACCGCAGGAACCGGCACGCCGAGCTGTTCCAGCAACACGTTGATGAAAATCAACGAGACGCCGTAGATGAGGACGTAGTGGACGAGATGGGTCACGAGTTGTTCATGGTAACGGGGAGTGGGGAGTAGGGGGTGGGGTGTGGGAGAAAAATCGGGGGGGACGTATCTCCCACCCCCCACTCCCTACACCCCACTCCCTCCCAGCCAACCTAACCAATCCACCCGCATCCAGTCTAAGGTTTCGACGATGGAGACGACGACCGACGTTGCCGTGGTAAGCCGGGCCCGATCCGGCGATGCCGAAGCGTTCAGGCAACTGGTCGAGCGTCATTCCAAACCGATGTTTCGAGTGGCCTATCGCATGACTGGAAATGAACATGATGCCGACGACGTGGTGCAGGAGACGTTTCTGCGCGCTTACCGCCAGCTCCGCAATTTCGAGGATCGCGCGAACTTCGGCACGTGGCTGCACCGCATCGCCGTCAACTGCTCGCTCGATCTGTTGCGAGCGCGCGGACGGGCCGACAAGCACTACGGCGGCGATCCCGAGTCCGCCGAGCTGGCTGGCGCGGCGGCGGCGCGGACGGACGCGCAGCAGGATCGCCTGCTGATGTCCGCCGATCTGCAGAAGCACGTCGCCGCGGCGATGGAGCGTTTGAGCAGCAACGAGCGGACGGCGTTCGTCCTCCGCCATTTCGAAGGAATGCCGGTCGAAGAGATCGGAAAAACACTGGGCATTCAGGTCAATGCCGCAAAACACACGATCTTCCGCGCCGTGCGCAAATTGCGCGAAGCGCTGGAGCCGATTGTGAGGTCGACACCATGCAACACATGACAGAAGAGCAATTGGTTTCGCACTACTACCGCGACGGCGATGCGCCGGCCGCGCCGGAGCATCTCGCCGCGTGCGATGAATGCCGCGCGCAGTTCGACACCCTGTGCAGCGTGCTCACGCTCGTCGATCAGCTCCCCATCCCCGAACGCAGCGACGCATACGGCGACGAAGTCTGGACGCGTCTGCGCTGGAAGCTCGGCAGCAATCGCCTGCGCAACATCTACGGCTGGATGTCCATCGCCGCCGCGCTCGTCGTCGCATTCATCGGCGGCATCCTGTGGCATGCGCGGACGCAGCAGACCGTGAAGCCGCAAACGATCGTTGTGCAGAACACGCCCGCTCCTGCCGCGCAGCCGGCCGCAATCGCGTCCGCATCGAAAGACCGTCTATTACTCGTCGTCGTCAGCGATCACCTCGACAGCTCCGAACGGATGCTGCTCGAGATCTCGAACGCCGACGCGAAACATCCGCTCGACGTCGCATCGCAAAGCAAGCGCGCCGGAGAGCTCGTCGCATCGAACCGCATCTACCGGCAAACGGCCACGCGGAGGGGCGAGACGCGTATCGCTTCGCTGCTGTCGGACCTCGAGCCGGTCCTCGTCGAGCTGTCGCATGCAGGCTCGACTCTCTCGCCCGACGAAATCGCCGCACTGCAGAAGCGGATCGATTCGAAAGGCCTCCTCTTCAAGGTGCGCGTTGTCAGCGCACAAGTGGGTGGCCAGGAAGCCCCCGCCACAGTCCCGCAGAAAGGAATGGACTCACTATGAAAACGAAATTGATCTACACGCTCGCCGCCGCGCTGGTCGCGCTTGCGCCGGCCGTGCGCGCAAACTGGAACAACCCATCGAGCACTGCCATCGCCATCGCCGTCTCGGACGATGATGACGAGAAGAGTCAGCGCGAACAAGAGCGCAAAGACCGCGAGAGAGAACGCGCCGACGCCAAGATCGAAAAGGAAGAAGACCTCTACGACTCCGGCACCGATGCGCTCGACGATCACGACTGGCGCCGGGCCGCGGCATCGTTCCGCAAAGTCGCCGAGATGCGCATGCAACACGCCGACGCCGCGCTCTATTGGCTCGCGTACGCCCAGGGAAAAATGGGCGCGCGTTCCGAAGGGCTGTCGACGCTGCTGCAACTCCAGAAGTCGTATCCGAAGTCGAAATGGGTTGAGGACGGCAAGACGCTCGAAGTCGAAATCCGCCAGTCCGCCGGCCAGCAGATCGAGCCGGAACATGTCGAAGACGAAGATGTGAAGCTGATGGCCATCAACGGCCTGATGAACAGCGATCCGGAGCGCGCCATCCCCATCCTGGAAGGCATCCTCAACGGCCATCAGCCGGTGAAGCTGAAGGAGCGCGCTCTTTTCGTTCTCACCCAATCGGGCTCGCAGCGAGCGTTCGATATCGTCGTGCGCACCGCGAAATCCGGCCCGCCCGACCTCCGCGAGCGCGCCGTCCGCACCCTCGGCATCCTCGGCGGAGAACGCAGCCGCGGCGTGTTGTCCGACATCTACAACGCGACGACCGATATCAATGTGAAGAAGTCGGTTCTGAAGTCCTACATGATCTCCGGCGACCGCACGCGCCTCCTCGCACTCGCGAAAGGTGAGTCGAATGCCGAGCTGCGCCAGGATGCGGTGATGCAACTCGGCGTCATCGGCGCGCGCAACGAGCTGACGGAGTTGTACGGCAGTGAGCCGTCGGTCGAAGTGCGCAAGAAGATCCTGCAGGCCATGTTCATCGGCGGCAATTCGGAGAAGCTGGGTGAGATCGCGCGCAACGAGAAGGTGCTCGAGCTCAAAGTCACCGCCATCCGCAACCTCGGCCTCCTCGGCGGCGGCCGTTCCGGCGAATTGCTCCTCTCGCTCTACAACAACGACCCGCGCCCCGAGGTCCGCAATGGCGTGATCGAAGCGCTCTTCATCCAAGGCAACGCCAAAACGCTGATCAGCCTCGCGCGCGCCGAAAAGGATCCGCAGGCGAAGCGCCGCATCGTGGAGAAGCTGTCCGTGATGGGATCGAAAGACGCGACCGATTACCTGATGGAGTTTTTGAAGTAGGGGGTGTGGGGAGTAGGGGGTGGGGTGTGGGAGAAAAGCACACGCGCTCATCAAGTCGTGATTTATCTCCGACTCCCCACACCCAACCCCCTACTCCCTCACGGAGCAAACAACCAACACAGCAGCAGCACGATCGGCGCGTGAAAGAGCAGTTGCAGGATCGAATATCCCGCCAGGTCGCGCGCGCGGACGCCGAGGATGCCCATGAGCGGGAGCATCCAGAAGGGGTTGATCAGGTTCGGCAGTGCCTCGGCGGCGTTGTAGATCTGCACGGTCCAGCCGAGGTGCTCGCCCCATTGGCGCGCGGCGGCCATCACGTACGGAGCTTCCACGATCCACTTGCCGCCGCCTGACGGAACGAACATGCCGAGGATGGCGGAGTAGATCGCCACGACGATCGGAAAGCTCGCCTTCGTGGTGATACTGACGAATGCATGCGCAAGCTGCGCGGCGATCGGAGTCTTCGAGATCATCCCGAAGATGCCGCCGTAAAACGGGAACTGGATCAGAACGCCCGCCGTCGCCGGCACCGACTTCGTCACCGCGCGCAGAAACGAGCGCGGCCTCCAATGCATCAGCAGTCCCGCGGCGATGAAGAAAAAGTTGAAGTTGTTGAGGTCGAGCGCGGCGATGCCGCCTTTGTCGCGGAACTGCGTGATGAGGAACCAGAACATCAGCAGCGCGATGATGATGTTGAGGATGGGGCTGTTCTCGAATCGTTCGGCGGGCGTTGTTGCGGCTGTCTGTGCCACATCGTCATCGTGAAATTCGATCCCCATCATCTTCGCCGTCCGCGCTTCGCCTTCGCGCGGCGCGGAGACGTAGGCGACGATCACCGACACGATCACGAGCACCGCCGCCATGGCCATGCTCTGCGGAAGAAAGATCGTTTGCGTCAGCGGCATCACGCCGGTGATCGGCAGCAGCGACGGAGGGATCGCCGACTTTGTCGCCTGCAGCAGCGCCGCGGACGACGAGAGTCCGAGTGCCCAGACGCTGCCGAGGCCGAGGTACGCGGCGGCCCCGATGGCGCGATAGTCGACGTCGATGCGCTTCACGATCTCGCGCACGAGGAGTCCGGTGAAGACGAGCGACAGTCCCCACGAAATCAGTGACGACAGCATCGCGAACGCCGCCACGAACGCCACGGCGCCGCGCGCGGTCTTCGGAATCGAAGCCAGCCACCGTGTCAGCCGCGCGACCGGCGGCGACGACGCGACCACGAATCCGCCCACGATCACCATCGCCATCTGCATGGTGAAGTTGACCAGCGACCAGAAGCCGTTGCCGAACTCGGTCGCCAGCGTGACCGGCTTCACACCGGAGAACATCCCGCCGATGAAGACGAGCACGATCGCCGCGAGCGCGAACACGAATGCGTCCGGAAACCAGCGCTCGCAGATATCCGCGATGCGCGATCCGAGGCGGGCAAGGAGGGGCGGACGCATGACGGTTCTATTTCTGCGCGAGCGCGTGCAGGTCGTCGATGGTGCGCATCACGCCGCCGCGGACGACGTAGCGGATCTTGCGAACGTTCGCGACCTCGGCGATTGGATCGGCGCTGAGGATGACCAGATCGGCGTCCTTCCCTTTCTCGACCGCGCCGAACTCCGTCTCGCGGCGCATGGCGCGCGCGGCGACGGCGGTCGAGGAGACGAGCACCTGCATCGGCGTCATGCCCGCCTTCTGCATCGACTCCATCTCCGCGTAAATCGCTGGGCCGTGCAGCGTGAGCGGATTGCCGGCGTCGGTGCCGGTCGCGATCGGGATTGCGGCAGCGACGAGCGCTTTCAAATTCTGTGCGGCGATTTGCTCCCCTTGCGACGTTCGCTGGTCGCGGCGCGTCAGTTGTTCGGCGGTCAGTGTGGTCGGCGCCGAGGTCGTCTCGGCGATTCGCGCGAGCGTGGACTTGTCGACACAGCCGTTCGGATCGTCGATCGCGACCGGCGTGTGCTCAACGGCCGAGCGGAACATGCGCACGTAGCCGCGCGACACGATCAGCGTCGGGATGAGGATCGTGCCGTTGTGTTTGGCGAGGTCGAGAAACTCCTGATCGACGAGTTTGTCGGAGACGCTGTGCACGAGCAGCGTCGCGCCGGCACGCAGCGCGGCCTTGGCCTCGGCCAATCCCGTCGCGTGGACGATCAGTGGAATGTTGTGTTTGCGCGCCTCGTCGCCGGCGGCGGCAACCGCGGCGGCCGACGCTTCGACGGTGAGATCGGGCGGACGGACGATGTACCAGACCTTCACTGCGTGCGCGCCCTGCGACGCGAGGTAGCGGACGCCGTCGCGCGCCGAGGCGTCGTTGAGGACGATAAACTGCCGCTCGGCGGGAAGATTCAGCCAGTGATCAAGCGTCGACAGGAGCGGACCCGCGGCGTCGACGTGCGGCGCGAGCGTGTTCGGCTCGAAGCGATCGTGCAGCTTGAGCGTCCACGCGTAGCCGCCGACGTCGTAGACGGCCGTGACGCCCGAGCAGACATACGAACGTCCATACCGCTCCGGATCGGCCTTCAGCTCCGCCTCGGTCTGGTCATACGGATGCGTGGCGCGCATGTCGAGCGAATCGGGCCGTCCATCGGCCCAGCCGGTCTGCGAGAAATGCACGTGCGCGTCGATCAGCCCCGGCATGATCCACAACCCGCGCACATCGGTCACGTCAATCCCCTCGGGGACCGGACACTGCGCCGCGGTTCCCGCGCAATCGATCTTGCCATCGCGCAGGATCACATTCGCGTTCGCAATCGGGACTCCGCCGCGGCCGTCGATCAGCGTCGCGCCGGTGAGCGCGCGCGGCGCAGCCGGCGTGCCGGCGGGCGAATCGATCGCGCCGGTTACTGCGATTTTCCATCCGGCCGGAGTGCTGACGAAAAGGCGCTCGGAGATCCCGACATGCTCGTCGCTGCCGTAGCGGACGCGATAGCGATAGGTTCCGTAGACGATCCCCGGCTGCAAAGGCGTGAGATGGATATCGTTCGCCTCGATCAGATCGGGCCACTGCGCGCCGACGCCTTTCGCGAACGAGTCGAAGCCGGTGTCGAACCCCTCAGGACCGCCGCGCACGAGCGACGGCGAATGCAGGTAGTACGAGAGGTACGCGTCGCGATTGCGCTCGCGGATGGCTTTGATGTTCGCCTCGAAGACCGAGCGCGCCGCGGCGACATCGTCGGCCGGCGTGGCAATCAACGGAGCGGCAATCAATAGAAAAAGCAGTGTCGCCAGCGTTTTACGCATGGCGCCATTGTAGAGTCGGCCGCGAGCCGGGCGATCTACTTCGGATTCGCCAGCCGGATCGGCGTGAGGGTTTGCGCGGAGATGTAGATGTCGCCGTCCTCGGCGTACAACTCGACGCGCTCGCCGCCGCCATTGATCTTGCCGGTTGCGCGGATGCGGGTCTTGCTGCCGACCTGCTCGCGGCGAATGGTGATGCCGTTGAAGTCGAGGTGCATCTCGTTCACTTCGGGATCCGAGGTGAGGATCGTGGCGTCGATGTCCGCGGCGAAGCGCGGGCTCACGTTCAGGACGATGTTGCCCTGCAGCGTGCGCGCCGTCACCTTGATGCTTTTCTGCGCGGGATCGCCGGTCAGCGTCACATCGCCGGATGCCGTCTCCGCGTCCATGAACGCCGAGAACTGGCGGACGATGATGTCGCCGCCGCCGGAGCGGAGGGTCATCGGACCGCCGGCGTAAATCACGCGCACCAAACCGCCGTCCGTCGTCACCTGGCCGCCCATGCGTGCGGCGCGGACGATGATGTCGCCGGCGCCGGTGTGGGCGAAGAGTGAGCCCATGATGTCGCCGAGGTTGAGCGGACCGCCGAGAGAGGTCGCGTTGCACTGGCCGAAGACCGCGCCAAGCTCCACCTCGCCGGCGCCGGTTTCGACGCGGGCGTTGCCGCGCACTTCGCCGACGACGACGTCCGCCACCGAGGCCGCGAAGACGAAGTCACCATTGACGAACGGCAACTGGATCTTCTTCGCGGGCTGCCGGAGCACATCGCCGGGAACCGCTTGATGCGCCGGTTCGTTCGTCCGCATCGACTGCGCATCGGCGATGTTCGAACCTTTCACGAGGACGGCGACGTGGCCCATCATCGACTCGGTATTGATGGTCGGACCGGACGATCCCACCACGCCGTGAAAAACAGAGCCGTTGAATCGCCCTGCTTTGACGTTGAACGT
Source organism: Thermoanaerobaculia bacterium (assembly GCA_035996815.1). Lineage (GTDB taxonomy): Bacteria > Acidobacteriota > Thermoanaerobaculia > Gp7-AA8 > Gp7-AA8 > JADGNZ01. The sequence goes on along the minus strand of DASYJF010000114.1, from coordinate 18,286 downwards.
GGAGAGCATGTCGCCGTTGATCGTGTTCGCCACCCAGTCGAAATTCGAATTCGCGGGCAGCCACATGTCGATGTCGGCGTTGACCGCCTGCACCTGCGCGCGCGCCACCGGCTTTTGCGTGTAGTCGTAGATGATGCGGCCGTTGACCATGTTGATGGCCGACGCGCCGACGACCCCTTCCATGATGACCGTGCCGCTGAAACCGTTGACGGTGACGCTTCCATTGACGTTCGAAACGCGGATGTGCTCGGCCGACTTCGATCCACCAATCTTCACGTTTACGCCCCGAGGAACGCGGACGACGTAGTTGACCGTGACGGTCCAGCGCGCGTTGCGCATCGGCGGAAGCAGCGTCCGGATCAGGCGTACTTTCGTATCGCCCTCGAAGCTCATCGCCACGTTGTCGGATGCTTCCTTCAGCGTCATCGGATCTGGCGCTGTGAGCGTCCGCTCCGCGGTGACGGAGATGACGTTGCCTTCGCCGCCGATGACGTCGATGCTGCCGAACGGATTGTCGATCCACACCGAGCCGGCGGGATCGACCGCGAACTCACGCACGACGCGGCTGCTCGTGGCGAAGCTCGCGCCGAAGAGCTGCGTCGATGACAGCAGCACCGCGACTGCGATGAATGTTCGGACCGCCGTTACCTGGGTTCTCACCGTTGCTCTCATCTAGGTTGAATACTGCTCAAAGCCTCCGCCGCTTTGACGCGGACGTAAACGTTTTCGTCACCCTGCGAGGCCTTCTTGCGGAGCGTGTCGACCATGTCGGGATCCATCGTGCCGCCGCTGCGCGCCAGCTTCGCCAGCGCCTCGACGGCCTTGAGGCGGACGGCCGGATTGGGATCGTTCTTGAGTGCTTCGACGAGCGCGTCGCGCGTACTGTCGGTCATCTTCGACTGCAGCGACTGGAGTGTGTCCGCGGCTTTGATGCGCACGCCCTGGTTGTCGTCGTTCCGCAGCACATTGGCCAGCGCCTCGGTGATCTCGGGATCGGGATTGCCGACGTGCGCGTACGTCGAGCGGACCCAGTCGATGGCGCGCGAGCGCGACGGCGACTGCTTGTCTTCATTCTCGAGGACGTAGCGCAGCAGACGGACCATGCTCTTGTCCGTCGGCCGCCCGGTGACGGTGACGTGCGAGGTGATGTCGAAGGAGACGCCGATCTGATCGTTCGACGGAGAAGCGTCTGTGAATTGCACGTTCTGGATGTCGGGACGCCCTTCGATCTGCGGACTGATCGACGCAGCCGGAAGGACGCGCGACTCCGCGATCGAGTAGGTCGCGGCAGCGGGCATTGCCTGCTGGATGGCGGTGACCTGGGCCGGTGTCGGCGTCAGCTCGACGCGGGGCGTCATGCGGTGTCCGCCGTAGAACGCGCCGCCTGCGATGATGACCACGGCCGCGGCCTGCGCGAGCCAGCGAGGCGCACTGCGGCGGCGGAAGGGAACCACGTTCGGAGTCACCGCCGCCGGCGAGACTTCCGCGAGGAAGCGCTGCTTCACGCGCGCGGGAACGTCGAGCTCGGGAAGCGTGTCGAGGATCGACCACGTCTCTTTGTAGGCTGACCATTCCGCGACACACATCGGGCACGTCTCGATGTGCTGATGCGTCAGCTCGCGGCGGGCCGGGTCGAGCGACTCGGTCAGCAGCAGCGGCATGTTCTCTCTCATGGAATCGCAGTCAGGCATCGGTCTCCTCCACGGGCATCGCCGGTGAGCGCTTTCTTCAGCACTTCCATGGCGCGGAACACTCTCGTCTTCACCGCCCCCTCGGAGCAGCCGGAGATCTGCGCGATCTCGGCATACGACAGCCCCTGGTAGCGGGAGAGGAGAATGGCTTCGCGCTGATCCGGCGACAGCAGGGTCAGCGCCTTTTGAATCCGTAGTTCATCTTCGCGGCGTTCCAGATGGCGCTCCGGCGAGAGCTCGGCCGGCGCGGGAAGCGTGATGAGCACGTCCTCGCCGTCCTTCGATCTGTTCTCGGCCTTTCTCAGGTAGTCGCGGCACCAATTCGCCGTGATCGAGAAAAGCCAGGTCGACAGTTTTGCCCCACCGTGAAACTGGCCCGCGTGCTTCAGCATCTTGACAAAGACTTCCTGGGTCGCGTCTTCCGCCGCTTCGCTGTTCTTCAGGAAGCGGTACGCAAAGTTGTAAATCCTGCTCGAATAACGATCGTAGATCTCAGACGCGGGAGCGAAATCACCCGCCTGAACGATGCTCATCAGCTCCTGATCGCTCAGGTGTTTCATCTCCCGATCTCGTTCATTCGACGCGCGCATGGTTTAAAGGTTACGGACCTGTTTCCGGCAGAACCGTGAGGAGCAGTCGTTCATTCGGTGCCTAGGGAGTGGGGGGTGGGGTGTAGGGAGTGGGAAGTAGGAAAAAGGAAGGGCCAGTCTCGGTCGCCTTATCTCCCACTCCCAACTCCCTACTCCCCACTCCCTCAAGAAAAGCGATCACGATCGCAAAGAGGTCGAGCAGGATCCAGAAGACCTCGGTGTCGCCAAAGTTGAACTCGAACATCCCCGCCGCCGCCAACGCTACCGCTACGGCCACGCCCACCTCGGCAAATCGCGCGGCCGGTCCGCCCCAGGCGCGGGCGCATTCGCGCAGGAAAAGGAACTGCAGGAAGAGGTACGCCACGAGCGCGAGTACGCCTCGCTCGGCCCAAAGCTGAATCACGTTGTTGTGCAGGTGCGGGATGCGAAACCGCGGCGCGTCATGCTTGCGATAGAGCGGATAAACCTCTTTGACGTTCGCGGGACCGACGCCGAGGAGCGGGTAGTCCTTGATGATTTCGACGCCAGCCTCGGCCATCCGAATCCGATCGAGGTTCGACGACTGCTTGATGTCGAAGCTCGAGATGACCCGGCTGAAAAACGGCAGCGGTGCGAGGCTGATGGCCAGGATCGCCACCGGCACCGCCCACGCCAGTGCCTTCGGCCATTTCAGAACGAGCAAGATCGCGACCGCGACGATCCATCCGAGCCACGCGCTGCGCGTGTACGTGAGCAGCAATGCAAGGTGCGTCATGAGCATACCGATGATGAGCACTATATTGCGCATTGCGTGGATCCAGAGCACGAGGAAGACCAGCGACGCAGGTAGCAATAGCCCGGACAACGTCATCACATGCGCAGATTGGCCGGTGATCCGATGCTCGAGATCATGATGGCCGTAGAGCGCAACATATTGCACAAGCCCGTAACCTGCCGTGAAGATCCCGAAGATGAAGAACATCTTCATCGCCGTTGAGCGGCTCGAGGGAACGTTGCGAAGAAGAATGAGCGCCGCGGGAAAAAGCAGCATCTTTCCCCACAACGCGATCTCGCCGAACGAGTGGATGCGTCTCTCCGCAAAAATCGCCGAAAGCGTCGAGACGACGCCGTACATCGCCAGCGGCACATAAATAATGTGGAACGACGGCGTGAGCAGCCGGCGATACAGGCAATAGCCGACCATGGCCATCGTCAGGAACGCGAAGCACTCCGACGACGCAACCCACCCCTGGCAGAAGATGTGGCCGATGTAGAAAAGGATCGCGATCGCGACCGGTTGCGGCGTCTCTTCAGGAAGGCCGAGACGTCGCGCGAGAGACACAGGCAGGCGTCACGCTTCTTCGAACGCTTCGTCGACGAGCATGACCGGGATGTCGCTGACGATCGGGTAGACGCGGTGGCACTTCACGCACTGCAAGCCGTCCTCGACGACGAGCTCTTCGCCGCGCATTTTGTCGCGGAACTTGTCGCGCACCGTCGCGCGGCGCGCCTCGGAAAGCGGGACCGGCCGGACCTCTTCTTTGCAGATCGGGCAGGCCAGGATTTCGAGGAGCTGAGGCTGGATTGCCATGGCGGCGCGGAGTGTACCATCGCGGCGAATGAAGGTTCTGCACCTCGCAGCGGGCAATCGATGGACCGGCGCCGCCGCTCCCGCGTTCGCCGAAACCGAGGCGTTGAGACAAGCGGGCATCGACGCGCATTACGCGTATGTCGGCGGCTACAAACTGCAGCAGAAGCTCGCGCACCACGACTTCGCGCACCCGATCATCGCCAAGGCGCAGAACCCGTTTTCGTTCGCGCGGACGGTCGATGCAATCGCGCGGATGGTCGATCATCACCGCTTCGACGTCGTCCACGCGCATCTCACGTACGATCATTGGCTGGCAAATGTCGCCACCCGAGGAACGCGAACGAAGGTCGTCCGAACGTTTCATGCGCGACGGGTCCTTCGCGGCGATCCGCTCACGCGATGGCTGATCGTACATTCGGCGCGGCTGTGCGTCATCAACGATTCGTTCGTCGACGCGCCTGCGATTCGCCTACGGAATCCGATCTTCACGCCGCCGCCGCTCGATCATCGGCAGTTCGATCCGAACGGCGCCGATGTTCGTGAACGCTACGGCGTGCAGATCGACGAACTGCTGCTCGTTGCGATCGGCAAGTTGTCGAAAGGACGCGGCTTCGAAGATGTGCTGCGAACCTACGCGCTGGTCAAGCGCGATCTACCGACTGCGCGGCTAATGATCATCGGCCACGGCGAACACCGCCCCGCGCTCGAAGCGCTCGCGCGCGACCTGAACATCAATGTGATCTGGGCCGGCTATCACGAAGACGATCTCGCCGAGCACTACCGCGCCGCCGACATCCTCCTCTTCACCGCCCGCGGCTCCGACGAAGGCCACCGCGCGGTCCTCGAAGCGATGGCGTGTGGCATCGCGCCGGTGACGTTCCCGATCGAAGGCGTTGCCGCGCTCCTCGGGGACCTCGCGGCGACGTTAATCGCCGAGGAGCCGTCGGCGGAAGCCGCGGCGGCGAAAGTGATCGCCGCATCGTCCGATCTCGCATCGCTCAGACGCCGCGCGTACGAGCAGTCGCAAAAATTCGGCTACGCGGAAGCGGCGTCGAGATTGATCCAGGCTTACCAAAGCGCGCGCCTGTGACGGCCGTCGCGCGCGGAGGCGCGCTCAACAATCCAGCCCCGCGCTCGGCGCGGGGTAACGAGCGTGAACGGAATTGGGTGGCCGCGGAGGCGGCCACTACAAGTGCTCGCTGATAGACTCCCACCCCATGCCAGACAACGACCGCGATGACGCTCTCGAATATCACTCGGGAGGGCGTCCCGGAAAAACTGAAGTCGTCCCGACCAAGCCCACCGCGACGCAGCGCGATCTCGCCCTTGCCTACACGCCCGGCGTCGCCAAGCCGTGCCTCGAGATCGCACGCGAGCCCGGCGACGTCTACAAGTACACGAACAAAGGCAACCTCGTCGCCGTCATCTCCAACGGCACGGCCGTCCTCGGGCTCGGCAACATCGGCGCCGCTGCCGGCAAGCCGGTGATGGAAGGGAAGGCCGTCCTCTTCAAGCGCTTCGCCGACATCGACGTTTTCGATCTCGAGCTCGACACGCGCGATACCGAGGCCTTCATCAACGCGGTCAGGATCATGGAGCCGACGTTCGGCGGCATCAACCTCGAAGACATCGCCGCGCCGGAGTGCTTCGAGATCGAAGAGCGGCTCAAGGCGGTGATGAAGATCCCCGTCTTCCACGACGACCAGCACGGCACCGCCATCATTTCCGCCGCCGCGCTGAAGAACGCGCTGGAAGTGGCCGGCAAAAACATCGGTGATGTGCGCATCGTCATCTCCGGCGCGGGCGCAGCGGCCATGGCCTGCCTGCGGCTCTACATCAGGATGGGATTGCGCAAAGAGAACGTGATCCTGGCCGACAGCAAGGGCGTGATCTACAAAGGGCGTACGGTCGACATGACGCCGTACAAAGAGGAGTTTGCGGCCGAGACCTCGCGGCGCACGCTCACCGAGGCGTTGGAAGGGGCGGACGTGTTTGTCGGCCTTTCGGTCGGCGGAATCGTCAAGCCGAACATGCTCCAGTTGATGGCGAAGGATCCGATCGTCTTCGCCATGGCCAACCCCGATCCTGAGATCGGCTACGACGAAGCGATCGCCGCGCGATCCGACGTGATCATGGCTACCGGCCGCTCCGATTACCCGAACCAGGTCAACAACGTCCTCGGATTTCCGTTCATCTTCCGCGGCGCGCTCGACTGCCGCGCGACGACCATCAACGATGAGATGAAACTGGCCGCGTCACTCGCACTGGCCGAGCTGGCGAAGGAAGAAGTACCGGACAACGTGCTGCGCGCGTACGGCAGCGCGAAGTTCACCTTCGGACGCGAGTACCTGATTCCGAAGCCGTTCGATTCACGCGTGCTGCTCAACGTCCCCGTGGCCGTTGCGCGCGCGGCGGCAGAAACGGGAGTTGCCCAGGAACCGATCACCGATTACGACGCCTACCGACGCCGTCTCGAGCAACTCCTCGGACGCGCGCGCGGCATGATGCACGGCGTCTACGACCGCGCCAAACGCGATCCGAAGCGGATCGTTTTCCCCGAGGGCGACCAGGAAAAGATCATCCGCGCCGCCAAGATTCTCATCGACGAAGGACTCGCCCATCCGATCCTGCTCGTCAAGCGGGATGTCGTCGCTCCGCTGCTGCAGAAGCATCATGTCGACGAGTCGAAAGTCACCATCATCGACATCGAACGCTGCGCGCAACGCGACCAGTACGTGCGCCGCTTCGCCGAAATCCGGCAGCGTCATGGAATCACCGTCGCCGACTCCGCGCGCATCCTTAACAGCCGCAACTACTTCGCGATGATGATGGTCGAGGCGGGCGACGCGGACGGCGTGATCGCCGGCCTGCGCGCCTACTACCCGGCCACGATCAAGCCGGCCCTGCAGATCATCAAGACGCGGCCGGGCGTGAAGAAAGTGTCGGGTGCGTACCTGCTGATGTTCAAGGGGCGGATGCTCATTCTCGCCGACACGACCGTGACGATTACGCCGGACGCGAACGACCTCGCGGAGACCGCGATCCTGACCGCCGAGACCGCGCGGCGCTTCAACATCGAACCGCGCATCGCCATGATTTCGTTCTCCAATTTCGGATCGACGAAACATCCCGAGGCAGAGAAGGTGGCCGATGCGGTGGCGATCGTGAAGAAGCGCCGGCCGGATCTCATCATCGAAGGCGAGATGCAGGCCGACGCCGCTGTCGAACCGCACATCGCCAGCGCCGACTACCCGTGGAGCCCGATCCAGGGCGATGCGAATGTGCTGATCTTCCCCAACCTCGACGCCGCGAACGCCGCCTACAAACTCCTCTGGCGCCTCGGCGGCGCCGAAGCGATCGGCCCGATTCTGCAGGGGATGGCCAAGCCGGTACACGTGCTGCAGCGTGGCGTCGACGTGAGCGACATCGTGAACATGGCCGCGATTGCAGTCGTCGACGCGCAGGAAGCGCGCAGCTAAAGGAGCCCTTGTGTCAGACCACTACTACGCTCCCGACCATCTCAAAGCATTCGGCACGATCTCCGAAGGCGCGCCCGAACTGGGCAAGAAGTTCTTCGAGTACTACTCGGCCGTCTTCGCCGCCGGCGCGCTGACAGAACGCGAGAAGGCGCTGATCGCGCTGGCAGTCGCGCACACGGTGCAATGCCCATATTGCATCGACGCGTACACGACTGAGTGCCTGCAGAAAGGCTCCGATATCGAACAGATGACGGAAGCGGTTCACGTGGCTTGCGCCATCCGCGGCGGCGCGTCGCTCGTTCACGGAATGCAGATGAAGGAGCACGCCGCGAAGGTGGGGATGTGACGTCCACCCTTTCGTCGCGGCGCGCGCCGCTGGCGAATCCGATCGAGCAGCTTGCCACGCTCGACGCGAGCATGACCGGCCGCGCGACATTCGACGAGGCGCTTCGCGGCGCGGGCTGGAACGCGCTGACTCCAGCTACTCTCGAAATCTTCCAGATCAACCTCGGCAAGTTGTGCAACATGACCTGCCGCCACTGCCACGTCGACGCAGGTCCCGACCGCAGCGACGCGATGATGACGCGCGAAACGCTCGATGCCTGTCTTCGCGCCCTCGATCAAACCGCGGCACATACAGTCGACATCACCGGCGGCGCGCCGGAACTGCATCCCGAGTTCCGTTACCTCGTCGATGAAACGCACAAACGTGGCAAGCACGTCATCGACCGCTGCAATCTCTCGGTCCTTCTGCTGCCGCGCAACGACGGATTGGCCGAATGGCTCGGAGACCGCGACGTCGAGATCGTCGCCTCACTCCCGCACTACCGCCAGCGCAACACCGACGCACAACGCGGCGACGGCGCGTTCGAAAAATCGATCGCCGCGCTCCGTCTCCTCAACGCTGCCGGCTACGGCCAAGGCGATCCGCGGCGCATGTTGTCGCTGATGACCAATCCCGCAGGCGCGTTCCTCGCCGCTCCGCAATCGAGCATCGAGAACGAATGGAAGACGGCTCTCAAACGCGACTTCGGCATCACCTTCGATCGTCTCCTCGCGCTCAACAACATGCCCATCTCCCGCTTCCTCGAATGGCTGATCGAGTCGAACAACCTCGATTCCTACATGTCGCGCCTCGTCGATGGATTCAATCCCGCCGCGATCCCCGGCGTGATGTGCCGCAACACAATCTCCATTTCCTGGGACGGACGCCTCTTCGACTGCGACTTCAATCAGATGCTCGACTTGGATGCCGTCACCACCAGCTCAATGACCATCGAAACCTTCGATGCTGCCGCCTGGCAGCAACGCCACGTCATCACCCGCGCTCACTGCTTCGGCTGCACGGCGGGCGCGGGCAGTTCGTGCGGCGGCGCGACCGCGTAAACTCCATCACCATGAATTGCCTACTTCTCCTGCTGGCTCTTGCCGCCGACACTCACCCACCCGCGCCGCCGATCCACGAACAGACGATTGCCGTCACTGCCGACACGCTCAACGGCCTCCCGCGCGTGAAAGTCGAGGCCAAAGAGCATGACAACCCGACCGCAACCTACGAAGGCGTCTCCCTAGGCGCAATCCTCGAACGCGCCGGCCTCCCGCGCGGCGTAAACCTCCGCGGCAAAGCGCTCCGCGCCATCGTCGTGATCACGGCGTCAGACGGCTACGAAGTCGTCTTCACGCTTGCCGACACCGATCCTGCATTCACCGACCGCGTCGTCATCCTCGCCGACAAAAAAGACGGTAAGCCGCTGCCCGAGAAGGAAGGACCGTTCCGCATCGTCGCGCCGTCTGAGAAGCGGCCAGCACGGTGGATTCGAAACGTAAAGACGATCGCGATTAAGACCGTGGAGTGAGTGATCGCGAAGTGTCTCCGAGCGTCTACATCGAAACCAGTGTTATCAGCTACCTTACTGCTCGCAGGAATGAGCGCGACTTGATCGTTGCGGGGCAGCAGCAACTAACGCACGAGTGGTGGCAAAGTCGGCGTCAGGATTTCACTCTCTATACGTCGGCCGTCGTCATTGAAGAAGCTCGTCATGGCAATGAGACCTTGGCAAGAACACGCCTGGCTGTCATTGAGCAACTGCAGCTGGCAGACGTTACTTCGGGGGCGCGAGAGCTTGCGGCTCGTCTTCTGCTTGAATTCGGTTTGCCGGCGAAGGCTAACGCAGATGCTCTTCACATTGCGGTAGCTGCCGCAAACGGGATGGATTACCTGTTGACGTGGAACTGCACGCATCTCGCGAATGCGTTCATGATTCCACGTGTTGAAAAGATCTGCCGCACTGCTGGATTTGAACCGCCGTATATCTGCACGCCACAAGCACTCATGGTAGGGTGAATTTCATGTGGGAAGATCCGATCGTCAAGGAGACGCGAGCCGCTCGCGAGGAACTCGTCGCCGAGTTCGACGGTGATCTCGATGCGCTATGGAAGCATCTGCAGACCGTCCAGGAGCAGTATCGCGATCGCGTGGTCACAGGAAAACCTAAGCCAGTAGATCGTTCTTCGACAAACGTCGCGAAGTAACCTACCCCTTCCGCTGCTCCAGCGCGCGATACCCGATGTCCTTGCGATACCGCGCCCCTTCGAACCTCACCTTCGGCGCGGCTTCGTACGCTTTCGCGAGCGCCTCGGACAGCGTGGCGGCGCGGGCGCAGACGCTGGCTACGCGGCCGGCCACGTTGATCATCTTGTCGCCGCGTTGGACCGTTGCCGCGTGGAAGACGGTTACGGCGGGATCGTCGATCGGATCGATGACGACTTCCTGCCCTTTCGCGAAATCGTCGGGATAGCCGTCGACGGCGATGACGACGCAGGCTGCGGCTTCCTTGACCCAGTTGAGTTTCGTGTCGCCGAGGTTGCCGCGGGCGACTTTGAGGCAGACATCGGCGAGGTCGTCTTCGAGGCGGAGCATTTGGACCTGCGTTTCGGGATCGCCGAAACGGCAGTTGTACTCGAGGACCTTCGGACCTTTCGGCGTCAGCATCACGCCGGCGTAGAGGCAGCCGGTGTAGGGGCGGCCTTCGTCGGACATCCCCTGGATGGTCGGCATGATGATCGTCTTCACGATCTCCGCGGCCGTCTCGCCGGTCAGCACGACGGCCGGTGAGTGCGCGCCCATGCCGCCGGTGTTCGGACCGGTCTCGCCATCGAGCGCTTTCTTGTAATCCTTGGCCGGCGCGAGCGAGACGAACTTCTTCCCGTCAGTCAGCACCATGAACGACACTTCCTCGCCGGTCAGAAACTCTTCGATGAGGATGCGGTTGGCGGCGTTGCCGAACTTCTTCTCCTCGAACACCAGCCGCAGATACTCCTCGGCATCCGACTTCGATTCGACGATGACGACGCCTTTGCCGGAGGCCAGGCCGTCGACCTTGATGACGCACGGATAGCCGAACTCTTTCAGCGCCTTCTTCGCGTCATCCATCGACGCGCACACGCGCGCCTCGGCGGTCGGGATGTTGTACTTGCGCATGAACTCTTTCGAGAACGCCTTCGAACCTTCCAGCTCGGCGGCCAGGCGCGTTGGTCCGAAGATGGTCAGGCCACGCTTCTGAAATTCATCGACGATGCCGAGGGTGAGAGGAAGCTCGGGACCGACAATGGTGAGGTCGATGCGCAGCTTCTCCGCGAAGTCGGCGAGCTCGATGATGTCGGCCACGCCGATGTTTACGCAATCGCCGGTGGCTGCGATCCCGGCATTTCCCGGGGCCGCATAGAGCTCTTTGACGAGAGGAGACTGGCGGAGTTTCCACGCGATCGCATGCTCGCGTGCCCCTTGCCCAACGACCAAAACGCGCATGAGGTAGGTGCGGCGGATTCTAGCATGCGGGTCATCGGAGAAATCGGCGGACCTCCTTGGACGTTCCCGAGTCCTCCGCCGTACATGTGTCACGATGGCCGCGGAAGTCCTCCGAATGATCCCGACGAAAGAGAGCGTGGAGCTCGACGATCGGCAACTGGTCGAACAGATCCGGCAAGGCGACGACGGAGCCTTCGAGACGCTCGTTCGCCGCAAAACCTCCAAGGTTTACGGCCTCTGCTACCGCGTCATCGGCAACAGCGAGGACGCCAAGGACATCTCGCAGCTCGTCTTCCTGAAGCTGTGGGAGAACCTGGAAAAGTACGACGCCACGTATGCCTTCGACACCTGGCTGTACCGCATGGTGACGAATGTCGCCATCGACTTCATGCGCAGCAAGCAGTCGCGCGACAATGCGGTCAACTCCAACCTGCGGCTGGTCAAGACGTCAGTCGATCCGGAGCAGACCGTGACCGTTGCCCGCAAGGAAGTCGAGTCAGTGTTCAACGCCGTCTCGAACGTCCTCTCGCCGAAGCAGAAAACGATCTTCGTCATGAGCGAGATGGAAGATCTCCGCTCCTCCGAGATCGCCAAAGTCCTCGGCTGCCGCGAGTCGACGGTGCGCAATCACCTCTTCAACGCCCGCAAGCTGATGCAGACGCAGCTCAAAAAGCGCTTCCCCGAATACGCGCGGCTGTGGGAGGAATCGCGATGATGACCTGCCACTACTTCCGCACGAATCTGCAGCCGGGCAATGCCGACGCGGCGATGCTCGAGCACCTTCGCCGTTGCGATGCCTGCCTCGATTTCGCAATGAGCGTCGATCCCGATCTCTTCTTCCGTTCCCTCGGCGGCGAAGAGCTCGTCCCGCCCGGCGGCATCGATGCGTTTGTCGGCGACGTCATGTCGCAGGTGCGCGTCCATGACGCCGAGGCGTCGCTGGCGCCGCGGCATGCCGTCAGCGCGTGGCAGCGCTGGGCGATCGCGGCAACCGTCGCTGCCGGCGTCACCGGCGCGACACTCGCCTATCGCTACGAACATCCCGCCTCGCAGCCGGTGCACATCATTGCCACCGCCAGACCTCGCGCCACCGCTACCGCGACGAAATCGTTTGTCGAAACGTATTCATCCCATGACGCGACGATCGTCGAGATGCCGAGCGACGGCAGCGACACGAAGGTCGTGATGATCTTCGACGACAAGTTGCCGGCGGACCTATGAAATTCAAACGCGTTTTCCTGATGATCTCGATGATGCTCGCCCTTAGCGGCGCGGCATTCGCGAACCCGGCCACGGCGGACAGCAAGCCCGCGCTGGCCGTCCGTTCGTTCTCGTTCAAGTTCAAGCAGGCCGACAAAGCTGCCGCCGCCATCAAGCCGCTGCTGAGCAACGAAGGCTCGATGTCGATCCAGCCGTCCAGTAACTCGCTCGTCGTCACCGACCGCGCCGAGAACATGAAGGCCGTCGCCAAAATGATCGGCGACTTCGACAAAGAGCCGCAGAGCTTCCGCCTCTACGTCCGCATCGTCGCCGCCGCGCGCGTTGAAGGGACGCCGAAGATCGCCGACGATCTCAAAGACGTCGCCCGCAAGCTGGCCATCCTGCCGTACAACTTCTACGAAAACGTCGGCGAAGCGACCGTGCAGGGGAAGGAAGGCGATCCGGGTCTCATCGACATGTCCACCGGCTATCGCGCCAACTTCAAGTTCGGCGAGTACGACCCGGCCAGCGACTCCATCGCCGTCAACGATCTCCAGATCGCCAGACTCACCGGCCCGCAGAAGGATCAGCTCACGACGCTGCTGAAAACGACATTGAACCTCACCATCGGTCAGCCTTACATTCTTGGCGCAGCGAAGGCTCCACAAAGCCAGCGCGCGCTGATGATCGTCCTCGTCGCTCGACGATAGCGGCGTTTCCCTCCTACACACCGAGGCGCGGCGAACTCACCCTCCGCCGCGCCTCACTTTTTTTAGTGGCCAGTGGTTAGTGGCCAGTGGTCAGGAGTTGGAGCAACGCCGGGGACGTTCTTCCCTGACCACTGACCACTGACCACTACCCACTGACCACTGACCACTTCACCTGCTATCCTTTCCGCCAGTTCCAAATCGGAGGATTTCAATGCGCAGATTCGTTTTCGCGGCGATCGTTTGCACGCTCATCGCGCTTCCGCTGGCGGCCCAGAACACCGACATCGAATCGCTCTCCGGGTTGCAGTTCAACTTTGGCAATCCCGGCGCCCGTTCCCTCGGCATGGGCGGCGCGTTCCTCGGACTTGCTGACGACGCGTCCGCCGCCGAGGCCAATCCGGCGGGATTGACGATTTTGAGGAAGCCGGAGATCACGCTCGAAGGACGCAACTATCAGGAGCAGCAGGTCTTCACGACCAGCGGCACGTTCCCCGATCTGCAGCGCACATCCTTCAGTCATTACAGCCAGCGCGTCGACGCCACGTTCGCCAGCGTCGTTTATCCCACCAAGCACTTCACGATCGGCGCGTACTACCACGAGCCGTTGCGCAACGAAGGGACCGGCCAGGTCGTTCCGGTCCGCAACGATTTCACCGGCGAGATCAAGACCGACGTCCCCAACTTCTTCCTGCCGGTCGACGCCAACGGCAACGCCACCGGCGGTCCGATCACATCCGCCGCATGCCAGACGCTGCGACAGACGAATCCGTTCGCCTGCCTCGAGTACACGATCCTGCCGTTCCTCAGCACCGTGAAGATTCAGGAGAAGACGTTCGGCCTGGCCATGGCGTTTCAAGTCGGGAAGTTCTCGTTCGGCGCCACGGCGCGGTCGCAGCGCTTCAACGAGACGGCATTTACCTTCCGCGTTACGCCGACGTTCGATTTCTCCAGCATCTCGGTGCAGGCCACGAGCGACATCAACAAGAACAGTGACGTGGCCAAGGACAAGTCGGACATCACCTTCGCCGGCGGCTTCAAATTCGCGCCGACCGATAAGTTTTCGATCGGCGGCGTTTACAAACAGGGAGCGAAGTTCGTCGCGCCGACGTTCGCCGCGAATGAGGCCACCAACTTTCAGTACGTGAAAGCGGCTGACACCACGTTCCACATCCCCGATGTCTACGGCGCCGGAATCTCCTTCCGTCCCATTCCGGTCCTGACCATCAATGCCGACGCGGTGCGCGTGAAGTACTCGAACCTCGTCGACAATTTCGTCTCGATCAACGCGAACGTGCGCAAGATCGACAAGGCCTACACCGCCGCCGACGCCACCGAAATCCACCTCGGCGGCGAGTACTTTTTCTCGACGAAGATCCCGTTCGCCGTCCGCGCCGGCGCCTGGCGCGACCCGCAACACTCGATCACCTACAGCGGTCCGCTCACGAATTCAGATGAGGTCGCAGCCGCGGTGCTCTTCCCGAAGACGAAGAACCTCACGCACATTTCAATCGGCGCCGGCCTGGCCTGGCCGCGCTTCCAGATCGACGCCGCGTACGACCGGTCGGACCTGTTCAAAGTCGGCTCGATTTCGATGGTGACGCGGTTCTAGCCGGCACGGTTTCCCAGCGAACAAGCGACCCGAGTCCGGAACGCTGGCGTCACGCCGGCTGGCTCGGCTGCGTCCTCGCTGCCGAATTGGAGGCTTGCGCGACCCGTCGTGTTACCAGCGAACGTTGAGCGTTTGGCGGTTCAGCGGCGAGACGCCGCCGAGCCAGCCGGCGAGGACGCCAGCGTTCCCTCGCGTGCCGCCTAACGGCACTGGAAGGCCCGACGCGCTAGACAAACGTTCCAACGGCAAATCCAGCAGCTCGAACTTCTCCCATCCGCGGAAATCAAAGTGCCACCACTCCGACGGAAGCGGATCGAAGCCGTGCCGCGTCATGACATCGCGCAGCTTCGCGCGATTGGCGATCGCCTCGGCGGGCAGCTCGTTGTAATCCTGCCGCGCCTTCGGTGTGAACGCGTCGTATCCGGTTGGCATCGGCAACTCGGCGCCGGTGCGCAGATCGATCAGCGTCAGATCGACCGCGGCGCCGCGATTGTGACGTGAGCCTTTCGCCGGATCGGCGACGAAATCGGGATTGCGGATCGGCTTCCACATGCGCACGGTGACGCGATAGGGACGATAGCCGTCGAAGAGCTTCAGCCCCAATCCCTCGCGCGCCAGCTCACGCTCAACGTCGTGCAGCGCGATCGCCGCGGGGCGTCGCAGAAACACCTTCGCCACCGGATACAGCGTCTGATGCATGAAATTGTCGGTCGTGGCGTAGCGGACATCGCGCGGGATGTCGGTGATCTCCACCAGCCGTTTGTCCGGATCGGCAGCGACCAGCCGGTCGTACTCAGCCGCGTTGCGAACAACCGGCGGATGCGTTGTCGCGCAGGCGACGGCAATCAGCAGCAGTGCGGCAAGTCTCTTCATGCGATCGCCGGCGCCACCTTCGTCATGAAGTCTTCCATGTTCTTCATCACCCGTTTCGAATCGTGATTGTTGAAGTCGAACCAAAGCATCAGCCGATCCTCGGGATGGAAGCGCTCGCGTACCTGCGCCGCGATCATCGACGCATCGCCGATCAGCGCGTTCTCCGAAGCCCGCCGGACTTTCTCCTCGTCCAGCGTTCCCTCCAGTGCGCGCCAGTAGTTCGTCAGCGCCGCACGCGCCTCCTCGGCCGCGCGCGCCGGATCGTCATTGATGAAAACGAGCACCGTGCGCGGCATCAACCGCCGATGCCAGCCGCCGCCGTCAGGGTGATACGCCGTCGCCATCCGAGCATTTGTTTTATGGATTTCGTCCCCGGGCGTGATCGACAGATTGAAAACACCCACCGGCAGGAACGTGTTCGCGAACATCTGCGTGGCCGCATCGTGCGATCCGATCGACAGCCTAAGGAGCTCCATCCGCGATTCCTGCGGCACGATTTTCAGGTTCGGAAACACCCACCGCGGAGCGAGCGGAATCGCTTCGATATCCTGCCCATACGCTTCGATCACGCGCTGCCAGTCGCCATCGGATCGAAAATCCTTCCGCTGCAGCGAGCGCGCCGCGATCATCGACGAGCTGAGCACCTCGCCTTTCAGCAGCCGCAGAAAAATCTCCGTCGCTTCCTCGAAGATTTTGTTCTTCACCACCGGCCAAGCCGCTTCCTCGACCGGATTGCGCGGCACGATTCCGTACGGGATATTGATGAACGGAAAGCGCCCCGCCGCAAAACCGACTGTCAGCAACCGCCGCTCATGCGGATCGAGCCCATGCAGCGCCAGAAACGTCCGCACCCGCTCCGCCGCGGCGATCGGACCGCCGTTGCAGAGGATGTTCATGATCGCGGACCCGACGCCGATCTGTTTCGTCCGCGCGAAGATGCGATGCGCGAGTTGCAGGATGTCGGTATTCAGTCCGATCTCGCCCACGAAGTGCGGGATCACCGCCCCCGGATTCATCTTCTGCACCTCGGTCGACAGATGACTCTCCGCCACCCACGCCGTTCCGAATCCGAGCCGGTCCGCGAGCACAACCTGCTCGAAGAAGTTCTCGAACATGACCCGCTCCGACGGCATGTACCCATCGACCTCGGTCTGCGAGATGGAGAAGAAGATGTCGAGCTCCATAGCGCTGAGGATCGTATAGGAAGGAGATGGGGAGTGGGGTGTCGGGAGTGGGGTGTGGGAGCAACCCGCGCAAATCCCTGATCGATGTCTTTCTCCCACACCCCACCCCCTACTCCCCACTCCCTATAATCCTCCCGTGCCCTTCAACGAAAACCTGCCCGTCAACTTCGCGCGCGCCATGCCCAACTGGCAGCCGCTCGTCGAATACCGGCGCAACGGCGTGGCCGAGAACACCATCCATGGCGCCGTCTCCTGGGTTTCCGGCCGCAACGTCCTCTACTCCTTCGGCGGCAACGTCGAGGTCTACGGACGCTCGATGGTCAAGCCGATCATGATGAAAGTCTTCACGCGCGAATTCGCCCGCGCGCTGAGCGGCGAGCAGAAAGCGATCTCCGTCGCCTCCCACAACGGCGACACCGAGCACGTTCGCGTCGCGCGATCGATCCTGCTGCAAGGCGAATGGGGCCTGATGCAGGCGCCGCTCGACGTCCCGCTCGTTCAGTTCGGACGCCAAGTCCGCCGGCCGCGGCGCTGGTACCACTGCTGCTCCGGCGAGCACGCGGCCATCCTCCGCGGCTGCAAGCTCAAAGGTTGGTCGCGCGTCGGCTACGTCTGGCCGCACCATCCCTTCTTCCAGGACTACCTCGCCTACATCCGCCACGCGCTCGGCGGTGAGTGGAAGCAGGGCATGATCGCGAAGGACGGCTGCGGATTGCCGACTGTTTCGATGACGGTAACCGATCTCGCTAAATTGTTCGCTAATTTAGTTACTGAAAAAGACGACGACTGGATCTGGCAATCGATGGTTGAACATCCCGACCTCATCGGCGGCTTCAACCGTCTCGACTCCACCGTGCTCAAAGCCTGCCACGGCCGCGTTCTCGCCAAAGAAGGCGCCGACGGCCTGCTCGGCCTCGCCATCGAGCATCCCGAATACCCCGACGGCCTCGGCGTCGTCGTGAAGATCGCGCACGGCTGGAACCCGCAAGCGACCTGGTACATCGCCCGCTACATCCTCGGCGTCCTTGGCTTCGAGTTCCGCAATCCGTACAAACTCCGCCGCCAGAAAGCGTTCATCGTCCCCGAGGTCATCCCGCCCGGGCTGCGCGACCGCATGGCCGCGATCGTGCCGTGGGACTCCTGGGACCCCGACATCGACAAATGGGAGTTTGAACCGGAGGAATTCGTCCTCTCAACCTGATCCGCCGAACAACTCAGGCGAAGGCGGAGAGTGGAGGGGCGGTCGAAGGACCCTTAGAGGCCGGTTGCCCCTTCTGCAGACGTCTGCCGGCCGGTTGAAAATCGTCCTTTGTCGTCTGAAGATGCCTTTTGGCCAAACGAAAATGGTCTCGGGTCATTTAAAGACGACCTTCGGCCGTATGAAAACGGCGTTTTGTCATCTAAAGATGATTTTTGCCGTATGAAGATGGTCTTTTGTCATCTAAAGATGACTTTTCCCGTATGAAGATGCCCTTTTGTCATCTAAAGATGACTTTTGCCGTATGAAGATGGCCTTTTGTCATCTAAAGATGACTTTTGCCGTATGAAAATGGCCTTTTGTCATCTAAAGAT
>DASYJF010000113.1:0-3456 GCA_035996815.1 Thermoanaerobaculia bacterium | reverse complement strand
CTGCTGGCGTCTGACGCGCCTTCTGCTTGATGTCTTCGTCGCAGCGATCAAGCCGTTCATCTCACTCCACGCCGTTCACGACCTACGTCCTCGACGATCAAGACACCTATCCCAATCACTCCGACGACGATCCAACCAACGTGATCGAGCACGGTTCCTATGTGGAGCGTAAGTTAGTGCGTATGGCGCTCTGCGCGGGGTTAGATGCGCCGCGCGGATTCGCGGCCGCGGAGGCGGCCGCTGCAAAATTGCGAAATGTCCGGCGGTGTCGAAGCCCGCGACAGTTTGTGGCGGCCGCCTCCGCGGCCGCGAATCCTGGTCAACCTGCTGACCCCGCGCAAAGCGCGGGGCTGGATTGTTCCGGCGCGCCTTCGCGCGCGGACGGTTGCAAGCCCCTGCGATAAAGTGCCGCGATGCTCCCATCCGCAGAACTCGACCAGGCGCCCGTCGCCGAGAGCGAGGAAAAAACCGACGAGCCGACGCTCTTCAAAGTGCTCCTGCACAACGACGACTACACCACCATGGAGTTCGTGGTCTGGGTGCTCGCGTCGGTTTTCAACATGCCCGAGGAGCAGGCTATCCAGGTGATGCTGAACGTCCATCTGCAAGGCATCGGCGTGGCCGGCATCTATTCATTCGAAGTCGCGGAGATGAAAGTCGAAAAGACCATCGCCCTGGCTCGCGAGCAGGAGTTTCCGCTACTGGCGACCATGGAGCCGGCATGACGAAATCCGCCCGCCTCGGCCGTGGTTCTACTGCCCGCAAATCATGATCGCCCGCCAGCTGCAGAAGTCTTTCGAATTCGCCCTGAACGAAGCGCTGAAGCGGCGCCACGAGTACGTGACGCTCGAACATCTCCTCTACGCGCTGCTGCACGACCGCGACGTACGCGAATGCATCCGCGCCTGCGGCGGCGACGTCGACGTCCTGCGCAAGCAACTCGACGACTTCATGAACCGCACGCTGGAGCAGCTTGCGGACGATGCCGAAGTGCAGCCGGTCCTGACGGCGATGCTGCAGCGCATCGTCCAGTACGCGCAGCTTCACGCGCAGTCGTCGGGGCAGAAGGAAGTCGATACGGGACAGATGCTGGCCGCGATTTATCAGGCCGAGCGCTCGCAGGCGGTCTACCTCCTTCGCAGCCAGGGCGTGAATAAGCTCGATGTGCTGCAATACCTCTCGCACGGCATCAGCAAGGACACACCGGCGCCGAATCCGGCATTCGTCGGCGATGGAGAAGGCGCCGCCGAGCAGACCGGCGATCCGCTGAAACTCTTCGCCGTCAACCTCAACGAGCGCGCCGAAAAAGGCGACATCGATCCGCTCATCGGCCGTGCGCCGGAGCTGGAGCGGACCGTTCAGATTCTGTGCCGGCGCCGCAAGAACAATCCGCTCTTCGTCGGCGAGCCGGGCGTCGGCAAGACCGCGATCGCCGAGGGGCTGGCGCTGAAGATCACGAAGAATGAAGTTCCGGCCGTGCTCAAGGATGCCGTGGTCTGGTCGCTCGACATGGGCGCCGTTCTCGCGGGAACCAAGTACCGCGGCGAGTTCGAGCAGCGTCTGAAAGCCGTCGTCACTGCGCTCTTGGCGAAACCGGATGCCATTCTCTTCATCGACGAAATCCACACCATCGTCGGCGCCGGGGCGGTCAGCGGCGGCACGATGGACGCCTCGAACATTTTGAAACCCGCCATCGCTTCGGGGAAGCTGCGCTGCATCGGATCGACGACGTATGCCGAGTACAAGTCATCGTTCGAACGTGACCGCGCCCTCGCCCGCCGCTTCCAGAAAATCGAGATCGGCGAACCGAGCGTAGCGGAGACGATCGAGATTTTGCAGGGCCTGAAGTCCTATTACGAGAAACATCACAACGTCTCCTTCACCGACGACGCGCTGAAACTGGCCGCCGAGCTCTCCGCGAAATACATGCACGATCGCCATCTCCCCGACAAGGCGATCGACGTGCTCGATGAAGCGGGATCGCGCGCGCGCATCGTCCGCACTCCGGAAATGACGGAGCCCTCGGTCATCGGCATCGACGACGTCGAATACGTCGTCGCGCGCATGGCCAAGATTCCGCCGCGCACCGTCGCCATCTCCGAAAAGGAACGTCTGCAAAGGCTCGATGCCGATCTGAAGCACGCCATCTACGGACAGGATCACGCCGTGGACCAGGTCGTGAACGCGATCAAGATTTCGCGCTCTGGCCTCGGCGCTCCGGAGAAGCCGGTCGGCTCGTTCCTTTTCTCCGGCCCGACCGGCGTCGGCAAAACGGAACTGGCGCGACAGCTGGCGTTGAGTCTCGGCGTCGAGTTCATTCGCTTCGACATGTCGGAGTACATGGAGCCGCATACGGTCTCGCGCCTCATCGGCGCGCCGCCCGGCTATGTCGGTTTCGATCAGGGCGGCCTGCTCACCGATGCGATCACGAAGACTCCATACGCCGTGCTCGTGCTCGACGAAATCGAGAAGGCGCATCCGAATCTTTTCTCGATCCTGCTCCAGGTCATGGATCACGCCACGCTCACCGACAACAACGGCAAGAAGGCCGACTTCCGCAACGTCATCCTGATCATGACCACCAACGCCGGCGCGCGCGAGATGAGCGACGCCTCGATGGGCTTCGGCAACAACAGCGGCGCGAAAGGCAAAGGCCGCGGCGCGATCGAGCGCACGTTCACCCCCGAGTTCCGCAACCGCCTCGACGCCTGGATCGCCTTCGATCCGCTCTCCTTCGAAACGACCGAGCGCGTTGTCGACAAGTTCGTCGACGAACTGCGGGTGCAACTCCGCGCAAAGAACGTAACGCTCGAACTGACCGAGGCCGCCCGCGCCTGGCTCGCGAAAAACGGCTACGACCGCGCCTTCGGAGCGCGCCCGATGGCGCGGCTGATTCATTCGAAAATCAAAGAACCGCTCGTCGACGCCATCCTCTTCGGCAAGCTGCAGGACGGCGGCAATGTGGTGGTCGAAGCGGGCGGTGACTCGCTGACGCTCGGGTATTGAACCTACAGCGGTGTTGATTGCGGCAGCCGTCCCGAGCACCGGCACAGACAGGAGTGTCTGTGCCACATTCACCCTGCGGTAAGTCCTGATTGCGGCTAGAGCCGAGAGCTGGTGTGGCACAGACCACAGTTGTCCAAATTAGCGGACATGGTCTAAATCCTTGCACCGCGGGACGCGACGCCCGCACCGCGGGACGCGACGTCACACACCGTGGGACGCGACGCCCGCACCGCGGGACGCGACGTCACACACCGTGGGACGCGACGTCACACACCGTGGGACGCGACGTCACACACCGCGGGACGCGACGTAACACACCGTGTGACGCGACGCCCGCACCGCGGGACGCGACGTAACACACTGTGTGACGCGACGCCCGCACCGCGGGACGCGACGTAACACACTGTGTGACGCGACGCCCGCACCGCGGGACGCGACGTAACACACTGT
>DASYJF010000112.1:0-9058 GCA_035996815.1 Thermoanaerobaculia bacterium | reverse complement strand
GCGGTGGCTCGGTCGCCACCGCACTCCAAAGCTTCGCGAAATGTGCCGCGAGCCGCGCCAGTAGTTTGGGATTCTCTTGATGGAAACGATTACGAATGTTCGCGTAGCGGCCTACAAGATTCCGACCGCTACGCCTGAATCCGACGGCACGGCGGAGTGGGATTCGACGACGCTCGTGACGGTGCACGTGGACGCGCGCGGCATCACCGGATTCGGCTACACGTACGCCGATGTCGCCACCGCGACGCTGATCGGCGATCGGCTGAAACAGATCGTCATCGGCCGAGATCCCTTCGCGATCGATGCCGCATGGGCGGCCATGATCCGCAGCGTCCGCAACCTCGGGCGGCGTGGCATCGCGGCCATGGCCATCTCCGCGGTCGACAATGCGCTGTGGGACTTGAAAGCGAAGTTGCTCGGCGTTCCGTTGGTGACGCTGCTCGGTTCCGTTCGCGAATCCGCGCCGGTGTACGGAAGCGGCGGATTCACGTCGTATTCGATCGATGAATTGCGGCAACAACTTGCCGGATGGGTCGCGGACGGCATTCCGCGCGTGAAGATGAAGATCGGACGCGATGCACGCGCGGATCGCGAACGCGTCGCCGCCGCGCGAGACGCCATCGGCAGCGGCTGCGAGCTCTTCGTCGATGCGAACGGCGCGTATTCGAGGAAACTTGCGCTGGAGCAGGCCGAATTCTTTTCGACTTACGACGTCCGCTGGTTCGAGGAGCCGGTGTCGTCGGACGATCTCGTGGGCCTGCGCCTGCTTCGCGACCGCGCGCCGGCGTCGATGGAGATCGCGGCGGGAGAGTACGGCTACGAGATCCTGTACTTCGATCAGATGATTGCCGCCGGAGCGGTCGACGTGCTGCAGGCCGACGCGACGCGCTGCTGCGGCATCACCGGATTCCTGAAAACGTCGGCGATCTGCGAGGCGCGGTCGATACCGCTCTCCGCGCACTGCGCGCCGTCGCTGCACCGCCCGCTCGGCTGCGCGCTCCTGCCGCTGCGCCATCTCGAATACTTTTTCGACCACGCCAGGATTGAATCGATGCTCTTCGACGGATTCTCCACGCCGAATCACGACGCGCTGCTTCCCGACCTGTCGCGGCCAGGACTCGGCGTGGAATTGAAAACGCAGGATGCGGAGCGATTTCGGGTGTGAACAACGCCTCCGGTCGAATGCGTCCACGCGCGGAGGCGCGTTTGACAATCCAGCCCCGCGCTCGGCGCGGGGAAAGGAGCGTGAGCGAAGTTCGTGGCCGCGGAGGCGGCCACTACAAAATGCTTGCGCGGCGCGAGATCATGTGGCGGCCGCCTCCGCGGCCGCAACTTCGTCGCCGCACCCCGTACCCCGCGCCGAGCGCGGGGCTGTATTGTCGAGCGCGCCTCCGCGCGCGACGTCAAACCGCCGAACGCTCGAGATGACAGTAGGATTGCTTGATGTCTGACACCCACCCCGTAAACCTCGCCGTCGGCGGCGCTTCTTCGCCGAAGGATCGCGACGAGAGCAAGCGATTCGAGCCGGTCGCGTTCGAAAATGACCGCGACGTTCGGCCGCACATCGAGCATCACGATCGCGTGCAGACGCTGAACGTCGATGCGGAAATCCTGGCGTCGGAGTTGAAGCGCGCGATCAAAGGGGAAGTTCGTTTCGACGACGGATCGCGCGCGCTGTACGCCACGGATGCCTCGAACTATCGCCAGGTTCCGATCGGCGTCGTCCTTCCTCGCGATGCGGACGACGTCATCGCCACTGTCGCGCTCGCGCGCAAGCACGGCGCGCCGATCCTCGCGCGCGGCGGCGGGACGTCGCTGGCCGGACAGTGCTGCAACGTGGCGGTGGTCATGGACTTTTCGAAGTACATGCACAACATCCGCGAGCTGAACTTCGAAGAAAAGTTCGCGGTCATCGAGCCGGGCATCATCCTCGACGATCTTCGCAACGCCGCCGAAAAACACACGCTCACCTTCGGTCCCGATCCCGCCACGCACACGCACTGCACGCTCGGCGGGATGATCGGCAACAACTCCTGCGGCGTACACGCGCTGATGTCCGGCAAGACGGTCGACAACATCGAAGAGCTGGAGATCGTCACGTACGACGGCGTGCGCATGCGCGTCGGACCGACGTCAGACGCCGAGTTGGAAGAGATCATCGCCGAGGGGGGAAGACGCGGCGAGATCTACGCGGGGATGAAGCGCATCCGCGACCAATACGGCGATCTCATTCGCGCGAAGTATCCGAAGATTCCGCGGCGCGTTTCCGGCTACAACCTCGACGCGCTCCTCCCTGAGAACGGCTTCAACGTCGCGCAGGCGCTGGTCGGCAGCGAATGCACGTGCGTGGTCGTGCTCGAAGCGAGGTGCAAGCTGGTCTACTCGCCGCCGTCGCGCACGCTCGTGGTCCTCGGTTACGACGATATCTTCGAAGCCGCGGACGACGTTCCGCGCCTGCTCGACTTCAATCCGATCGGACTGGAAGGGATCGACGACCGCCTCATCGACGACATGAAAGCGAAAGGGCTGAATGTCGACAAGATCGAGCTGCTACCGAAGGGCAAAGGCTGGCTGCTCCTCGAGTTCGGCGGCGAGACGAAGGAAGCGTCGGACGGCTACGCGCGGACGATGATCGCGTCGCTCTCGTCGTCACCCTTCAAGATTTCGCATCGCCTCTACGACGACAAAAAAGACGAAAAGAACATCTGGGCCATCCGCGAGTCGGGCCTCGGCGCCACCGCGTTCGTGCCTGGCAAGGGCCACACGTGGGAAGGATGGGAGGATTCCGCGGTCGATCCGAAGCACCTCGGCAAGTACCTTCGCGAGCTGCGCGCACTCCTCGACAAGTACAACTACCGCGGCGATCTGTACGGCCATTTCGGGCAGGCCTGCGTTCACACGCGCAACGATTTCGATCTCGAATCGGCCGCCGGCATCGCCAGGTTCCGTTCGTATCTCGATGAAGCCGCGGACCTCTGCATCAAGTACAACGGCTCGCTTTCCGGCGAGCATGGCGACGGCCAGTCGCGCGCGGACCTGCTCCCGAAAATGTTCGGCCCGGAGCTGATCGAGGCGTTCAACGAATTCAAAGCGCTCTGGGATCCGGAGTGGAAGATGAATCCCGGGAAGGTGGTGAAGCCGTATCACCCGACCGAAAATCTCCGCCTCGGCGCGGACTTCCGGCCGTGGTCGCCGGAGACACACTTCAACTTTCCCGACGACGAAGGGCGCATGGACCGCGCCGCGA
Source organism: Thermoanaerobaculia bacterium (assembly GCA_035996815.1). Classification (GTDB taxonomy): domain Bacteria; phylum Acidobacteriota; class Thermoanaerobaculia; order Gp7-AA8; family Gp7-AA8; genus JADGNZ01. The sequence goes on along the minus strand of DASYJF010000112.1, from coordinate 5,811 downwards.
TGCGTTGCGTCGGCGTCGGCAAATGCCGGCGCATGGACGGCGGCACGATGTGTCCCAGCTTCATGGTCACGCGCGAGGAGGAGCACTCCACGCGCGGCCGCGCGCGGCTGCTGTTCGAGATGTTCGAGGGGAAGGTCATCCCGGCGAGCTGGAACAACGAGGCCGTCAAGGACTCGCTCGATCTCTGCCTGGCGTGCAAAGGCTGCAAAGGTGATTGCCCCGTCAACGTCGACATGGCCACGTACAAGGCGGAGTTCCTGTCGCACTACTACGCGCGGAAGCTGCGGCCGGTCGCGGCGTACTCGATGGGTTGGATCTATTGGTGGGCGCGGATGGCCGAGGTTGCGCCGGGGTTGTCGAACACGGTGATGTCGCTGCCGATTTTCAAAACGCTCGGCGGCGTGGCGAAGCAGCGCACGATGCCGCGCTTCGCGAAGACGACGTTCGTGGAACAGTTCAAGGCGCGGGGGGTGGGGAGTGGGGGGTGGGGAGTGGGAGATGAGTCTGTAATCGGCGATCTTCGGAAAGAAGATCGGCTCCGTTCAACCTCGCAGTCCGGCGCCACAACTGCTACCCCCCACCCCCCACACCCCACACCCCAAAAACGCGTTCTGCTCTGGCCGGATACCTTCAACAATCACTTCCATCCCGCAACCGCGAATGCGGCTGCCGATGTGCTGCAGAGACTCGGATACGAAGTGATCATTCCGCGCAAGCGCCTCTGCTGCGGACGCCCTCTCTACGACTGGGGCTTCCTCGGCATGGCCAAAACTCTGCTGCGCGAAACGATGGATGCGCTAAAGCCGGAACTCGACGCCGGCATCCCAATCGTCGGCCTCGAGCCGAGCTGCGTCTCCGTGTTCCGCGACGAGCTGCCGAATCTTTTCCCGCGTCACGACGACGCGAAACGCCTGTCGAAAGCGGCAAAGACCTTGCCCGAGTTTCTGCTCGAGGAAAATGTCGACCTCCCGAAGCTGACCGGCAAAGCACTCGTCCAATCGCATTGCCACCACAAAGCGATCCTTCACTTCGACGACGAAGAAAAGGTGCTGAAGAAGCTCGGACTCGATGTCGATCACCCTGACGCTGGCTGCTGCGGTATGGCCGGCGCCTTCGGCTTCGAGCCCGACAAGTACGACCTGTCGATGCGCGTCGGCGAACGCGTCCTCCTCCCTGCCGTCCGCGAAGCATCGCGCGACACCATCATCGTCGCCGATGGTTTCAGTTGCCGCGAACAGATCGCGCAGGGAACGGATCGCGAAGCGCTCCACCTCGCTCAGGTGTTGCAGATGGCGATGACGAACGAACCCCCCGGCGATCTTCCCGAACGGCGTTACCCCGACGACGCCGCAACGTTTGATGTTCCAAGACTGGCGTGGAAGGCGGCAGGGATCGCGGGGGGACTCGCGTTGTTTGCCGGAGGGATCGCGCTACTTCGAAGACGCCGGCGCAAAAAGACGAAATCCTCAGAATGAGCGTCGCGTCGCGCGCGAAGGCGCGCCCGTCACAATTCAGCCCCGCGCTCGGCGCGGGGTTCAAAGGCGTGGTCGGATTCTTCGGCCGCGGAGGCGGCCGTCACAACGACTCGCGCCGCGCGAGCATTATCGGGATATCAAGAGCGAAATTCGCGGATGATCGGCGAGGGCAATCGACCGCAAGGACCGCGCGGGATTACCGGAGATCCTGACGTCTTCCGCTTCGCGGTCGCGTCAGGATTCGGATTCGCGCGCTGGCGGAGAGAGAGGGATTCGAACCCTCGGTAGAGCTTTAGGCCCTACGACGGTTTAGCAAACCGTTGGTTTCAGCCACTCACCCATCTCTCCGTGGCGGAACCGTGGTGCCAAATGCACAGCGCAGAATGCGGATCGTAGAGCGCCAATTCCCGAGGGGGTGATCGCGGCACGGCGGCGAGTTATTGCGGAGTTCACTGGCACAGTTCGTGAAGCCTGATTAGCTCGCCTCACGCATGTCGTTACGCAGTTCTTGCGGTATCGATTTTCAACGCGAAGGAGACTCTCATGGCGAATACAAGCAAACGCGGTTTTGCATCGATGGATGCGAGCAAACAGCGTGAGATTGCAAGCAAAGGCGGACGGGCGGCACACGCAAAAGGGACCGCTCACGAATTCACATCCGATGAAGCGCGCGTAGCAGGACGGAAAGGCGGCGAGGCAGTGAGCCGCGACCGCGCCCACATGTCGGCCATCGGCCGCGAAGGTGGCCACAGCCGCGGACGTACGCGCCAGCCGGGACTCGGCGGCAACAACGGAGCTACGGATACCGAGCGTCAGAATTACATCGGCCACGGCAACGACCGCGGCACGTTCGAGGAGTCGAATCGCAATTCGTCGCCGTCGTCGCGTCAGGAGAGCGGCAACGAATTCCGCAACGACAACAACGCGAACCGCGGCTCATTCTGAGGATTGCGCGCAGCGCTGGCTAACGGCCTAGCCTCTACGAGATGGAGTTGAATCAAGCACTGTTGGCGGAGGCTAGGCCAATCAACGCTGCGGGCTGTGCCCGCCTGGTGTCCCCGGCAGGGATCGAACCTGCGACCCACAGCTTAGAAGGCTGTTGCTCTATCCGACTGAGCTACGAGGACTGAAGAAGCGGAAGGAAAATTGGTCGGGGCGAGAGGATTCGAACCTCCGACCCCCTGCTCCCAAAGCAGGTGCGCTACCAGACTGCGCCACACCCCGACGAGGAACTCTCCACAACTGCTTCGCGGCGGATGCGATTCCGTCAGACCGCTCTTGCGCGGTCGATGCGCCGCGCCGGCAGCGCCGTCTCCCACTGTTTCGCCGACGGCAGATCGAGCATGAACTCGAAGAGGTGGTTGTGCGCACGAAGGCGCAGCACTTTGCCGGGCACCGTGTGTCCGGTCGCCGTCTCGTCGTCATACTCCACCTCTTCGATGACGGCCAGATCGATCGACGCCTGCAGATCGCGATTCTCGTAATTGATCGCGTCCGCGGTCAGCGCCAGCGCCACGGGGATCTGCTCCATCCCCTCGAACAGGCACGCGCGGCTGCAGACGCGGGCCGACGTTTTGTACTTCGCCAGGACCTGTTCGACGTGGTCCTTGCTGCGCATTCGGAAGTAAACCCAGACCAGGATCGCCAGAACGACGACACCGATAACCGTGAGGGTTTCAAGCTGAGTCATTCGTCAACCTCCCTGTGGTCGTGCTCTTCGTGACGGAAAAAAGCGTACCCCTTTTTGACCGGTTCGTCACGCGTTTGTCATCGAAAAGATTTGGAGCAGTGGATTAGTAGACTAGTGGATGAGTAGATCAGGGGGATTCAACTACACCGCCTCCTGATCTGACTGATCCACTAATCGACTAATCAACTAATCACTAATTGCCGGGCGGCTTCGGCTTGGCAGCAGCTGGCTTGGCCGGCGCGATCGTGAGATTTGGATCGACCGCGATGTGAGCCGGCGGCTCGACGACGATCACGCCGAGTCTCTTCAGCGCCTGTTGCGCCTCCGTGCCGGCGGTGGGCACGAGACAGCGCGCGTCCCATAACTTCCTGTACAGATCGATAGCGTCTTGTTTGTCGCCGTTGACGACGCGCTTCCTTGCCTCGCTCACCATCACGTAGACCGCTTCCCCTCGGCTGTCGAACTCGTCCCGCACCATCTTCTCCACGGAAGCGATCGCCAGGCGGCCACCGACGCCTTCGGCGCGGCGAAGGACGGTGCCCTTCGCATCGGCAAGGACGGCCGCTGGAAGTTTTCCCGTCTCGCCGAATTTCTCGATCGTCACGCGATCCTCCGGCAGAACGATCTCAAAGCTAAGACAGCGGTCGGCGTCGCGTTCGAGCTCCTGTGAGCTCAGCAGCGGAGAACGTTCGGTTTCATTCGACGACGCAGGCAACCAGTAGAGAACAAGTGGCGCGTCGAGCAACGGTCCGCCCTTTTCGAGGAAGTGCCACGGAACCAGACGTTCGTAGGGATCACCGGTGCCAGGACCTGATCGCGCGCCGCCCCGTCGCGACTGCGCAAACGCATGCGGCGGGAGGAGCAGCAAACCAAAAGCGATGACGGCTGTTGCACGGGCGGAGATCTTCCGGCGAAGAGACATGGACATGAGCATAGGACGACTCCGGAGCGCGAACGTTTCTTACGTAGTCCCGGAGACCGAGAGCGAGCTGACGTAGCTCGCGAAGACCTCGTTGAACAGCGCTCCGGGGCGCCGAGCACGCAAGCGTTCAATGATGTCCGGCCCTTCCAACCCGAGCTTATGAAGGATGAGGCTCGCCACCAGCGCGGAGCGATTGAAGCCCATGCCGCAGTGCGACAGAACGCGATGTCCGCTCCGGACCAGATGCGCGCCGAAGAGCGCGACCGCCTCGAGGCGGGCAAGGTCCGGCAGTTCTTCGTCGTAGATCGGAAAGTAGACGTAAAGGCACGACGCAGGTGCGGTGGGGATGCACTCGTCCAGGCCGCCCTCCATATCGATCACCACATTAATCCCATGGCTGGCGACACTCTCCCAGTCGGTGATCGCAGGCGAGATGAAAAGGAATCCGGAATCGTCGACCTGAAAGAGATTCACGGGCGTGAGGGTATCAAACCGCATCGAGCGCCCCGGTGAGGTTTCTCACCGGGGCGTTCGGCGATTCTAGTGGTGCGAGAACGGAGGCAGCAGCGGAGTGACTTCCACGACCGTCATCATGCCGCGATCCTCGTGCGCGAGGATGTGGCAGTGGATGACGTAGTAACCGGGGTAGTCGACGAAGCGGCTGCGCATCTTGAAGTAGCCCGGGATGATGATCGGCGTCTTGGCGGCGTCGGTCTTGGTCGCGGAGAGGCCGGAAGGAATCGGGAAGACGTCCCACCAGATCTCGTTCTTCGACGACGGCACGACCGACGGATTGCACGGCTTCCAGGTTTCAGGATCGGCGTCGGGATTGAGGTAGCACTGCGTCGGAAGAATCCCGGCTTGCGTCGTGACGTACTTCGCGGTCTTGCCGTCGGAGAGTTTCTCGTTCGGGTCAAACACCTCCACTACCTGGAATGGGTTGATGTGGATGTGGAACGGATGCGAGATGTTGCCGGCGGTGGCGTTGGTGATCTTCCACTGCTCGACTTTGTTGAGCAGGACGCTGACGCCGACTTCGCCGTCGAACTTCTTGCCATTGATCGTGTGCATCGCCGGCTGGGTAGGCGGCGCGACCTGCTTCTGCGTCGCGAAGTCGATGGTCTGCCACCCCTTGACCTCGGAGTCGGCGATGTCTTCGAGGAACGGCGGAAATGACGGCGCGTGATCCATGAACGCCATCGGAGGGTTGTACGCAGCTCCCGCGATCTTCACGGTGACGAGACTGAGCGGTGTCGCAGTCGGCAGGTCGGATGGATCGACCTCGTTCTGAACGAGGACGCTGGCGGTACAGGTCGTCGCCGGCTTAGGACAGGCCGGCGCCATGACCAGCAGGTCGGCGCGGTTGCCGGCGGCGAGAAGGAACGTCGAGTTCTGATGTGCCGCCAGCTGGTAGTTGTAATCGTTGAACTGCACGCCGTCCTGCGCGATGCGACGCCACTGAAATGCGGCGGGCGCACCACCCTCGATGAACTTCGTCGGAGGGCCGTTGAAGAAGACGCCGCCACGGCTGGAGGTATTGACGATTCGCCACATCTGCACTTCGCCAGGACGCATGGTGACGATCGGATTGACGCGCCCGTTCACCGAGAAGTCCGGGCCCTTGTCCGCGCCGCCGGGTGATTTGAGGTTCGGTGAAACGCCGAACTGATTGATGACCATCACCGGCACCTTGCGCGTGAAGTAGGGGCCGTACGCCTTGTACT
>DASYJF010000111.1:0-65166 GCA_035996815.1 Thermoanaerobaculia bacterium | reverse complement strand
GGGATCAGGTCAAAACGGCGCTGGTAGTCGTTCTCCACCTGCGCCCACTGCGCCTGCACTTGCTGATCGAGCTCGACGAAATGATTGCGGACGCCGACGTACCAGCCGCCGCCGATCAGCAGAACGAGAACCAGCGCTCCGAGGCAACCAAGCAGACCAAGTCTACCCATTGAAAACCTTCCTTTTGACCGCTAGTAGTCTTCGTCTTCTTCTTCGTCGGCCGGCTCTTCATCACGATCGGCTTCGGGGATGATTTCTTCATCCTCATCGGTGGCCGGCGCGACGACTTCGCCTTCCGCACCAAACTCTTCGTCGGCGGCGTCCTCGACTACAGGCAACGGCGCAACGACTGCGCGCGCACGGCTGCGAGACGCGGGCACCGACGGCGCTTCATCAGCATCACGCTGATCCGCGCCGCACTTCGGGCAGGTCGGAATCGGCTTGCCGAGGTCGTAAAACTTCGTATGACAGCTATAGCAGGTGTACTTCTTTCCGAGATCAGGCATAACTAGAAAATCCCCCAGCGCAAAAGCGGCGACACGTTAGCACCGCGACTGATGTGTAGCAAGTAGCGGGCGCAGATGAAAACGGCGAGCAGTGACTCTGCTCGCCGTCGCATCGTTGCGTTTTGATTGTGATTACTTTCCGTGCGGCAGCGCCTGAGCGGCGCGCGTACCGGCATCGGACGAATTCGCGCCCGGCGCACTGTGAAGCGCGGCTGCTTTCTCAGCGAGCTTCTGTGAATCGGGCAATACTTCGATGGCCTTGGCGATCTGATTGTCGCCCTGCAGCCGATACGGATAGGACGCGTCGAAGCCGAATTTCGCGGCGATGATCTCCGCTTTCAGCGCCCGCTCGATGAAGTTGCGGTCGTTCGGCTTGAGCAGCGCCTCGCGGATATCGGCGACCGGCGCGATGTCCTTTTCGCTGGCGAACGCGACGAAGTTCTCCATGACCGCCGGCGTGATGGCCACGTCTTCGGTGACGTCAGGATGCTTGGCGACGTAGTCGACGCCGTAGTTGAAGATCGCGCTACGCACTTCGAGAAGCTGCGTCGTGCGCGACAACGGAGCCGGCTTGACGAAGATGTCGGGCGTGATTCCGCCGCCGCCGTAGACGATGCGGCCGGTCACGGTCGTGAACTTCTTGCGGTCCTTGAGCGGCATCTCTGAGGCGCTGCCGTCATCGCTTTCGTCAGCGACGTAGTAGTCGTAGAAGGAGCTGTAGTCGCGCTGAATGTTGCGTCCCGAGGGCGTGTAGTACTTCGAGGTCGTGAGTGCGAGGCCGGCGCTGTACTGCAGCGTGTAGACGCTCTGCACGAGGCCTTTGCCCCAGCTCGTTTCGCCGACGATGATGGCGCGGTCGTGATCCTGGAGCGCGCCGGCCACGATTTCGGATGCCGAGGCGCTGCCGCGATTCACGACGACCACCATCGGCATGTCGAGGTGCTGGTGCTTGCCGGGCGCGAGGTAATCCTGCGCCGAATCGGGCGTGCGGCCCTTCGTGTAGACGATCATCTGCCCCTTGTCGAGGAAGTGATCGGAGACGCCGACGGCGGCATCGAGCAAACCGCCGGGATTCTGGCGAAGGTCGAGGACGAGCTTCTGCATCCCCTGTCCTTTCAACTTGTCGATCGCCTCATCGAGCTCGCGAACGGTCGTGGCGGTGAAGTCTTTGATGCGGATGTAGCCGATGCCGGGCTTCAGCATCAGCACATTGGAAATCGAGTTGGTCGGAATCGCGGCGCGCACGATCGAAAGAGGGATCGGCTCCTTCATCCCGACGCGGACGATCTTGATGTGGACCGTTGTGCCTTTGGGCCCCTTCAAGCGCTTGACGACGTCGTCGAGCGGGAGGTCGTCAGTCGAGACGCCTTCGACTTCGGAGATGACGTCGCCGGCGCGGATGCCGAGGCGCGCGGCGGGCGTGCCTTCGAGCGGCGTGATGACGGTGACCTGATCGTTGCGCTTGGTCACGAGGATGCCGAGGCCGTAGAACGAGCCTTTCTGGCGATCCTGCATGTCCGCATACTCCTTCGGTTCGAGGAAGGAGGTGTGCGGATCGAGAGTGCGAAGCATTCCGTCGATCGACGAGTAGACGAATTTGTCGGAACCGACGTCATCCGGTGCATTCGCGGTTACGGCAGCGAGAAGATCCGTGTACTCTTTGAGGCGCTTCTGCACCTCGCTCTGCACGGGCGCACCGAAGAGGCGGTTGCCGTAGAATCCGCCGAAAAGCGTCGCACCGATGATTGCGACGGCCAGCGTCAACGAGAAGGTCCAGTTCTTTGTCTGTTGTAGTTTGACCATGTTTTTCATACCTGATTTCAGGGGAAGAACTCATTATAGGCGCGGAGTATTCGACAGCCCGGCGATGTTCACGCGGCCGTATCAGTCAAGGAGAGGTCGTTCATGTTCGGTTCGCTCGGAATCCCGGAGTTGATCATGATTTTTATCGTGGCCCTGATCGTCTTCGGCCCGAAGCGTCTGCCCGAAATCGGCAAAACGCTTGGCAAAGCGATGGGCGAATTCAAGAAGGCCACTGACGATTTCAAGAACACCATCGAACGCGAGGTGCAGGTCGAAGAGCTGAAGCAACTGGCCTCGACGACGATCACCCCCGTGCACGAGTCGATATCAAGGTCCGCGCCAGCCGCGCCGACTGAGACCGGCGTTCCTGCGGAGCCGCCGAAACAGATTGCCGATCTCACTCCCGAGCCCGTCACGAAGCACGACTCGTAGCCGATGACGGAAACCGCGGACACTGCATCGCCGGCCGACGAAGAAGCGCCTGACGCCGATCTTCCGAAGATGTCGTTCCTCGATCACCTCGAGGAGTTGCGCAAACGGCTGATCGTCTCGATCATCGCCGTCTTCGTGGCCTTTCTGGCCTGCTGGAACTTCGCGGACAAAATCTTCGGCTGGATTCAGGCGCCGCTGACGAAGTTCCTCCCGCCAGGCGATCAGAAGCTGGCCTACACGCGCCTGACCGAACCGTTTTTTCTCTACATGAAGGTGGCGTTCTTCGCGGCGATCTTCGTGGCGTCGCCGATCCTGATGTGGCAGGTGTGGCGCTTCATCTCCCCCGGCCTCTACAAACGCGAACGCCGCTACGCCGCGCCGTTCATCATTTTCGCGACGCTCTTCTTCATCGGCGGCGGCTATTTCGGCTACCGCGTGATTCTCCCCGGCACGTGCGCGTTCTTCGTCGAGACGGGCAAGCAGTTCAAACAGATGATCAAGGTGGATGAGTATTTTTCATTCGCCAGCACGATCGTTCTGGCCTCGGGCGCCGTCTTCGAGACTCCGATCCTGATTTTTTTCCTGGCCCGCCTCGGCATCGTAACGCCGCACTTCCTGCTGCAGAAATCAAAGTACGCGATCGTTCTGGCGTTCATCATCGCCGCGATCGTGACGCCGACGCCGGACATGGTGACGCAGTCGTTCCTGGCCGTGCCGATGATCGCGCTCTACTTCCTCGGCGTCGGCGTCGCGTTCATGTTCGGCAAACGCCACGACGCGTAGCCGGCATCTGCTAACCTACGCGGCCATGGAAATCCCATCGAAGGTTTCGATCTTCAGCCGCTCGCTCGAGCTGAAGGGCAAGCCCGGCACGTTGATCGCGATCAATGACACCGGCTTCTACGAGATCGTGATGGATTTTCAGGGACGCAACCACGTCGTTCTCTTCCCGATCGCCGAGACCGCCATCATCTTCAACGACGCGCTGCCGTCGATCGGGGCGGATTTCGAAGTGGAGCGGTAATACCGTTCCGCGCGAGATCAACAGGGAAACGGGTTCACGCGGAGACGCGGAGTACGCGGAGTACGCGGAGAAAAGCAAAAGGGACGGCATCGCGCCGTCCCTTTCCAATTTCGCTGTGGATCGATTTAGGGCTTCTTTGTCGCCGGGGTCTTCTTCGCGTCGCTCTTCGGAGCGGCCGGCGCGGCTTCGGCCGCTGGAGGCGGAGGAGGAGGGGCAAAGTACGCGTCGTCGAAGGTCGGATGCGCGTTTTCTTTCATAGCATCGAGCGCGGCGTGCAGTTTGGTCTGCTTGAGGTTCTTCTCGATGGTCGGACGGACCTGATCGAGAGGGGTGTTCTCGTGCCCTTCCACTTTGATGATGTGATAGCCGAACTGGGTCTTTACGACCGGCGTCACGTCACCGACTTTCGCGCTGAACGCCGCCTGCTCGAACTCAGGAACCATCTGGCCGTGGCCGAATGAGCCGAGGTCGCCGCCGCGAGCGCCGGAACCGGTGTCGTCGGACTCTTTCTTGGCCAGCTCTTCGAAGTTTGCGCCGGCCACGATCTGCTTGCGAAGATCTTCCGCCTTCGCTTTGGCCTGCTCGTCCGTGAGGTCTTTGCCAGGCTGCGCGGCAGCGCTGCCTTTCGGCGCGATCAGGATGTGGCGCGCCTTGACCTGCTCGTACTCCTTAGCGTTATCGGCATACGCCTTCTGCACATCGGCGTCGCTGACCGCGATGCCGCTGTCGATCTTCTTCAGCTCCGCCGTCGCGACGAGGTTCTCGCGCATCAGGTTGAGCTGGCTGATGACGTCGGGATCATTCTGCAGGCCGGCCTTCGTGCCTTCGCTGGCCAACAGGCGCATGCGAAGGAAGTCGTCCGCGAACTGCTTGCGGCCGGCAGGCTGCGAGAGCATGCCCTGGTATTCGGCCGGCAGCGTCTTCAGCGCCGCTTCGAATTCCGATTTGTGCACAACGACGCTGCCCGCGGACATGATCACCGGATCGGCGTCTTTCGCTGTGGCCGTGGCCGTTGGGGTGGGTGCAGGCGCGGCCGGCTTGCTCTGCGCGAACACTGCCGGAGCGGCGAGCGCAAGCGCGATGACAAAGGTTGCTTTCTTCACAAGTTCTCCTTGTAGTTGGGACGTTGCTTGATTGAACAGCGGTTCGTAACGGGAGGTGCGGAGGCTTGATTCCAGCGGCCTCAGCGCAGGTTTCTCAGCGCCGACTCAATACGCCGCACGCCTTCCTGCAGCCGCTCCATCGAAGTCGCGTAGCTGATGCGGACGTGATCGTTGCTGCCGAATGCGGAGCCGGGAATCACCGCCACGCGCGCTTCGTCGAGCAGATAGCTGGTGAGCGTCTGCGAGTCGCGCACGCTGCCGCGGCCGAAGAATGCGCTGACGTCCGGAAAGATGTAGAACGCGCCGTCCGGATGCGCGCAACACATTCCGTCGATGCCGTTGATTGCCGGCATCAGCCACGCGCGGCGATCGCGATACGCCTCCCACATACGTCGTACTTCGTCGTCGCCGCCGTTCAGCGCTTCGAGCGCCGCGGCCTGCGAGATCGAGCTCGGATTCGACGTCGAATGGCTCTGGATTTTGCCCGCGGCGGTGATGACGTCGCCATGGGCGATCGCGTATCCGAGGCGCCAGCCGGTCATGGCGAACGTCTTCGACATCGAGTTGATGCAGACGACCGTTTCCGGATATTCGTCGAACCACCGGCCGGCCGAGACGTGCTTCGCGTCGTCGTAGACGAAGAACTCGTAGGTTTCGTCGAACATCAGGAAGAGATCGCGCGACGCACACCACTCGACGATGCGGCGCAGTTCCTTTTCCGCGATCACTGCCCCGGTCGGGTTGCACGGTGAATTGATGATGACGCCGCGCGTGCGCTCGGTGGCCACGGCTTCGACGTCAGCGAACGTCGGCCGGAATTGATTCTGCGGATCGGTGGGCGCGAATACGGGAGTCCCGCCTGCGAACTGGACCTGATCGGGAAAACTCACCCAGTACGGAGACGGGATGATGACCTCGTCGCCTTCATCGACCAGCGCGAGGGTGACGTTGAACAACTCCTGCTTGCCGCCCGTGCCGGCGATCACGTTCTCCGCTTTTATCGACGTTCCGTAGCGGCGGTTGTAGCGGGCGGCCAGCGCGTCGCGCAACGCTTTCGTGCCGTTGCCGGCGGTGTACTTTGTCTGGCCTTCATCGATGGCGCGCTTGCCTGCCGCGCAGACGGATTGTGGCGTCGGAAAATCGGGCTCGCCCGGGCCGAGGTCGACGACGTCGATGCCCTGCGCCTTCAGCTCAAGCGCGCGGTTCATCACCGCCAGCGTCGGCGACACCTGCATCTCGTTGACGCGTCGCGTCAAGCGGATGCGGGGCTTGGTGATGACGTCGATTCCCATCAGGCGAAGCGTTCTCCGAGCGTCGTGCGCAATGCGCGCCAGGCCGGCGGAGCCTGCCGGCTGATCACCAGCCGGATCAACTCAACGACGCACCACGCAAGATATACATAAATGATGGGGCCGCGCCATGACGGCACCGCGAACTGCACCAGCCACAGGACGAAGAGGGCGCTGGCCTCGTGCATCTTGAGCTGCAGGTTCAGGAGCAACAGAAATCCCAGGAAACTCTGCATGATCGTGAGGAGGATTTCTTCGCGCTGGTGCACATCGAAAACCAGCGGACGCAATTCGCCGGCGCTGATGACGAAGAGGATGGGAATCATCGCCGAGAGAATGCTCCATTGATTGATATTCGACGAGACCATGTTCATCAGCGCGACGTTGGCCGTCTTCACTTTGCGCGCCCAGTAGAACGCGCTCAATTTTTCAGGAAACTCAGAGAGGAACGGCGCCACCCACTGCACGAAGACGAACGTCGAAACGCCGAGCGAGGTGGCGATGGCTAGCATCGAATTCAAAAACGGATGCGCGGCGAAAAAGAGGATGGCGCCACCGGCAATGAAGAGAATCCAGATCGACGCGTTGCGGCGCTTCGGCGGCATTTTGAGAATCGTGCGGGGGATGATGCCGAGGTCGTCGAGCGCTTCGCCTTCGTCATCGCGCGGCGGGATCTTCCAGAGGATGAAGAGATAGAGCACGTACGACGCGGTCAGCGGGATCGAGTCCCAGATCGACAGCGTCCCTTTCCACCAGATGAAGGTGAAGTACGCGATGGGAAGGAAAAGGCCGAAGACTTCGACGGAGTGCTCGGCGTCGAGCTCGACGCTGATGAATTTTCGTTCGCGCTTCCAGCCGAAGGCCGCGGCGACGAAGTAGATCATCGGCCATCCGAGTCCGACGAGCAGCCGCAGACTGCCGGTGAAGTTGGCGATGGCGAGGTGCGTCTGGCTCGGATCCTTCCCGGCTTGCCAGGCGATGACCGCCTCGACCGCGAACTCGGGCAGCGTCTGCAGCCACGCCAGAATCGCCAGCGCCAGCCCCTGCGCCATCAGAAACTGCGCGGCCTCGGCGGCCCACGCGATGATGAACGCCGACAGCAAAATGCTCGGGAAGGTCCAGAGCGCCGACCACGCGGCGGCTGAGGCAGCGGTGGTCGCTTTGATGAGTTTCAGTATCATCGGCCGCCAGGAGCGCGCATTCTAGTTGATGACGATCAGCAGCCGGCAGAACCCTTGGTTCAAGCGCTTCCGCGAAGCGATCCGCGATCACGCCGGTGAAATCGTGATCGAAGGTCCGAAGCCGGTCGCGGACGCGATCGCCGCCGGATGGAAGCCGATCAAAGTCATCGAGCGCGACGTCGATCTCTCATCCTCGATCTTTGACGCGCTCGCGGAAACGAAGTCGCCGCAGAACGTGATCGCCCTTTTCGAACGGCCGCGATTTGAGTTGCAATCGCTCTTCGCGCGCGAGTCGTCAATCGTGATCGCGCTGGACGGCGTGCAGGATCCCGGCAACGTCGGCACGATCGTGCGATTGGCCGCAGCGTTCGATGCAAACGGTATCGCGCTTCTCCCCGGCTGCGCCGACGCATTCGGTCCGAAGGCGATCCGTTCCTCCGCCGGCGCGATCCTGACCGTGCCGGTGGTGAATTGCTCGATCGATGAGTTGCTCGCGCACGGATGGGACGTCGTCGCCGCCGATGCCCGAGGCGAGAACGCCGATCCGCCGTCGCGCCGAGCGATCCTCGCGTTCGGCAACGAAGGGTCAGGCCTTTCGTCTGCACTGGCAGACGTAGCGCGAACGATCGGCATCCGCATGTCGCCCCGAATCGAATCGCTGAACGTCGGCACCTCGGCCGCAATCCTCCTCGCTCGGAGCTACGAACTGCGAACGTAGCGCCGTCGGCTCGACGGCTGGACCGCCGCCGGCTCGGCGGCAATACACGAATACGCGCCAGCGAGCCGCTGGCGGTCCAGCCGACGAGCCGTCGGCGCTACGTCATTCGCTGCGCGATACACTCGAACGCAATGCTCGGCAAGCTCCTCATCGTCGGCACGCCGCTCGGCAACCTCGGCGATTTTCCGCCGCGTGCGATCGAGGCGCTGAAGTCGGCAGACCTGATCCTCTGCGAAGACACACGCCACACGCGCAAACTCCTGACGCACTTCGGGATCGAACGTCCCACCGATCGCTTTGACGATCACACCGAGGAGGAGAAGGCGCGCGGATTCGCCGGCCGCATCGCGCGCGGCGAAACGATCGCGCTCGTCTCCGACGCCGGCATGCCGGTTATCAGCGATCCCGGCTTCCGCCTGATCCGCCTTGCCCGCGAGCTCGGCTTGACGGTCGAACCGATTCCCGGCCCGTTCGCCGGCGTCGTCGCACTCGTCGCCAGCGGCATCGCCCCGCTCCCCTTCACGTTCCTCGGCTTCACCCCGCACCGCCGCGGCGAACGAACGGATTTCTACCGCACGCTCGCAGAGCTCGGCCACACCGTGATCGCGTATGAGTCGCCGGAGCGCGTGATCGACTCCCTCGAAGACGCGCTCGCCGTCCTGGGCGACGTCGAGATCACCGTCGCCCGCGAGATGACCAAGATGCACGAGGAGTTTCTCCGCGGCACGATCAGCGAAGTCCTCACCGAACTTCGCCCGCGCCAATCGATCTACGGCGAGATCACGATCGTCTTCGCGGCGGCCAAGGCGACGGCCAGCATCGCGTCGCCCGAGGAAATCGCCGCCGAATTCGAACGCCTCCGCGCCAGCGGCATGCGCCGCAACGATGCGGTGAAAGCAGTCGCGGAGAAGTTCGGGATGCGGAAGAACGATGTGTACAAGATGCTGATTTAGCGGCTATTCGGGTAGCGTTTCGCCGTTGGTTTCCAGCTCTCTCCGCAGCTCCTTGAGCACCTTCAGATTCTCCACTTCGCTCAAATCCTTTGGACGGCCGGCGGTTCGCTTCATGTGGATGATGTGATCGATACTTGCCACTAGAACCGGGACGTCTTCTTCGACGTTCATGGAAGTCGCATGCGCTACGAGCTCGCGGTATCCATCCGTGCCCGAAGGCGTTCCGAGACAATCAAATGCGCCGTGCTTCGTATCGAATGTCATCGTATCGCCCAACTGGAAAGCACGTTCGTCGACAAACTCGGGAACTCCCTTCGGCCAGCCACGAAGATGCGCGTCGAGTGCACGTAGCGCGCGGACAAGCGCTTCGAGGTTTTCGTCGTCCCGCGCGTAACAGACATCGACATCCTTGGTGATGTAATCCGATCCCCACATGATCGCGGCAAGACCACCGATCAGTACGTAGCGAACGCCGTGCTCGTTCAGCGTTCTCAGGATCTGAAAAAAGCCGTGATTGCTCACTTGTTAAAACGGCGAACGCGCGAGAGCAGGTCGCTCAGGTTCTCCGCCGCTTCCTCCGCGAGCCGCAGGCGTTCTGCAGGTGTAAGCCGCAGGAGCGCCTGCATCATGGTCCGATCGATGCGAGGATCCACCGCGTCGCTGTCGCGGATCGCGCGAAGTACTTCGTTGTTCTCCGCGGTCGGCATCTCGATCGTCGATTTCGTCACGCTCATATGCGAGATTCTACAACCCCCGTTTCCCCTGCTATCATTCCGAATTCGCCTGTGCGGCGCGCGGTTTGCTGCGTGCCCCGGACTAAGAGATCTCGAGGAGCGTGAATGGATTTCCGTCTTACCGATGAGCAGCGACAGATTCAGGAGATGGTGCGCGAGTTCGCGCTCAGCGAGATCAAGCCACATCTGATGGAGTGGGATGAAGCGCAGCACTTTCCCACCGAGGTTTTCAAGCGTGCCGGTGGCCTCGGCATGCTCGGTGTGACGATCCCCGAGGAGTATGGCGGCGCGGGATTGTCGTACGTTGATTACGTTCACGTGATCGAGGAGCTCGGCGTCGTCGACAGCGGTTTCGCGCTCAGCGTCGCCGCGCACAACTCGCTCGGCACCGGTCACATCTACCACGCTGGCAACGACGAGCAGAAGAAGAAGTGGCTGCCGAAGCTGACCTCGGGCGAATGGATCGCGGCGTGGGGATTGACCGAGCCCGGCTCCGGCAGCGACGCCTCCGGCATGCGCACGACCGCCGTTCAGGATGGCGACGAATGGGTGCTCAACGGCACCAAGAACTTCATCACCAACGCGACCTACGCCGACATCTCCGTCGTTCTTGTCGTCACGGACAAGTCCGATCAGAAACACGGCATCACCGCGTTTGCGGTGGAGATGGATCGTCCCGGAATCCGTCCCGGCAAGAAAGAAAACAAGCTCGGGATGCGCGTCTCCGACACCGCCGAACTGGTGATGGAAGACTGCCGCGTGCCGTCGTCGAACATCCTCGGCAAGATTGGCTACGGCTTCATCGACGCGATGAAAGTGCTTGACGGTGGCCGCATCTCCATCGGTGCCCTCGCCGTCGGCATCGCGCGCGGTGCGTACGAAGCGGCGCGCGACTACGCGAAACAGCGCCTGGCGTTCGGAAAGCCGATTTCTGAATTCCAGGCTATCCAGTTCATGCTCGCGGATATGGCCACCGAGATCGACGCCGCGCGGCTGCTCTGCTATCGCGCGGCGACGATCAAAGATGCCGGCGAAAAAGTCACGCAGGCCTCGGCTATGGCCAAGTTGTACGCCTCCGAGGTTGCGGTGCGGGCGACCGAGAAGGGCGTGCAGATTTTCGGCGGCTACGGATTCATCAAAGACTTCCCGGCCGAGAAGTACTACCGCGATGTGAAGCTTTGTACGATCGGCGAAGGGACGAGCGAAATCCAGCGGATGGTGATCGCGCGCAACCTGCTGGCGGACGGCGCCCGGTAGCGCTACATGTCCGAGCTGAACGACCTCGCCGAGGCTCTTCGCAGCGGCAAGTATCGCGCGCTGGCGCAGGCGGTGTCGCTCGTCGAGCGCGATGACGGCCGCGCCGAACGGCTCCTGGCGGACATCTATCCGGCGACCGGACGCGCGCGCATTGTCGGCATCACCGGCTCCCCCGGCGCGGGCAAGTCGACGCTCGTTGCGGCACTGGCGAAGTACTACCGGGCGCAGGAAAAGAAGGTCGGCATCATCGCCGTCGATCCAACGTCTCCGTTCACCGGCGGCGCGATCCTCGGCGACCGCATTCGCATGGCTGATCTCTACACCGACCGCGGCGTCTTCATCCGCTCGATGGCCACGCGTGGATTCCTCGGCGGGCTGGCGCGCGCGACGAACGACGTCGTCGATCTTCTCGATGCCGCCGGATTCGACATCGTGCTCGTCGAGACCGTCGGCGTCGGTCAGGACGAGGTCGAGATCATCCGCACGGTGCAAACGAATGTCGTCGTGCTCGTGCCGGGCATGGGCGACGACATCCAGGCCATCAAGGCGGGCATCATGGAGATCGGCGACGTCTTCGCCGTCAACAAAGCCGATCGGCCCGGCGCCGACCGTACCGTCACCGAGATCACGATGATGATGTCGCTGGTCGAAGAGCACGGCGACTGGATTCCGCCGATCGTGAAGACTGTCGCGTCGACGAATCAGGGCACCGGCGATCTGGACGCCGCGATCGCGAAGCACTTCGAGCATCTGCGAACATCGGGCGAGCTCGATCGCCGCAATCGCGAACGCGTGCGCATTCGCATCGAGACGATGTTGAAAGAGAAGTTCATGGATCGGCTCATCGGCAAGACGATCACGCGCGACGATTTTGAGCAGCTTCTCGACGACGTTCTGCACAAGAAAGGTAATCCACACGATGCGGCCGAAGGCCTGCTCGCGCGCGTCTCCTTCGGCCGATGAACCTCATTTTCGGATCGCTGCTGATCGTCGGCATCGGCGCGCTCATCTTGCTCCTCGGCGTCATCGCCATTTCCGCAATCTCGCGCAGCCGAGGCAAGCACGGCACTTCCGGCTCGCTCACTTCGGCGGCGCTCGAAATTCAGTCGCTGCTGGAGCCGGAGAAGAAACGCGTCGTCGAAACGATGCGCGCCGAGGAAGAGTCTGGTGACGAAGATGATCAGCTACAATCGCCCCCCCGATGAAGTTCTCCCGCCAGTGGCTCAACGATTACCTCGACCTTTCCGATCTCACCGATGACCAGCTCGGCGTCCGCCTGACCGAGATCGGCCACGCGGTTGAGGCGACGGAGCAGCACGGCGACGACACGGTTTTCGATCTCGAGATCACTACGAACCGCGTCGATGCGATGTCGCACATCGGCATGGCGCGCGAGTTAGCCGCGGCGCTTGGCCGATCAACGAAAGAAACCTCGGACGCTGCCTTCGGACGCGCCACAACCTCCGCACCGCCGACGATCAGCATCGAAGCTCCTGAAATGTGCTCGCGCTACACCGCGCTGGTCATCCGCAACATCGCAGTGAAACCCTCGTCCCCGCTCGTCGCAAGACGTTTGGAAGAAGTCGGTCTGCGTCCGATCAACAACATCGTCGACATCACCAACTACGTGATGCTCGCGCTCGGTCATCCACTGCACGCGTTCGATCTCGATCGCGTCAGCGGTCAGACCATCATCGTCCGCCGCGGCAACCAGGGCGAGACGGTGAAGAGTCTCGATGGCGAGATCCGCAAGATCGACTCCGACACGGTCGTCATCGCCGACGCGCAACGTCCTGTCGGCCTCGGCGGGATCATCGGCGGTTTCGAATCGGAGATCACGCCGGCCACGAAGAATGTGCTGCTCGAATGCGCCTGGTTCGATCCTTCCACGATCCGCCGAACCGCGCGGCGCCTCGGGCTGAAGACCGACGCGTCGTATCGCTTCGAGCGCCGTGTCGATCCGAATGACACGCTCGCGGTAATCACCGAAGCGGCGCGCATGATCGTCGAGAGCGGCGGCGGTACCGCAGAAACACCGATCGATGTCGTTTCCGCCGAGGTGAAGCCGAAGACGATCCGCCTGCGAACGGAGAAACTGCACGAAGCCTCGGCCGGTGCTGTCGGCATCGGCTACGGCCTCGACCTCTTCCGCCGGCTCGGCTTCGAAGCCGAGCACGTTCACGACGGATTGCTCGTCACCGTTCCAACGTATCGCGGCGACATCTTCGAAGAGATGGACCTCGTCGAGGAAGTGCTTCGCTTCTTCGGCCTGAACAACGTTCCCGCGATGCTGCCGCGCGTCACAACCGGCGATGTGCGCCGCGAAGCGACCGACGTCGCTGAGGATGCCATTCGCGACGTGCTTGTTGGCTGCGGCTTGTCCGAGGTGATCAACTATTCGTTCATTCGTCCCGAGTGGAACGCGCTCGTATCCGATGAACAGCCGATCGCGATTTCGAATGCGCTCTCCGAGGCGATCGCGGCCATGCGTTTGTCGCTGCTGCCGGCAATGCTCGATACGGTCGTCTTCAATCGCTCGTACGGAACACGCGACGGCGTGCTGTTCGAGGTGGGACGGACGTATCACCGGGCGGAAGTCGGGAGGCAGGAGTCGGGAGTCGAAGCAAAACCGACCAGTTCCGACACCCGACACCCGACACCCGACACCAGCGTGATCGAGCACCATCGCGTCGCCGTCGTTCTCTACGGATCGATCGGAACGTTCTGGGGCGATGCGAAACGGCCTGTCGATTTCTTCGACATCAAAGGGATCGTCGAGCAGATCGCGTCGAAAATGCACGTCGATGTCACATTCGCCTCCTCCGATCAAAGCTGGCTGCGCGGCGGCAAGCGAGCGATTGCGTGGCACGGCGATCGGCAAATCGCGAGCGTCGGATTCCTTGCTGCCGAGGTGTTGCATTCGTTCGGAATCAAAGGCGATGTTGCAATTGCCGACATTGACGTCGAAGCGATGATCGCGTCATCGAACAGCGAGTGGACAATGAAGCCGGTCGGGCGTTTCCCCGGCGTTCCGATGATCCTCGCAGTCACGCACGGACGCGACCTCGAATACCAGCGCATCGTCGATGCGATCCGTTCGTTCGATGTCCCGTATCTCCACGAAGTCGGATTGCGCGATCGATTTCTCCCCGCGGAAACCGACGACATCATCAAGACCACTCTCGGCATGTGGTACCAGGCTTTCGACCGCTCGCTCACGCAGGACGAGATTGCCGCGCACCATCACCAGCTCGCAACACGCCTGGCGGCCATGCTGCCGGTGAAACTACTCTGAGGAAGAAACCCAACGTGAAGAAGACCCGCGAAAACGATCAGCTCACCCTTGCCGGCACCGAAGAGGAAGAAATCCTCGGGCGCCTCAACGACCGCGTAGAAAAAGCGATCGCAATGATCCAGGAACTGCGCAAGGAGCGCGACACGCTCCGCCGTCAACTCGACGACGCCACCGCGCGCTTGCAGGAACAGGGCGACGCAACCGAACGCGCATCGACGCTCGAAGAAGACAACGAGCGTTTCAAACGCGAACGCGGCGAGATTCGCGATCGCATCGAATCGATTCTGACGAATCTCGAAGCGCTCGAAGAGGCGTAGCGGCTATCCCCGCAGCACGCCGCGCGAGAACTTGATGAAGTAGTCGATGCCCGACACGAGCGCGAAGAGCATCACTACCCAGAGCGCCAGCTCGCCGATGAAGCGGAACTCGCCGAGCTCGTAGCCGACGATCAGCAATCCGATCGCGAAGACCTGCGCCACCATCTTCGTCTTGCCGAGCGGCGATGCGGCGATGGTGACGCCGTGCTGCGCGGCGATCGAGCGAAGTCCGGAGACCGCGAACTCGCGGCCGATGATGATCACGATCATCCAGGCGCGTGCGAGGCCGAGCTCGACGAGCGAGATGAATGCCGCGGACATCAGCAGCTTGTCCGCGATTGGATCGAGCAGCGCGCCGAGGCGCGTCATCTTGTTGTACTTGCGCGCGAGGTAGCCGTCGAAATAGTCGGTGATCGCCGCGACGAAGAAGATGGCCAGCCCGAGGTAGTTCGAGTACTTCGTCAGAAGCACGGCCACCATGAACGGGACGAGGAAGATGCGGAAGAGCGTCAGCGAGTTCGGGAGGTTCCAGATCTCGGTAGCGACGTTTTCCGGCGGCGGAACGGCGGTGGGTTTGGCGCGCTCCAGCACTGCGGGCGCGGCTTCGGTCGGCTGCATGGAAGATTCTCGAAAGGTGTTCCGCACGTGAGGATAGCCGCTTTGCGCGGGCGCTCAAAGGAATACCGATTCGCCGATTGACATTCCACAACGCGCAACCGAGAATCTCGGTCCCCGCTCGACATTGCGAAAGTGGCGGAATTGGTAGACGCGCAGGTCTCAGAAGCCTGTGGTCATTAGACCATGGGGGTTCGATTCCCCCCTTTCGCACCAACCTCTCTTCTCGATTGAACGCGCGTGCTACAGTGCGCGGCCAATCCAAGTCATACACCACAGGGAGACCCATGCGACTTCGTGCGTCGCTTTTGACCATTCTTGTCTTTGCAGCCTTTGCCTTGTCCGTTTCCGCCGGCGATCCCACCCAAGCGCGCGCCGACTACGATCGGCTGCAGAAGTGGCAGTTCACCGCCGCCCCCATCACGCTGACGCAGCCGGTTACGTTCACGCGCGACAGTGCCACGATCACGCTCACCTCCGGCACGGTTCACCTGATGCAGCCGGTGTCGTCGGGCCGCGTGACAGGACTCGTCTTCGAAGGCGACGGTCGCTTCACGATGTCTGTTCCTGACCGCATCGAAGTCGCGCAACTCCGCCGTTTCTCGCGTAAGGACATCACCTCGGTCGATCAGAAGTTCACGCAACTCGTCCTGCGCAGCTCGGACGACGCGATCGACAAAGCCTTCCCCGGCGCGGCGAAGGATCCATTCACGAAGAATTCGCTCGCCGAGAACCGCCAGAACCACTGGCTCGTTGACTACGGCAATGACGTCGACGCCGAGGTCGTGGCCGCGATGCTGAATCCCGGCGCGCTGCAGACGACTGCCGCCATGAAGACCGCCGATTTCGACTGGATCGAATACGACTACAACTCGACGCGCCGCGAGGAGATCCAGCTCGTGCACTGGGAACGCCGCACCGCCGAGGTGTGGGTGAGTCTGGATCGAGCGGAGGATCGAAATTCGAAAGGCGGACCGGGCGAGCACGACGTACGTCCAGCCTCGGTGAGCCACCTCGACGTGATCGCCGATCTCTCAAAAGGCAAATGGAACGCGGAGCGAGTCGGCGAGACCGAGCAGTCCATGCTCAACGGCCACTACACCGTGTCGGAAGAGATCGCGGCGAACGTCGACGGCTTGGTCGCGCTTCCGCTCCATCTTTATCCAACCGCGAAGAACGTGGCCGCGACGGACGAAAGGGAACAATCGCTGACCGTCCTGCGCGATCACATCGGCGCGCGCAGCGCCAGCATCGGCAACGACGTCTACAACTACACGACCACG
The DNA here is from genome assembly GCA_035996815.1 of Thermoanaerobaculia bacterium. Taxonomy (GTDB): domain Bacteria; phylum Acidobacteriota; class Thermoanaerobaculia; order Gp7-AA8; family Gp7-AA8; genus JADGNZ01. Next base: position 48,656 of record DASYJF010000111.1, on the reverse strand, counting down.
ATCATTTTCCCGGCGCCGCTGAAGGCGCACGAGCCGCACGTTGTCACCTTTCACTACGAACTGGAAACGCCGAACTATGCGCTCGGAAACGTCTGGTATCCGACCGTTCCTGACGCGTTTGACGCCACCACCGCGAAGCTCGAGTTGCGCGTCGCCAAACGCAACGAAGTCCGCGCGATGGGGCGAAAAGTCAGCGAGACGGAGTCACCCGACGGGACGAAAATCTCCACCTGGCTCATCGAGCGGCCGGCGAAGATGGTCACGTTCTCGACCGCGGAGCGCTTCGCCGAAGTTCCGCTCGAAATCCCCGGCGTGCCGAAAGTGATCTCGTTCGGCACCGTGACGGGCCTCGATCCCGGCACGCGCATCCGCAACGCCGGAGCGGACGTCGTCAACTCGTTGCGCTTCTACGAATACCTCCTCGACGACAAGCTCGACAACCCGCAGATCTATGTGACCGCGATCGCCGCCGGACATGGCCAGGCCTTCGACGGCTTCCTCCATCTCTCGGAGTTCGCGTACGAGGAGCATCCCGGCAAAACGGAGCTTTTTCGCGCGCACGAGGTGGCGCATGAGTGGTTCGGACACAAGATCGGCTGGAAGACCTATCGCGATCAGTGGCTGAGCGAGTCATTCGCCGAATATGCGTCGATGATGTTCGTGCAGGCCACGGTCAAGGGCGGCGACAAGTACTACGACGAGATCATCAATGCTTACGACGGCATCGTGCAGGGCACGCTCGCCGGTGGCTTCAGCAAGTTCAGCCGTCCGTGGCTGATCGAGACGAACGCCAACGCCCGCGGGCGCCTCGGACCGATCGGCGTCGGCTACCGTGCCGGCACGTCAGACATCCCGGCAGGCTACGAGATTCAGGCTTACCACAAGGGTCCGCTCGTCCTGCACATGATGCGGACGATGCTGCGATTCAAGACGCACAGCGACGACACGTTCGTCAAAATCCTGCGCGACTTCGTGAAGGAGTACAGCGGCAAGAACGCCAGCACCGCCGACTTCCAGCGCGTGGTGGAGAAGGACGCGCCGGGCGACTGGAGCTATTTTTTCGACACGTGGGTCTACGACTCCGCGATTCCCACGCTTCGCTGGAATTACAAAGTCGAGCCGACATTGACGGGTAGTGTGAAGCTGACGATCAACGTGAAGCGCAGCGGCGTTCGCGACGATTTCATGATGGTCGCTCCGGTGGAGATCGATCTCGACGGCGGCCGGGCCGGCATTGTTTTCATGCACATCAAGAAGAATGAGGAGACGTTCTCTCAGGATCTCCCCTCCATGCCGCGCAAAGTAGTCTTCGCGCCCGATCATTCGTTGCTGGCGAACATCCGCCGGGAGTAATCTGTTGCGTCCGCGAGAACTCCCTATGCGCTTTTCATCAATCGCTGCCCTTGTGATCATCGCCGCTACGCCGCTCGCCGCTGCTGTACGCGTGCCCCGCGAGACACGGCAGTCCGCGTCGCCGGCGGTTCCGAAGACGGGCGTTCGCGCCGAGCTGCTTCACGATCTCGATGACATGCAGAAGAAAATCCTGTCGCTCGCGATGGCAGTGCCGGCCGAGAAATACCCGTGGCGGCCCGGCCGCGGCGTTCGCTCGGTGAGCGAGGTCTACATGCACATCGCCGGCGGCAACTACACGCTGGTCAGTTTCGTCGGCGACAAGACCATGGTCGACACGCGCTCGTTCGAACGGATCACCGACAAGCCGCGCGTGCTAGAAGAGCTGCGGCGCTCGTTCGATTTTGTGCGCGACACGATCGTCGGCACGAGCGATGCCGAACTCGACAAACCAATTCGCATGTTCGGCAACGACAGCACCGAGCGCGCCGCCTTCATGATGGCGCTCAACCACCTTCACGAGCACCTCGGCCAATCCGTCGCCTACGCGCGCATGAATGGCTTGGTGCCTCCGTGGAGCACGGAGTAATCAGCGCTCGTAACGCGTGGCGTAGTCGGGCGCGGCGACGCCGCCGACTAGCCGTTCGTCATCAATCGGAGCCGACGGCGTTAGCGACAGCGGGATGATGCCCGCCCAGATCGGCAACGCGTAGTCGTCTTCATCATCGACCGCTGGACCGGTGCGGATCTTCGCGCTTGCCTCCGACAGCGGAATCGCCAGAACGAGCGTTTGGCGCAGCTCGGCTTCGTTGGGCGGACGAACATCGCGCGCGCGGCCGGCGCAGACGTGCTCGACGAGCGCGTCGAGCACGCGTAGCTTCTCCTCGCGGTCGACGACCTCGCGCCCTTTGCCGAGGATGACGGCGGAGCGGTAGTTCATGGAGTGGTGGAAGGCAGAGCGGGCCATCACCAGGCCATCGAGAATCGTCACGGTCACGCAGGCATCGACGCCGTCGCGCAGCGAGCGAAGCATCCGGCTGGCGGCGGAGCCGTGAAAGTAGAGAGTGTCGCCGACGCGCGTGTGAATCGTCGGGATGACCACCGGCGCGCCGTCGACGACGAAGCCGACATGGCAGATGAGCGCCTCGTCGATGATGGCGTTAATGGTGTTGCGGTCGTAGTCGCCGCGCCTGGCCAGCCGTTTGACGGTGGTCCGCGGCGATTGCAAGGAAGAGCTGTGTTCTAGTACAGTATCGCTCATATGGTAGTACAAACGTACCTCACCGGAACGACCGCCGTCAAGATCGCCGCGAGCGCGGAGGAGGAGGTCGCCGCCGGGAGGATCGCCGCAGGCGATCGGCTGCCGCCGGTCCGCAATCTGGCGCAACACCTCGGCGTCAGCCCGGCTACGGTCGCAGCGGCGTATCGCGCACTGCAGGATCGCGGCATTGCCTTTGCGGAAGGCCGCCGCGGAACCATCATTCGCCCCGCCTCCCCTTCCTCGCCGCCGGTTCCCATCACGCTTCCGCCAAACGTTCGCGATCTCGCCTTCGGCAATCCCGCGGCGGATCTGCTACCGGACCTCGCGCCCTTTCTTCGCAAGTTGGACGGCACTCCACGGCTGTATCGCGATGAACTCAACGATCCCGAACTGATTGCGCTCGCTCGCAAGCAGTTCGGCGCGGACGGCGTCCCCTCCGACTCTGTTGCCGTCGTCAGCGGCGCGCTGGACGGCATCGAGCGTGTGCTGCGCGAACAGCTTCGTCCCGGCGATCGCGTCCTCGTCGAGGATCCCTGCTTTACCGGAGTCGTCGATCTCCTACACGCGCTCGCGCTCGTCCCGGTTCCGATCCCGGTCGACGACGAAGGCCTCCTCCCCGCCGCGCTCCTACACGCGCCCTCGGCTGCGGCGATCATCGTCACCCCACGCGCGCAGAACCCTACCGGCGCCGCATTCAGCGAACGGCGCGGACGCCAGCTTCGAACGATTCTCAAGAGCCGTTCCGATCTCCTGGTCATCGAAGACGATCACGCCGGCCCTATTTCCGGGGCACCGTACGTGACGCTCGTCGACAGCGCGCGCGAACGATGGGCAGTCGTCCGCTCCGTTTCAAAATCGCTTGGCCCCGATCTGCGCGTGGCGATCATGGCCGGCGACGCGCGCACGATCCCGCGCGTTGAAGGCCGCCAGACCCTCGGCATCCGCTGGGTCAGCCACATTCTGCAGCGCATCGTGGTAGCGCTCTGGGCCGACAAGAAGGTGCAGAAGCAACTCGCTCGCGCCGAACGGACGTACTCGCAACGCCGCGCGGCGCTGATCGGCGCGCTGCGAACGCACAACATCGCCGCCCACGGTTCCTCGGGATTGAACGTTTGGATTCCACTCCCCGAGGAGAGCGCGGTAATCCAATCGCTATTTCAGCGCGGATGGGCCGTCGCGGCCGGAGAGCGATATCGGATCAAGACGCCTCCCGCGATCCGCGTGACAACAGCTTCGCTCCACACGCAAGACGCTCATAGGTTCGCAAACGATCTGTCCGAGGTGCTGCGGCCATCGCAAAGACGGGCGGCGGGAAGTTGAAGATGCAGAAAAGCAGTTCTAGGATGACATCATGACCATTCAGATCGACGTCGCGGAGCTCGGCCCCGCACTGGTAGAAGACCTGTCGCAAAACGGCGGCGAGATCACATTGACGCGCGATGGGAACCCGATCGCGAAGTTGGTGCGGGTCGAGAGCAATTCCGCCGCTTCTTCGAACGACGACCGCGTGCTCTACAGGGGCGAGTGGATGAGCGCCGCCGGTGCGGAGCGCGAACGCGCGATGGAACGCTTTCACGGTTCGGTAAAGATTCTCGGCGATATCGTGTCGCCGATCGATGACGTGGAGTACGACGCTCTCAAGTGATCGTCATCGATACGCACGTCCTCGTCTGGTGGGCCACTAGCGGTCGCGATCAGCTCTCCAAAGCTGCCAGACGAGCGATCGTCGATGCAGACTCCATCGCGATTTCGGTGATCACCGCATGGGAGGTCGGTATTCTGTCCGTTCGCCGCCGGATTGATATCGGTTCTCGACCGAACGATTGGCTTCGCGACGTTACCGAGGCCAATCGCCTCACTGTCCTTCCGGTGACGATTGAGATCGCCACGCTCGCGACGACACTTCACGAGACCCTGCGTGATCCGATGGACTGCCTCATCGCCGCCACCGCCCTCACTCACAGCGTCCCGCTCGTCACCAAGGACGAGCGGATTCAGCGCAGCGGTGTTGTCGCCACGATCTGGTGACTACGCCTCGACCAACTGCTTCGTGAACATCCCCGGCGTGTACGCGGTGACGTGGCCGGTGAATGCGGACGCCGCGACGGTGAGGGGGGAAGCGAGCCAGAGTTTGCCGGGACCGCTGCGGCCTTTGTAGTTACGGTTGATCGCGCTGATCGTGACCTGTTCGGAATCGTCGGAGACGCCGGGGCCGCAGCCGATGCAGGCGCCGCAGCCGGGATTGAGGACGACGGCGCCGGCGCGTTCGAAGGTGTCGAGCAATCCGTGCTCCCGTGCGAACGTTTCCACCGCCTGCGAGCCGAACTGGATGTAGAACTTCACACCTTCCGCGACTTTGAGCCCCGCATCGACCGCCTCTTTCGCCACCTGGTGGTAGAAGAGAAAGTCGTCGATTTTGCCGGCGGTGCAGGAGCCGGCGTAGGCGATGTCGATTTTTGTATTCTCGAACTCATCGACGAACGCTCCGTTGGTGGGATCGGACGGGATGCCGCGGTCGGGATCGCCGGGATGCGCCACCATCGGCTGGATCGCACCGAGGTCGATGGTGTGGATGCCGCCGGCGTATTCGGCATCGGGATCGGGAGAGACGGCGCGCGATTTGAGCGACTCGATATCGACATCGGGTCGCATCGCGACGATCCAGGCGAACGTCTTTTCATCCGCTTCGATGATGGCCGTCCGCGCCGCGCATTCGGTGGCCATGTTGGCGAGCGTGGCACGTTCGTCCAGCGACAACGAGCGGAGGCCGGGACCGGTGAACTCCATGATGCGGTCGAGCGTCATCTGCGGTTTGGCGTAGTTCAGGAGGATGTAGAGCATCACGTCTTTGGCCGTGACGTTCTCCCGAAGCGTGCCGGTCAGCTCGAAGCGGATCGACTCCGACACCTCGACCTGCGTGAAACCAGAGTGCACCAGGTTCGCGTACTCGGTCGCGCCGACGCCCCACGCCAGCGCGTTGTTTACGCCGCCCATGCAGGTATGGCTGTCGGTGGCCTGAATGAAATCGCCCGGATCGATGATGAACTCGCGCGCCACCTCGTGACAGATTCCGGGAGAGACGTTGTCAACCGCTGAAAAATCGCGGCAGTTGGTGTGCTGCTGAAAGTCGCGCTGCAGGTCGCGCAGCGTCTGGATCTTTCCCATGAACGGGCGCATGCGCGCCACGTCGTCGGCGTAGATGAGGTGATCCTCGAACACTGCGAATTTCTGCGGATTCCTGATCGTGTAGTCCGGGCCGTACTCCTGCTCGAGGAAGTAGTGCACCTGCGCCGTCGTGAATTCGTGCGTGTATCCGCCGTCCACTTCGACGACGACGGCGTCGCCGGGCTTCACATATGCCTGCTCGCCTGACTTCGTTCCGACCACGTGCCGCGCCAGGATCTTCTCCCCCATCGTCATCGGCCGTTTGGGCGTGTTCGGAACCGGCACCTGCAACTCGCCGCGCTCGACAGCCTTCGCGAATGGGAAGAGGCCACCTTCTTTGATGATCAGTTGGGTAATGACGTCGCGCCCTTCGCAGAATTCCTCGATGCCGATTCCTTCGCCAGCCTGCAGCCGCTCCAGCATGGCGTGATCCGCCATCAGCAATCCCTGATTGATGTTGTTGCCGGCGTGGATCGGCGCGAACGACGCCGCCACCGCGATGCGGATACCGCTCCACACTTCGCACTGCGTCGCCGTCTCGCGCGAACTGCCGACGCCTTTGCGGTAGCCGCTGACAATCACTTCGAAATTGCCGTTGATCAGCGAGTCGTGCTCGAAGAGCCGCTTGCCGTCAACGATGAAGCCGGCGTACGCGTCTTGCGCAATGTCTTCCGGCTTGTGGCTGAAACAGACCCAAGCCGGAGTCATCGCATCGGTGTTGATGTCGTCGAGCAGATCATCGACCGAGAGGTCCTTCATCTGCAGGTCGAGCTCGCCACGCAACTGCCTGCGGATCAGATCCGGATCTTTGGTGAGAAAGAGGACGCGCTTGCCGGGCGTCAGGCGGATGGTCGGTTCAGGTTTCATGGAGTCAGTAGAGTAGTGGATTCGTCGATTCGTAGATGAGCGGGTCAGCAGGATGAAGCGCGAATGCAGGAAACGCGCTCACACCTCTAATCTACTAATCCACGGATCTACTAATCCACTGATTTCTGACATGATTCGCGCCCATGCTTGCCCCGGGCACGCTGCTCGGCCCCTACAAAATCCTCATGGCCATCGGCGCGGGCGGCATGGGCGAGGTGTATCGGGCGCAGGATACGCGCCTTCAGCGCGACGTCGCCGTCAAAGTCCTGACGCGCAATCTCTCCACCGACGCTGACGCGCTACGCCGCTTCGAGCAGGAAGCGCGCGCGGCCGGGATGCTCAACCATCCCAACATTCTGGCCATCTACGACATCGGCGACGAAGAGGGCCTGCACTACATCGTCTCCGAGCTGCTGGAGGGCGAGTCGCTACGCGCGCGCATCCGCCAGAGTCCCATCCCGCCGCGCAAGGCGCTCGACTACGCCGCGCAGATCGCGCGAGGACTGGCGGCCGCGCACGAGCGCAACATCGTTCATCGCGATCTCAAGCCGGAGAATCTTTTCATCACTCGGGACGGCCACGTGAAGATCCTCGACTTCGGCCTGGCCAAGCTGGCCGGCCCACGCCTTCCGAATGCGACTCCGGGAACCGAGTACGAGCTGACGCTTCCCACGACACCGACGGAGCCCGGCCGGCTCATGGGAACGGTCGGCTACATGGCGCCGGAGCAGGTGCGCGGCGGCAGCGGTGACAACCGTTCCGACATTTTCGCGTTCGGCGTCATCCTCTACGAGATGCTGGCCGGCGTTCCGGCCTTTCGCGGCGAGTCGCCGATCGAGACGCTCAACTCGATCCTGAAAGACGACCCTCCTGATTTCTTCGAACTGAACGTCCGCGTCCCCGGCGCGCTCGACCGCGTGGTCCGGCACTGCCTGGAGAAAAATCCCGACGAACGTTTCCAGTCCGCACGTGATCTCGCCTTCGACCTCGGCTCACTTTCCGGCCTCACCAGCCAGGCGATTTCGTTTCGACCGAACTGGCGCATCCGGCCACGCGCGATGATCAAGCCGCTCGCCATCGCCCTCGCGCTGCTGGCCGCGGCCGGCCTCGCCTACGTCGCCGGCAAACAGCGGGGCACGCAGCCGCCGCCCGCGTACAAACGGCTTACGTTCCGCAGCGGCACGATTTTCAACGCCCGATTCTCGCCCGACGGTGAGACCGTTTTCTACGGCGCGCGCTGGAGCGGGAAGCCGATGGCCATCTTTTCCGTCCGCGCCGACTCTCCGGAGTCGCGCGACCTGCAACTCGGCGACGACACCGACGTCCTCGCCGTCTCCCGCGACGGCCAGCTCGCCATCTCGTTGCACCGCCACGTCATCGGCTACTTACGTGAGAGCGGTACGCTGGCCCGGGTTCCGATCGCGGGAGGCGCGCCCCGGCCGATCCTCGATGACGTCGAATTCGCCGACTGGTCGCCGGACGGACGCCTCGCCGTCGTGCGCACGATCGGCGGACGTTGCCACCTCGAGTTCCCGATCGGCAATGTGCTGTACGACACCGTCGGCTGGATCGCGCATCCGCGATTCAATCCGGCCGGCGACGCCATCGCCCTGCTCGACCATCCCTTTCTGAACGACGATCGCGGCTCCGTCGTCCTCGTCACGATCGCCGGAAAAGCGCATCGCGCGCTGACGAAGGAATCGCAAAGTGTGCAAGGGCTGGCGTGGTCGCCGGATGGGAAAGAAATCTACTTCTCCGCCGAGGATGGGAACACCGCGCGCTCGGTCGCGGCAGTCACGAGCAGCGGCAAACAGCGACTCGTCGCCGCGAGCGCCGGGCCGCTCTGGCTGCACGACGTCGCGCCGGACGGCCGTTTGCTCGTCTCACGCGAAATCGTCCGCGCCGGCATCGTTGGCATCCGCGGCAGCGCGCAGCCGGTCGATCTCTCCTGGTTCGATTACTCCGTGGTGCGCGATCTCTCGACCGATGGCAAGTCGATCATCTTCTCTGAGTCGGGCGAAGCGGGCGGCGCGATCTTCGGCGTCTACCTCCGCGGCACCGACGGCTCGCCTGCTGTCCGGCTTGGCGACGGAACTTCCGAGGGGTTGTCGCCGGATGGAAAGTGGGTGTTGTCGATTCCGCGCAATCGAACGCCGGCGCAAATCACGATGCTGCCCACCGGCACGGGGCAGCCGCGCCAGATCACGCGCGACCGCATCAATCATCGCAACGCGCGCTGGATGCCGGATGGATCGCACATCTTCTTTCAGGGAAACGAAGAGCGGCAGCCGCCGCGGCTCTGGATTCAGGCGCTCGACGGCACCGCGCCGCGTCCGATCAGCCCCGAAAACGTGGCCGCGTCGCAGGTCACGCCGGACGGCCGCTACATCCTGGGCCGCGCGCCGGATCGGAAGTTTTATCTCTATCCGGTCGCCAGCGGCACCGTGTTGGCCGTTCCAGCACTGAAAAATGGAGACGTCCCGACGCGTTTTTCTCCTGACGGCCGTTCCCTCTTCGTCGCGACCTTCGGCAAGGTTCCGGCGATGCTCTACAAGGTCGACCTCACCACGGGCGCCCGCACCGAATGGCGCGAAGCGATGCCGGCCGATCCCGCGGGCCTCATCAACGTCGGCCCGATTCTCGTTACGCCCGACGGCGCGACGACCGTCTACAGCTACACGCGGCTCCTGTCCGACCTGTACATCGTCGGCAGTACACCGGAACACTAGGAGGATCCCGAGCGGGATCCTCCTCGGTTGCAGATGAAAATTAGCGGCCGAGCGTGAACTCGGCGCGGCAGCCGTCGGAAACCCAGATGCCGTTCGCGTCATAGCCCCAGGTCTTGTCGCGCACGCAGCCCGAATCGCTCAGCTGGCGGGAAAGCGTGACGCCGTTCAGAGTGCTGGCGTTGCAGCGATGGTTCATCCCCTTCGCCGATTCGCAGGTGATCGTCGACAGCGCGGACGACGACATCGGAGTCATCGTCGAGCCGACCGTGAACTCCGCGCGGCAGCCGTTCTTCACCCAGATGCCGTTGTTGTCCCAGCCCCAGTCCTGATTCAGCACGCACGAATGCTTGCTGATCTGGCGCGCCATCTGGACGCCGCTCGCGGTCGCCGCCGCGCAACGTTTGGTATGGCCCGGAATCGATTCACACGTGACCGTCTGGAGCGAGCTGTTTAACGGCATCGATCCGTTGCCGACCAGAAACTCGGCGCGGCAACCGCCGTCGACCCACACGCCGTCGTTGTTGCGCGTCGTGCCCCACGTCTTGCCGCGGACGCAGACGTCCTTGCTGAACTGCTGATTGATCGTGATGCCGCTGGCGACATCGGCCTTGCAGGTATGCCGGACGTTGTTGATCGACTCGCAGGTGATCAGAGTTCCGTTCGGCTGTGCGTTCGCGGCAAAGGCTGCCGCAATCATGACCGCAGTGAGAATCGCAATTCTTCGCATGATGGTTCCTCCAAGGTCGCCCTAATGCGCGTAGCGTTCCAGAAACGCCGGCCTGAGCCGTCAAAGCGGCACGCAAAATGCCTAGTTATTAAGCATTATGAAGACACTCGCAATCACCGTTCTCATGCTCCTCAGCACCGCGGCGTATGCCCAACAAAATACGACCGTTACACCGCAGCAGCCGGCGCTTCAGATTGTTACGGCCGACGACTCCGCAAACCGCCTCGACGTCGAAGTAGGCGCCGTCCGTTTGACGACGCACAGTGGCCGCTACACGTTCGCGTATCTGCCCGTTCTGGCGCCGCTTCAAGGCACTGCGCTGCGTCCGTCGATCGAGATGCCGAACGCGCTCGCGCTGACCGGAACATCGATCCCGTTGCGTCCGCACACGCGCCCTCGGGCACTGGTGGACATCCGTTGACCGATTTTTTGTAACCGTCGGAGCCGAAGCCGCGTCACAATGCCATGGTGATGATGATGAACCGCACCGCCCTGCTGCTCATCGTCCTCTTCGCAGTTGCGACGCCGCTTCTGGCTGACGACGCGCCGAAGCCCGACTACTCGCAGGATGCGATCTTTCGATTCGCGCACGAGTTCGTTCTTCAGCCGCAGTCGAAAGTCGGCGACTTCGATCTCGGGAATCTCGGCGCCGTCAACGTCTACAAGTACGGCGTGCGGGGCACATTCAACTACCTGCCGTTCCTTGCGCCGCTCCTCGGCACGCGCCTCGTGGACGTCGCCACGGTTCCGAACGCCTTCGCCCTGACGAATACGCCGATCGCCCGTTCGATGCCGTACGTCCCCGACGAGCTGGCCGGCTCGCCCGGCGTCCGCCAGCAGCTCAAAGTCGTGCAAAAGCTTCTCGGCGAATAGCGTCAGCGCTTCGCGGCGCGAATCTCCACCATGCCGTTGCGAATACGCACGTCATAGCAGCGCGCCGGAAACGTCGTCGGTCCGTTGACGACGTGGCCATCGTCGAGCGCGAGCTCCGAGCCGTGCCACGGACATTGGATCGCGTCGCCGACAAGCTTTCCTTCCTCGAGCGGACCGCCGAGGTGCGGACAGGTGGCGCTGAGCGCGAAGATGCGCCCGGCGCGTTTCACGAGGACGACAGCGGTGTCCTGCACTTCGACGCGCGTCGGCGTGTTCTCGGCAAGTTTGTCCTCGGCGATGACCGCGCGGAAATCCTCGGGCTGGCCGGCGTCGGACGTGGCGGTGTGATCGACGCCAAGTTGCTCGCCGAAAACTAAGTGCCCGCCAAGGAATGCGGAGGCGTTGGCGACGGCGAAGCCGAGCATTGAGAGTGCGATGCCGGCTGACCGCTGCGTTTTCTTTTTGCGCATTAAGTACGACGCTGTGTAAAGCGAAGTCGCGGCAACATTCAGCAGACCATGGAGCAAACCGATGGTCTTGCCGCGGCCATCGCTCTCCGACCAATCCGTCGCGCCGGTGACGGCGGAACCGACCGCGCCGAGGAGGCCGAATCCGATCGCGAAATCCGCGCCGGCGCGAAGGTCTTTGCTTGCGCCGAGGCCGTCGAGCGCATCGAACACCATCGCCAGCGTCCATGCGCCAACGGGAATGTCCGTTAGCACCGGATGGAGCGGATGCCCGAGCCACGTTCCATGCAGCGCGTTTTTGATGACGCGGCCGGCGTCGCCGGGAAAGAGATCGCGGATGGCTTTCGAAATCGGATCGGAGGCCGCTTCGAGCCACTCTTGTTTGGCGATTGTGTCGAAGATGATTTCGTTGCTCATGCGCGGCTGCACGCGCAAGAGCGATGCCCGCTCACAGCTGATGCTTCGCGCAAAAATACGTCGTTCTGCCGAACACGACCGTCCGCTGGATGGTGCCGCCGCAACGAGGACAGCGATCGCCTTCCTCGCGATGTTGCGTGAGCCAGAGGCCGGGATAATCGCCACCGCGCGATTTGAAAGCGATCGCCTCCTTCAGCACTCCGCGGATCCCGGTGAAGATGGCCTTGACCTCGGCATCCGAGAGCGCATCGACCGCGCGCCGCGGATGAATCGAGGCGCGATACAGCGTCTCGTCGACGTACAAGTTGCCCATCCCGGCGATGATTTCCTGCGTCATCAGCAACGACTTCACGGCTCCGCGGCGGCCTTCGACAATCCGTCGGAAGACAGGCAAGCGAAAGGTGGAACCGAGAGGATCGGGCCCGAGGCGATGCTCAGCGATGTACGCATCCGGATCGGGCGTGACGTCGACGACGCCGAAGAGCCGCATGTCGTCGTACGCCAGCCGCGCACCGTTCTCGAACTCGAAGACCACGCGCGCAAATCGAGGCTGGACGCCATCCTCTTCGTAAAAAAACAGATCGCCGCTCATGCCGAAGTGCAGGTGCAACCACGACGATCCGGCAGCCGCGAAAAGATGTTTGCCGTGACGCCGAACCTGCGTGAACTCGTGACCGATCACGGCACGTTTCAACGCCGCAGTTCGAACGGCGAGGATGCGCTCGTCGAGCACGCGCACCGCGGCAACGCGCTGGTGCAGCGCATGCTTCGCGAAGTAGCGGCAATACAACTCCACCTCGGGTAACTCGGGCATGTCCGGAAGTGTACGATGCGCAGATGGCCCGCGTTCCTGACGCTGACGTCGATCAACTCGACCGCTCTATCCGCGCCGTGCTCGATGCGCAGGCGAAAAAGTGGGGCGCACCGCTTCTGAATCACCTCGTCTACGCGCGGCGCCCGTCGATTTTCAAAGGCGCGCGCATGATGTGGAGCGGCCTCGATGCCTCGGGACTCATCGATCCACGTCTCGTCGCGTTGATCAATCGGCGCGTGGCCTTTCTCAACGGCTGCGAGTTCTGACAGGACATCAACGCTGCGGTCGGCAGCGCGCTCGGCATCGCGGATGAGAAGCTACTCGCGCTTTCTGACTGGGAAGCCTCCGCACTCTTTGACGACGTCGAGCGCCTCGTCCTCGAATTCGCCGACGCCATGACGATCACCGGCCGCGAAGTCTCCGACATGCTTTTCGCGCGCGTGCGCGAGCACTTCGATGACGACGCCATCGTGGAGCTCGCGGAAATCGTGGCGTGGGAAAACGCGTCGTCGAAATTCAACCGCGCGCTGCGGATTCCGTCGCAGCAACTCTGGCAGCGTTAACGCTTCTTGCGCGTTTTGGCGCTGGCCCACGCCTCGCTCAACATCGCAATCATTTCCTTGATGTTGCTCGCATCGGAAAGGACCACGCCGCTTTGCGAAGCAGCCTCGATCAGCGCGCGAATCAGTTCGGCGCGCGAGATTGCAAAGGCAAACTGAAGACGGATATCGACGGCGATCCGATCGAGATATGCAACATGCCGGTCGAGCAGTACTACCGTGATTTTGGCCCAGGAATCAGGTTGCGTGACGAGGGGCCGTTCTTGTTCGCGTTTCGCCATGCGCGGGATTGTACTGCCCGAACAGTAACAATCGTTACTTATGCCGTTACTGCTCGCTAACAACTACGCCGTCACCCTCGAAACGAATCTTGAACCCGGCATCGCCGGCATTCTCGATCATTACGTTCTCGAGCGATTTGTCATCCATCACCGTCGGAATCACGTTGCCGGTCCAGGCAACAAGCGCGTTCGATGAGATCGACAGCGGATACTCGTTCGTGACGCGCAGCGTGAGCGGCTCAATGTGCGTCGAGATGGCGAGTGAGCCCTTGCCGAAAATCTTCACCGTGTCGATCTTGCGCTGATAGGTGCTGTCATAGATCGGCTCGACGCGATAGGTGAGCGTATCTTCCAGCGCGAGCAGATTGCTGCCTTCGACGTAGATGAATTCTTCGTTGAGATCGAGGAGGAAAGTCTTGCGGCCCTTCTCATAAACGAAAATCTTTCCCTGCCCTACCGCTTTCACCAACGTCTGCGCGGTCGTGCCGAGGAGTCCTGACTCGGCCACGAACTTCAGATTGCCCGAGTAGCTCGACACCGTTCCGCGCTTCACGTGGACGCTGCGGCCGAAGTTGATCTCGAGAAATCCGTTCTCGTGCAGCGTAAAGGTCTTCGAGGCCCCTTCGATCTTCTTGCCGAGGTCGAGCCGCTTCTCCTCGGCGACCTGCGTTTCGTCGACTGCATCCTGCAACTTACGCGCAGCGGTGTGGGCGGTGTCGACGACTCGCGGCGCGTCGGCCGGCATGGCGACGCTGCCGGGCTGCGTCACCATCGGCTTCACCGGCGCCGTTAACGGCACGATCTTTTGCGTGATCTTCTGCGTGTCGCGCCGCTGCGGAGCGGGAGGCGGTGGTGGCGGCGTACCGGGCGGCCGCATCTCGGCTTCGACCTCGCGAACGATTTTGTCGGCGCCGGCGAAGCGAAGGTGCTCGATCGCCAGGCCGAACTTGCGCCGCTGCCGATACAGAAGTCCGAGGTAGAGATGCGACTTCGCGTAGTTCGGACGGAGGTCGATCGCGCGCAATAGGAACTGCTCGGATTCGTCGAGCTTCCCCTGCTTGAAAAGGATTAAGCCGAGGTTGGAGTGCAGGATGAAGACGTTCGGATTTTCGAGCGCGAGCCGGCGATAGATGACCTCCGCCTCGGGGAATGCATTCGTTTTGAAGTAGACGAGGCCGAGGAGGTTGAGGACGTCGGCATCATCCGGACGCATCCGCTGCGCGTTCTCCAACTCGCGGCGCGCCTCGGCGTACCTCGCCTCCTGAAAGGCTTCACGTCCGCGGTTGTAATGGAGAAGGAAGACGCCCTGGTCGAACGGCGGGGCGACAGCAGGATCGCGTTCGGGCATTCCGTGGCCGATTGTATCTGCTCAGCGAGTGCCGAGGTAGCGCATGCCAGGGAGCATGGCCACGAGCGGCTGCGTGGCGGCGCCGAACCCGCCGGTGAGCTTCCGGCCGCCGCGCCGTCCCGCGAAACTCGTGGCCTGCCCGTACGGCGTGCCGTAGTAAACGGTGAGCGCGCGTTTGACGTACGTCATCGTCTCTTCGTACGGCGGGATGCCGCGATACTTCGCCACGGCGCCGTCGCCGGCGTTGTACGCGGCGAGAACGCGATGAAGATCGCCGCGGTATCGCGCAAGCAAATCGGCGAGGTTGTGAATGCCGCCCCGAATGTTGTCCTCGGGGTCGAAGACGTTGCGGACGCCATACTGCCGGGCGGTTTCCGGCATGAGCTGCATCAGTCCGCGCGCGCCTTTGTTCGAAACGCAGCGAGGATTGAAATCCGACTCGACCTGGATGACGGCGCGGACGAAAATCGGGTCGACGCGATACTGCGCGGCGTAGCGATCGATGTAGGCGTCGAAGCTGGAACGCCGGTCGCGCTGTTTCGCCCACCAGTTCCAGTCACTCCCATGCCTTGACGCCTCGGCGCCGAAGTTGGAGATGACCTTCGTCCCGTCGCTCTTGATGATGAGGTGCACCTGCGCCTGGTTAGAAAAGGCGGCAACGGTGAGGAGAACGATCGCGGCGCGGCGCATTGGACGGGAAATCGTAGCACGCACGTCGTCCGGGCCTCTGAAGGATCTTGTCGCGAGGATGTGATCCACCCGCTCACACCGCGGGACACTCGGCTCACACCGCGGGACACCCCCGCTCACACCGCGGGACACCCGGCTCACGCCGCGGGACACCCGGCTCACGTCGCGGGACACCCGGCTCACGTCGCGGGACACTCGGCTCACACCGCCGGGACACCCGGCTCACACCGCGGGACACCCGGCTCACACCCCGGGACACTCGGCTCACACCGCCGGACACCCGGCTCACACCGCGGGGACACCCGGCTCACACCGCGGGACACCCGGCTCACGCCGCGGGACACCCGGCTCACACCGCGGGACACCCGGCTCACGCCGCGGGACACCCGGCTCACACCGCGGGACACCCGGCTCACACCGTCAGCAGCCGGCTCTCTCACGCGCAGGTTGACCTCTCAGGAGGGCACGTCCTTCCGCGTCCACCGATCGGCGTCGCGAACGCGGTACTTGGTCATGGCCGCGGCGAATGCGTCGTCGAGATCGATGCCGAGGGAGTTCGCCATGCAGACGGCGACGAAGATGAGGTCGCACAATTCTTCGGCGACGTCGCCCTTCGCTTCGCCGCTCTTCGGTTTCTTGAAGCCGGCATCGTGACTGAGAGCCCGCGCAAGCTCGCCCAATTCCTCGGTCATTCGCGCCAACATCGACAGCGGCGGAAAGTAGCCTTCCTTGAACTGCGAGATGTAGTCGTCGACTTCCTTCTGAACGGGAGCAAAGCTCATCTCCGAAGTTTTGCACAGGCCGACCGCAAATTCTGGTCTATGATGTCGCCACACTTAAATCGAATAATCGCCGGACCGCCCGCTGGACGGACGTGTACAGCAGCGCGCCGGCATTCGAGGAGGACCGATCATGGATGGCCTCTTACGCGCTCTGATCAAGACGGTGCGCCGCCGCATGCGCGCCGACGAAGAGTTGACCGTGGAAGCGGTGACGAAGGAGCTCGGCTACACGCGCCAATACGTCTCCGGCCGTTTTCACCGCCTCACCGGCCGTCTGCTCAGCCACTTCCTCAAAGAAAAGCGCCTCGAAAAAGCGGCCCGCCTCCTCAAGAGCGGCAACATGCGCGTCTCGCAGATCGCCCGCCGCTGCGGCTTCGACTCGGAGAACTATTTCCGCCAGCAGTTCCGCGAACGCTTCGGCATGTCCCCACGCCAGTTCCGCACAAACGGAACGCTGCGCGCACTGACGGCGCCGAAAGTCTCGATCCAGCCACAGATGGCGTAACCTCCGCATTTGGTACCATCAAGACGTCATGGCCCCGCAGAAGATCCGCGCATTTCTAGATACGAACGTCCTGCTCGAGTATTTCGACGGGAAGGCGGAGCTGCAGCATCTCTTCTCGGACGACGTCCGCGACCGAGTGGCATTCGCGGTCAATTCGATTGTTTTGCAGGAGTTGATCCTGTCTTATCGAATGAAGGATCTGACGAGGGTTGAACCTTTTCTTGAAATCTTAGAGTTGGGGGTCGACCCCTCTGCGCCTGAAACCAAAGCCATGCTTCGAGATGAACGCCATCGAGACATGCATATCAATGACATCCTCATTCTCGCCGGCGCACGGTCCTGCGATGTTCTGCTCACATATGACGACCAGAAATTGCGTCATGAGAAGAACGGTGCACGAGTCCGGCTCGAAACGCCTGAAGAGTTCCTCAACGAGCTTGGCGTCGCGGCGTGAAGGCTTACCTTGACTCAGGCGTGTTCATCGACTTCCTGACTAGTCGAGGCCAGGCCTTCGCGTATCTTCGATCAACGAAACGCCGCGGCCGCGAGCCTGAACGCCTCCGCACCGATGCTGAAGCGTGTCTCACTGCGATTCGAGACCGGCACATTGGAGCAACGTCCGCGATAACCTGCTGGGAGCTCGAGGAGGCGATGTACCGAGAACTCGTGCGACGTTCGGTGCCCGGTGAACCGATCGCGAAACACCTCATCATCCGCGTCGCGCGCGACCTCGTAACTCACACATTGCTGACACTTGATCTGTTTGGGATGGAGTGGATCGACCTCACACGGCGGATTATCGACGCACATTGCAGCAATCTCTTACTTCAACACCGCGGCATTCGCGCCGCGGACGCACTCCACGTCACGACGGCTCTTGCCGAAGGCGCGGAACTTCTCATCACGACCGACGCGAATCTGATTCGTCTGGACAACGTCTTCGAAAATTCGGACGGCGCGTCACTTCGATGCGTGGATACCGATCACGCACTCTCGCTCTTAGCCTGATTCCCGTGGTCATACCCCGCCTCAATCCACAGATAACGCAGCGTGTTCGCATCGTGCGCGCGGGTGACGATCGCGTGATGCACGAAGAGGAGGATGCGGCGCAGCAACGAATGCGGGACGCCGTTTTTCTCCAGGTACTCGCGATGCGCGGCCACGGTTTCGAAGCTCATCGAGCGCAGGACGTTGTTCAATCGCACGACCGTCCCCTGCACGCCTAGTTCGCCGCGGCGGAGAAGGTGGCGGCGGTGGAAGAGGCGCAGCTCGCCGTCGGTGACGCCGATTTTTAGCGGCTTGCCGGCGTACATCGGAATCGATCGGATGCGAAACCCCCAGGCGGTTTGCGCGCGCATGGCGTCGGTGATTTCGCGGGCGATGGCGTCATCGACAATCTCGCGCTCGCGAACGATGAGCAGCCAGTCGTCGGTCGCGGCGTCAACGGCGCGGTTCAGCTCCGCACGATGTTTCGACAGCGGATCGTCGAACGGAACATCGAGCACGAGCTGTTCGAGATGCTGCAGGTGCGGCGTGAGCGCGCTCAGCTCCTCGGCGTGCACGTGCCCGAGCGTGATCACGCCGAGGCGCAAGGACTAATCCTCAACCTTCTCGTGAATGCGGATGATGCGCGACGCCTTGCCGGTAGTCTCGTCGACTTCGATCATCGCGCCGGAGAGACGGATATCGCGCTTGGCGACCTCCAGCTTCTTCGGCGTATTCATGAGAAAGCGGTAGAGCACTTCGTCGGGACGGAATCCGATGATCGAGTCGTACGCGCCGGTCATGCCGACATCCGTCTGGAACGCGGTGCCGAGCGGGAGGATGCGCTCGTCGGCCGTCGGCACGTGCGTGTGCGTACCGACGACGACGGAGACGCGGCCGTCGAGATGGCGTCCCATCGCTTGCTTCTCTGAGGTGGCCTCGCAGTGGATGTCGACGACGATCACTTTCGCGGCGTCGCCGATCTCCTTCAGCTCGCGCTCCATCACGTAGAACGGGTTGTCGCACGGCGGCATGAAGACGTTGCCCATCACCTGCACGACGGCCACATTCACGCCCGCCGCCGTCTGGCGGATCACGCGTCCCTTTCCGGGATTCGCCTGCGGGTAATTCGCCGGCCGGATCACATGCTCGTAGTGATCGTA
Source organism: Thermoanaerobaculia bacterium (assembly GCA_035996815.1). Classification (GTDB taxonomy): domain Bacteria; phylum Acidobacteriota; class Thermoanaerobaculia; order Gp7-AA8; family Gp7-AA8; genus JADGNZ01. Next base: position 29,673 of record DASYJF010000111.1, on the reverse strand, counting down.
GTTTTCGACGAAATCCTTCTTGTCCCAGATGTGATTGCCCGAGGTGTAGGCGTTGATGGGGAGCTCGGACAACTCATGCATGATCGCCTCGGTGACGCCGAAGCCGCCGGCGGCGTTCTCGATGTTGACGATCGTGAAGTCGATCTTCTCGCGATCGACAACATGATTCAGCTTCGAATGCAGGGCCTTGCGGCCAGGCTGGCCGACGACGTCACCGATGTAAAGGATGTTGATCATTTCGCGTAGTCGACCGCTCTCATTTCACGGATGACCGTGACCTTGATCTGACCGGGATACTGCAGCTCCGCTTCGATCTTCCGCGCGACGTCTTTTGAGAGCCAGATCGACTGTTCGTCGGTGATCTTTTCGGCGTTGACGATGATGCGAAGCTCGCGCCCGGCCTGGATGGCGAAGCTCTTCGAGACGCCTTCCATCGAGTTGGCGATGCTTTCGAGACGCTCGAGGCGGTGCACGTAGTTCTCGAGGATCTCGCGGCGCGCGCCGGGACGAGCCGCGGAGAGCGCGTCGGCGGCATTGACCAGCACCGCTTCGACTGTGGTCGGATCGTAGTCGCCGTGGTGGCACTCCATCGCATGGATGATTTCGCGCTTCTCGTCGTACTTTTCGAGCACCTGGCGGCCGAGCTCGAGATGCGTTCCTTCCATCTCGCGGTCGATCGCTTTGCCGATGTCGTGCAGTAGTCCGCCGCGCTTCGCGATCGTGTCGTTGACTCCGAGCTCGATGGCCATCAACGCCGCGAGCTGCGCCACTTCCAGTGAATGCATCAACACGTTCTGCCCGTACGACGTCCGATAGCGAAGCCGGCCGAGAAGCCGTAGCACCTCGGGATGAATGTCGGTGATACCGAGCGAGAACGCAGCAGCTTCGCCTTCCTCGAAGAGTTTCTGATCGAGCTCCTGACGAACCTTCTCGACCAACTCCTCGATGCGGGCGGGATGGATACGGCCGTCCTGCATGAGGCGTTCGAGCGAGATGCGAGCGATCTCCCGGCGGATCGGATCGAAGCCGGAGAGGATGACCGCCTCGGGGGTGTCGTCGACGATCAGATCGACGCCGGTGGCCAGCTCCAGCGCGCGAATGTTGCGTCCTTCGCGGCCGATGATGCGGCCCTTCATGTCCTCGCTCGGGAGATCGACGACGGAGACCGTGTTTTCGGCGACGTAATCCGAGGCCATGCGCTGAATGGCCATGCCAAGGATCTTGCGCGCCTTGAGATGACCCATCTCATTGGCCTCGGTCTCGATGCGCTTGATGATCTGCGCCGCTTCGAGTTTGGCGTCGTTCTCGATGCCGCGGATCAGCTCGCGCTTGGCTTCGTCGGTGGTGAGGCCGGCCACCTGTTCGAGCTTGTGGCGCTGCGCTTCGATCAACTCGCCAAGCTCGCCCTCGCGCTGCTCCAGCGCCTTCTCGCGGTCGCCGATGGCGCGGTCGCGTTTCTCGACCTCGCCCATGCGCGTGTCGAGTTGCTGCGTCTTCTTGTCGAGGTTCTCTTCCTTCTGCTGCAGCCTGCGCTCGCTGACTTTCAGCTCATCGTTGCGCTGCTGCGATTTGCGATCGAAATCCGACCGCATCTGCAGAAGTTTTTCTTTGACCTCAAGGTCGGCTTCCTTCGTTTTCGACTCGGCAGACTTGCGGGCGTCCTCGAGGATTCGGTCGGCATTCCGGCGCGCTTCGTCGAGCAGCGCGGCGCCACGTTTGCGGGATACGGCGGCCCAGATGGCGGCGAGGACGATTGCCCCTGCCAGCCCGATGAGCACTGCAATCACATAACTAACGTTGATACTCAAACTGCACCTCCCCAGTCGGGAGGCTTGCGCGCTACTCGCGAGGAAATTCGGAGGACCCCGCCTGAGCCGTGTGTAGGACTCTTACTTGAACCTGCCGGAACAGGTGGGCGCTCTACCCGTGCCGTTTAGCTACCGTCTCATATCCCGAAGGACGACGGCATGCACGCGGCACGAAGACGCGAGCACCCGGAAGTAAGAAAAGCATCGGTTCAAGAGTTAGATCGTTCATCACGAACTCTGCAGGGACTCCGAAAAACTACTTGTCTGAAAACTGTGGCTCAGGTGATGATCTTCCCGAGCCGCTCCGACATTTCCTCTGTTTTCTCGATCCAGATTCCGACCGCGTTGCTGCGTTCTTTTCTGTAGCGGGAAAACTCATCGGCGATATTGAGAGCCGCCAGGATGGCGATTTTCATTGGATCGACCGTGGCAACCTTCGCCGCGACCTCACGCATCCTGGAATCGACGAACCGCGCAAGCTCCGTTAAATAGTTCGGGTCTCCCTCTCCACGAACGTTATACGTCTGACCAAAGATCTCGACGGAAGTCGAGTCGTATTCACCGTCCATCGAAAAAAATTACCAAGAACGCGCGGATTATAACAGGAGAAGAGGGAGTGGGGTGTCGGGTGTGGGGAGTGGCAAATGAGGACTCCGAGATCGCCCGGCTTTTGCTCCCACTCCCCACTCCCTACACCCCACTCCCCTTCAGTCACCCATCCTGCATCCATCCGATTTGCATGAAAACCGCAGATTGACTTACGCCTGATTACCGCCTAAGTTGACGTTGCGACTCCCCATGGCCGTACCTGCCCGCCGTCTCGACTTGCAGTTCCAGCTCCTCGAAGCTCCTCCGATCCTCAAGCCGGCCATTACTCCACGGATCGTAGAATCCGGTGAAGGCGAGGCCGTTCGCAACCTCCGGGCGACGCTCGAAGCCTCGATCGCATCGAAACTCACCAGCGGCTCGGAACTGGTACGCGCCGTCGCCCGGCAGCGCCGCGACGAAATCCTTCCGACGACGATCCCCCCGCTCGATGCGCTCCTCGGCGGCGGACTAGCGCGCGGCAAGATGACCGAGATCGCCGGCCGCGGGACGCGCTTCTCGATCGTGATCGCAACGTTGGCCGCGGCGACGAGCATCGGCGAGGCGGCGGCGCTCATCGACGCCAGCGATTCGTTCGATCCGCAACTCGCCGAGGCGGCGGGCGTCGATCTGCGGAGGCTGCTGTGGGTACGGCCGCACACGATGAAAGACACCGTGACTGCGGCCGAGATGACCGGCGCGACCGGCTTCCAGCTCGTCATTATTGATATAGGTGCTCGCCATCCTCCGGGGCGTCGCGTTCCCGATGCGGCATGGGTGCGGCTGGCGCGCGTGGCGGAATCGCACGGCGCCACGATTCTCATCTCCGCCCCATACGCCCTGACCGGCACAACCTCAGAGGCGATGATCCTCGCGCACGCGCCGCGTCCGCGCTGGCTCGGCCGCGGCCACGCGCCCCGCGTGCTCGCGGGCGTCGAAACGAAACTGAAACTCGAAAAGCATCGCCGGCTGCGGCCCGGACAGACGACGACCGTTTTCTTTCAATGTGAAGAGGCAGGGAATGGGGGGTGGGGAGTTGGGAGTGGGAGAACGTCCGTCGAATCCTCGCTGTCCCACTCCCACGCCCCACTCCCCACCCCCCACGCCCGAAAAGCATCATGACCCGCCTGGCCTGCTTCTACGTCCCGATGTTCGTCCTCGCCGCGCGGCTTCGCAGCGAGCCCGATCTCCTCAACGAAGCGGTCGGCATCGTCGAAGGGAATGGGAGCAATGCGCACATCGTCGCGGCCACGCGTCGCGCGCGAAACAAGGGAATCCACCCCGGCCTCTCGCTAGCGCAGGCACGATCGCTTCTGCCGAAACTCATCGCCCGCGGCCGCGACGCCGAATGCGAACGCACCGCTCAGGAAGCGCTGCTCGAAGTGGCCGAAACGTTTTCACCGCGCGTCGAAGATGCCGGCGAAGGCGTGGTCTTTCTCGATGTGACCGGGATGGAGAGACATTTCGCTGACGATGGGAGTGGGGCGTGGGGCGTGGGGAGTGGGAGTGAAGCCGCTTTGAAAAATACGGATGCTCTCTCCCCCACCCCACCCCCCACTCCCCACTCCCCTACCTCCGAACTCCGTCTCGCGCGCGCCGCCATCCGCGCATGCGACGCAGTCTCCCTCCCCGCTCGCGTCGGAATCGCCGCCAGCAAACTGGCGGCCCGCGTCGCGGCGGAGTTGCCGAAGTCGCCGACCGTCGTCGCGGCCGGCGAGGAAGCGACCTTCCTCGCGCCGCTGCCGCTGACGCGTCTCTCGCCCGAGCTCGAAGCGGCCGCGATGCTGCAGCGATTCGGCCTCGCATCGATCGGCGACCTCGCCAAACTCCCGGAGAGCGAAATCGCCAGCCGTCTCGGCGAAGTCGGACGCGAGTTGCACTGGGCCGCGCGCGGCATCGATCCGCGTCCGCTCATGCCGCGCCCGATGCCGCCCGAGTTTCGCGAAGGGATGGAGCTGGAGTGGCCGCTGGTCGCGCTCGAACCATTCCTCTTCATCGCCAACGCCGCGCTCGACCGGCTGTCGAAACGGATGGAGATCCAGGGCTTCGCGTGCAAGCGGCTGGAGTTCACGCTCACGCTCGATCCCGAGGGGTACGACGCGCGCGGCATCGACCTGCCCGCGCCGACGCGCGACGTCAAAACGATGTTGACTCTGATGCGCCTCGATCTCGAGAAAACGCCGCCCGGCGCACCGGTGGTTGGCTTCTCATTCGTCGCGCATCCCGACCGTCCGCGCCGCGCGCAGCTTTCGCTATTTGGTCCAAGCGCGGTCTCGCCGGAAAAACTCGCCACGACGATCGCGAAACTCGTCTCGATCCTCGGCGATGGCCGTGTCGGGATGCCGATGACGGTCGATGGACATCTTCCCGAGCGCTACGCAATCAACGTCTTCTCCCCGCCTCCGCCGCCGGACATGAAACGGACGCCCGCTCGCGCTCGCGGTCTGCTTGCTGTCCGCACGTTCCGCCCACCGATTCCGATCGAAGTGACGACGCGCGAAGTCGCGGGCGATGACGTGCAGATCGCGTCGATCCGCAGCATCGCGGACACAAACTCCCACACCCCACCCCCCACTCCCCACTCCCGCCGGATTGAAGCCGGCGCGAAAGTCGAGATCGGCGGCACGGTGCGCATCTGCTCCGGTCCGTGGCGCATCGAAGAAGGTTGGTGGAGCGACCGTCCGGACATCCGCGAGTACTGGGACGTGGAGCTCGAGCGAGGCGGCGTTTATCGCGTTTTCCGCGGCGGCGCGGAGTGGTTTGTCGATGCCCGATACGAAATGTAGGTGACCTATGAAAGACATCCAGGGACGTGCATTCGATTTTGCCTGCAGTCTGGTGCGGCTTCATCGCACCACAACGACAACGAAAGTGGCCGCGCCACTCGTCAGCGAGCTGCTCCGCTTCGGCCTCTCGATCGGATCGATCCTCGAAGAAGCCGAGTCGATTCACGACAAAGCGGACTTCATCGCGCGATGCCGTGTCTCACTCCGCGAAGCCCGCAAAACGCTGTATTGGCTGCGGCTTCTCGACGCGACGCGAACGATCAAATCGCCGCGACTGGCTCCGCTGACGAAGGAAGCGCGCGAGATCGTGGCGTCGTTGTCGGCGATCATTCGGAACGCTAGCTTGCCGAAGTGAATCCGCAGATTGCGCAGATGGACGCAGATAAAAATACCGGAGGACTTCATCTGCGGAAATCTGCGTCATCTGCGGATCGCCTTTCGTCAGGCGCAAGAAAGGAGCGTGCTCGCAAGCGCCCATGGCACATCGTCAAGACAACGCGTCCGTATGCGGAGATGCGCGCGGCGAGCGCGTTTTCCTTTCTCGATGGCGCGAGTTTGCCCGAGGACCTGATTTTCAACGCCGCGCAGAAAGACATTCCGGCGATGGCGCTCATCGATACGAATGGCGTCTACGGCGCACCACGGTTTTATGGTGCGGCGAAAAAGGCGGGCGTGAAGGCGATCGTCGGTGCCGAGGTCGTGATCGACAACGATGCGCCGATCAAAGGGCTAAAGCTCACCCGCATGGATGCGGCGCGCTCGAATGCGCGCGAGGCGCGGCTCACGCTGCTCGTTGAAAGCCATGATGGCTATCGCAATCTCTGCAAGCTGTTGACGGCGGGTGCGCTGAACAGGCCCAAGGGCGAAGCGCGGTTCACGTGGGATCTCATCGCGCAGCATGCGGCCGGACTGCACTGCATCACCGGCGGTGATGAAGGGCCGCTTGCGCATGCGTTGACGAAAGGCGGCATCGTCGAAGCCGAAACGTTGCTGCACAAGATCGGTGGCATCTTCGGTGGACGCACGCATATGGAATTGCAGCGGCATCACCGCCGCGATGAAGAGCATCGAAACATCGCGCTCGTCGATCTCGCGCGGCGTTTTCGGCTGCCGCTCATCGCCACGAATGGCGTCCGCTATGCGCGTGCCGAGGACAAGGAGATGCACGACATCCTCACGTGCGTGCGCGAGGGACGCAACGTCGACAACGCCGGCCGGCTGCTCGGCGTCAATCGCGAGCGGTATGTGAAAAGTGCCGATGAGATGGCCGCGTTGTTCGCCGATCTCCCCGAGGCGCTCGATGGCGCGTGGACGCTCGCCAACACGCTCGATTTCACGCTCGCCGATCTCGGCTACAAGTTTCCTGACTATCCGCTGCCCGAGGGCGAATCGGCGATGTCGTTTCTGCGCAAGATCGCGTGGAACGGGGCCACGACGCGCTTCCGGCCGTTGACCGCGAAGGCTCAGGCGCAGATCGAGAAAGAGCTCAACACGATCGAGAAGATCGATCTCGCCGGCTATTTTCTTATCGTCTGGGACATCGTCCAGTTCTGCCAGCGCGAAAAGATTCTCGTGCAGGGGCGCGGTTCCGCGGCCAACAGCGCGGTCTGTTACGCGCTCGGCATCACCGCTGTCGATCCGGTTTCGATGGAGCTGCTGTTCGAACGATTCTTGTCCGAGGAGCGTGGCGAGTGGCCGGACATCGATCTCGATCTGCCCTCGGGCGATCAACGCGAACGCGTCATCCAGCACGTCTACAAAACGTACGGCGTGCACGGCGCGGCGATGACCGCGAACGTGATCACGTATCGCGATCGCTCCGCAGCGCGCGAAGTCGGCAAAGCGCTCGGCTTCTCGCTCGAGCAGGCCGACAAACTCTCGAAAACTCTGGGCACCTGGAACTTCGGCGAGATTCGCGAGCGCATTGAGACGATGCCCGCGGAGCTCGAAGGCGCCGGCTTCGATCCGACCGATCTGCGCGTGCAGCATTTCATGCGGCTCCAGATGCAAATCCAGAATCTGCCGCGGCACCTCGGGCAGCATTCCGGCGGAATGGTGATGGCCAAAGGACGGCTCGATGAAGTCGTCCCGCTCGAGCCGGCAGCAATGCCCGGCCGTGTCGTGATCCAGTGGGACAAAGATGATTGCGCGGACCTCGGCATCATCAAAGTCGATCTCCTCGGCCTCGGCATGCTCGCAGCGATCGAGGAAATGATCCCGCTCATCCGCACGAACGAAGGCATCGACGTCGACCTCGCGCACCTGCCGCAGGACGATCCGCCGGTCTACAAGATGCTGAACGAGGCGGATACCGTCGGCATGTTCCAAGTCGAGAGCCGCGCGCAGATGGCGTCGCTGCCACGCAATGCGCCGTCGAAGTTTTACGACATCGTCGTGCAGGTGGCGATCATTCGGCCCGGACCGATCGTCGGCGGCATGGTCAAACCGTTCTTCGACCGGCGGCAGGGCAAAGCGCCGCTCGAATATCCCCATCCGTGCCTTGAACCAATTCTGCGCCGCACCCTCGGCGTGCCGCTGTTTCAGGAGCAATTGCTGCGCATCGCCATGGTCGCCGCCGACTTCACCGGCGGCGAAGCCGAGGAGTTGCGGCGGGCGATGGGATTCAAGCGATCAATGGAGCGGATGGTGGAGATTGAGAAGCGACTGCGGTCTGGGATGACGAAGAACGGCATCGACGGGCCGGCGCAGGATCAGATCGTGAAGTCGATCACGTCGTTCGCGCTGTATGGTTTTCCGGAGTCGCACGCGGCCAGCTTCGCGCTGATCGCGTACGCCAGCGCATATCTGAAAGCGCACCATCCGGCCGCGTTCTACATCGCGCTGCTGAACGCGTGGCCGATGGGTTTCTATCATCCGGCGACGTTGATCAAGGATGCGGAACGGCACGACGTGACGGTGCTGCCGATCGATGTGAACCATTCCGGCTGGCACTGCCGCTGGGAGCGCGGCGCCGTCCGCCTCGGCATGAAGTTCGTGAAGGGACTACGTGCGTCGGCCGCGAACGCGATCGAAGAATCCGCGCCGTTCGTCTCCGCCGACGATCTCGTCCGCCGCGCAACGCTCCGTGGCGATCAACTGACGAAACTCGCCTACGCCGGCGCACTCGCGTCCCTCGGACTGCGCCGCCGCGCGGCGTTGTGGCAATCGGCGCAGGCGGCGAAACCGGCCGGCGAGTTGTTCGAAAGTGCTGCTCAGGATGCCGCATCACCGCTGGATGAAATGTCGGCGGGCGAAGAAACGCTCGCCGATTACGCGTCTGCCGATCTCACCGCCGGTCCTCACCTGCTCACACATTTCCGTCCGCAACTGAAACGCGACGGCGTCTACACGGCGATGCAACTCAAGAAACTGCCGAATGGAAAACGCGTCGCCACTGCCGGCGCGGTGATCGTGCGACAACGACCTGGGACGGCGAAGGGATTCGTCTTCCTCACGCTCGAAGACGAAACGGGGATCTCACAAGCGATCGTGAAGCCGGATCTGTTTCGCGAACATCGCGCGCTGATCGTCGGCTCGCCGGGATTGATCGTCGAAGGGATCCTGCAGAACGAAGAGGGGCAGTGCTCGGTGCGCGCGGACAAGTTCTGGACGCTCGACGGCATCGGCGACATCGTCAGCCACGACTTCCATTGAAATCGCGGGCAGGCATTTGCAGCCTGCCCGCGATCAATGATCGTTACGGAACGAGTTTCATCGTCGGATCGCCGAAGAGGATCCACGACTTGCGCACGTCGGGATCGGCGACCACTGACTTCGCGCGAATCGTGGCCTGGCCGAGGGTCAGGTTCTCGCCGTTGCGGAAGAGCTGACGGAACACTTCGCGCGACATGAGCGCCTGCTGATCGGGCTGCGTCAAACCGGAAGACGCCCACACCGCCACGGCGCCACCGTTCGGCGCGCTCATCATCGCCTCGGCCAGACTCAGGCTGAAGACGTCATGGAAGTAGCCGTTCAGACAGTTCATGAGCAGGACCACCGGCAGACGATTGCCGTTGGTCAGCGCGCTCGCATCGGTGGACGAGAAGACGCTCTCGCCCCAGATTTCCACCGAGGCATGGCCGACGTAGGTCGTCAGCAGGTTGCCCGAGTTCATCGCGCTCACGATGTCGCCATGTGCATTCGACGTCTTCGAGAAATCGATGACCTGACTGGTCGTGCCCGCCGGGAGAAGTTTGACGAGCGAGGCAGACACGCCGGCGAAGTCGTAGTCGGTCGTGATGTCGTTGACGAAGAGCGCACTGCGAGACCATGCGCCGCTCGGTTTCCCGCGCGACGTGATCTTGCCGATGACAAGCGACGCCTCGGCCGGCGTGCGCACCGCAATGCGGCCGACCGGGATGTCGGCGATGCCGTCGTTGTTGAAGTCGGCGAACCAGTCATCGGACGCGGTACGAAGAAGCGCCGTGGGCACGAGCTTCGTGGGCACGTAGTCGAATGCGCCCGTACCGAGGTAGTTGCGAGGATCGATGCTGGCGTCGCCGAGAAGCATGAATGCACTCGGAGCGTGTTTCCAGCTTGCGGCCATCTGGAAGAAATCTTTGATCGCGCCAGGGCTGCGGATACCGAAGTTGAATTCGTCGTAGAGATCGTCGACGTCGATGATGCGCGTGTCGGTGCCTTCACCGTCACGCAGCGCCTTGAGCGACTGCGCCGCCGGGATGAACGAGCGGTTGCTGACGATGTAGAAGTCGCCCGGCCCCTTCGCACCGTTGCTCTTGCCGTTGGTATCGCTCCACGTCGACGGCGTGCTCGTTGCCAGCTCGCCAGCCGCAAGAACGCGCGAAGAATCGAATGCAGTGACGGTTCGCGTGCCGCCGGAGACATTCGTGAACGTCGCCGCGAAACCGCCTTGCGAATCGGCAGCGACCGTGGTTTGGATCTCGATCGGATGACGTCCGTCGGTGACGTCGACCGCGCGCACCTTGTTGGTCGTGAAGCCGCCGATGGTGACCGCGCGGCCGCCGGCGAGACTGACATTGAGGGCGCCGCTGTCGGCGCGGAGAAGATGCTGGTACGTGAGCCGCGACTTCGCGACCACGCTCACATCCTCATCGCCGTTCCGCGACGTTAGCAACACGTTGTTCGTTCCGGCGGTCAGCCATGACTGCGGGAACGGATACGTGAAGGTCTTCTCGTCGATCTTCGACAGAGTGGCCGTGCCGAGGAAGTGACCGTTGATGGCCACATCGATGATGTGGTCCATGTCGGTGCCGCCCTGGATCAACAACTCCAGCGAAGCGTTGCCGCCGTACGACGTGTCGAGATTGGCAACCGTCAACGGCTCGGTGCCACCGTCACTAAGAATGAGCGTGCCGAAGAAGGCGTCGTCTTCGCTGTTTTTCACGAGCGGTGCGAACACGCCGCGTTCGATGCGCTGATAGGTGAACGGCACGCTGCCGGTGATCGGATCGCCGCCCTTCGACTTCTGCGTATCGATGCGGCTGTTCTTGCCGTCGTTCTTCGATGCGCGGAGCCAGTACGTGCGCGCGCCGGTGGAGACAGTGTCGACCGGATAGCCGTAGAACTCGATGGCGTCATTCGCGTCGAACTTGCCGTCGCCGCCGTCGTCGATATTCGTGTCGATCTCATCGCCGAGCATGTAGACAGAAATCGCTTTGGGGTCGGAGCCCGGATCGTAACCCGCGGCGGTCATCGCCGCGCGCGTGACGCGATACCACCCTTCCTGCGACACGTAGATGCGCAGGCCAGCATCAGCGGCAAGATCGAGCTGCTTCTTGTACTGCGCGTTCGTAGCGGTTTCCTGCGCCGTCGCGTGCGCGGCGCCGAAGCCGGCCGGCGTGTCGATGACATCGCCGTTGGCACCGAGGCCGGAAAGTGACGTCGTGTTCGGTGGACCGGACGGCGCACCGTTCACCGGGGAGACGGGACCGTGCATGGTGTGCTTGCCGGCCGTGTCGACATCCTCGAGCCAGTACTGCGCGAAGGTGCCTTCGTCGAGCTTGTCGCTGTAGCGATAGACCGAGCCGGCTTTGCTGTCATGTTCTTTCGAAGTCAACGCGGTACCGGCGATCAGTTTCTTGTTGACCTTCGTCCGCTGCGGACCGATCTCGCGGTAGATGTTGAAGCCGAGGTTGTCGGATTCGAAACTGGTCTGCCATGCGATGGAGACGTTCTTCTTGTCCTGCGTCACAGTGAAGTCGCGCAGGCGAACGAGGGTCACCGCAAGAACCGTAGTCGTTGCAGTGGATGAGTCGTTCGCGGGATTCGAGTCGACTTCCGTGCGCGTCACTGTGGCGGTATTCGTGAGCGTGCCGGCGACGGTGGCCTGCACGATGACATCGACGTATTGCGAGTTGCCGACCGCCAGCGAACCGAGCGTGCAATTGATCGTCGTCGGAGTCGTAGGCAGGTTGTTCGAACACGAACCGATGCTCGGATTTGCCGAAACCAGATTGACGGTGGCTGGGAGCGGATCGTTGACGGTGACGTTCGTGGCGCGCGCCGGTCCGTTGTTCGTAACCGTCAGGCGGTACGTGATCAGCTGCCCGACGCCGACAGGATCGGGCGAGTCGGTCTTCACGATGCCGACGTCCGCACTGGTGCGCGCAACGACCAGGTTGGTCGTCGACGCGCTGTTGTTCGTCGGGATGCTATCCGTCGAAGTGGTGGTGATATTCGCGGTGGCCGTCAGCGTCGTGCCGGCGGCGGTGGTCGGATTGACCATGACTACTGGCGAGAACGTCGCGCTGGCTCCGGTGGCGAACGAGGCGATGGTGCAGGTAATCGTTCCGCCGGAGCCGACAGCCGGCGTGACGCATGCCCATCCGGCCGGAGGCGTAAGCGACTGGAAGTTCGTGCCGGCGGGCAACGGTAGCGAGACGGTGTCATTCGCGGCCGCGGCCGGACCGTTGTTGGTCGCGACGACCGTGTAGCTGTAGTTCTCGGCCGGGCTGACCGGATTCGGGCTATTCGAGATCGTCACTGCGACGTCGCCGGATCCAGCCGCGACAACCGTCGCGGTAACGCTGGCCGTGTTGTTTGGCAGGTACGGGTCACGAGAGCTGCTCGAAACGGAAGGCGTCGCCGTGATCTGAGTGCCGACGGCAGTTCCCGCATTCACCTTGAAGATGAGCGGCATGCTCACGCTGGCACCCGAGGCCAGCGTTACGCCGGAGCAGTTGATCGCGCCGGTTCCGCCGATCGCCGGAGTGGTGCAGGTCCATCCGGCTGGAGGCGTGATGCCCTGGAACGTGGTGTTTGGCGGCGTCGTGATGCTGTACGTCGGAACGTTGGCGGTGAAGCTGCCGAGGTTCGAGACCGTCTGCGTGTAGTTGATGTTCGCGCCGGCGACCGGGACGCTGGTGCTTTCCGAGATCGTCACGGCCATGTCGGCAAACTTGTCGGCCGTGGGCGACGCTTCGATGATGGTCGACGCCGTCGCCTGATTGTTCGCGGGATTGGAGTCGGGTGTGTTGCTGGAAACAGAGTTCGTCTCCGTCATCACGTAACCGGCCGGAGTGCCAGTCAACGAGTTGACGACGAGCGAGAAGTTCGCGGTTGCCGCATTGAGAAGTGTCGGCGTGGTGCAGGTGACGACACCGCCGGCGCCGACGGCGGGAGTGATGCAGGTCCAACCGGCAGGCACCGACATCGAGACGAAGGTGGAGCTGGCCGGAATCGGAGCCATGTAGACAACGCCGTCGGCCGGGCTAGGTCCGTTGTTGGTCACGGTCTGCGTAAAGGTGACGTTGCTTCCGGCCTGGATCGAAGGAGCGCTGACGACGTTCGTGACGGCGAGATCGGCGATCGCGCATGACGCGCCGTCGCCGCCGGGAAGGACGTTGTTTCCGCCGATCAACTGGACGGCGCCGGGAGTTCCGGGCTGCGCGCCGTAGTCGTCATTCGCTGTCGTGGTGACGCCGCCCTGTCCGGCCGAGACATCGGTCGACGCTGCGGCGCTCGAGAGCAGGATGAAACCGCCGCCGCCGCCGCCGCCGGGGCCGTGACGCTCGCCCGGGTCACCTGCCGGAGCAGTCGTGAGCCAGGTGTTGCCGCCATTGCCGCCCTTGGCCTGCACCGTCAGTCCGGTCAAAACGCCCGACTGCACGGTGAAGAGCACGGAGCCGCCGGCGCCGCCGCCGCCCGCGCCGTCACGGCCGGTGTTGTAGGCCGTGAAGCCGTTCGCGGTGAGCGTGGCCGTACCGGTGACCTGCAGCGCACGGATGATGATCGTGCCGCCGCCGTTCGCACCGCTGCTGTAGTAACCGTTTGCGCCTGCCTCGGTGTCCGCCCAGTCGCCCGCTACATTGACGCGGCACTGAGGAGGCGCGATACACGTTTCCCCCGACGCATTGTTCGTGGTTCCGGCGCCGCCGCCGCCACCCATCGTGATGCGGGTGAGGCTCGGCGAAATGCCGCCGCCGCCTTGTCCGCCCGAGGGACAGTTGCATGCCCAGCCGTTTCCACCGGGACCGCCGAAGCCGGCATTGCCGCCGCCGCCGCCGCCGCTGTTGTCCTGGTTCGCCGTCGGGTCGCCGTCCGTCGAGCCGCCGCCGGCATTGCCCGGCGCTCCGCGGCCATAGCTGCCGGCGACGTACCCTTCCACGCCCGTATTGAGCGGTGCGTTACCGGATGCCGGCGCTCCGATCGTGGCGCCGTGTTGATAGATGTAGTGGGGAGTGCCGGCGATGCCCTCGCCCTTGGATCCGTTCGTGGTCAGAGTAGACAGCGTACGGAAGTCCGTCGAAGCCAATCCCGCGGTCGCGTCGCCGGTGAGCGCACGTCCGCCGCCGCCACGGAATCCTTCGCCGTTCACCGACACGGTCGCGCTGCCGAGCGTCAACGTACCGCTGACGTCGATGGCGAGAATGCCTCCGGTCGCGCCGTTCCACGTGAGCGCGGTCAGCGTCGATCCGAGCGTAGCCGTCGTGTATTGAGGAACGCGGATGACCTGATAGGTGCGCTGTCCCTGCGTCGTGGTGGTGGCAAATGTCTGATTGGTGTAGCCATAGAGCAGACCTCCGCCGGAGCCGCCGCCGTTGAACGTCAACGCGCCGCCGGCCGCGGAGACCGCATTCGTCGCAACGACGTACTCCCAGCGGCCGGCGTTGTTCAGCGCGGTGGCCGCGCCGCTGCCGGTGCCAGTCGCGCGCGTCGATCCGGTGCCTTCGCCGTACGTTTCGTCATTCGTCGTGTCGAAGGCGGCGTCCTGCATCTGCATGACGATGAGGAGATCGCCCGCGGTGATCGTGTTTCCGCCGGCACCAGCCGTGCGAGCGCCGACAGTGAGCCCCGTCGCTCCTGCAGCGACCGTCGAGCTGCCCGGCCAGTAGTCGTTCTTGATGCCGGCCAGCGTTCCGCCGACGCCATCTTTCCCGGGATTCGCACAAACTCTCGCCTCGGCGAGCGTGCGGACGGTTTCCGAGGAATTGGGAGCGGTCGCACCGGTGTACGTCACGGTGGCCACGTTCGAAACCGTTCCGGCCGCGTTGGCGACGACGGTGATCGTGATCGGCGCGGAGGTCGCGCCAGCCGCCAGTGTGCCGATGTTGCACGTCACCGGACCGGCGCCCGCGCATCCGGTCTGCGACACGAACGTCGCGTTGGCCGGGATCGCGTCGGTGATCGTGACGTTGTTGACTGCTGCTGCCGAGTAATTCGTCGCCCTCAATGTGTACGTGACGCTGTCGCCGAGCTTGATGACGTCGGCGGAGGCCGTCTTGCTGATGCCAACGGCAACTTGCTTGAGCGGAACGGCGGCGATCGTCCAGGGCTGCGCGCCGACGGCAGCGGTCCAGGACATGGTGACGTTCGTGTAGCCCCGCGCTCCGCTTCCGGCGCCGGAGAAGTTGGTCACCGGTGCCGCGGCATTGGTGACGAAGCCCCAACGGACGTCCTGCAGTGGTCCGACGGTTCCCACGGCATTGGTGTTGTAGGCAACGGAGTCGACCACGTAGTCGTACGCGGAATTGGTCACATTCACGGTAGGAGTGGTCGAATTGGCGCTGTTCGTGGCCACTGTTCCGGTCGGCGCCGACTGATCGACATTGCTGAAACTCTGTGCGCCGGCGATGACGTTGACGTTGGCGCCGGCGTTACTCACCGAGACCGTGATCTGGTGCACGCCCGCCGCCGGTGCGATCAGGCCCCATAGCTCGGTCCGAACCGCGGTCCCGTTGTTGATGGAGCCGAGCAACGTCATCAGAACATTCGGCCCGCCGCCTTCCGTCCCGTACCGGACGCTGTTGACCACGGAGGCGCCACCGCTCTTATCGATATTGACGCCGACGACGAGGTAACGATTGGCAGCCGTTGTCGTGGTGTGGTTCCACGAGCCCACGACGGGATTGCCGGCCGAGGCGAACGTCGCGCCGCTGGCTGCGTCGAAAAGGATCTGCGGGTTGGCTGACTGCAGCGCAACACCCACCGATGCCCACGCCTGCGACGCGCCCGACGTCCACGACAGCGTGCTGCTGGCAGCGCCCGGCTCGATGCTGCCGGCGCCCGAAAACGCCGGGGCGGCGCTGGTTACGTTGAATGGATTCGTCTGACCGGCGGCAGCCGTCAGCGCGTTGTTGCCGTTGAACGCGACGGCGTCTACGACATAACTGAAGGCCGAGTTGGCAACCGTCACGGAAGGAGTCGTACTCGTGCCGGTGGCGGCGACCGCCGTTCCATTCGCCGCCGTCTGGAACACATTCGAGAACGACTTCGCTCCGGCGATGAGGGCGGTGTTCTGCGCTCCTGCATTCGCAACCGTGACCGTGATCTGGTGCGTCCCGGCCGTGGGACCGGCCAGGCCCCAGATTTCCGCGCGATCGATCGTGCCGTTCGTGGCGCTGCCGAGCAGCGTCATCGCCTGGTTCGGTCCGCCAGCCTCGGTACCGAAGACGACGCTGGTGACCGTCTGGCCGCCGCCGTTCTTGTCGATGGCGACGCTCACCGCGAGGTACGACTTCTTCGCGGAACCAACCGTGTGGTTCCATGAAGTCGCAACGGGATTGCCCGTAGACACCACCGCCGGGGATGCGTTCGACGCTGCGTCGAAGACAACCTGGGCGTGACCACGGGCGGAAATGAGAAGGATGGCGACGGCGCATGCGATCGCGCGCACACTCGTCCGGCTGACGGCGTTTCTAATATTCACAGTAGTTCCTCTCGTGAACTGATTCGGCGGGAAAGGTTATTAGCGGTATCGTCTCTAACACGTGCGAGCCGCCGCAAAAATTTCGTCACGGCCCACCGGAACCGTGGCGCACCAGCCTCACGCCGCGTTACTTAATGCTGAAACGCGGACAGCAGCCGGCGGACCAGCACGGCTGCGAAACGAATGATTGTCGGCGATTTGGGTTCCGTCTGGCGAGCGGTTCCGCCGTTTTCCACGCGCTCAACGCGACCGAGAACATCCTCGGGACCTACGGACGGATCGGACCGCAGCGCGTTGTCGCCGCGCATCGTGATCCGAACCGCATCCTCGGCATCGCGAATCCGCACGATGCGATGCGCCGTCAAGCCGCGATTCGTCATCGCCAGAATGACGTCGCCGAGGCGAAGTTGCGAAACGGGGCAGGGCGCGATCTCGAGGTAGTCGCCGCTTCGAATCGCCGGATACATGCTGTCTCCCGACGCGCGAAACCGCGCCGCGTGGCCGGCGGCCAGCACCTCGCGCAGCATCGGCTCGAATGCGCTCATGCCGCGCTCCGGACGCAGTCGATGACACTGCGGTCCGGCAGAAAACGGAGCGCGCGGACCGGCAGATCGCGCACGATCCGGTCGAGGCACTCCAATGTGAAGCTCAGCGCCTCGGCGTCATAAAACGGAGGAAACGCGCAGCCGAAGAGCGTCGCCGCCGCTTGCGCCGGCGGCAACGGAATCAGTTCTGTTCGAGACGCCTGCACGAGGAGATGAATCGCGGCCAGCGGCGACGACTGCGGCGACGACAACTCGGCCTCGCCATGCCACGGCGTGCCGAACATCCGCCACTCGCCATCGACGAACCGGACGATGACGCGGTCGTCGCTGACGATGTCGTAGTGTCCCTCGGACAACCAGACCCGCGCCGTGGTCGTTTTTCCCGCACCTGACTGACCGACGAAAAGCTGGCCGCGGCCGTCCCGATCGATGATGCCGCAGCCGTGCAGTTCGACGCCGCGTCCGCGCCCGAGAAGATGCGCGATCAGCACCTCATCAAGCGGATAGTCGAGCGCGTGCATCGTGTCGAGATACGCCTCCCGACGCACGTAAATGCGTCCTTCGCGCAACTGGCGGTCGAAGAACGCCGACTTGTAGGGAGTCTCACCAAAGACATCGCTCCAGCAATCGATGCGAAAACCGCCGGCATCGTCGTACGCCCGCCAGACCGCGCCCGACTCGAAAAGGAGCCGCCCCGGCGGCGGAAGATCACGCGGCATCACGTCGACCGTGATTACGATGTCGGCCTCGCCGCCCTGGACCGAGAATCGGCTCACGGTTTCGGACAGTGGCCGACGGAGTGACTCATCGGCATATCGGATGCCGAGGGCGATATTGGCGATGCGAACGGTTTCGCTCGCGGGATGGCTCATGCGCAGCAGGATCCGGCCTATGACCCAGGCACGCTGCACGCCGAAGAACCGCGGCAGCCGCTGCTCGACGGTCCGCTGGCCGCATTCGTCTTGCAGAAGCCGAGGACTGCTTCGTCGGGACGAAGCGGAAAACGCTTCGCTTCCGGCTTCTCGTACTTTTTCTTATCGCTACTGCTTGGTTGTTGCTGTTGCATCGTTCTCCCCTAGCGAGCGTCGGCGCTCGTAACCGAACAACTACCACAACTTCCCGTACCGCATCCGCTTGCGGCGGGCTGCGACGGCTCATACGGAATCGCCGCAATCCGTTCCGCCTCACCCGACTTCAGCGCCGCGGCTGCGGAGCTCACGAGATGATGCCCTGATCCGCCCACGCAGTATTCGCAATCGCCGTGCGCGCGGACCGGGATGTCGAGCGTCTCCGCGCGAAGGTGCGCCACCTGACAGAGAAAATCGACCGGCGACTCCGCGTCGCCATTTTCCAGCTCGCCATTCGCGGCGCACATGCCGCACATCGACTTCAACCCGCAGCCGGTGCACTTCGTCGGGCGCGTGATCGTCCGCATCCGGACTGCCAGCAGGTATTTCTCCCACCCTTCGCGGAAGCCGCCATCGCGCACGTTGTATTTGTCGACGTGCGACAAAACGCAGATGGACAGATCGCCATACGGATCGATCGCGAAGGAATTCACGCCGCCGCCGCACGCGTAAAGTTGCCGGCTCTCGCCTTCGACGTACTCGGGCGATCCGTGATCGCGAGCCAGCCGCCGCCATTCCGAAACGCGGTCAGCGTTCTCGAGATCGAGCTCCACGATCTCCGACGGCTTGAGGCGGACCGCCAGCGGACTCGCCGAGCAGTCGATGCGTGGGTTGATCATCGCGTCGAAGGTGAACTCCACGCCACGGTCCGCGGCCATCTGCCGCATCATCGGAATCTCGTGTTTCGTCAGCGAGAGCGCCACCGTCTTCAACTTCAACGGCAGCTTCCGCTCCAGCAGCAGATCGATGCCGCGCAGACAACGGTCATACGATCCCGGGATGCCGGTGAGTTTCTCGTACGTCTCCTTCGTGGCGCCGTACAGCGTGATCTCAATCGTGAACGGCCGCAGATCGGCCAGGAAATCAGCGATCTTCTCCGTGATCATCGTTCCGTTCGTGAAGAGCGTGATCAGGAAGCCCTTGCGTTTGGCATAGGCGTAGATGTCGAGGAAGTCGCGCCGCGCGAAAATCTCGCCGCCGGAGAACAGCAGCCAGAGGCAGCCGAGGTCGGCCAGCTCGTCGAGCAGCTTCTTGTAGTCGTCGAGCGTCAGCTCCCGCGCCCGCGCCACGAAGTCGTTCATCGGCAGGTTGTTGTAGCAGTGCTTGCACTGGAGCGGGCAGCGATGCGACACCTCGATCGTGCCGTTGACCGGAACGCGCATCGGCTCGGCCCGGCCGTGAACGGTCAGGCTGAAGTCGGTGTAGGTGCCGGTCTCGATTGCGGTCATGGTTTGGCCTCGATCTCCGCGCCGATCAAGGCCGCTCCTTCGAGCGAGCCGAGAAGCTCTTCGAGGTCGGCGCGGGCGACGTTCGGCTCAGCATCGTACTCGCCGCAGATCTCGTCGACGATCGAATCGACGTCGCGTTCGCCGTCGATCAGCGACCAGATGCGCGCCGCTACCGTCGTAAAAACGTATACGGAGTCGAGATCGCCGACGTGATTCCGAACGGGAACGAGGATGCTTTCGGTGCCTACCTGACGCAGCGCGAACTCGCCGCGATGTGCGAAAACTCGATTGTCCATAGTTGATTGCCGCTCGGCCGGCTCCAGGCATTGTCACACGCTCATGTGCGCGCGGCAACTCCGAACGCCGTTGGCCGTATCTACATGATGCGTATTATTTGACCCGCCGTCTACAATCGAAAACAGATGAGCACGAATCCGTTCCCAGTCGCGCCGGTGCCTGCTGACGACATCGTGGACACTCCGGCCGCGCCGCCGCGTCCCCGTCCTTCCAACGAAGAAATTGCCGCGTGGGTCATCTTCGCCGGCCTCTTTCTCTTCGTCATGTTCCGGCACCTCGTGCCCGGCGTGGTCGGCGGCCTGGTCCTCTATCTCGTCCTCGATCGCCTCTCGCGGTCGTTCTCGAAGCGGATGCCCGGAACCGCCGCCCGTCCGCTTGCGCTGATCCTCGTCACACTCGTCGGCGGCGGCCTGATGGTCGGCGTCATCGCGCTGCTGGTGTCCTACCTGCGCCATCACGTCGACAACATCCCCGCCATCATGACCAGGATGGCCGACATCCTTCAGTCGACACGCGCGTGGCTGGGCGGCTACGGCGAGGATTTGATCCCCGAGGTCATGACCGACGCGGACACGATCAAGACCGCGCTCGCCGATTGGCTAAAACTTCACGCCGAAACTCTCAAGCTCGCCGGCAGCAGCGTCAGCATCGGACTCGTGCACATGCTCATGGGCATGCTGCTGGCCGTGCTGGTCTTCTTCCGCCACGTCACGCACCGCGCCGATCACATCCCCGGCACGCTCAGCGCGGCGCTGGAACAGAAAGTGGATCGCTTCGCGCACGCGTTCGGACGGATCGCCAGCGCGCAGGTGAAAATCTCGCTGCTCAACACCTCGCTCACCGCGCTCTACGTGCTCGTCGCTCTGCCGCTGTTCGGACAGCACATCCCGTTCGCGACCACGATCGTCTTCGTGACCTTCGTCTGCGGCCTGATCCCGGTCCTCGGCAATCTGATCTCGAACACCGTGATCGTGATTCTCTCCCTCGGCATCTCCCCCGCGATCGCGATTGCCTCACTGATCTTCCTCGTGATCATCCACAAGCTCGAGTACCTCACGAACTCGCGCATCGTCGGCGCCGAGACCGACTCACAAGCGTGGGAAATTCTGCTCGCAATCCTCCTCGGCGAAACGGCATTCGGTGTGGCCGGCGTAGTGATGGCCCCAATCCTCTACGCGTTCGTGAAGCGCGAACTGCGCGACCGGGGACTGGTTTAGATCGAGCGTCTCGCCTGCATCCGGCGCGCTCTTGCGGGTCGCGCGCGAAGGCGCGCTTCACAATCCAGCCCCGCGCTCGGCGCGGGGTTTTCACGTCTTCAGAGAAATCCGCGGCCGCGAACATCTGGCGCGCCGGGCTCCCCCGCGCAAAGCGCGGGGCTGAACTGTGAAGCGCGCCTGCGCGCGCAAACCGCCGTCGTTGGACGGCATCCCATGAGACCTACATCACAGTTCCCCTCGGCGCCGATGTCGTATCTTGCGCACCTCTCTCACCCACAACCGACAAACCGGAGGTCATTGAGCATGCATCGATTCCGCTCGTCCCTGGCACTCGTTCTCGCCGCGTTTTCCCTCCCCGCGCTGGCTGCTGACGGCACCGTCAACGGCTCGCTCACTGCGAACGGCAAGACGTTCGCGCTCAAACACGCGTACGCGCAGATGCGCAAAAGTCCGTTCGACAAAAAGAAGCAGGTCCTGCAACTGACCTTCACCGATCAGGAGCTCTCCCCCGCCGCGGCCTCGGACGACATCGAGTTGATGCAGGCGCAGGACAAGCAGCAGCTCAGCGGCTTCACCGCCACCATCGACGACGACAAGAAGATCATCAGCGGCACCGTCTTCAGTCCCGCCTTCAAGAAGATGAAGCAGTTCTCCAGCGTCGGCACGCAGACGCTCGATCTCACCGCGATGACTCCGACGCACGCCGCCGGCACCGTGAAGATGCCGAAGATGGACGACTTCTTCGACGAGAAGTTCCAGTACACCGCCACGTTCGATCTTCCCGTCAGCAAGCCGGCCGGTCCTCCGCCGCCGCCCGTGCT
Organism: Thermoanaerobaculia bacterium; assembly: GCA_035996815.1. Lineage (GTDB taxonomy): Bacteria > Acidobacteriota > Thermoanaerobaculia > Gp7-AA8 > Gp7-AA8 > JADGNZ01. Next base: position 8,130 of record DASYJF010000111.1, on the reverse strand, counting down.
GAAGGGAACGCCGCTGCCGGCCGGCGGCGGCGACGCGGGGAAGGCGTACGCGGCCTACCTCAAGCTCCTCGCCGCCGGCGACATGAAAGCCTTCCTCGGCGGCGTCACCGCGGCGCGCGCGAAGGAAGCGACTGCCGATCCCGATTTCAAGAAGTTCTTCCCGCTGATCAAGGAGATGGAGCCGAAAGGCATCAAGGTCACCAGCGGCGCGATCGATGGCAACAACGCCACGCTGCTCGCCACCGGCAAAGACGGCGATCAAACCTCCAACGGCAAGATCACGATGGTCAAAGAAGGCGGCGCGTGGAAGGTGGAGAAAGAGGAGTGGAAGACGCGTAGCGAGTAGCTACTGATCCATCTTCGCAGCAAGCACAAAGTCGGCGCGAGTCAATCCGCCGGCTTTGTGCGTCCAGATGGTGACGCGCACGTTTCCCCACGCCAGGTAAATGTCCGGATGATGTCCCTGCTCCTCTGCAATCGCGCCGATGCGATTCGTGAACGCCAGCGACTGCGCGAAATCGGGAAACGTGAACTCCTTCTCCAGATGATGCTCATCGACGATTTGCCAATCGCCGCCGAGCTCCTTTGCCAGCGCGGTCAGCTCCTGCCCTTTCAACGGCGGCACGCCGCCGCGGCATGGCACGCAAGTCTCCTGCGCCAATGACCGGCGCGGCTCGCGCTTCGCGATCCAGTCCGCAAGCTCGTCGGCCGTCACGCGATGACGGAACGCTTCGACGCCGTCGACGTAAATCACCGGCACATCGTTCGTGAACTTCGCCTGCAGCGTTGGATCGTCGTCGATGTCGACGAACGAGATCGACAGCGGCAAGTGATGCAGCACCGTCGCCGCGCGCACCGCCGCTTCGGCGGCATCGCAGAGCGGGCAATCGCGGCGTGTGTAAAACGTCACCTCATGGGTCATCGCATAAACTCCGTCGCCTTTGAGGATACCCGATGGATGCGAATGAATTGACGACGCTCGATCTGAGCGGCAAGACGGTCGTGATCACCGGCGCCTCGCGCGGCATCGGCGCGGAGACAGCGCGGCGGATGGCCGCGGCCGGCGCGCGCGTCGTCATCAATTACCACAGCAGCGATGCCGCGGCCGAGGAGGTCGTGCGCGAGATTGGCGAACGCGCGGTCGCCATCCGCGCGGATGTGGCCGATCCCGATGCCGTGAAAAAACTCATCGACGAAGTCGTGGAGCGATTCGGCACGATCGATGTTCTCGTCAACAATGCCGCCGTCTTCGAATACAACCCGTTCGACGGCGACGACTACGGCGCATGGCAGCGCGGCTGGAAACGAACGTTCGATCTGAACGTCTTCGCCGCCGCCAACGCCGCCTGGCTGGCCATGCGCGCCATGCGCCGCAGCGGCGGCGGCAAGATCATCAACGTCGCCTCGCGCGCGGCGTGGCGCGGCGAAACCGAATTCGCCGACTATGGCGCGTCAAAAGCGGCCCTCGTCAACCTCACCCGCTCGATCGCCCGCGCCTGCGCGAAGGACAACATCGTCGCCAGCTGCGTCGCGCCGGGATTCATCGAAACGGAGATGGCCAAGCCGGAGTTGGTCAAGCACTACGACGAGATCGTGAATCAGATTCCGCTAGGCCGCGTCGGCAGCGTCGGCGACGTAGCCGGTGTGATCCTGTTTCTGGCATCGCCAATGGGCGACTACCTCAACGGCGTCACAATCGACATCAACGGAGGGTCGTGGTTTCAGTGAGCGGCGAAGGAGCAGCTCGCACGCGCGCGGAGGCGCGCCCGACAATCCAGCCCCGCGCTCGGCGCGGGGTTAGGGCGCACCGACGATTCCGCGGCCGCGCCTCCGCGCGCAACCAATTCGACCGAGTTCGACGTGGTGAGCCTCGGCATCACGATGGCAGTGGGCGCACTCTGCGCAGCAATCGCATCACTCCTCGCACCCCACGCCAGACGTAGAGCGCGGGCAGCGCAGCCCTCGGCGCTGATGGAAAACTCTGTCGCATAAATCCGACCGGCGGTAACGCCAACTCGCGCATCCGCCGCATGCGGCCGCGCCACGAGAGCGACTTCAGATCGGCAGTGAGGACTGCGCCTCGCGTTCGGCCAGCATGGAGAAACGCGGCCGACGGCTCATCGCGACCTTGTTCATCTTCCGTCAGCCAGTCTCGTGCGCGATCGTGCGGCGCGGCGGCGAACCATTCGTCCGCCAGCTCGATCGAACGCTCGCAGATCGCGACCACGCGGCGCTCGGCGGCCAGCTGCCAGAAGCGCGCGTGCTCGTCTGCGCTCATCGTTTCGCGAAGGAGGTGGATGTCGTACAGCCAGATCAGCCGCTCGATGTCGTGATGATGGGCGACGCGATGAATGCAGGCAAGAAGAAGCGCGTCGACATGCGAGGGCGCCAGCGCATTCGGCGCAATGCGCGGCACGGCGATGGCGCGGCTGAGCAACTCCTCGAACGGCAGCGCATCGCGGATCACCGGCGAGTTGGCCACGTCCCAATGCACGTCGTACACATGTCCGCCGCGCGTGAACGACTGCTGCCGGATCGCCAGCGTGTCGCCGCTGGTCAGCGGTGACATGTACCCGCGCGCGTGCATGATCGTCCGCACTTTCTCGAGATCGGATTCCGCGATGAGCAAATCGGTATCCCCTCGGGGACGGAGCTCCGGCGACGCGTAGAGGTCGTACGCCAGCCCCGTCCCTTTGATGATGAGCACGCGGATGCCGTTCGTTGCGAACGCGCCCAGAACCGCGCGAACGTCCGCCAGCCGCGACGTCTCCCCAATCGCGGCGTGGATTGCAACCTCGCGCAGCAGCGACTGAATCGGCCAGTCCGAAAGCCGCGGGTAAACAAGCGGACCGATCCCGTTCTGTTCGATCGATTCAAGGAGTTGCGCCGCGTTTTCAGAAGTCGCCGCAGAAGGCCACTCCGCGCGCTCGCCGCGCAGCACGGCACGCAGCGGAGCTCGTAGAAGCGCAGGAATCGGCACCGGATCGGGAACGTCAGCCATCGCGTTTCACGTCTCTCCGCGTTCCTCCGCCTCTCCGCGGTCTCCGCGCGACGGCGCGGAGTTTGCTACTTGAGCAGTGAACATGTCCGCCATCGTCGTTCTCGTCATCGCCGCCCTGGCGGTAATCCTTGCCCTCGGCTTAGCCTACCTGCCGCTTCGGCTACTGGTCGGCCACATCGCAAAGAACGTTCGCGAATTCATCCAGCGCAACCGCGAACGCCGCACCGTCGACCGATCGACGCCGGACCGCAGAAAAGTCGCGCCGTAACTTACGCCGGCGGCCGTGCCGGCTCAGCGACGGCCTTCTCCACCGCGGTCTTTAACTTTGTATCGTTCGGCATGATCGCGCCGATCTGACGCCAGACGATCTTGCCGTTGCGGTCGAGCAGGAGCGAGGTCGGAAGCACCGTGGTCTGCAGCAGATTGGCGATGCGCCCCTCGGGATCGACGGCGATCGGATACGTGATCTTCTGCTCGGTCACGAACGTCTTCACCGCCTCCGTCTCGCCCTCGTCGACGCTGACGCCGATGACCTTCAGCCCCTTCGCCGCGTACTGATTCTGGAGCGCCTGTAACTCGGGAGTCTCGAAGCGGCACGGACCGCACCACGTCGCCCAGACATTGAGGAAGATGACGTTCCCCTTCTCCGTGGCGAGGTTCAGCGGCTTGCCGTCGAGATATTTTGCCGTGTACGCCGGCATCGGATCGCCGACGTCGGTGCGTGCGGACGCCAGCTCGGCCGGCTCTTCTTTCGCCGCCTTCGAGACAGGCGACGTCGATGACGTCGCGGCCGTCGCCGGCCTGGCAGGATTGACAGACTGCGTTTCGTGTTTCGCGCACGCGGCCGCCAGCAGGACGGCGCAAAGCGTGGACAGAGTCGATTTCATAGTCGTAGTCACCGTATTCAAGGTTTGATTATTGCCAGATGAACGCCATCGCCGCATTCCACTTCACAGCCCCTCGCCCGGTTTCGTCGGTTGCATCTGCAGCGCGTCGTTCACGCGGTTGAAGTAATTGAACAATCCTGCCATCGCCGAGATCTCCACGACCTCGCCCTCGTCGTAGTACTGCCGCAGCCGCGCGAACAGCGCATCGTCGACCCGGTTCGCATCGATCGTCAGCTGCTGCGCGTACGCCAGCGCCGCCTTCTCCCGTTCGTCAAACGGTCCGTTTTCAAAATCGAGCAGCGCCGTCATCTGGTCTTCCGTGGCTCCGTGCCGCGCAGCCTGCGCGGTGTGCGAGCGGTTTCAATACTCGCAACTGTTGATGCGCGACACGAGCGTCGCCACCAACTCCTTCGTCCGCACCGGCACCGTTCCCGTATTCGTCACGGCGTCCATGTGCGCCATCATCGTTTTCAGAATTTCAGGCCGGTGCGCATACACGCGGAACATGTTCGGCACGTTGCCGCGCACCGCGCCGATCTGCTCGAATTTCTCGCGCACCTCGGCAGTGACCTGGTCCTTCGTGAGCCTCGTGATGCGGGACATCAACTTCCTCCGGACAACAAAACGCCCCGCGTTTCCACGGGGCGCAATCGTAAGCGAATTGATGAAGATCGAGCGTTACTCTTCCGCCTCGGTCTTGCCCTTCTTGGCCACTTCCGGCTCGGCCGCCGCCGCTTCCGGCGCAGCCACTTCCGCGACCACTTCGGCGCGCGCCGTAGTGACGCCGACGATGACGCGGTGCGGATCCTCTTCGACCTTCACTCCCTCGGGCAACTGGAGGTCCGAGACGCGGACTTGCTGGTGCGCGCCAAGGTTCGAGATGTCGACTTCGATGGTGTCGGGGATCGCGTTCGGAAGACACTCGACATGAAGCTCGCGCATCTGCCAGTCGAGGATGCCGCCCTCTTTGACGCCGATCGAATTGCCGCTGAGGTGTACGGGAATCGTCAGGCGGACCACTTCGTCCATCACCACGCGCACGAAATCGATGTGCGTCATGCGGCGGGAGATCGGATCCATCTGCGTATCCTTGATCATGGCGTGACGCTGCTGATCGCTGCCGGACATCTTCAGCAGGAAGATCGAGCGGACGCCGTGCTCGCTCTTCTGAATCAGATCGACGACAGCCTTGCGATCGACGGTGATGGCCACCGGCTCTTTATGACCGCCGTAAACGACCGCCGGGATCTTGTTCTCCTGACGCAACTTCTTCGCGTACTCTTTTCCCGAGCGTTCGCGACGGGTAACTTCGAGGGTGACCTCAGCCATGATGCAGAAACTCCTTTAGCAGCTTGGACAGCGAAACGATGTTAAGTCGTTGATGTGGCGGTGTATTCCTGGGGGTGGGAGGTTGGGTGTGGGGAGTGGGAGGAGGACCACCGCGGCGTTGTCATCCAATGGGTTACCCCGACCCATCGATGGGTTACCCCCTTCGCATCGATGGGTTACCGATACAGCATCTTTGGAAACAGCCGATAGCAGAAAGTGTCATGGAGTACGCAACGTACTCTTACATGGACAGCTTCGACGGTGTCAAAAAATGGCAGGGTTGCGCGTGGGGATGACAGCGCGCCATCCTCCCACACCCCACCCCCTACTCCCCACCCCCCCAACCTACATCTCAAACAGCGAGCTCACCGAATCCTCATCGTGAATCCGCTTGATGGCCTGTGCCAGCAGGTCGCCGACGGAGAGAACAGTCAGCTTCGCGCACTCCGCCTGCTTGTCAGCCATCTGCATGCTGTTCGTGGCGATGACGTGCATCAACTCCGAATTGTTGATGCGCTGGATGGCCTTCCCCGAGAGCACAGCGTGCGTGCACGATGCCGAGATCGAGCGCGCTCCTTTTTTCATCAGCGCGTCGGCCGAATGGATCAGCGTTCCACCGGTATCGATGATGTCGTCGACCACGAAGACATTCCTGTCTTCGACGTCGCCGATGATGTTCATGACCTCGGTCTGATTCGCGCCGATGCGCCGTTTGTCGATGATGGCCAACGTCGCGCCGAGCCGCTTCGCGTACGCCCGCGCGCGCTCGACGCCGCCCGCATCGGGCGAAACGATCGTCAGATCTTCCAGTCCGAGGTCGCGCAGGTGGCGAACGATCACGGGAGCGGCGAAAAGATGATCGACGGGGATGTTGAAAAAGCCCTGAATCTGCGACGCGTGCAGGTCGAGCGTCAGCACGCGGTCGGCGCCGGCGGCGGTGATCAGATCGGCCACGAGCTTCGACGTGATCGGCACGCGCGGCTTGTCTTTCCGGTCCTGCCGCGCGTAGCCGTAGTACGGCAGCACCGCCGTCACGCGGCTGGCCGAGGAGCGCTTGAATGCGTCGAGCATGATCAAGAGCTCCATGAGGTTGTCGTTCACCGGCGGCGCCGTCGGCTGGATCACGAAGACATCCGCGCCGCGGACGTTTTCATCGATCTGCACGTAGTTCTCGCCGTCGGAGAAGCTGTACAGCGAGACGTGCCCGAGCGCGATCTCCAGCAGCGCGCAGATCTCCTGAGCGAGCGCTGGATGGGATCGGCCGGTGAAGACCTTGAGAGGACCGTACAAGCGGGCGTGATTATAGGTGATGCGGGGAAAGTGGTCAGTGGTCAGTGGCTAGTGGTCAGCGGGGCACTGACCACTGACCACTGGCCACTAGCCACTGCCGCCCGGAATGCTCCGAAAGACACTGCCGTTAGCGCAGACGATCATGAGAGGAACACATGGGTGGGCTGAAGTTTCGCGCGAGCGCAAGCGCGAGATCATCGATGCCATCGTCGCCAACACGCCGACGACGGGACCGGTGCACGCGGAGCTCGACCTCACCGACCGCTGCAACGTGGCCTGCTATTTCTGCAACCAGCAGGACCTGCGCACCAAGGATCAGATCCCCATCCAGAAGACGACGGAGCTGATCGACGAGCTGGCCTCGACCGGCCTGCGATCGGTGCGCCTCTCCGGCGGTGGCGATCCGCTCTTTCATCGCGAGATCAACGACGTCCTCGCGCATCTCGCGAAGCGCAGCATCGTCGTCGACAACGTCACCACGAACGGCGTCGCACTGAGCCGCGAGATTGCCGAATTTCTCGTGAAGAACAAGTCCCGCGAGGTGATCTTCTCGCTGAACGCCGTCGACGCCGCCGACTACGCCCGCATGATGAAGGTGAAGCCGGCGCTGTTCGAGAAGGTCATCACCGCGATCAAAACGCTCGTCGAAGTGCGCGGCGATTCGATTTACCCATCGATCGTGATTCAGTTCCTGCTCGACCGTTCGAATGTCACGCGCATGGTCGAGATGTACGACCTCGGCCGCTCGTTAGGCGTCGATCGCATCGCCATGAACGCCGTCCTCGAAATCCCGCGCGAGCGCATCGACCGCGAGCTGCTCTTGCGTCCCGAGGATGCGGAGCTGGCCGAGTCGTACGTCGAGGAAGTGATGCGCAAGGATGCCGACATCGGCCTCCTCCAGATCGACTTCGCCGTCTACGGATGGAACAAGATGATGACCGCCGTCCGCGAACGCGTCGGCGTCGTGCAGACCAACATGTATCCGGTCGCGCCGTCCTTCCGCGCCCGCAACGACGGCTGCTTTTTCGCCTGGTACACCGCCGCCGTCACCGGCAACGGCGACATCCGCCCCTGCTGTCTGCTTTTGAATCCCGATGTCCCGCCCCTCGGCAACATCCACGAGAAGTCGATCTCCGAACACTGGCGCGGCCCCGCCTTCCAGCAGATGCGCGACGAAATGCGCGAAGTCCTGTTGCGCGGCGGCAAAGTCGAATACGACCCGAAACGCTTCAAGATCCTCAAGGAAGTCTGCGTCAAGCCCGGCCTCTGCTGGCTGAAGAACATGTATTTCATGGTGGACGAGGAGTTCTACGCCGAGCTCGATGCGAAGCTGGAAGCCGTCCGCAAGCGCGAGGTCCGCTGGATCGGCACCCCGAAGCAGGTCAAACGCCGCGCCGACGTCTTCCTCTACGATCACCCGAAGGTCAAAGAGTTCATCAACACCGATCACTGGCGCCGGACCTACGACTGGCTGCGCGACTCGTCCCGCCCGCTGCGCGTCGCCTTGAAACGCCATCTCCGCATCAACCTCACCGACGCCGCGTAGTACAATCCGCGCCCCTCCAAGCGCGCCCATAGCTCAGCTGGATAGAGCGTCAGCCTCCGGAGCTGAAGGTCGTAGGT